>CACBLW010000007.1 GCA_902540265.1 uncultured Alphaproteobacteria bacterium
CATTGTTGGTTCATCTAATACGATTAAATCAGAATTAAAATACAATGATCTACCAAAAGCTACACCTTGTTTTTCACCACCAGAAAGTCCCATTACTTGAGAGTCAACTGTTATAGCTTTTGAAGTAAAGCCTATATAGTCGCGTAAAATTTTTTCTGCTTCTTTTCTTTGTTTTTTTATATCCAAAAAACCAAATGAATTTGTAATCTCTCTTCCTGCAAAGATATTTCTGTATAATTCTTGCTGATCACATAATGCTCTTTCTTGATACACTGCTTCAATCCCCATTTTTCTAGATTGAGCAACTGATTTAATTTGTACTTCTTTTTCTTTAAAAAAAACTTTTCCCGAGTTTGGACTATGAACTCCTGTTATAACTTTAATAAGTGTAGATTTTCCAGCTCCGTTATCACCGATTAAAGCTACTACTTCACCTTTGTTTATTTTGATATTTACATCTTTTAAAACTTTGACGTTTCCAAAGTTTTTATAAATATTTTGTAATTTTAAGAGTTCTTCAGCCATAAAAATAAACCTGCCTTATAAAATAAGGCAGGCTATAATATTTAATTTATCTGATTTGTACTGCTGCTAATGGAGCAACAGCATCAACGTTATCAGCTGTAACAAATGCAGCACCAGTATCCATTGCTAATCCAGCCATTCCATATTTTGTACTTAGGAATAACTGAACAATTGGCATATATCCTTGGATAAATGGTTGTTGATCAATTACAACGTCAATGTATCCAGAATTAATTCCGTCAACAATTGGAGCTGATAAATCAAATCCAGCACCACATACTTCTTCAGTACCATGACCTGCAGCCTTCATATATGTTGGTAAACTTGCAGTTAATCCACCATGATCTGTAATAGCCATTTTGATATCAGGATTTGCACTATAAGTAGCAACATACATAGGGGTTCCTTGAGATGCATCTGAGTTTACATTATCAGGAATTTCTTGATAAACTACTTCAACACCTGCTGCTTCAACACCAGCTATTGCACCTTTAGTTCTTTCTCCTCTGTTTGGCATACTTGCAAGACCCCAGATAAAAGCTTTATCTCCAGCTTGTAGACCACAAACTTCAACAGCTTTTTTACCTAGATTAAATCCAGCATCGAATAGATCTGCTCCTGCATAACCAAATCCTTCAGTTTTATATTCTGCTTCAAGATCAGGAAGAGGTGTATTCATAGTAGTAATTACTATACCCATTTCTCTAGCTTCTTGAATGATAGGTCTCATAGCAGCGTCTCCTGGAAAACCATAGATTGCAATTCCATCAGGCTGTAAAGCAACAGCTTCTTTAAATTGTTTAATCATGATTTCTGAGTTCCACTGTGACCAGTAGTAATCTACTTCACAACCAGTGTGTTCAGCAGCAGCTACTGCACCATTGTAAACGATAGTTCCAAATGGGCCACCTTCAGGACCACCTGGGAAAAATATAAATTTCTTATCACAGCTGTAATCATTTTTTGCTACTGCTGAAGTAGATGCAAAAGCAAAAAATAAAGCAATGACAGCAAAGATTTTTTTCATAATTCCTCCAAATAATTTATGCATTAATTTATAAGTAAATAAATCAATAATACAATTAAATTAAAGTATTAAAGATCTTATTACAAATTAAATCCTTCTTTCTTTTGATAGATAAAATAGTCGCACTTATTTACCTATTTAAAGCAATTTTTATATTTATAAGATTATCAAAAAGTGCTATTTTTTCATTATGGATGTTGATTTAGGTAAATGGTATCGAGCAAATATAGATAAAAAAGAATTCAAGCAGTTATGCAAGAAATCTGATTGGCAGGGTTTTAAGCATATGATTATTTATTTTTCATCTCTGTTTCTCTTTGGATATCTTGCGTATGTTACTTGGGGCACTTGGTGGTCATTATTATTTTTTATAATATACGGAAATATTTGGGGATGTAGCGATGCTATCTGGCATGAAACTGGTCACAGAACTGCTTTTAAATCTAAATTCTGGAATGATTTTTTTTATTATATTGCTAGTTTCATGGATAATTTTGAACCTATCAGATGGAGATATTCTCACTATCATCATCATACTTATACTCAATTTAATGATCCTGTAGATTTTGAAATACATGTAAAAAAACCAACTGACTTGATTGTGTTTTTCTCTCATTACATTCCATTCTCTGGTTTTATTTTCTTTAAAAATTCTCTTCAATGGGAAACTATAAAACATGCATTTGGTGTAACTACTGATGTAATGAAAGTTTGTATTCCAAAAAATGAAAGATGGAAATGCAGATTATCTGCGTGGAGTCATCTTTCTATTTGGGTAATTAGTATAGCTTCTTCAGTTTACTTTCAAAGTTGGCTTCCAGTTCTATATGTTTTATTGCCAAATTTTTATGGAAAGACCCTTGTTATGCTTATGGGTCTTACTCAACACGCAGGACTTAGAGAAGATAAAAGAGACCACAGGTATACAACTAGAACAGTATATTTAAATCCAGTTTTAAGTTTTTTATATTGGCATATGGAATATCATGTTGAGCACCATATGTTCCCTCAAGTTCCCTCACATAATTTACCTAAGCTGCATGCTATGATTAAAGATCAATTACCAACTGCCAGAAAAGGTCTTCTTGGGGCTTATAAAGAAATTATTCCAGCACTCATAAAACAAGCAAAAAATCCTGACTATCAAATTCCATTATCTGTTCCAAGCAACGCTTAGACTGAGTGAAAAATAACATTATAATTTTAGGTGGTGGTCAAGCCGGAATCTATGCTGCTAGAGAGATCAGACAAAATGATTCAAAATCAAATATTAAAATTTTAGGTGAAGAAAATTTATTACCATACGAAAGACCTCCTTTATCTAAAGATTTTTTGCTAGATAAAAAAAAAGCAGAAGATCTTTATTTTCATTCTAGTGACGTACTAAAAAATGAAAATATAGAATTTGAAAATATATCAATTAATAAAGTTGATTTTGAAAATAAAAAACTTTTTGCAAAAAATGATAATGTTTACTCTTATGATAGTTTGCTTATTTCAACAGGTTCTGAAAATAAAAAACTTACTCTAGATAATAATTTAAAGAATGATATTTATTATCTAAGAAATTTAGAAGAAGCCAAAAAAATTAAAGAAATAGTTTCAAATAAAAATAAAATAACAATTATTGGTGGTGGTTTCATTGGCTTAGAAATTGCCTCATCTTTATCTCAGCTTCAAAAGAAAGTAATTGTTATTGAAATTGGTAATCAACTTATGGGAAGAATTATACCCAAACAAATTGCTGATTTAGTTCAAAACACTCATATAGAACATGGAAATGAAATAATATTAAATAAACAGATAGAAAAAATAACTAAAAAAAATGACGATTATGAAATTTTATTAAATGATAATTCTTTAATAGAAACAGATTTTATAATTGCAGGTATAGGCTCAACCCCGACTGTAAAGTTATTTGAAAATACAAATTTAAAGCTTGATAATGGTATTGTAACTAATCAATTTTGTGAAACTTCTATTAAAGATGTTTATGCAGCAGGTGACGTATCTAATTTTTATCATCCATTCTATGAAAGAAATATGCGACTCGAGTCTTATCAACATGCACAAAATCATGGAATATGTGCTGGAAAAAATATTGCTGGAGTAAAAACAGAATACACTTCAATTCCTTGGATGTGGTCTGATCAATTTAATTTGAATCTTCAACTGACTGGTATTTGTGATGAGTATGATGAAATCATCGAAAGAGGTAATGATATTAATAATGGTGTTATTTATTTTTTCCTAAAAAATAATAAAATAAGAGGAGCATGTGGTGTTGGAATCATAGGAAAAGTAGGCCGTGACATTAGAATAACTTCTAAATTAACTGAGAAAGATACCATTGTAGATAAACAAATTCTCTCAGATCAAAATCTAAAATTAAATAAACTTATACAAAAATAACAATTTAATTATTTAGTATTTATTTTCATAAAATAGCTATTATATACGATCTATGTCTGAAGAAAATTGGATTGAAGTAGGGTCTACAGATAGTATTGAAGAAGAGGATCTCATCAGATTTGATCATCAAGATAAAACTTTTTGTGTGTATAAGCTAACAGATGGTTTTTATGCTACTGATGGAATTTGTACACACGAGGCGGTACATCTTGAAGATGGTTTAGTTATGGATGATGAAATTGAATGTCCAATGCACCAGGGAATTTTTAATATTAAATCCGGAGAAGCTTTAAGCCCACCAGCTTGTGAGGATTTAAAAACATATCCAGTTAAAGTTGATAATGACAAAATTTTCATTAAGATAGATTAAATATTTTTTTGGAGATTTTATGAGTAGAAAAAAACTTACAGTTTACGATTATTTGCAATGCAAAGGTAAAAGGCAATTAAGTGTAATGTTTGTACATAATGCTGATGAAGCTGCAGCAGCTGAAGAGGCAGGCATTGACATGATTTGTACTTCTCATGATGCTCCACAATTTGGTATTTATAATTCTTTTGATGAACTTAAAAGAATTCGTGAGGCTGCGCCAACTTGCTTTATGCAATCTGGAGGTGCAGTAAGAGTAGCTTCTGAATATGAAGCAATGAAATTATCACATAAGTATTTAGATATTGGAGCAGATGTAATCTATGGCGGTAATTGGAGTTATAAATGGATTAGAGCATTAAGAGATGAGTATGTTCCAATTAACAGTCATGTCGGATTAGTTCCAGGAAATGCTACTTGGATTGGCGGATTTGTTGCACAAGGTAAAACTGCTGATAAGGCTATCAGAATTTTAGAACATACGCTTGAGTTACAAGAAGCGGGAGCTATCGGAGTTGAGCTTGAAGTAGTTCCTCCAAAAGTTGCAGAAGTTATTACCAAAAAAGTTGATATCATGACTCTCTCAATGGGAAGTGGTTCTGGATGTGATGGGCAGTATTTATTTGCTAATGATGTATTAGGCTATACCCAAGGAAAAATTCCAAGACATGCGAGAATTTATAGAGATTTTAAAAAAGAATTTGCAAAATTACAAGCTGAAAGAGTTAGCGCCTTTAAAGAGTTTCACGATGACACAGTAAACAAAAAATTTAATGATCCTAAAATCACAGTTAATATCGACGAAGGTGAATTTGAAAAATTTCTAAAACTTTCAGAAAAATTTTGATTAATGTTCGCAGGAGAAGTTGATTTAAAAAATTGGTATAAACCAAATATAGATAAGAAAACTTTAAAAGAACTATCTAAGAGATCAGATTTAAAAGGTACAATAGATATAACCTTATTTATTGTTGCTTTAATATTAAGTGGGTATCTATGTATTATAAGTTGGGGTACTCTATGGTCAATCCCTGCTCTTCTACTTTATGGAAATATTTTTTATTGTAAAATCATTAGTATTCAACATGAAACAAATCACGAAACATATTTTAAAAGAAGATCGTTAAATAAATTTTTTTATCATATAACTTCTTTGCTTGGGGGGTTTGAAGCAGTAAGATGGAAGTGGAGTCATTTTCATCACCACACTTACACAATATTTACACATGAAGAAGTCTATGATTACGAAAATAATAGTCCAAAACCAACAGAACCTGTTAGATTTCTTTTAAATTTTTTACCACTTGGTCCAATAATTAATATTCAAAAAATAAGACATTTTACACATTTTGAAATTATTAAACATTCATTTGGGATAATTACTCCTGTTGTAAAAGTTACAGTGCCTGAAAAGGAAATAAAAAAAATTATTAATAGTTCAAGATTATATTTAAGTTTTTGGTTCCTTGTAATTTTATCTTCAGTTTTGTTTCAATCATGGCTACCTATAATAATGATAATTTTACCTCCATTTTATGGTAATACTATATTAATGATTTGTGGCATGACTCAACATGCTGGACTAGCTGATAATATTAAAGATCATAGAAAAAGCACAAGAACTGTTATTATGAATCCCTTTTTTAGTTTTTTGTATTCAAATATGGAGTATCATATTGAGCATCACATTTTCCCAAAAATCCCATGCCATAATCTAAAAAAATTTCACAAAATAGTTAAAAATCAAATGCCTGAACCTCATTACGGAATAATTTCTGCTTATAGATCAATAATCCCAGCAATATTTAAGCAATCCAAAGATAAAAATTATTTTATTGATGTGAAGGTTCCAGATACGACAATTTAGTCTCTTTTTTTTTACTCAAAATATACTATAAACACATTATGGGTAATCGATTGAATGATAATGATTTCGGTACAAGAGATAAAAGAGGTCATTGGAAACCTTTTGGCACAATTAGTATTAATCCACCTAAAGATATATTTTTTAATCCAATAAAATTTTTAAAGTATTTTTTTAAATTTCCAGGAATTTTTTTTCCATGGACTTTTGTTTTTGCAGCAATAACAGTTGCTACATATCTTTTTTTGACTCCTTCCTTAGAAACAATGAAGACTTTTGAAATAGGATGGATATCCTATATATTCTTTAGAAATGCAGTTATTATTTTGCTTTGGACAGGCTTCTTTCATTTAAGACTGAAAACACAAGGAACTTCCTTCAAATATAATCCACGACCTTTGGAAAAAAACAACTCAACATTTTTATTTAATGATCAGACTAAAGATAACTTATTCTATACTTTTTGTAGTGCTATTCCATTATGGACAGCATACGAAGTAATTACATTTTGGGCATTTGCAAATCAAATAATCCCATATGTAAGTTGGGAGGCTTATCCAATATATTGTTGTTTCATGTTCTTTCTTGTTCCATTTATAAGAGACGCACATTTTTACTTAACTCATAGATTATTGCACTGGGCACCACTTTATAAAATCGCTCATAAAGTTCACCACCGTAATACGAATACTGGTGCTTGGTCAGGTATGTCAATGCATCCAATAGAGCACATACTATATTTTTCAGGTATCTTAGTTCATTGGATCATCCCTTCACATCCTCTTGTTGCGATGTATCATGTTTTTCATGCTGGATTAGCTCCTACACCTGGACATACTGGATATGAAAAGATGACTTTCAAAAATGGTGTATCAATACCAACGGGTGATTATATGCACTATATTCATCACAAATACTTTGAATGTAATTACTCAGGAGGAAATACTAGTTTTTTAGACAAACTAATGGGTACATTTCATGACGGATCTGAAGAAGCAACAAAAGAAGTAATGGCTCGTATTAAAGATAAAGCTCACTACCTCTAATCCTATCTTCATAAATTCTAAATTTTATTATATTGATCTAAAATATGAGTGAGGTCGAATTATATAAAGATGTAAAAAATAGTTTAGGAGAAGGTATTACTTGGTCTTCAATTGATCAAAGTTTACTTTGGGTAGATATTAAACCAAAATCAGTTTTATTCAAAATTAATTTAGACAATGAAAAATTAGAAACTTTTGATTTACCTGAATTTGTTACAGCGACATCAATAATCTCTAAGAATGAAATTGCTTTAGTATCAAATTGTGGAGTAAATAAATTTAACTTTCATTCTAAAAAATATGAAAGAATAATTAATGTTGAAGATAAAATTTCATCAAATAGATCTAATGATGGTGCATCAGATGCTAAAGGCAGGCTTTGGTTTGGGACGATGCAAAATAACATTAATAACGATGGAAGTGGAAAGCCTTTAAATACTAAATCTGGAACTTTATATTGTTTATCAGAAAATAAATTAAATATTGTTGAAACAAATCTTGGTATACCTAACACATTTGTTTGGAGTCCTGATAACACAAAATTTTATTTTACTGACACAACTGAGGGATCATTACTAGAATACAATTTTAACCTAGATGAAGGTGTTTTATCAGATAAAAAAAATTTCTTTGATTTTGAAAGAGGTGCTCCAGATGGATCAACTATTGATAGTGATGGTTTTATTTGGAATTGTCGTTGGGGTGGATCATGTGTTGTGAAAATTGATCCAAAAGGCAGGGTTGATCAAATTTACCAGCTACCTGTTGAAAACGTAACAAATTGTGTATTTGGAGGAAGTGATCTTAAAACTTTATTTATTACTACTGCTAATAACTTAGGTAAAAATAAATATGATGGCAGCTTATTTGCATTAAATGTTAATACCCCTGGTATTGAAGATAATAAATTTAAAATTTGATTTTTTTCTTTAATTAGATAAGACTTTTTTTATGAATAAAAAAAATAAATTCAGATCTTCTAATTGGTATAATTCTAAATCACATCGAAGAGATACATTTATTCATAGAGGTTGGATGCGAAATCAAGGGCATCCCAATCACTTATTTGATGGACGCCCTGTAATTGGAATTTGCAATACTTGGTCAGAACTAACACCATGTAATGGTCATTTTAGAGAGATAGCTGAGTCTGTTAAAAAAGGTGTCTATGAAGCTGGTGGTTTTCCACTAGAATTTCCTGTTTTTTCAGCAAGTGAATCTAATTTAAGACCTACAGCTATGTTGTTTAGAAATTTGGCAAGTATGGATGTTGAAGAAGCAATAAGGGGCAATCCTATAGACGGAGTCGTACTATTAATGGGTTGTGATAAAACAACACCTTCATTAATGATGGGTGCAGCAAGTGTTGACCTTCCAACAATAGGAGTTTCAGGTGGTCCAATGCTTAATGGTCATCATCAGGGGGAAACTATTGGTTCTGGAACGGGAGTTTGGAAACTTGATGCTGACTTAAACGCAGGTGTAATTACAGAAGAAGATTTTATCAATGCAGAAATTTCAATGAGCAGATCAAAAGGTAATTGTATGACAATGGGTACAGCATCAACAATGGGTTCAATGGTTGAGGCATTAGGAATGTCCCTTCCTGGAAATGCAGCAATTCCAGCAGTTGATTCTAGAAGATACGCTTTAGCTCACATGTCAGGAAAAAGAATTGTTGAAATGGTTAAAGACAATATAACTATGTCAAATATTGTAACAAAAAAATCATTTGAAAATGCAATAAAAGTTAATGGTGCAATAGGTGGTTCAACAAATGCTGTTATTCATCTAGCAGCTATTGCAGGAAGAATGGAAATAGATCTAGATTTAGAAGATTGGAATAAGTGTGGAGAGGGAATTCCGACACTTGTCAATCTGCAGCCTTCTGGAAAATACTTAATGGAAGATTTTTATTATGCTGGTGGAGTTCCTGTTGTAATAAAAAGATTACTTGAAAAGAAATTATTAGAAGAAAATGCATTAACTGTAAATGGAAAAAGTATTGGTGAAAATAACAAAGATGCTAAATGTTGGAATAATGAAGTTATAAAAGAATTTGACAATCCATTAACAAAAAATGGAGGCATTAAAATTCTTAAAGGAAACATTGCTCCAAATGGTGCAATCATTAAACCATCTGCTGCATCACCAGAATTAATGAAACATACTGGAAAAGCAGTTGTTTTTGAAAGTGTAGAAGAATTTCATGAAAAAATTGATGATCCAAATTTAGAAGTAGATGAAAACTCTATATTAGTCTTGAAAAATTGTGGACCAAAAGGTTATCCTGGTATGGCAGAAGTTGGAAACATGCGTCTTCCACAAAAACTTTTAAAGAAAGGTGTTAGGGACATGATTAGGATATCTGATGCTAGAATGAGTGGAACAGCATATGGAACAGTAATCCTACATACTGCCCCTGAGGCAGCTGTAAAAGGCCCGTTAGCAGCGGTTCAAAATGGTGATCTAATAGAAATAGATGTCAATAAAGGTTCTATGAACTTAAATGTTGACGAAGAAACAATTAAAAATCGTTTAAATAATTATAATCCAATTTTACCTGAAATATCTGGAGGCTATCAAAAGATGTATATAGATCATGTTATGCAAGCCGATAAAGGCGCAGATCTTGATTTTCTAATTGGCAAAAGAGGTGCAGAAGTAAAAAGACATAGTCATTAATTTTAAAAAATTATAAAGATCAGTTGTAAAATGAATAGTAATTTTAATCCGTTATCACCTGAAGAATTAGTTTCGAGAATAAATAAAATTCCAAGAATTCTTTTAGCACAACTACCAACTGCTCTTGAATATGCTCCTAATATTTCTAAAGAGTTAAATATAAATCTCTATATAAAAAGAGATGATTGCACCGCTTTAGCTTTTGGAGGGAACAAAACAAGACATCTAGAATTTATAATGGCTAAAACTTTATCTGGAGAGTATGATTGTATTTTAACTGGAGCTGCATCTCAATCAAATTTTTGTCGTCAAGCAGTAGCAGCTGCTAATAAATTAAACTTAGATAGTTATCTTGTTTTGATGCATGGAGTTAAAGGTAAATTAATGCAAGGTAACTTTTTGTTATATAACATCCTAGGAGCAAATGTTGATGTAGTTGATGGAGAAAATTTAGAGGATATCCCAAAACATTTAGACAAAAAATATGACGAACTAAAAAAAGAAGGTCGAAAACCTCTATTAATCTATGGTGGTTTTGGAGAAGAAGATACCACTCTTGCAGGTATTAGTTATGCAAATACTATGGCTGAAATTGATAAACAAATGAAAAACCAAAATTTTATTGCAGATCATCTATTTGTAACAGCAGCCAACATGACACAAGCTGGTTGTGAACTTGGTGCAAGAGTACTTAATTGGTCTACTAGAATACAGGGTATATCTCCTGTTTATTGGGATATGAATATTAAAGAGGACATTGCCAGAATATGTAATCAGGGAGCAAAAATGCTCGATCTGAATTTAGAGTTTAATTCAAATATGATTAATCACGACAACAATTACGTAGGTGAAAAATATGGTGTACCAACAAAAGATGGAATTGCGGCTATGAATCTTTTAGCAAAAAAAGAAGGACTATTTTTAGATCCTGTTTATACCTCTAAAGGATTTGCTGCATTAATTGACTATGTAAAAAAAGGGATTATCAAAAAGGGAGAAAACGTAATTTTCATTTTAACTGGAGGCAGTCCTGCAGTTTTTGCATACAATGAAGAACTTTCAAAAAAAATTTAAAATGATTAAAGGTATTATACCTATGACATATTGTTTCTTTAATAGAAACAATACAATAGATATTAAATTGATGAGCGATCAAATATCACTAATAAAACAATTAGGATCTAATGGTATTGCTTGTCTAGGTCTTGCTACAGAAGTTAATAAATTGGAATTTTCAGAAAAAAAAAAAATAATTGAACTTGTTTCTGATATTACAAATAATTCTATACCTGTAGTTGTTACTATATCTGGAAAAAATTTTAATGAATATAAAAAATTAATAGGTGTAGCACAATTTAATAATGCTAATTGGATTGTTCTTCAACCTTTATTAAATAAAAAAACTACAGATAAAGACTGTTATGATTTTTTTGATCAGATAATTAATTTTGTAGATAAAAAAACTTTAGTTGGAATTCAGAATGCTAAAGAATATATTGGCGTTGGTCTAGAGTCACATCAAATATTAAAACTTTATAAAAAATTTTCTAATTTTAGAGCTATCAAAGGTGAATCTGCTGCAGTACTAATACAAAATGAAATTAGTAGGTATCCTAAAAATTTAAGTGTTTTTAATGGTAGAGGAGGACAGGAAATAATTGATAATTTTTTAGCAGGTTGTAAAGGTATAATACCTTCATTAGAGGGCACTGATATATTTATAAAAATTTACAAACTACTAGAACAAAAAAAAATCAGTGAAGCTAGAAAGGTTTACAAAAAAATACTTCCCTCCATTGTGTTTTCAATGCAATCTATCGATTCTTTAACTTGTTATGGAAAAAGAATATGCGCATACAGAATGGGTGTTAAAAAAATTTATGACAGAAGTCCTAGTTTAAGTCCAACTAAATTCGGTACTGATTTAGCAAAACAATTTGCTGATGATCTAGGAAAATTTTGATTTATTAAAGTTCAATATCAAAGTCTTTAAGATATTTTTGTGATAATTCTATACCGAGACCTGGTTTTTTATCATCTAGTTCAATAAATCCATTTTTAGCTTGTGGTTCTCCATCAAAAATATACCAAAACAATTCATTACCTATTTCTACTGGCCAAAACGGAAAGTATTCAACTATAGGAGCATTAATACTACTCATCGATATATGAAAATTGTGCACTTGTCCTGCATGAGGAATAACTGGAATTTGAAATGCCTCTGCTAAAGCGCAAATCTTGTGTGCTTGTGTGATTCCTCCAACCCTATTTGTATCAAATTGAACTACATCTATTGCTTTTTTCTCTAAAAGTTGTCTAAATCCAAAAAGAGTATACTCATGCTCACCTCCAGATATAGGTGTTCTGCAGGAAGCTTTTAAATCGGCATATCCATCAATATCATCAGCTATTACAGGCTCTTCTAACCATCTTAAGTTTTCATTATCAATTAATCGCATCATTCTTTTTGCATATTCAAATGTCCAGCCCATATAAACATCAGCCATCAAATCAACATTATCACCAACTACTGATCTAACTGTTTTAATTAATTCAATATTTTTGTTCATTCCTTCAGCACCATCTTTTGGTCCCCAACCAAAACGCAGTTTCATAGCTTTGAATCCTTGATCTAAATAATCTTGCGCTTCTTTTGCTAATGTATCAAGAGGTTGGCTATACAATTTACTGGCATAGCAAGGTAATTTTTCTTTTGTTTTACCACCAAGCAGTCTGTAGACTGGTTGTTTAGTTGTTTTTCCTAGTGCATCCCATATAGCTATATCTACTGCACTAATTGCTGTCATCCCCACACCTTTTCTTCCCCAAGCTAAAGTTTGTCTATACATCTTTTGCCAAATGTGTTCATAATCCCAAACACTTTCACCAATTATTGCAGGTTTTAAGTAATTATCTACTACAGATTTACAAGGTTTTGGTGAAAGAGCTGCATTACCAAGACCAATATGTCCATCCTCAGTTTCAACTTCTACTACCAACCAACTTAAAAATTTGAAAGTTGACATTCCATCTGCACTTATATTTTCTTTATTAAGTAAGTCTGCTGCACTAGTGCAAAAATTATCATGTATTGCTTGAATAGGACCTTTCCAAGTATAAAGTTTTGCTCTTACATCTTTAATTTTTGATGACATAATTAAATTCTATAATATTTTTCAGCGTTTGATGAAAATAACATTGTTTTTTCATTTTCGGAATAATCTTTTGTAATTGTTTTAAAAGAATTCCAATAATTATCGAAAGTATTAAAAATTTTATCAACTGGAAAGTTTGATGCAAACATACATCTTTCAATTCCAAATATTTCTATAGTTTTCTCAACAAAAATTTTTGTACTATCGATTGTCCAGCTTGGGTTAAACATTCCAAGACCAGAAATTTTTGCCACCATATTTTCACAGTTTGCAATCTTTTTCATATTAGCTTCCCAATATTGAATGTACTCTTCAGATTGATAGCATGGTTCACCAGTATGATTTAATATAAATAAGATATCAGCATTATTTTTTGCTAAATTAAAAGAGTCATCCATCTGGTGAGGATAAACTTGGATATCAAATGATAAATTTCTGTTTTTCATATTTTTGAAATTTTCTAACCATTTTGTATTTTTCATATAATCTTCTGGTGCGTGTGAATATTTTGGTTCATCTGAATTAAATGATAAAATCTGTCTAATACCACGTGTATTATTAAATTCTTGATGTTGATCTAGAATATCAGCTACATTAGATTTTGAGAAATCTGCAAATGCAACAATAGCATTTGGTAATTTTGCATTATGATTATCCGCAAGTCTTTGTAGCCATTCTGTTTCATTAACAGGACTATCATCATCGTGTTCAGCTTGTACATGAACAGATTTAATTAAATTTTGGTTTTTCGCATCATTTAAATAATCATCTAATAAATAACTTTTTCTTATAGCTCCATAATCACCAAAAAATGCTTCTCCTTCAGATACCATTAACCATGAATATTTAGTTTTTTCATTCTCTAAATCCCATAGATGGTGATGAGCGTCTACTATTGGAATATTATCCATGTTTCACTTATAAGTCTGAAGAGCAATATTTCTATTGCTCTTCAAATCATTAATTTAGAAGTTAAAATTATCGATATTGTCAGGAACAAAATCAAGCATTGGTGCTGCATAAATTAAATTATTTGCATTTATTACAACATCACCTTGATCTGGAACACTGATTGTCATACCTTCTGATAATTTCATACCATTTTCAACCATTTGTACAGATAGATAACCTGCGATTTCTCCTTCAACAGATGGATCCCATAATTGGAATGCTTTTACACAACCGCTTTTTAGGAATGGTCTCATTTGATTTGGAGTTCCAAGTCCAGTAACTTGAACCTGATCACACTTGCCAGCAGATTCTACAACTTGTGCAGCAGCCGCAACACCAACTGTAGTTGGTGAAATAATTCCTCTTAAGTCTGGATATTTAGCAAGAAGAGCTTCAGCTTCAGTAGTACTTTTTTGTGGATCATCATCACCATATACAACACCTAAATATTCCATATCAGAGAACATACCTTTACCAATGATATTTTCCTCCATATCTTTAATCCATGTGTTTTGATCAGGTGCATCAGTTGTTGCACTTAAAATTGCAAATTGACCTTTGTGATCAATTAATTGACCCATTAATGTCATTTGTGCAGTACCTACTGTAGAGAAATCAACTGGCATAATAGCTAAATCTCTGTGAGCTTCACTGCCAGGTATATCTCCATTTACTACCATAATAATAATACCTTTTTTTCTTGCTTGATCAAAAACAGTATTAAGAGCATCATTTGAGTTTGGCGAAATTGCAATAACGTCAACGCCTCTTTGTATTTCAGCTTTTATAAATGGTAATTGAGAAGTAGCATCCGCTGTAGCTGGAGCTACTGTTGAAAAATTATAACCATATTTTTCTGCCCCAATTTCAAATCCTTTAATAATTGAATCAAAATATGGGTTACCAGTATTTTTTGGAATGTATACAACTTCAGTTTTTGCAAAAACACCAGTTGTTAGTAACAAACCAAGAATACTAACAGAAATAATCTTGAATAGTTTATTCATTATTCCTCCTATTGAAATGTTAATAACATTTTGAATAAAATCTAATTTTTATCAAGAATAATTTGAAATTTTCACTTATTATTCTAAAAAAACTATCATAGAAGTATAAATTAAACAAAAATATGCAACTTAAGACTAATAATATCGGGAAAACCTTCAGTGGTGTTAATGTTTTGAGAAATGTAGACTTTGACTTAAAACCGGGCGAAGTTCACGCTCTTGTTGGGGAAAATGGTGCCGGTAAATCTACATTCGTTAAAATATTAAGTGGTGTTTATACACCAACCGAGGGAAAAATATTTCTTGATGAAAAACAAGTAAATATTACATCACCAATAGTAGCTCAAAAAAATGGTGTTTCATTAATTCATCAAGAGCCACAATCTTTTTCGCACCTGTCTGTTGCAGAAAATATATTCATGGGACATATGGAAGGTAACAATTTTTCTAGAGTAAAATGGCAAGACATTAATAATAAATCAAATGAAATATTAGAATCTATTGGATTAAAAATTGATCCAAAAATAATTATGGAAGGTTTATCTATTGCTGATCAACAAATGATAGAAATAGCTGGAGCACTCTCTAAAAATTCAAAAGTATTAATTATGGATGAACCTACATCGCCATTAACACCAAATGAAGTTGGTAAATTATTTGATATTGTAAATAAGCTTAAATCTAATGGAATGGCGATTATATTTATTAGTCATCGTTTAGAAGAAATTAGACAAATATCTGATAGAGTAACGATATTTCGAGATGGTGATTTGATTACTACAAAAAATATAAATGAAGTTTCAAATGAAGAAATTATAAAATTTATGATTGGTAGAAATATTGAAGAAATAGAAGTTAAAGAAAATCAATTTATTAAAAATGATGAATATATTTTAAATGTTAAAAACTTATCTTTATCAAAAAAATTTAATGACATTTCTTTTAATTTAAAAAAAGGAGAAATACTTGGATTTGCTGGATTAGTTGGAGCTGGGAGAACAGAAGTAGCAAAAAGTATTTTTGGAGCAGAAAAATTTGATAAAGGCGAAATAATTTACAATGGAGAAACTATTGTAAATAACTCACCTAATGAAGCAATTAATAATGGTTTTGCTTATGTACCTGAAGATAGAAAACAAATGGGAATTTTTGGACCCGTTGCTGTAGAGGATAATGTAACGTCAGCGATACCAAAAGAGATATCCAATAGTATAGGTCTTATTAATTCTAAAACTGTTTCTACAATGACAAATGATTACATAAATAAATTTAATATTATTTTAACTTCAGGAAGACAATTAATTGAAGAATTATCAGGTGGAAACCAGCAAAAATGTATAATTTCTAAGTGGTTACTTTCAAAGCCTAAAGTATTAATTCTAGATGAACCTACGAGAGGTGTTGATGTAGGAGTTAAATCAGAAATGTATGAAATTATTAATAAATTAGCTGAAGAAGGTACTGCAATTATTTTAATATCATCAGAATTACCTGAAATACTTTCTTTGTCACATCGCATAATTGTCATGCGAGAGGGAAAAATTACAAAAATACTAAAAAATAAGGAAGCTACTCAAGAAAAAATTATGAGCTATGCAATAAATTAAGAATGACATTATTTGATAAATTTTTAAGAATTAGAGAGCTTGGAATTTTTTCTATAATTGTTGTTTTTGTCATTGTCGCTGCAATAATAGATCCAAGATTCATGACATTGGATAGTTGGAGAGCCGTGTTTTTAGCAATACCTCTAATTTTAGTCATGGCTATGGGTCAAATGATGGTTATCATTTGTCGACATGTAGATATATCTATTGGATCTATATTGGCATTTTCAGCTATTGTAATTGGTTTATTATATATTCAATTTCCTGGTTTATCGCTTTGGTTATCTCTAATCATCACTGCTTTTGTTGGTTTAGTGATGGGACTAATTAATGGTTTTATAGTTACTAGGTTTAATGTGCATTCAATAATAGTAACATTAGGAACATTAAGTTTGTACAGAGGTTTAGTTTTTATTGTTAGTGGAGGAAGACAGATTGATAGAAATGATATTCCCGAGCATGTAGTTTCATTTTCTCAAACTTCTTTTCTTTTTTCAATTCCAGGTATTTTAATTTTTAGTGCAATAATTGTAGTAATTACTCATTTGGTAATGCGTCATTCAGTTTTAGGCCGTGAGATTTATGCCACTGGTAGTAATCCTGTTGCAGCTCATCTTAAGGGAATTAATGTAACTAAAGTTACTCTGTTTTGTTTTGGTATTTGTGGAATGTTAGCAGGAGTTGCAGGGCTATTTTATGCATCAAGATTTGGATATGTAAATCCTGGAGTAACAGGTGTTGGAATTGAATTTATCGTAATTGCAGGTGTAATTATTGGAGGAACAAGTATCACTGGAGGTTCTGGAAGTGTATTAGGAACATTTTTAGGAATACTTTTATTAGGTATTATAAATGTTGCACTACCTGTCTTAAATATACCTGGAGAATTTCAAAAAGCGATTTATGGTTTAATTATTGTTGTAGCTTTAGCACTAGATCAATTAATAATTTACAGAATGAAAAAATTAAGTGGTGGTATTAATGCTTAAAACAATTTCAATTTATTTAAATGAAAATCCAACATTAAGATATTGGATTATAAGACCTGAATGGGTTGCTGTGATATTGTTGATTATTTCAATTATTTCATCAATACAACTATCCCCCTTCTTTGCTGATTTAGCATTTATAATGGACTCTGCTACACCTTATGTAGAGTATGGATTAATAGCAATAATACTAACTTTAATAATAATTTCTGGTGAAATAGATTTATCTATTGCCTCAATGATTGCTCTAACTGCAGTTATCTTTGGTACTGCATATAATGCGGGTCTTGGTATGCCAATCTCTATGCTTATAGCTCTCTTTTCTGGAACACTATGTGGTTTATTTAATGGAATACTCGTGACACAATTGCAAATACCTTCAATAATACTTACAATAGGCACATTAACTTTATATCGTGGAATAGCTCAATCTCTAGCTAGTGATTTTTCTTTAGGTGGTTATCCTTCTTGGTTTATTGGAATAGATTATCGTTACATTGGTATAGTTCCGATCCCAGTTATAATATTTACAGTTTTTGCAATTGTCGTTGGTTTTTTCTTGAGCTCAACTATTTATGGTAAGCAACTTTATTTGATAGGTACAAATCCACAAACAGCAAAATATTCTGGAATTAAAGTTGATCGTATCAAGCTATTACTTTTTACTTTATCTGGTTTAGTTTGTGGTATTGCTGGAGTTTTAACTACTTCTAGACTGGCAGTTGCAAGATTCAATATGGCAACTGGTGCAGAATTAGAAATAGTTCTTATGGTAATGTTAGGCGGAACATATATTTTTGGTGGTAGAGGAAATATTTTTGGCACCTTTATTGCTTTCTGGATCGTTGTAATTTTAAGAGCAGGTTTAAATGTTGCAAGAATAAAAATTGAATCACAATTAACCATACTAGGCGCTATGTTAATAATTGCAATTATTTTAACCAATTACATTTATTCCAAATCACAAAAGTAAGGAGATAACAATGAATCAAATAGATTTAAAAGATAAAGTTGCCATTATAACCGGAGGGGCGCAAGGTTTTGGTTATTCAATGGTTGAGAGATTTTCTAAATCTGGAGCTAAAGTTGTTATCTGGGATAAAGATGAAGAACTTTTAAAAAGTTTAACTTTGCCTGAAAATGTAAACTATGAAATTGTTAATATTACATCTTATGATAGTGTTCAAAAATCAACCATCGCCACTTTAGATAAAAATAATAAAATTGATATTCTTATTAATAATGCAGGAATTGCTGGACCAAGTTTTAAAACTTGGGAGTATCCAATTGATCAATGGCAGAATGTTATTGATATTGATTTAACGGGTTTGTTTTATTGTTGCAAATCTATAGTACCTCACATGATTAAGGCCAATTATGGAAGAATAGTAAATATTGCTTCTATTGCTGGCAAAGAAGGTAATCCAAATGCCATGCCATACAGTGCTGCTAAAGCAGGGGTGATTGCTCTTACAAAATCATTGGGTAAAGAATTAGCAGATAAAAATATAGCCGTAAATTGTGTTACACCAGCAGCAGCAAAAACAAGAATATTTGATCAAATCAGTCAGGAACATATTGATTATATGTTATCAAAAATACCTCGTGGAAGATTTATCAAAGTTGATGAACTAGCCTCTATGGTTTCATGGTTGGTTTCTGAGGAGAATTCTTATACAACTGGAGCAGTGTTTGATCTTAGTGGAGGAAGAGCTACTTACTAGAAAGGAAAAATAATATGAGTAATTATGCATGGGTTTTAGAGGTAAGACCTGGTTATGAAGATGAGTATAAAAAAAGACATGATGAAATTTGGCCAGAGATGGTTCAAATGCTCAGTGATGCTGGACTGAGAAATTATAATATTTTTCGTCATGGATTAACTTTGTTTGGTTACTTTGAGACTGATGATTTGAAAAAATCAATTGATCATATTGTAAAAAGTGAAGTTAATAAAAAGTGGGGCGAGTATATGTCTGATATTTTAAAAGCAGAAGTTGATCCAAAAACTAATTTTCCATATTTATTACCTATTCAAATGCATTTAGATTAAAATGAATAAAGCTAGAATAGGAGTTATTGGTGCAGGCTGGTGGGCAACTGAATATCATATTCCAAATTTAAAAAAAAGGGAAGATGTTGAGCTTGTAAGTGTTTGTAAATTAGAAGAAGATCAATTGAATTTTGTAAAAGAGAAATTTAATTTTCAACATGCTTCAACAGATTTTCATGAAATGTTAAGTCTTAGTCCTTTAGATGGTGTTGTAATTGCATCGCCTCATTTTGCACATTACGAAAATGCAAAAGCAGCTCTAGAAAAGGGTTGTCACGTTTTAATTGAAAAACCAATGACAACAAATTCCTCAGATGCAGAAAAACTTTATAATTTAGCAAAAGAAGTAAAAAAAGAAATTCTAGTTCCAAATGGATTTAATTTTACACACTTTATGCCAAAAGCTGAAAAATATATACAGGATGGAGTCATTGGTGAAATAAAACATATAGATGCTGCTTTTTCATCCTCTTTAGTAGATTTATTTCAGGGAATACCTTTAAGTGAGTCTAATGATCATACTTTTCAACCTTTAGCATCAACTTGGTCTGATCCTAGTAAAGGGGGAGGTTATGGATGGGGTCAATTATCACATATGTTTGGAGGAGTTTTTAAAATAACACAATTAACAGCTGAAAAAGCTTTTTGTTTTTCAGTTCCTTCCCCAACAAATGTTGATTATACAGATGCAATTTCTGTAAAATTTTCGAATGGTGCAACTGGATCATTTTCTGGATGTGCATATGTTCCGAAAGATTTTGGAGGTACTTTTTATATAAATGTTCACGGAACTAAAGGAACACTTTATTTAGATATGGAAATAAAGAGAGAAAGATTATTAATTAGACTTAATGATGGTAATGATATTGAGGATCAGATTAAAGAAGGTCAAGGAACTATGGCTTATAGTACTGAGTCTCCTATAAATACTTTTGTTGATATTTGCTTAAATAAAAATTTTATTAATCATGCAAACTCCGATATTGGTCTGAAAACAGTCAAAGTATTAGATGCGGTCTATAGATCAATTAAAAGTGAGAAAGTCGAGCAAGTATAATTTCTAATCAAAAATTTTGCCAGGATTCATAATATTATTTGGATCAAAACTTTTTTTAATCAATTTCATCAGAGGAACATTATCTGGATGTTGTTTCAGTAGATACTCTTTTTTTTGAAGGCCGATACCATGTTCGCCAGTAATAGTTCCATCCATTTCTAGTGCTTTATCAATTAATTTATTACTAAATTCTCTTATGTATTTATATTCATTCTCTTTATTTGGATCATAGACAATAGTTACATGAAAATTTCCATCTCCTACATGACCAACCATTGGAGCTTTCAATCCGGTACCTTGAAGTTCATTTTCTGCAAACATAATACATTCAACAATGTTTGAAATAGGAACACAAACATCTGTAGCATATACTCTCACATCATCTCCTTGTGCTTTAACTGAATAATAAACATTATGTCTTGCTTTCCATATCTTGTTTCTTTCTTCTGTGTTAGATGCCCATTTAAATTCACTACCATTGTTATTTTTAGATATCTCTTCAACAACGTCTATTGATTCTTTATTTGAAATTTCACTACCATGAAATTCATAAAAAAGAGTTGGTAAGCTTTCTAAATTTTCTAATTTTGAATATTTAATACTTATATCCATTTGATCTTTATTTAATAGTTCAACTCTTGCAATTGGAACCCCATATTGAATTATTTCCTGAGCTGTTACAACTGCAGAGTCAAGATCTGGAAATTGACAGACAGCACTCATTATACTCTCAGGAATTGGAGATAGTCTTAAGTGCACTTCGGTTATAATACCAAGTGTGCCCTCTGAACCAACAAATAGGTTAGTAAGATTGTAACCCGCAGAAGTTTTTTTTGCTCGCGTACCTGTTTTAATTATATCACCATTTGCAAGAACAACTGTAAGGCCTAGTACAGCTGTTTTCATTGTCCCATATCTTACTGCCATAGTCCCTGAAGCTGAGCAAGCTGCCATACCACCTAATGCAGCATTTGCACCTGGATCAATTGGAAAAAAAACACCTTTGTCTTTTAAAGTTTCATTAAGTTGTTCACGAGAAACATTTGCTTGTACACGACAATCAAAATCTGCCTCATTAATAGAAATAATGTTGTTAAAATTTTCCATTGAAATTGTAAAACCTTCATTATTTCCAACGACATGCCCTTCCAAAGATGTGCCAGTACCATAAGCAGTTACAGGTACTTTAAATTCATTACAAATTTTTAATATTTTAGAAAGCTCATCATTATTTTTTGGGAACAAAACAGCTCTTGGTAGCACTGGATCATAAGCATCTTCTCCTTTAGCATGATTATTTCTTACACTTTCTGAAAATGATATTCTTTCTTGCAAAATCTCTTTCAAATTGTCTAATAATCCTCTATCCATTGTTCAATAATAATAATTATTTAATAAAAGTAAATGAATACAACGTCTCTCGAATTAGAAAACATATATGATTTAGCTTATAAAGCCTTATCAAAACATGGATGTGATCATTACAATGCTGATTCTGTAGCCACTACGGTCACACATGCTGAAAGAGATGGAAGTGTATCTCACGGATTATTTCGCATTCCTGGTTATGTAGCGTCTCTTAAAAGTAAGAAAGTAAATGGAACTTCTCGACCATCGAACAACTATCTTACCCAAAATGCAATTCGTGTAGAGGGTGATTATGGTTTCGCTCCAGTTTCAATTAAAGTTGGTTTACCAAAATTAATAAAAACAACAAGTAAGCACGGTGTTGGGATTTTAACAATAACTAATACCCATCACTTTGCTGCGTTATGGCATGAAACAGAAGAATTAGCAGAAAATAATTTAATTGGTATTGCTTGCACTGCATATAAACCAAGTGTAGCTCCAGCTGGTGCAAAAAAACCACTATTTGGAACTAATCCAATATCATTTGCTTGGCCTAGAAAAAATAATACCCCCGTTGTTTATGATATGGCAACTTCAACGATGGCAATGGGTGAAGTACAAGTTGCAGCGCGTGATGGTCATAAAGTACCCTTTGGAACCGGCTTAAATAAAGATGGTGAAAAAACTGATGATCCAAATCAAATAGCAAAGGGAGGAGTGCTTTTAACTTTTGGTGATTATAAGGGTTCTGCTATAGCTATGATGATTGAATTACTAGCTGCTGGCCTAGTTGGAGATTTATTTAGTTTTGAGGCAAAAGAAGTGGATAATAACGATGGAGGACCAGCACGAGGAGGTGAGTTTATTATGGCTTTATCTCCTGAACTTATTGCAGGAAAAAATTGGAATGAACATGCTGAAAAATTTTTTGAACAAATGACATCCTTAGATGGTGTGCGGTTACCTGGTCAAAGAAGACATACTAATCGAGAAGATAAAGGTCCAAGACATATCAATACCGAGCTCATAGAAAAAATAAAGAGTCTAATCTAATCCATATATGGATAACATCAGATTAGATTTTCAAAAACATATTGATGCTGGAAGATGTAATGGTGCTGAGTGGATAATAAATCACAAAAATAATACTTATCATGAGGTAATTGGATATAATGATCTAGTTAAAAATAATAAACTTAATAAAAATTCATATTACAGAATTTGGTCCATGACTAAACCAATTGTTGGTTTTGCGGCGATGCAATTAATAGAAAAAAATTTTTTATCTCTTGATGATACTCTAGATAAATATTTACCAAATTTTAAAAACCTAAAAAAACTAAAATCATTAACTAGTAAATTAGACGATACTATTAAAATAGATAAAACTCCTACAGTAAGACAACTTTTACAACATACAGCAGGTTTTACTTACAATAGTAGTAATAATTTTTTAGCTGAAGGTTATGAAGAAAAGAAGTTATTTCACTCATCTTCTAGAAGCTTAGAAGAGGAAATTGAAAGTATTTCTGGGTTGCCACTACTTTACGAACCAGGATCAGAATGGCATTATTCTATTTCTATAGATATTTTAGCTAGAATTCTAGAAGTTGTAACAAAAGATAAGTTATTAAATATATTAAAAGAAAATATATTTCATCCCTTAGAAATGGATGAAACAAATTTTTTTATTAGTGAAGATAAAAATAAAAATTTAGTTGAAACTTTTGAATATAACAGTGTTAAATCAAAGTTAACCGAATTAACTTTGGATACAAGAAAACTAATTTTATATGGATATCCAACAAACAATGAAAATTACTGTAGGGGTGGACACGGTTTATTTTCAACTGCTGCAGATTATATTAAATTTGCTACAATGCTTATTAATGGTGAAGATAAAAATTCTAAACCTTTAGTAAATAAGGAAACCCTTCAATCTATACGCTGTAATTCATTAGACACAAGCTTATTGCCTATCGAAATAACATCAACAAATACAATTAAAGATGAAAATTATGAAAATGATTTAGATGGTTATGGATGGGGCTTAGGATTTAGAGTTTTGATGAATAATACACAACAAAACAAATATGGTGTTATTGGTGAATTTGGTTGGTCAGGTTACGCAGCCACATATTTTTTGGTTGATCCAATAAATGATTTATCTGCAGTTTTAATGATGCAAATTTTAGATGCAGATAAAAATATCAAAAAAGATTTTTATAATAATATTTTTAAAAATATCTAACAAATATGAAATCAAATCCATATACATATGGAATAATTTTAACCCTTTTAACTTATTTATCTTTTGGTATCTTAGATACTATTCAAAAAACAGCAGTTCAATATCATTCAGTTTTCGTATTATTATTTGTTAAGTTTAGTTTTTGTTTTATTTTTTCTTTTTTTATTGCAAAAAAAAATAAAGTTAAGAAATTTTACTTTTCAAATAATTATAAGATACAAATAACTAGATGTGTTCTGTCTGTTTGTGAGTCGTGTTTTTTTGTACTATCTTTTAGACATTTAGCTCTAGCGGATGCTCATACGATAGGATCTTTAGCACCCGTTCTTGTCTTAGTTTTTTCTTATTTCATATTAAAAGAAAAAGTTAACTTTGCTACTTGGTTAGCTATCGGTTTAAGTTTTTTTGCAGTTATTCTAATTATGCGACCTGGATTGACTATATTTAATCCTTATTTAATTATTCCATTATGTGCTGCATTTTTCTATTCACTATTTCAAATTGCAACAAGATTGAATGCTAAGTATGATGATAATGAGACTATGTTGTTCTACAATGGTCTTATAGGTGCTATTATTACATTTGTACTATCGCTTTTTTTCTGGCAACCTTTGCATTCATTTTCTTTTATTTTTTTTATTTTTTTGGGTATATTTTTTTGTATAGGCTTATATTTACAGATAAAGGCCTTAAGTATTACTCCAGCAAGTATTTTAGCTCCATACCAATATACTATTATACTTTGGGGAATTTTTTTTGGATTAGTAGTTTATAAAGAAATTCCGGATATATTTACAATTATTGGAGCAATTATTATTGTTTCATCAGGAATATTTATATTTCGGTATTCTTATAAGTAACTTTAATTTCTTTGTATCAATTAAAATATTAATGTTATAAATTTATGCTATGTTTATTGGTATTGATCTTGGAACTTCATCAATCAAAATGATTTTAATTGATCAAAGTCAAAACATTCTTGCTACGGCTAATTCAAGTCTCACAGTACAAACTCCAAAAGATGGCTTTAGTGAGCAAAATCCACAAGAATGGATTGACTCAACAATGGAATGCTTTGAAGTTTTAAAGCTAAAAAAACCAAAAGAATTTTCACAAACTATTTCTATTGGCATATCCGGCCATATGCACGGAGCTACTTTAATAGATAAGGATGGAAAGGTCATTAGACCATGTATTCTTTGGAATGATACAAGATCTCATCAAGAATGTGAAGAATTTGAAAAACAAAATTTTGATGTACGAACAATTTCAGGAAATATTACCATGCCTGGTTTTACAGCACCAAAAATAAATTGGATAAAAAATAACGAAATAGATAATTTTAAAAAAATTTTCAAAGTTTTACTTCCTAAAGATTTCTTACGATTTGTTCTTACTGGTGAATTTTTTTCTGAAATGTCAGATGCTTCAGGAACATTATGGTTAGATATAAAACAAAGAAAATGGTCTGACGAATTGTTATCATGTTCGTTTCTACAAGAGAAGCAAATGCCAAGTCTTGTAGAAGGAAATGAGGAAACAGGAATTCTAAAAAATGAATTAAAAGATAAATTTAATTTTAATAATAATGTCAAAGTTGTTGGTGGTGCCGGAGATAATGCGGCTGCTGCTACAGGGATGGGCATAACAAATGAAAATCAATCATTTATATCTCTTGGAACATCTGGAGTCTTTTTCACTCCAACAGACAATTTTTTGAGTAATACTGGAGATGCTGTACATTCATTTTGTCATTGTTTACCAAATAAATGGCACTTAATGTCCGTAATGTTGAGTGCTAGTAATTGTCTAGATTGGATATGTTCAATAACTAATTCATCTATTACAGAAACCTTAACTAATGTAGAAAAATATTTTTCTAATACAAACAATCTTATAAATTCTCCTTTTTTTTTACCATATTTATCTGGAGAAAGAACACCTCACAATGATCCATATATTCGCGGTTCTTTTCACTCTATGAAAACAACTACAAGTTCAACAAATTTACAATATGCTGTTATAGAAGGTGTAAGTTTTGGAATTCTTGACGGTGTAAACTCTATACTTAAAGTAAATAAAAACTTTGAAAAAATCTTTATGGTTGGAGGAGGTTCAAAAAGTAAATTTTGGATTGAATTAATAGCCTCACTTCTAAATAGAAATCTCAGTGTTTGTAATCAAAGTGAATTTGGAGCTGCTCTTGGAGTTGCTAGATTAGCAATGCATGTCGATAAAAATATTAATAGTGATGTTAGTATAATAAAAGAAATAAAAATTAGTGAAACTTTTAATCCTATAGACAATAAAATTGATCTACTTTTAAAACGATATTCTATTTGGAAAGATTTATACTCTTCAAATAAGGATATAGCACCTAGCCTTTTAACATAATATTAGTCGCGTTATCTGCTATTGCCATTGCAGGTGCGTTTGTGTTTGCTGATACAATATTTGGCATCATTGAAACATCAAAAACTCTTAAATTTTCAATTCCTTTGACTTGAAGTTTTGAATTTAAAACTGCTAAACGATCATTATCATTACCCATTTTACAAGTTCCAACGGGATGCCAATTTGTTTTAATCATTTTTTTACAGTAATTAATTAAAGAATCATCATCAATAATTTTTTCACCTGGCAGTATTTCATCTAAAATAATATCTGATAAGGGTTTAGTTTTAATAATTTTTCTAGCCAATTTTACACTTTCTAATAAAGTTTTAATATCATCTTGATTACTCAAAAAATTAGGATTGATATTTGGAAGATCCAATGGGTTCGAAGAATTTAAAGTAACATCACCTCTTGATTTTGGATTCATAATGCAAGATGTTAATGTCACACCATGATCTGGTTTAATACCTTTAGTGTCTCTATCGGTGTACATTATTTGAACACAATACAATTTAATCTTTGGATCAGTGCTGTCTTGCAGATCCTCTGGATTAAGAAATGAACAACAATCTACGCCATTTGATGTTACTGGTCCTGATTTAAATAATAAATATTGGATACCATTTCTAATCATCCTCCAGCCTTTATCTTGCTTAAAATAACCGTATCCTGGTTTTGCCCTTGTCACAAAAGGAACCTCGTGATGATCTTGTAAGTTTTTACCAACTCCGGGTAAATTTTCTTTTACATTAATGTCAAATTTTCTTAATTGAGTCTCCTCACCAATACCAGAATGCATCAATATTTTTGGTGTAATTAAAGCTCCAGCAGTAAGTATTATTTCTTTTCCAAAAAATTTTTCATTGATCCCATTAGATATTGTTTCTACACCAGTTGCCTTTTTATTTTCTATAATTACTTTTGTTACTGTTGTATTAAGTTTTATTTTAAGTTTCTTATTTTTTATAATTGGTTTTATAATTGATGAAATAGTGTCACATCTTTTTCCATCACCTATAGTGTACTGCATTAAACCTACACCATATTGTTTACCATTATTAAAATCTCTATTGTATGGTAAACCTAAATTTTGCATTGACTTAATATATAAATTTGATCCTTCAGCTACGTATCCCGGATCTGATACTTTTATCGGCCCTCCATTACCATGAAACTCTCCACCTAGTCTTTGATTATTTTCTAGTTGTTTGTAATTTTGAAGTAAAGAATCCCATCCCCATCTTTCATCTCCTGTTTCTCTAACCCAATTTTCATAATCAGACGGTTTGCCTCTCATATAAACCATTCCATTTACACTTGATCCTCCTCCAAATACTTTAGCTTGAGCTATATCATGTTGTCTATTACCTAGCTGCGGTTGTGGAGAAGATTTATAAAATTTTAAATAAGGACTACCTTCAAGCATTGGTATCCATCCAGCAGGCATACTTAAAAAAGGATTGCTATTTTTTTTACCTTCTTCAATAATTAACACTGTGTGACCGTTTTTAATTAATTTTTCAGCAGTTACTGTTCCTGAAGTTCCCCCACCAACAATAATAAAATCAAATATTTTCATTAAGAGTAAATAGTTTGTAAAAATTTAATTTTATTAATCAACAAGTTAGAAAATTTAATATATTTTTTAGGTGTATCACCCCATAATTCTTTACAAAATGCAAAATCCTCTACTTTGTCATCAGATAAATAATTTTTAATCCAATCCCAACTTGGTTCATAATAATTAAATATAAGATCTTTTGATAATATTTTACACATAAAAACGTACCAACTTGCTATTGCGTCTATTGAATTTTCTGGAATTATATTTTTTTGAAAACACTTGTTTATTGTTGGCAAAATAAATATAGGAAATTTTCCTACTCCATCCATAGCAATTCTTTCAAGTTTATCACCTATATTTTTATTTTTAAATCTATCAAAAATAATCATCATATATTCTTCAAGATCAAAAGGAGCTTCATTTCCTAATGCTGGTATGATTTCCTTCGTTTCTAGTTCAAAAAAATATTGTTGCAATTCTCTATCTAAAATAGCAGCATCATATGTAACATATTTTTTTAAGGCTCCGAAATAGCTTAGAGCTACATGGGCACCATTTAAAATTCTTATTTTAGCTTCTTCATAAGGAAAAACATTCTGAACAAATTGCACACCAACCTTTTCAAGTTCTGGCCTTTTCCCAATAAAATTATCTTCAATTACCCATTGAATAAAAGTCTCCGCCATCACGCTACAATTTTCATTTATATCGAAATTATCTGCTATTTCTTTTTTAAGATCACTTGGAGGTCTAGGTGTAATTCTATCAACAACACATGAAGGAAAACTTACTTTTTTATTTACCCATTCTAAAAGTTCTAATTCCTTTGAATTTTCTAAATAATCTTTTAGAGCATTCTTAAGCATAACTCCATTTTCTCTAATGTTATCACAACACAGAAGAGTTATTTCTTTATCAATCGACTTCATTCTTTTTTTTAATGCATTTAAAAGATATGAAAAGATGATTGTGCTTTCTTTTTTTTCAATATTATTTTTTACAATTTCTAAATTAAGGTTTAGTTTATTATTTTCACTAATATAATAACCACTTTCTGTAACTGTAATAGTTACTACTTCAATGTCAGGATTACTTAAGATATTTTCAGCATCTTCTTTATCTTTACTCCAATCAATTAAGTTTAGTATTGAGTTTATTTCATGATATTCTTTATCACCCGAAGTAGAGATAGTTTTTAATACATATTTGCCGTTTCTATCCTGTAAAAAATCAAAATTTTCTCGCTCTTCCTTTCTTAAATTTATAGCACAAATTCCCCAGTTAAGATCATCTGTTTGGTTAAGATAATTGTTTATATAGAAAGCTTGATGAGCTCTGTGAAAATTACCGGTGCCTAAATGAACAAATCCAATTTTACAGTCTTCTCTATTAAAAGAAGGTATTTTTAGATCATTTTTCTTCATCTATCTTAATTTGAAGTTTTACATCTGTAGGTCTGTGTTCTGCAGCTCTTTCAAAAGCGGCAACACTTTCTTCAAATTTAAAAGTATGAGTAATCATTGGTTTTACATTAATTTTTCCACTTCCTAATAATCTTATTGATGGTTCATATTGATGTGAATATCTATGAACAGTTTGATATTCTAGACCTTTAGCAAATAGAATTGCCCAATTCATTGGAACCGGCTCTGCATTATTACCAATGAGGACTACATGTGCACCTGGGGAACAACAACTAAATATAGCTTCATAAGCTTTAACTGCTCCGCTACACTCAAAAAAACGATCAACTCCCCAACCTCCAGTATCATCCATAATTCTTTCTGATAAATTTTCTTTAGATAAATCAACAGGTATTAAATCAGGATAATGATCACACATTTTTAGTTTTTCTGCTAAAATATCCGCAATGTAAACTTTTGAACAACCTCCAGCTAATGCAGCTAATCCAGTAACTAAACCAATAGGCCCACATCCCATTACAAGTCCAATTTGCCCTGGTTTTATTTTAGCTTTTGTAACTCCTTGCATTCCAACAGCTAACGGCTCAACCATTGCACCTTCTGCGTAGGACATATTATCAGGTATCCTAAATACCATGTCTCCTGGAAAAATTACTTCAGGTGCAAGACAGCCATGCACAGGAGGTGTTGCCCAAAATTTTACTTGTTGATCATAATTATATATACCAAGTTTATATTCTTTAGATTTTTTACTTACTACTTGCGGCTCTATGCAAACTCTATCTCCTTCTTTTAAAATTTTTTCATTTTTTCCAACAGCTATTACAGTACCAGATCCTTCATGACCTAAAACCATTGGAGCATTAACGTGCCATTGACCAATTTTTCCATGTTCATAATAATGTATATCTGATCCACAGATTCCAACAGTATGCATTTTGATTTTAACATCATCTGGACCTACGTCTGTAGGAAGATCAATGTCACGCAAGTTTAATTCTAATTGTTTCTCTAGTACTAAAGCTTTCATTTTCTATCCTTTCCAAATAACAAATATTATCCAAGCTATACCAATTCCAATAGCAAAATTAATTGATAAAATATTTTCTAAAAATCGCATCCAAAATAACTGTAATGCAACGAAACTAATTACACCAATAAATAGTCTGTCAAACCAATTTGTCTCAATAGGAATAAAGCCTTTTTTTTTCATATTAACCCTTAACTGCCCCAAATGTTAATCCTGCTACAATGTATCTTTGTACTAAAAATAAAAAAATCAAAGCTGGTATCATTGAAACTAATGCTACAGCAGCCATAGTTCCCCAGTTCGTTCCCGTAGTTGTTACAAATTCAGAGAGCCCTGTTGGAATTGTTCTAGCATAAACACTTGTTAAAGTTGATGCTAATAAATATTCATTCCAAGCAAATAAAAAACTTAGAAGTGATGTTACTGCGATTCCTGGAGCTGCAAGAGGAATAATTAATTTCCAAAATACAGTGAATAAATTAGCACCATCTACAATCATTGCCTCGTCTAATTCTTTTGGAATTCCATCAATGATACCTTTTAAAAGCCATATCGCGAATGGTAAGTTAAACACACAGTATAATAAAATTAATCCAATTTTTGTATCGAATAGAGTAAAATCGCCAAATTTAAAAACAGTAGAAAACAATAAAAACAAAGGCAACATAAATGCAGCAGGCGGAGCCATTCTATTTGTCATAGTCCAAAAAAATATACTTTCTGATCCAGGTAATTTAAATCTTGATAGAGCATAAGTGGCCATTAATGCTAATACAGTTACCAAGGCAGCATTTGAAGTAGCCACAATAATTGAATTAAAAAGATAATCAGAATAAATTCCATCGATAAAAGGTTTAGTAAAATTTTTCCAATGTATTTTTTGAAAAAATGTGGGACTTAAATCAGGCTTACCAAATAATTCAACTGGTGTTCTTGTTGAGACTAAAACCATCCAATAAATTGGGAATAAGGTGATTAATGTTAATATAGTCCAAAGAATTGTTGTGCTAATTTTTCCTATAACTTTTCTAATCTTCACTTTTCCCCCTTGAGACCATTACACTATAAAGCAACCAACAAATTACTATAGTAATATATAAATATAAAATAGACATTGCTGAACCAAATCCATAAAATCTTTTTTCAAATACTTCTTTCCAAATGTGAATACCTGTAAATCTTGTTGCATAACCTGGTCCGCCCCCTGTCAGCATCCATACTTCATCAACTATTTTAAGTGAATCCATTAAACGAATAAATATAACTACTATTAATACCGGAACCATCATAGGTATCGTTATATAAATGAATATTTGAAAATTATTTGCCCCATCAATTTTAGCTGACTCATATGGATCTTGAGGTAGAGCACTTAAACCAGCAAGTAAAGTCAATGTAACAAATGGTGTCCAATGCCAAATATCCATTATTACGATCATCCAAAAAGCTTGGTCAGCATTTAGACCGTAGTTAAGCGTATAGCCAAAAAAATCTTTTAAAAAATGGGGAAGGGGTCCTAAGCCCTGAACAGTAAATAATTTAAATATTGATCCAACAACAATTGGAGCAATTACTAAAGGTAAAGTGTGAACTCCTCTAAAAAAAGATTTAAATGGGAAAGAACTAAGTAAAGATAAAGCTAATATAAAACCTAAACTTAATTCAAAAAATAAAGTTACAACAGCAAATCTAATTGAACGCCAAATTGAACTTAAAAAAACTTCGTCAAAAATTAATTGTCTATAATTATATCCAAAACCTTCAAATTGCATAGAAGGGTCAACTGCAAGAGGATTCCACTTAAAGAAACCTACATATAAAACATAAAAAAACGGAACAAGACCAACCAATATAAGAATAAGAATCGTTGGTGTTAGCAAAAGCCAGCCAGTTTTATTATTAGAAAACATAAAAAAAGGGAGGCAATTTATGCCTCCCAATTAAATATTAATTAACCTTGGTAACCAAGATCACCCATTACTTTATCAAGAGCTTGACATGCTCCATCTAAAGCTTCCTCTGGAGTCATTTCTCCTGCAAGAGCTTTATAAATGAAAGGATCAATTGCAGCTCTTCCCGCTCCATGGAATGGGAATGGAGGTGCACCAGCGTATAAGAAGCCAGTATCTCTCATTAAAGTAAAGTATCCATCAGCTTGCTCATCTACAGCCATTACTTTTGGATCAGCATATGTTGATTTATGAGTAATACGTCCACCAGCAATTGCCCAATCAGCTTGAACTTCATTTTGAGCAATGAATTGAAGCCAAAGCATTGTAGCTTCAATATTTTTTGATGAGTGTGGAATACCATAAGCACCACCATCAAAATAACCAATGTAACCATTTCCTGATGCAGCTTGAGTCATAACACCAGGTGCTGTGGGAGGTAACATAACACCAACATTTCCAACTACTGCTGATTTTTCAGCATCAGTTGCAATCCATGCAGCGTTTTCACCATATACCCAACCTTGTGCAGCTCTTCCTGCTGCAAAAGATGCACCAACTTCACTCCAAGTACTTTGAAGCGCTTCTGGTGGAGCAAAAGGTAGAAGTTGCGTCCAGAAGTTTAGAGCAGCTTTTGCTCTTCCACCATTTAATTGACCGCCATTTTCTACACAAGACTGGTAACTATCCATGTTAACACCCCAGTTATATAAACCAAATGATGGCCCAATAGATTCTAGGAACTCATAAGTTGAAGCTGGATGTCCTGTATGTCCTTGAACAGTAGTTCCCCAACATTCCATACCATTATCTGCACAGTAATGTGTAAAGAATTCAGCATTATCTCTGTACTGCTCAAATGATGTGGCAGGTGCTAGACCATATCCATATTGCGCTCTGAAAGCAGCTTTTGCATCAGCAGCTTCAAATAGATCTTTTCTATATAGATAAACTTTTATGAATGCTTCCATTGGAACACCAAAAACATCACCAGATCCATCTTTAAAATAATCAATGAAAGTTGTGAAGTCATCAAGGCTTACACCAGGAGCTTGAAGATCAGGATTATTAGCTAAACCTTCTGTAATGTTAACTAAGAAATCTCTATTTAAATAATCATAAACGATATCTTGTTCGATATATACAAAGTCATAGATACCGGAATTTGCTTCCATATCTTTAATTGCTTTATCATACATTGAATCCCAAGATGTATTTTCCAACTGTACTTTAATTCCAGTTAATTCTTCAAATTGTTTAGCTAAAACTTCTCCAGCAAATTGTCCTGGAGGTGTATTTTCAGCTACACCCTGAAGTACTGTTCCTGCGTAAGGAGCACCAGCTTTTTTCCACCACTCAGCATGACCGTCTGCCATAGCTGAAAAAGAAAAAATAGATGCTACAAATGCGATAACAAATTTTTTCATTTTTCCTCCTTATAGAATTTGAATATAAACTTAAGTTTATCCTCAAATTTTACTTAGAATATAATAATTATCAACATCTTTATTCAAAAAATTGAATAATAATTCAAAAGATTGAAAAATAATAAATTTAATTAATTTATTCTCTTTATATGTGTTGTTTTGATGATATTATTTTAATTCTAGATTCTTAGGAGTTCACATGTATTTAGAACGATTCAAAATTAAAAATAAAATAGCTATTATTACAGGTGGAACAAGAGGTATTGGTCTAGCTATAGCACATGCACTTGGAGAAGCAGGAGCAAAACTTGTTATTACGAGTAGAACAGATAAATTTGGTGGTTTAGAAAGTTTACAAAGAGCAGGTTATGATGTTTCCTTTTTAGAAGGTGATGTTACAGATAGAACTACTCCCCAAAAAATCATAGATTATACTTTAGATAGACACGGTGTAATCGATATACTTGTTAATAATGCAGGTGTTGCTCAACATGGTGAAATGGAGGAATTTACAGATGATCTTTTAGATAAAATTATGAATGTAAATGTTGACTCAGTATTTAGAATGTGCAGATCTGTTTTAACCCCTATGAAAAGCCAAGGTGGTGGTGTAATTTTAAATATCGGATCTATATCAGGAATCGTTTCAAACATTCCTCAACCTCAAGTTGCATATAATGCTTCGAAAGCTGCAGTGCATATGATGACTAAAAGTTTGGCAAGTGATTTTGCAGATCAAAATATTAGAGTGAATGCAATTGCTCCTGGATATTTTAGAACTGAAATGACTAAACTTTCAAAAGAGACTGAACATTGGTACCCAACTTGGGATAAAATGACACCTTTAAACAGAATGGCTGAGACAGAAGAAATTGGAGCTGCAGCATTATTTTTATGTAGTCCTGCATCGAGCTATATTACTGGTGAAGTATTAGTTATCGATGGAGGTTACACTACAAGATAATTAATGAAAAAAAACTCCGACTATATTGTTATAGGTGGTGGAGCATCAGGATGTGCTTTAACCCATAAACTCTTAAACTCAAATAAATCTGTAACATTAATAGAATCTGGATACTCACATCATAATTTTTTATTAGATGTACCTGCCGGTTTTTTTAAATTAATTAATAACTCTAAGTATGCAACCTATTATAAAACTAACCCTCAAAAACATCTTGGTAATAGAATTAATATTATTCCACAGGGAAATGTTTTAGGTGGTGGCACATCTATTAATGCTCAAGTTTATATGAGAGGAAGGTCTCAAGATTATAATGAATGGGATCAAATACTAAGAGTAAACAATGATAATGTTAAGTGGGATTGGGATGCAGTTCTTCCATATTTTAAAGAAATGGAAAATAATTCAAGATTAGAAAATAAATATCATAGTAAAAAAGGAAGTCTAAATGTGTCTGATTCACCATATGTAGATCAATTATCCTATGATTTCATTGAGTCTGTTGAAGCCTTAGGTGTTAAAAGGACTGACGATTTTAATGGAGAACATCAAAAGGGTGTTGGATTATATCAATATATGAATCGAAATGGGAAAAGATCATCAGCAGCTTACGCATTTATTGAAAACGAAAAAGATAATTCACTTCTTAAATTATTATTAAAAACAACTGTAAAAAAAATTGAAATAGAAAATGATAAAGCTATTGGTGTTATAATTGAAAATGATAAAGGAGAAGAAGAAAAAATTTATGCAAATAACGAAATAATTTTAGCAGCAGGATCATTTATTACGCCAAAATTATTAATGTTATCTGGAATTGGAAATGAAGCAGAATTAGAAACGCTCTCTATAAAATGCAAAAATAATCTGCCAGGAGTTGGTAAAAACTTAATGGATCATCCTGAATGCCCTTTAATTGCATCCGCTAACGGTAAATATGGTTATTATAAACAAGGTGAAGGATGGAGAATGATAAAAAATGGTATTGAGTTTCTTTTATTTGGAACAGGCAGAGTAAATTCGACTGGAGTTGAAGCTGGAGCATTTGTTAATCCAATAAACAGTGAGGATTTAGCATATATACAAGCTTTTTTTGTTCCGAGTATTTATATGAATTCAGATACTATTGGTGTTATTGATGATGATTATGGAATGTCAATTACAACTGTAATGACAAAACCAAAATCAAGAGGTTATGTAAAACTGAAATCATCTAATTTTAAAGATATTCCAGAAATTGAATTAAATTTATTAAAACATGAAGATGATTTGAAAATGATGATGGCAGGACAAAGATTTTTTTTAGAAGCTTTAAAAACTGGACCGTTATCAAAGAAGGTTAAAAAAATAATTATACCAGATACAACAGACCTAACAGACGAAAAGTTAGAAAAACATTGCAGAAGATTTGTGAGAACTAATTATCATCCATCTGGTACTGCTAAAATGGGTGCAGATAACGATAAGATGGCTGTTTTAGATTCAAAATTAAGAGTTAGAGGTATAGAAAATCTTCGTGTTTGTGACTTATCTTCTATGCCAAATATAAACTCTGGTAATACTTCTGCGCCAGCAATGATGCTAGGTCTAAGATGTGGTGATTTTTTAACTCAATCTTAAGATAATAAATTTTAAAATTATAAACCTAAATTTGCTTTAAACTAGTAATTCAACCTTTAAATAAAAATAAGTTAGTTTTGATTCTAACTTTATCTTTTAAAATTGATGTGTTTTTCCAACTACCTATACCAATTTCAAAGTCAGTTCTTGAAAACTCCAAATCACTTTGTATTTGTACCACTTCTTTTGCTAATTGAGTGATTTTAATTGTTAGTGGAATAATTTGACTCTTTCCTTTTATTGTAAATTCAACATCAATAATAACTTCTTTTTGATCAGAGTATGAAAATTTTCTAGTATCAACTAAAGCTATTGGAAATCTTTTTTCATCAAAAAAAATTTCACTTAATAGTAAATTTTTATATTTTTTATAATTTATTTCAATATCAGCTATTGCAACTGAAAACATTGCTTTATTATTTTTTTTATTATCTAAATCAATTTCAACAAATCCCTCTATTGTATTAAATTTACCTTTAACATTTTTCGCAAAAAGAACAGGTAATTCAAATTCAATTGATGAGATAGATTTGTCTAGAATCCATTTTTCTGATGCTAAAGAAATATCTGAAAAAATTAATAAACTTATAGTTACAAAAAATAATTTAATTTTCTTCAATATAGCGTCTTGCCAAATAATCTGCTTTTTCATTATGTTTATTCCCAGCATGACCTTTTACCCATTCCCAATTTATATTATGTTTTTTTATTAAATCATCTAGTGCTATCCACATTTCTTTATTTTTGACTGGTTTCTTTGCAGAAGTTTTCCATCCATTTTTTTTCCAATTTATTATCCATGTTTCAATTCCATCTTTTACATATTTACTATCTGTATGGATAATTAAATCTTTTCTTCGTTCAAAATACTCTAAAGCTTTAATTGCTGCGGTTAACTCCATTTTGTTATTTGTTGTGTTTTGTTCACCTCCATTTAACTCAATTTCTTCATCATTATCTAAAATTACAACTCCCCATCCACCTTTACCGGGATTACCAGAACATGCTCCATCAGTATAAATATTTATCATTCTACTAAAATTTTATTTTGTTGATGCCATTTTAGAATATTTATATATTCAAATGGGTCTTTTTTAACAACGACTGCATTAGGCGGATGAAAAATATAGTCGTGAACTCTTGTACATAATATTCTAACAGCTGCAGCTCTTAATAAAATATTTAATGATACTTTTTCAAGATCACTTAATTTTCTCAGTTTTTGATATTCCTCAAGAATTGTTAAGCAGTTTTGTTTATTAAATTTTTTTCCATTTTCACTAAAGCACCAATCATTAATTACGATAGCTATGTCGTATACATAAAAGTAATAGCATGAAAAATAGAAATCTATTACTCCAGAAATTTGTTCGTTTTTAAAAAAAATATTATCTCTAAACAAATCAGCATGAATGACACCACAAGGAATATTGGTTGGCCAATAATTTTCTAAATAATCTATTTCATTTTTTAACAAATACATTGTTTCGTTAAATTCTTTAGATTTATTATTAAGACATTTTTTGTAAATATTTTTCCAATCTTTTAAATCTAAGCTGTTTGGTCTTTTTTCATCAAAATTTAAGGTAAGATTGTGTAAATTAGCAATCATTTTCCCAACTTCTTTACACATTTCTAAGTTTGGTTTTTCAATACTTTTACCTTCTAGAAAGGATATAATAACAGCAGTTTTATTTTTTATTCTTTTTAATATTCTTCCATTTTTATCTGAGATCGCTTTAGGACACTTAAAATTATTTTTATTTAAAAAGTTTTTTAAATTTATAAAAAAAGGTAATTCTTCTTCGGTTACTCTTTTTTCAAAAATTGTTAAAATATATGGTTTATTATTACAAAAAATTTTAAAATTTGAGTTTTCTATCCCATCAACAATTTCTTCAAAGTTCTCTAAATCACCAATTGTGTAGTCAGATATAAAGGTTTCTATATCCTCCTTTGATAATTTAGTGAAAACTGCCATTTTTATACGTTTAGTTTTTGTGGTACTTTAAAAAATATATCTTCTTTTTGATAATGTCCTTCATTAACTTGCAATTCAAAATTTTTAGTCAAATTATCAAGAAGTTTTTTAACAAGTATTTCTGGTGATGATGCGCTTGCTGTTATTCCTATATTTTCAGATTCTTGAAATATATTTAAATTCAAGGAATCAACATCTTCTACTAAAATAGCTTTTTTTGAACCATAATTTTTTGCTACTTCAACTAATCTTAAAGAATTTGAAGAGTTACTTGCACCAATTACTAAAAAATAATCACATTGATTAGCTATTTTTTTAACAGCCTCTTGCCTATTTGTTGTAGCATAACAAATATCATTCTTTTTCGGTTCTATAACATTCTTAAAATGCAATTTTATCTCTTTTATTATATCTTTCGTATCATCTACTGATAGAGTTGTCTGAGTTACATACGCAATCTTATCATTCTGTTCAAAGGGTAACTTTTTTATATCCTCAACTTTTTCTACCAAATAAATTTCTTTATTGGTTTGACCCATAGTTCCAATAACTTCAGGATGATTCCTATGACCAATTAAAATAACAGGGAGATTTTTTTTATCAAAATTTTCTACCTCCTTATGAATTTTGCTAACAAGTGGACATGTTGCATCATAATATATTAAATTCAAACTTAATGCTTCCTCGGGTACTGCTTTTGGAACACCATGTGCAGAAAAGATAACTGGCCTACTTTTATCTTCAATCTCATTTAATTCTTCTACAAAAATAGCTCCCTGTGATTTAAGATTTTCAACAACAAATTTATTATGCACTATTTCATGACGAACATATACTGGTGCACCATATTTTTTAAGAGCACCCTTAACCATTTCTATCGCCCTATCTACTCCTGCACAAAAACCTCGAGGTCCTGCAAGAAAGATATTAAGTTTTTTTGTCATTTAAATTTGCTAACATTAATTTTAGTTAGTTAATAATACTATAGATTTTAAAAATCTTTTAATGTTAATTTCTTAATATTATATTCAAATATTTAGACTGATTAATCTACTTTTAATTCTTTAAAACAGAGTTAAATTCAGTAATAGATTCTTCAATTAATGCAGACTTTTTATCGTTACTGAGATTTTGAAGTAGAATATTTCTCGTAGCCTCTATAGCAACACTTGAAATATAATTTTTTATAGAGTTATTGGTATCTCTTACTAATTGTTCAATCTTATTTTCAGCTAATAATTTCCTTTTTTCAATTTGATCAGTTAATTTAGAGGTAGATATATCTTTCAGTTCAGCTATTCTTTTTTCAGATTCCAAATTAAGATTTTGTATTTCCTTTTCTACCTTAGTTTCTCTCTCTTTTAATTCATACAAAGCCCTTTGTGCTTCATTTTTTAAATTCTCAACTTCATCTATTTTATTTTTTATATCTTTTATTTGAGCATCTAAGCTAGATGTAAGAATTTTTCGTACCGGATTAAAAATAGCTGCAATAAATAGAATAAAAGATACTGCAACCCAAAATTGTGGATCAGAAAACATTAATTAAAACTACCTTTATGTGTTTCAATAACTTTATTAATTTCATTCTCTGACAATTCTATATCTGTGATTTTTCCAACAGTCAGTTTTGTAATATTAGCTATTTCATTGTTAATATTTTTCATTTGATCATCTTTACTTTTTAAAATTTCTTTTTCTGCATCAGAAACTTTTTTTTCTAAGTCTTTATCAAGTGAAGAAAGTTGAGAAGAAACATCTTCTTGTAAAGCATTGATTGTTTCTTTAATTTTCTCATCTGTTTCTAGTTTAGCCTTATTGATTCGATCATTAATTTTTGTTTCAATTTCCATTGCCTGTTCTTGAAGCTCTTTTGCTGATGATAAATTTTCATCTATTTTATTTTGTCTTTTCTCTAAAACTGTAGCTATTCTTGGAAGAGATACTCTCCATAAAAATACAAATAGAAAAGTAAAGAATACAGCTAACCAAAAGAGCTGTGAAACAAAAAACTCTGGATTTAATTGAGGCATTAATTAATTATTGTGTTCTATCCAAACAAAATAACTAACGCAATAACCAGCGCGAAAAGTGCAATCGCTTCAACTAATGCGAAACCTAACATTGTCATTGTAAAAACTTCACCTCTTGCTGCTGGATTTCTTCCAACTGCTTGAATAAAAGATGAGAAAATATTCCCAATTCCAATACCTGATCCAATAACACCGATAACGGCTAAACCCGCTCCGATTACTTTTGCTGCTTCAATTTCCATAAGTCCTCCTATTTTAATTAATGTAAATGATAAGCATCGTTAATATATAAACACGTCAGTATTGCAAACACATATGCCTGCAAAAAAGCAATTAAAATTTCTAATCCTGTTAAAGCTACAATGAAAGCTAAAGGAAAAACTCCAGTAAAAAATGGCATGGAAACGACAAAACCCGCAAATACTTTTAGTAATGTGTGACCAGCTAGCATGTTTGCAAATAATCTAACTGATAAACTTATAGGTCTTGATAAATAAGAAATTACTTCAATAGGAATAAGCAGTGGATGCATGTAAAATGGTACACCCGGTATATAAAAGAATGTAAAAAATTTAATGCCATGGTTAATAAATCCAAGAATAGTTACTCCAATAAATACAATTGCAGCTAACGCAAATGTAACTATGATATGGCTAGTGAAAGTAAATTGGTATGGTATCATACCAACCATATTTCCAATTAATACAAACATGAATAACGAGAAAACAAATGGGAAATACCTTTTCCCATTATCTCCAACTGTATCAGAGAGAAGCTGGGCAATAAAATTATACATCAATTCTGAGATAAGCTGCATCCTAGAAGGGATGATGGATCTTGTATTAACTGTTAAAGTTAAAAAAAGAGTAATTACTAAAACAGTGATGAGCATCGCAAAAGATGAATTTGTAAATGAAATGTTATAGCCACCAAGTTCAATATTAGATATTGGATCTATTTCGAACTGTTTTAGGGGACTATCTTTTGCGGCCATTATTGTTATTGAATATTAAAATTACCTTTGCTTTTCAATGCGACGCATTACACGATAAACGTTCAAAAATCCAGCTAATGCGCCAAATATAAAGAAAATAATCAACCCTATCGGTTTAGTATTAAAGTAATTATCCACAATAAGCCCAATTCCAACTCCAACAACTAGTGCAGCTATAATTTCTGTACTAATTTTAAAACCAAATCCAGCACCACTTTCTTTTTTTTTAATATTAGGTTCTTTATTTTGATTATCTAAATTATCAATTTTTTTACCTAATTCTTCTAAATTTTTATTTTTATAATTCATTTGTAGTATCTTGCTCTTTTATCTCTATTGCTTTTTCAAGATCAACAGAAACTAATTGTGATACACCTTTCTCAGGCATGGTAACACCAAATAATCTATTTACTCTTGCCATTGTCATTCTATGATGAGTTATAACTAAGAATTTTGTTGAAGAAGTTTTAGCTATTTCCTCTACTAAGGAACAAAATCTATCAACATTAGTATCATCTAATGGAGCATCAACCTCATCGAGTACACAAATTGGAGCTGGGTTTGATAAAAATACAGCAAATAATAATGATAATGCTGTAAGAGCTTGCTCACCACCAGAAAGTAAATTTAGATTTTGTAATTTTTTTCCAGGAGGGCTAGCAAATATTTCTAAACCAGCTTGAAGAGGATCTGATTCATCTGTAAACTTCAGATAAGCCTTGCCACCACCAAACAACCTTGTAAATAATTTTTGAAAATTTTCATTCACTATTCCATATGCAGCAAGTAAACGTTGTCTACCTTCTGTATTAAGTGAATCAATTGCTTCTCTTAGTTTTGCAATTGCACTTAAAAGGTCACTTTGATCTTTCTTTATCGTATTGACTTTTTCTTCTAAATCTTGAGATTCTTGTTCTGCAAGAAGATTAACACCACCTAAACGTTCTTGCTCAGCAATTAGTCTTTCTAATTTTTTTTCTAAATCATCAGTATCTCCTAAAACTTTATTTGGATCGATTTCTCCAATATTGTAAAGTTCTTCTAGTTCTGCACTCAATCTTTCTTTTACTTGAGTAGCTAATAATTTAATTGCTTCATTAATTATATTAATTTGCCCTTCAGTCCTAATTCTTTCTTCCCTGAGTTCATTTAATTTAATTTCTTCCAGTTTTAATTTCTTATTAATCTCATTAGAATTTTGTTCAGTTTGACGAAGCTGCTCAGCTATTTGTTCATAAGAACTCTTATTCTCATCAATCAACTTTTGTATTTTTAATTTTTCACTTGATACATCGTCAGGAACGGATTGGAGATTAGATAATTCATTAATTAATGTATTTTGCCTTGAATTCAGTTCTTCTATTCTTTGATTTGCTTTTGCAGAAATATCATTCCATTGTTTTTCCTCTGCACTTAATTGCTTTATTCTTCTATTTTTTAATTGCTCCAATATTGCTTTAGTTGAATTATTTTGTTTACCTTTAGATACATACCCATCCCATCTCCAAATTTCTCCTAGTTTGCTGACTAATATCTGGCCTGGCTTTAAAGTTTTTTGAATTTCTAAAACATTTTCTTTATTCTCAATTAATCCAACAAACTCTAATTTCTTTTTCAAGTTATCCGGTGCTTTGATCAGAGAGGAAAATTTCGTAATTTCTGAATTAAAGGAAGAATCTTCTACATCTAATTTTCTCCAAAAAACACTTTGTTCTTCATCGATAGATGCAATTAACTCATCTGAAAAAACTGCAGCAATTGCTTGCTCAAGACCATCTTCAAAGTCTAGATAATCAATAATTGGATTATTATTTTTTTTATTAGAAACATTTTTATTATTTAGATCATCATCAGTTTGAATAAAAAGATCACCTTGCTGTTTTAAAAGTATAGATTTTTCTTCCTGCACTCTTTCAAGATTTTGTTTTGCATCTTCAAATAAAAATTTTTCTCTATCAATGTCATTTTTAATTTGTTCTATACGGATTTTTGTTTCGTCTACTGCAATATTCGCTCTTTCAATTTCTTTTTCTTGGTTTTCTAAACTAATAGAATATTTTTGCAGTTCAGCTGCAACCTTACTTTCTTGGAGTCTAAGGTTTGGAAGGCTTTCTTGAACTTTTTCAAATTCGACATTTATTTGTGCAACAACTTGTGTTTGGTCATTTACAACATTTGTTTCAGATTGAATTTTTTCATTAGCATTTTTTAATTTATCTTTTTCATCAATCCATTTTTTATAAAATAATCTAGCTCTTGCTTTTGTAATATCTTTTTGGATGTACTTATATCTTTCAGCTTGTTTTGATTGTTTCTTTAATATTGTTAATTGTTCATCTTGTGCTTTCAATACGTCTTTTACACGCTCTAAATTATTTTCAGTAGCATTTAATCGTAATTCAGCTTCGTGTCGTCTTGAATGTAGGCCTGTAATTCCTGCAGCTTCTTCAAGCAAAGTTCTTCTTTGCTCAGGCTTAGCGGCTATAATCGCACCAACTCTACCTTGACTAACCATCGATGTTGAACGAGCACCTGTTGCTGCATCAGCAAATAGCAATTGCACATCCTTTAATCGCACCTCCTTGCCATTAACTCTATATTCTGAGCCTTCACCTCGCCATATTCTTCTAGTGACTTCAATAGTATCATTTTCATTGAAAATACTTGGTGCTTTTCTTGCTTTATTATCTAAATCTATTGTAACCTCGGCAATATCCCATGCCGGTCTATCATCTGTTCCATTAAAGATAACATCGTCTAATTCGCTTCCTCTCATTTGTTTTGGCGAAAGCTCACCCATAACGAATCTAAAAGCTTCAACGAGATTGGATTTACCACATCCATTTGGCCCCACAATACCTGTCAAACCATTTTCAATTAAAATTTCAGTTGGTTCAACAAAAGACTTAAAGCCTTTGACTTTAAGGGTCCTAAAATTAATCATCAACTATTGTGATAATATTTTATCGATGATTTGTCTAAACTCTTTTATGTTTTTATTCCCTGAATAAAGTACTCCATTAATAATAAATGAAGGGGTGGAACCTATTTTATATTCTCTCTGAGCTTCCATTACACCCTCAAGTAATTGATTCTCTAATTCAACATTACTTAAACATGCATCAAAGTCCTCTTGCTGCATACCGCCACTTTGCATTATTTTGTATAACTCAGATTTTGTTTTAGAATGATCTCTATTAACCCAATTATTTTGAAGTTTATAAAGCCCATTCATATAATCGTATCTTACATCTTCTGGGACGCATCTTAAAATCATACTTCCAGCAAGAGCTGGATAATTAAATGGGAAATCCCGAAAAATAAACTTTACTGTACCAGTATCAATAAACTCTTTTTTTAAATCTTCTAGGGTATCATTATGAAAATCTGCACAGTGACTACAAGACATTGAAGCATATTCTATAATTGTGATTGGGGCATTGTCTTCCCCAATATAAAAATCATTATCTTTAACCTCTAGTATTGAGTTTTCAGCTGCTTTGGAATTAACAAAAAGTAGTGATAATATAATAGAAATAAATAAAATTTTAATTTTCATTATTTGTCCTCAGTTGTAATTTTATTACCTAAATTTAATAGTGATTTTTTTAAATCGGAATTTTGAAATTCTTTAACGTTTTGCTTAACAAATTCTATGTCATCTTTATCTATTTGTTTTTTCTTAGTTTGTTTCATATGAGTATACTTAGGTATGTAATTTTGATGAATTCTCAAGTCTATTATAGCTTTATAACCAAAATAAGTATTAATTTTTTCAATTATAGTATCCTTAAAGTGTTGAAATTCAATTGCTGCGGCTGGGGCAACACTCACATTTAGATAATTTTTATATACTGTTTCACCTACATCGTTTTCAAAATCACGTACCCTTGAAACATTTAAAGGCTCTGAATATTCTTTAAAATAACTACCAGCAATTTCAGGCCATTTGGAGTTAATTATAAATTCTGTTCGATTATATTTAGAGGAAAATTTTCTATTAACCTTCCTAAGAGTATCGCCAATAGATTGTGGAACAAATGTTCTTTTTTGCTTTATATTTTTTTTGTCCATATGCATAAATAATTTATAGTACCTAAATATGAAAGCAATATGTTTAAACACGAAACACAAGTAATAAAGTTTTTGCTTCAATGGTATTCAGTGAATGCCAGAAATTTACCATGGCGAAAGAAAAATACTCTCAATTTACCTGATCCATACTTTGTATTTGTAAGTGAGTATATGCTCCAACAAACAACAGTAAATACCGTAAAAAATAAATTTAATGATTTTATTTTAAAATGGCCTTCACTAAATAAATTAGCGCAAACTTCAGAACCAAATATTTTAAAGTTCTGGTCAGGCCTTGGTTATTATTCAAGAGCAAGAAATTTATTAAGGTCTGCAAAAATAATTAATAAAAATTTTAAAAATAATATACCCAAAACTTACGACGAACTCATCCAACTTCCTGGTATTGGAGATTACACAGCAAAAGCAATTCTTGGAATAGGATATAATCAATCAGTTATGCCACTTGATGCTAATATTGAGAGAATTTTGGTTAGGTTATATGCTATCGATAAACCAATTAATAAAGTCAAAAATAAACTTAAAGATTTAGGAAAAAAATTCATCTCAGATAAATATTCTTCAAATTTAATTCAGTCTTTTATGGATTACGGATCAGAGATCTGTCTTCCAAGAAACCCCAAATGTAATATTTGTGGAATTAATAAATTTTGCCAATCATATAAAAAAAATCTACAGCAAAAAATTCCTTTAAAACTAAAAAAGAAAACTACTAAGCCTATAAAGTATACAAGAGCTTATGTAATTGTGAATGAAAAGAATGAAATCCTTGTGCGAAGTAGACCAAATAAAGGAATGTTGGCTTCCATGCTTGAAGTACCAAATGATGTCTGGGTTAAAAATAAGAAATTATTAACCACTGATCAAGATATAAAAAAAATAAAAACAAAATTACAATCTAAAGGCTCATTTGAATATTCATTTAGTCATTTTGATTTAGAGACAGAAATTTTTTATGGCAATGTTAAAAAAGCAAAATTATCAAAAAGTAATTGGATAAAGAAATCTTCTTATTCTAGCTCTAGAATGCCAACCGTGATGAAAAAAATAGTAGATATAGCCGTATAATTTATGCAAAGAATTTTTTTGCGTTCATAAAAATTTTATATCCATCCCCAAATTTTTTTATGGTTTTACTTTGCCAATTGGGAATATGATAATTATAAAATGCTCTTTCAGGATGAGGCATCATTGCAAGAACATTCCCATTTTGATTTGTTAGCGCAGCGATATCATCTTTAGATCCATTCGGATTAAAAGGAAATTGACCTTTTGCTAATTTTTTACGATGATTAATGTATTGCAAACCAATAAGGTCATTAGCTTTGATACTTTTTAGTACATTAATAGGTATCATAAATTGCCCTTCTTGATGTGCAACAGGCAAGTTCAGCGTACTAATATTTTTTAGCCATGGTGATTTATTATTACTTACTTTTACATCAACCCATCGACACTCATAGCTACCAGATTTATTTTCAATCAATGCTACTTCTGGATCTTTTTTATTTAGGCTTGGAACTAATCCAAGATTAATTAATATTTGGCATCCATTACAAATACCTATGATTAATTTATCTTTTAATGAAAAATCTGTTAGTTGATCATACAAATTGGTCATAATTTTTTTCGCCATTGCATTTCCTGAACCTGTATCATCGCCATAAGAAAAACCACCAGGTATAGCGAATACTTGATAGTTATTAAGTTGTTTAGGATTTTGAATCAGATCATTAATATGAATAATTTTTCCTTTAAATCCTACTACTTCAAAAGCATGTAGTGTTTCATTTTCACAATTAATACCATAACCTGATAAGACTAATACGTTCATAACCCTTTAATATTTTGTTTGTATGACTTAGCAAAATCTGAAATTTTACCTCTCATAATTTTTTTGTTTTCTTTAAACTCAATTACATCTGAGCCCGTACATTTACCAATAATTGTATAATCAGAAGCTTTAAATATTTTTTTAAAATTGGCTAACTTATTTTTTTTCATGGAAACAAGAATTCTGCTTTGTGTTTCAGAAAATAAAAATTGGTCGACTGAGAATTTATTTTTAAGTTTTAAATCAATGGCTAAACCTTTCTTTGAAGCAATTGCCATCTTTGTAACCGCAATTCCAAGTCCACCCAAATCTATTCCAATTGCAGAATTTATAATTCCAAGTTTATTCGCTTTTTCAAAATTTCTATATGTGCGAAGTGCATCCTTGCTATTTACAACTGGATTTTTTGATTTTTCATAACCTATAATTTTGGAATAAACACTATCCTGTAATTCATTACGCGTAACTCCTAAAACTAAAAGTATATCACCATCATCTGGTGTTATTTTTGTTAAGTGTGAAATTTTATCTACCAATCCAATAGAAGAAATAAGCAATGTTGGAGGTATTGAAATTTTTATTGATTTTCCAGTTTTATCAAAACCTTTAAAATCATTAAACATACTATCTTTTCCTGAAATAAATGGTGTTTGGTACGCAACTGCATAATCATAACAAGCTTTTGCCGCTTCTTTCAATTGATATAAGCGATCAGGTTCATCGGAGCTACACCAACAAAAGTTATCAAGAATTGCAATTTTTTTTGAGTTGGCACCACTTACAATTAAATTTTTATATGCTGTATCAATAGAGCACCCAGCCATATCATAAGGATTTGTTTCGGCATACTGAGGATATGCAGCTTGAGAAAGAGCTATTGATTTTTCATCACTAAATAGAGGTTTAATAGCAGTAGCATTTCCAAAAACTCTGCCTTCGCCTTGTAATGGTTTTATAATAGAGGTTGCTTGTACTTCGTGATCATATTGCGTGGCTATAAATTCTTTTGATACAATATTTGGACTAGAGAGAAGTTTATGTAATTTATCTATTAAGGAACTTTTTTTAATTATTTTTTTCTTTTCTTTTTTAATTTTTGGAAAAGATGTTTTTAAATTTAATTTAGGATAACCCTCATGAAGAAATTCCATATCTAAATTGAGAATTTCAGTTTTATTGTATTTTACTATGGCTTTTTCTTTTTTAATGAACTTACCAATTATTGTTGCTTCCACACCTCTTGCATTAAATCTCTTAATAACTTTTTTTACATTAGCCGGAGGTACTGCTAGTGTCATTCTTTCTTGTGATTCAGAAACCCAAATCTCCCAAGGATATAAACCATTATATTTGAGGGGAATCTTTTCAAGATTAACTATAAAACCACCGCTCTCTTTTGCCATTTCTCCTATTGATGATGATAATCCTCCCGCTCCATTATCTGTTATGCTTGAGTAAAGATTTTCATCACGCAATTCTCTAATGATGACATCAGACATTTTCTTTTGAGTTATTGGATCACCAATTTGTACGGCAGAAACTGGACTATTAGGATCTAACTCTTCCGATGAAAATGTTGCACCATGAATACCATCTTTTCCCACTCTACCTCCAGCCATTAGTATAATATCTCCTGGATTAGCTTTCTTCTTATGTGATAATTTTCCTTTTATTTTTTTTGGAATGATCCCAACTGTTCCACAAAACACAAGAGGCTTTCCCGCAAACCGATCATCAAAATACACATTACCTTGAGGGGTAGGGATACCTGAACAATTTCCTCCAACTCTAACACCACTGATAATACCCTTCGCAATAAAATTTGCTGGAAGCATTGGATCCTTATTATTTTTTTGACGATACAATTGATAATTTTTATTTGGGTCTGCTAGATAATATGCATACGTATTCGCTATAGGTTTTGCTCCCTTTCCAAATCCAAGACAATCCCTATTAACACCAACAATTCCTGTGATTGCACCGCCAAATGGATCTAAGGCTGAAGGTGTATTATGTGTTTCAACTTTATGACAAATAATCCAATCTTTATTAAATTCTATTCCGCCGGCATTATCCGTAAAAAGAGAAACACAAAAATTATCTTTTCTTAATTGAATAATTTTTTCAGTTGCGCCTTTAATGTATTTTTTAAATATACCTTCGTGAATATCATCAATCTTAGCTGAAAATATTTTGTGTTTACAGTGCTCGGACCACGTCTGTGCTAATGTTTCAATTTCTACATCTGTTGGTTTACGTTTTATAGTGGAAAAATAATTTCTTATGGCTTTTAAAGATTCTAGATCTAAGCCAAGTGTTCCCCTTCTTGATTTATCATTTTCTTCAATACCAAGTTTACCAATAAGACTGAGATGATAATCAGAAATATCTAAATTAATTTCTTTTTTACTATATTTTTTTTTCGGTAATTTTACCTTTTCTATTTTAAATTGATTTTTTTTAAAATTATTTAAATATTTTTTAAATGGATAAATCTTAATTGTTTGAATTAAGGGATTTGCTTCATTTTTAGATATTTTGGTAATATCTTTTTTTCTTCCTTTTATTAAAATAATTTTTGTTGAACCAAGTTCAAAGCTTTTAAAACTACTTTTAAGATTATCTTTGATTATTTCTTTTACAGTTGTAGCAACATTATCAGTTACACCTGGTAAAAATTTTATTTCTACAACCCAATTAAAATTACTATAACTAGATAAAACCTTATTTACATTTTTTTTTGTTAATATTGTTTGAGAAATGTCATTAGAAATAAGTTTACTTATTTTAGTAAACTTTTGATCATCAAGATTTCTCGAAAAAAAATATCCATCTATAATTTTGATGGATTTATTATTGTGTTCTTTTTGTAGTGAACTTTCTTTCCCTGTCTTCTCAATGGAGAGAATTTGAATTGTATTTGTCATTATGAGTACGAATCAACTTAATTTACTATATTAATAGTTTACTCGTTAACGATTCGTTTAAAACTAATTAAATATGACAACATATAAAGAATCAGGTGTTGATATAGAAAATACAGATGCCCTCGTTGAAGATATTTCTGAGCTAAGCAAATCAACAAACAGAAACGGAAATTTTGATAAAATTGGGGGATTTGGCGGTATTTTTGATCTTAAAAATTGCGGATATGAAGATCCTTTATTGGTCTCTGGTACAGATGGCATAGGGACAAAAATATTACTAGGGATTGAAACTGACATTTTAGATGGTTTGGGTCATGATCTTGTTGGTATGTGTCTAAATGATATTCTTTGCCACGGCGCAGAGCCATTATTTTTTTTAGATTATTATGCTTCTTCGAAGATTGATAAAAATTCTTTTTTAAAAATTATGAAAAGTATCACTGAAGCTTGCAAGATAAATAATTGCTCTCTTATTGGTGGTGAAACAGCAGAGATGCCTGGGCTTTATAAAAAAGATGATTTCGATTTTGCTGGATTTTGTGTTGGTGCAGTAGAGAGAAAAAAAATTCTACCTAAAAGAGATGTTATGAAGGAAGATGATCTTCTATATGGGATTAGATCTTCGGGCTTTCATTCAAATGGATATTCTCTCATTCGAAAAGTTTTAAAAGATAAAAATATAGATCTACATAAAGAAACAGAATTTAAATCATCTTATGAAACAAATGCAGCAGCCTTAATGGCTCCAACAAAATTATATTTTCCTTTTTTAAAAAAAATTTTAACAACAAATCTTATCAATGGTATTTCGCATATAACAGGCGGAGGCATTATTGGTAATGCGCCAAGAATGCTCTCTGAAAATTTATCAGCAAGGATTGATAAAAAATTTATTTGTGATGAAGAAATTTTCCAATGGTTTCAGAGTTTAGCTAACATTTCAGATGAAGAAATGTTGAAGACCTTTAATTGTGGATTAGGTTTGATAATGACTATTTCAAAAAATAATTACAAAGAATTTGAGCAATTAATAAAAGATGAAAATTTAGATATTTTTGAAATTGGGAAAATAGAAGTTAACAAATCATCAAGGTGCAGAATTAGTTGAAAAAATTACAAGTTGCTATTTTCATATCGGGAAGAGGTTCCAATTTAGAATCACTAATACAAACATCATTTAAAAAGCAAAGTTTAGTAGAGGTTCAATTAGTCGTCTCTAATAATTCCAAAGCAAAAGGTTTAACTATTGCCAAAAAAAATAAAATTCCATTCATACATTTTATTCCAAGAAAAAATTTCGAAAGCACAGTCATGAAGTATCTAAAAAATATAGATATCATTTGTTTAGCTGGTTTTATGCAAGTTTTAGACTCAAAATTTGTCAGGCAGTGGCGATCGCGATTAATCAATATTCATCCATCTTATCTTCCAGCTTTCAAAGGCTTAAATGCTCAGGATCAGGCCATAAAGGCTAAAGCGAGCTATTCTGGTTGTAGTGTTCATTACGTAAGCGCTAAAATTGACTCTGGAAAGATTATTTTGCAAAAAAAAGTAAAGATTTTGAAGAAAGATAATACCGAATCACTCTCAAAGAAAATATTGATAGAAGAGCATAAGGTTTATCCTAGAGCATTACAAATGGTTGCAAAAACACTTTTAACAAGACAACAGTAAGATGAAAAATCGATTAAATTTTCTAAAAAAATTCAGGGTAAGGCAATCTCATGTTCCCAGATTTAATGAGGAGTGTGGAGTTTTTGGAATAAGTGGAACAAAGGATGCTGCTGCCTTAACAGCTCTTGGTTTGCATGCGTTGCAACATCGTGGTCAAGAAGGTTGTGGAATTGTAAGTTATGATGGCAACTCCTATCACTCAGAAAGAAAATTTGGATTGGTTGGCGATAATTTTACGAAGAAACACTCATTAGATAAGTTAAAGGGAAAAATTGCGATAGGACACAATCGCTATTCAACAACGGGCGGTGAAACAATAAGGAATATACAACCTTTTTATGCTGACCTTCATGGTGGAGCTATTAGTATTGCTCATAATGGTAATTTAACTAATGCACTACTTTTAAGAGAGCAAATGGTACGTGAAGGTGCAATATTTCAAACAACATCAGATACCGAAACAATTGTTCAACTTGTAGCTCGTTCAAAAAAGAAAGATATTTTAAATAAAATTATCGATGCTTTAATGCAAATTCAAGGTGGTTATGCTTTATCAATTATTGCTAATGGTAGGTTGATTGGTGCAAGAGATCCATTAGGTATTCGACCACTTGTTTTAGGTAAATTTAAAAATGCATTTATCCTTGCCTCTGAAACTTGCGCGCTAGACATTATAGGTGCAAAATTTATCCGTGAAATTGAAAATGGAGAAGTTGTAGTTATAAAAGATAATAAAGTTGAAAGTCGAAGACCTTTTCCAAAAAAACAAATCAAACCATGTGTTTTTGAATATATTTATTTTTCGCGGCCAGATAGTATTTTAAAAAATAAAACCGCCTATGAATATAGAAAAAATTTAGGCACGTACTTGGCAAAAGAAACTGAAATTAAACCTGATGTGGTCGTACCAGTTCCAGACTCTGGTGTTCCTGCTGCAATTGGTTTTAGTCAAGAGTCTGGTATTCCTTTTGAATTAGGATTAATACGAAATCATTATGTGGGGAGAACATTTATTGAGCCAACTCAGCAAATTAGAAGTTTAGGTGTAAAGTTAAAACTAAATCCTAACCAAAGTTCTATTAAAAAAAAGAAAGTTGTTTTAATTGACGACTCATTAGTTCGAGGAACAACATCCACTAAGATAATAAAAATGCTTTATGATTTTGGTGCAAAAGAAGTCCATATGCGTATTGCTTCACCTGCAATTAAATATCCTGATTTTTACGGAGTCGATACCCCGACCCAAGAAGAATTATTAGCTGCAAACAAAAATTTAGATGAAATGTGTAAATATATTGGAGCTAAATCATTAAAATTTTTATCATTAGATGGTCTGTATCAAGCTCTTGGTTATGATGAGAGAGATAATGATAATCCTCAATTTACTGATCATTATTTTACAGGAGAGTATCCAGTCAGACCTTTAGATTACTTGAATGACGAAAGCTTAAAAAAACTTTCATTCTTAAGTCTTGCTTCAAATAATTAATTAATGAATTATTTTTTTTCATGAACGTTCTTGTCATTGGTAATGGTGGAAGAGAGCACGCATTATGTTATGGCATAAAACAATCTCCTAATTGTTCTAATTTATATTGTATTCCTGGAAGTGATAGTATCAGTGAGATTGCTTCTTCAATTATCACAGATGTTGATGATCATGATGCTATTCTTCAATTTTGTCTAGAAAATAAAATTGATCTAGTGGTAATAGGTCCAGAACTACCTTTAACTAAAGGATTATCCAACCTTTTAATGAACAATTCTATTTTAGTCTTTGGCCCTGATCAGATGGGAGCTGAACTAGAAAAATCAAAAAAGTTTACAAAAGATATTTGTAAAAAATTACATATAGCAACAGCTGCTTATGACGTATTTGACAATTATGATGATGCCTTCATTTTTTGTCAAAACCAATCCTATCCTCTTGTTATTAAAGCTGATGGTTTAGCAGCAGGAAAAGGAGTTATTATTTGTCAAACAATAGAAGATGCAAAAGATGCACTGATTAAATGTTTTAAAGATAATTCTTTTGGTGATGCTGGTTCAGTTGTTGTTATTGAAGAATTTTTAGTTGGTGAAGAGGTAAGTTTATTTTCACTTGTTGATAAAAATGGATTTGTGTTGCCACTTACAACAGCACAAGATCATAAAAAAATCTTAGAAGGAGAAAAAGGGTTAAATACTGGTGGTATGGGAGCCTACACACCTGTTCCTTCTATTTCGTCAAATAAAATGAATGAATTATCCAAAACATTTGTTGAACCTATCGTTCAACATCTTGCTGAACAAGGCATCAAGTATCAAGGAATGTTTTATGCAGGATTAATTCTAACAGATAAGGGTCCAAATTTACTCGAAATTAATGTTCGTTTCGGCGATCCGGAAACACAAGCAATTATTCCACTATTAGAAACAGATTTATTAGAACTCCTTTATGCATCAGCGATAGGCACCTTAAATGAAATAAAAAAAATTAAGTGGAAAAATGATTATGCCATGACAGTAGTAATGGCTGCTCATGGTTATCCTGAGGATTATAAAAAATTAACACCAATTAATAATTTGGAAAATCTTACTTTAACAATAGATGACTATATATTTCATGCAGGAACAATGCTTAAAGAAAACAAATGGCTTTCTAATGGTGGGCGCGTCTTAAATATCTCTAGTACGGGCAAGGATTTAAAAACTATTAGAGAAAATATTCACAATATAATCAATCAAATTAATTGGGATGAGGGATATTATCGAAAAGATATTGGCTGGAGATATATTGATGAGTAATTCTTTTCTAGTTGAAGGAAAAACAAAAATTATTGAGAAAACGAATGATCAAAATATCATTCGAATTGTAACAAAAGATTTTTTAACAGGTGGGGATGCAGCGAAGAAAGAGGAAATTAAAGATATTGGAATACAAAAGACAAAACAAACAAGTAATGTGTTTAACATGCTAAGCAAGGCAGGTATTGCAACATCATTTATTGAACAAGATTCGCCAAATAGTCTTTTAAGTTACAACTGCAATATGCTTCCTTTAGAATTTGTAGTTAGACGCTATGCATGGGGAAGTTATTTAAGTAGAAACACTCAATTTGAAAAAGATAAAAGCAATCCTCATCAATTTGAAAACTTAGTTTGGGAAATATTTCATAAACAAGCGGTTGTTATCCCTCCACATGTTGCAGAACCTGTTCAAATGGATGAGAGTGAAGCGAGAAGACAATTTTTAAAAGATGGAAAATGGGAAAAGGGTGTATTTACGGATCCTTTTGTTAAAACTGGAGAAGAATGGGAGTTATTTTCTGCCAAACAACCTATAACAAGCAAAAGCTTGATAAAAACCAAAAAATTATTGTCTGATCAAGAATTAGAAATAGCTATTAATAAAATTATTCTTCCAAGTTTTGAGCTTATTGAAGACAAATGGAAAACTATTAAGACAATTGATGGTCCTATACATTTGGTTGATATTAAGTTTGAGCTTGGTTTTAAAGTATTGGATAATTCGTTAGTTTTATCTGATGTCGTTGATAATGATAGTTGGCGAATATGGCCTGGGGGAGATCCCACTAAACAATTAGATAAACAATCTTTTCGTGAAGGAGAAGATTTAGTAAATGTTGCCAACAAATATCAACTGGTAACAAAGTTAACTGATCAATTTAATTAAAGTTAATAATTTATTTTTCTATAATCGTTAAATGACCCATTTTTCTTTTTTGCTTAATTTCTGTTTTTAAATAATCATAAAAAAATTCGTTATCCTTAAATGTTTTATTGCGGTACGGTGATATCTCATCACCAATTAAATTAATCATTTTGGCATTATATAATTTTTTTGTTTCAATCTTTTCTAAGCCGCATACTGCTCGTACATGATTTTCAAATTGACTAATATTATGAGAGTTCATTGTCAGGTGCCCAGAATTATGAACACGAGGAGCAATTTCGTTAGCATATAAATTATCATCAGTATCAATAAAAAATTCTACACATAACGTTCCAATGTAATCTAGTTTTTCTACAACGTGTTTTGCCCACTCAATTGATTTTATTCTTATGTTATCAGAAATATCACTTGGTATTGTTGAATATTTTAAAATTTGTTCTTCATGAACATTCTCAATAGGGTCATAGATCTCATAACTATTTTGATCATAACGAGTAATGACGACTGAGATTTCTTTTTTAAGATGAATGAGTTTTTCTAAAATGTATTCTTTTGTAAAATCAATTTCGTTCGTAATATCATCTTCAGTATGTAATTTATACTGACCTTTGCCATCGTATCCTAATGTTGTTGTTTTTAACAAACCAGGAAGCAAGTCTACATTTTCACTCAAATCCTTTTCATTTTTGATAGTTACATATTTTGTTGTTGTTATATTATTATCATTGAGAAATTTTTTTTCTGTTTCCCGGTGTTGAATGAGTCGATTAATTTCTGGTTTAGGTAAAACTTGTTTCTTTTCATTAATTTTTTTTAGTATTGCAAAGGGAATATTTTCAAATTCATATGTAACAAGATCAACTGCATTAATAAAATTATTTATCGTTGTATCATCATCATACTGACCAAAAATAAATTTAGTCGCAAAGTGTTTCCCGGGCGCATCAGGATCATCACTTAATATAACGGTTTGTATATCTATTTTTTTTGCTGCATCTGCTAAAAGACTTCCTAATTGTCCACCACCGATAATGCCAAGTGTGGGTGTATTCATGACTTATGGTTTTTGTTTAACAGCTTTTGATTGTTTAGTTCGGTAATTTTTTAAATTTTTCTTAATTTCTTTATTCGTAAGAGCAATAATGGAAGCTGCATATAAACCAGCATTCATTGCTCCATCTTCACCAATTGCCACACTACCAACAGGGATACCTTTTGGCATTTGTACTATAGATAACAAACTATCCAATCCCTTTAATTTACGACTTTCTACTGGTACACCGATAACAGGTATAGTTGTTAATGATGCAATCATTCCTGGTAAATGGGCAGAGCCTCCTGCACCAGCAATAATGACAGAAATATTATTATCTTCAGCTGCTTTGGCAAATTTAAACATTCTCTCTGGTGTACGGTGTGCAGAAACAATTTTGGTTTCAAACTTAACTTTTAGTAATTTTAAAATTTTTTCACAATTTTTCATGGTAGCATAATCAGACTTGCTACCCATCACAATTACTACCTTATGTTTTGTTGATGCTGACGTCATTTTTATTTTATTGTATCAATTCAATGATGATTCGATACATTATTACATAATGACATCATGGACATTACTTTCGCGGGCTCCTGCTTTAGAAATAAACACAAATTTACAATTGCCTTGCATTTTCTTAATCGTTTTATGACCAGTGTACCCCATAGAAGATCTTAAGCCACCAACAAGTTGATACGCTACATCTTCTATTTTACCTTTATATGGAACCATCCCTTCCACACCTTCTGCCACTAATTTTTTGGCATTCTTTGTTTCTTCTTGGGAGTATCGATCAAAAGAACCTTTTTGCATTGCTCCTACTGAACCCATACCTCTATAGGATTTAAATTTTTTACCTTTAATCGTTAATAATTTTCCTGGTGATTCTTCAGTGCCAGCAAATAAAGACCCTATCATACACGCACTTGCACCGCCTGCTATAGCTTTTGCAATATCACCTGATGTTTTTATTCCTCCATCTGCAATCACAGGAATTTTAAATTTTTTGGCAACTTGAAATGTTTCCATTACAGCGGAGAGTTGAGGAATACCAACACCAGTCACAACCCTTGTTGTACAAATTGATCCTGGTCCAATACCTACTTTAATAGCATCTACACCAGCACTAATTAAATCTGATGCAGCTTTTTTTGTAGCAATGTTTCCAACTATGAGAGGTGTTTTCTTTAAAACTTTTTTTGCTTTTTCAATAAATTGTAAAGTTGTTTTCGTATGTGCATGAGCAACATCAATAAAGACTATATCAACACCAAATTTTAATAATTCTAATAGTCGTAAGTACGCATTATTTTCCACACCAATTGCAGCGCCCACCGCAATCCGTCCATTAGAATTAATTACAGCATTTTGAAATTTTTTAGCGTTAATTTTAAAGCTATGAACTTTTTTTACTTCGCTTGCTTGTTTATCAATTGGCATATTACGGTGAATAACACCTAGACCACCATGTAGTGCGAGATTGATCGCCATTTTATTCTCTGTTACGGTATCCATAGCAGCGGAGAGTATGGGAATATGTAATTTGACTTTTCCAATGGTAATCGATGTATCTACATCTTTTGGTTTGATCTCCGAATACGCTGGTGAGAGCAGAACATCATCAAAAGTAACGGAATAATTGGTATTTATCTGGTAGGCCATTTCCAACAATATTTATTTTGTTTCGATTTGTAAAATAAATAGTTCAAATAATACTTTTTGAACCCCTATGTCTTAAATTTTATATTCGAAGTTCTGCGTTGTAGGGTTAATCTTAATTAATCTGGCACCATTACGAATATGATAGTGTGTAGCAACGGGAGTTAAAGGCGAAATAGTAATGATGCTTTCAAATTGCTCTTTTGATTTAATATATTTTTGTAATTCTTTCATAATTTTTTTCCCTGCCCCTTTTTTAAAAGACCATAACGTATAGGCAATTGGAATGGTTGCTTGATCTTCTTCAACACTCATTAAATCCATTTCTTTAATGGTTGCAGGTATTTCATTTGTAAAGGCAAAGCACGCAATACCCTCGATATCATCTTTATATTTGAGGCCAAAAATTTTTCTTCCTTTTGAGGTACGAAAGTCATTATCCAGTTCAGGGCGTACTGGATCATCAGACGGATTAACACCATCTAGTTCAACAAGTTCTGTTTTTTTGATCCAACTAAAGAAATCAAACTCGTATTTGTATCTGCCAATTTTCATTTAAAGTATGTAATGCTTTATAAGATTTAATTAATAAAGATAGTGAATAATTTGTTACTTTAGTGATTGGATAAATAGTTTATTATCAAATTTTACTAATAAAAATCTATATATTTATAATGCCCTCTAAATCTTCTATCAAAAATATAATTAAACTTTCTATTCCAATATTTTTTGCAAACTTAGCTATTCCTTTAGTTGCTATTGTTGACACAGGACTAATGGGCAATCTTGATAATGCAAGTTACTTAGTTGCTACCAGTATTGCGGCAAGTGTTTTTTCGATGATTTTCTGGAGTTTTGGTTTTCTGCGTATGGGTACGGTCGGCATGGTTGCTCAAGCTCATGGATCAAAAGATTATCAGGAAATTATAAATATATTTTTAAGAAATATTTTTTTTGTAATTATTATTTCCTTACTACTTATTATTTCTCAGAGATTTATATTTCAAATATCATTATCCATATTTGAACTATCATTAGAAACAAAAAAATATTTTAAAGATTATTTTAATCTTCGTATTTATTCCTCCTTTGGAGAGCTTACTATCTTTGTTATTACAGGATTGTTTATTGGTTTACAGAAAACAAAAACATCAAGTATCATTATTGGTTTCTTTTCTATTACAAATATTCTTTTTAGCTTATTTTTTGTTTTATACTTAAATTTGAATGTTCAAGGTGTTGCTCTTGGTACTTTAGTCTCTTCTTCTCTTACAACAATTATTTTTTTATTTTATACTTTTTTTGATTTAAATAAGTTTGTTCAGTTAGAATTTAACACACAGAAGATTTTTAACTTTAATAAAATTAAAAATATTTTTAATATTAATTTTAATATATTTATCCGGTCTATTCTTCTTACATTTGCTTTCTTATATTTTACCTACCTTGGAAATTCTATCAGCGAGGAGACAGTTGCCGCAAACACAATATTGCTTAACCTAACGATGCTATCTGCGTTTATTCTTGATGCCTATGCATTTTCAACAGAGGGTATTGTTGGATATTCTATTGGCTCTAAAAATTTACGTTTATTAAAAGACGTTGTTAAAAATTCTTTTATTTTAAGTTCTTCTTCAGCTTTATTAATATGTGTTATTTTTTTCTTTGGTAATCATTTCTTTATTATTGCCATGACAGATATACCTAAGATTAGAAACATTTGTTTTTCTTATGCATATTGGATTGTTATTATTCCTTTTATTTCCTCTTTCTGTTTTCAATTTGATGGTATCTTTGTTGGAGCCTCCCAAACAACGGAACTGCGAAATGCCATGATAGTCTCTGTTGGTATTTATATTATCTGCTCCTTCTTTTTGATTGCAAGTTTTGGTAACAATGGTTTGTGGTTATCGCTCTCCATTTTCTTTATTACCAGAGCCTTGACCCTATTTTATTTTATGGGCAGAATTTATCGTCGCATTTTGTAATATCATTAAATTTTTTCTAGAAATTTATATTTTTTTTCTTATAAAAAAATAAAAATAAGGTTGGTCCAAACCCTTATAAAAAAAAGGCCTCATAAATATTAATATAAGTATTAAGTATGAGAGTTTTTGTTATAACTTTTCTTGTCTTATTTTATTCATGTCTTTTGTGGGCAGAATTACCAAATGGTAACACAACTATCACAGGTGATATTTCAATTAGCTCTGATACTCAAACGATGACCATCCACCAACAATCAAACCAGGCTATTATTGAATGGAATAGTTTTAATATCGGGGAAAATAATACTGTTACCTTTCAACAACCATCAAGTAGTTCTAGCACTCTTAATAGAGTTATCTCCGGCAATCCAACGACACTTGCAGGATCTCTTAACGCCATTGGTAAAGTATTTGTGGTGAATGAAAACGGTGTCTACTTTACACCAACATCTACTATTAATGCGCATTCGTTTGCTGCCTCTACGCTTTCTCTCTCCAATGATAATTTTCTTAATAATATTTTTTCTTTTAGTTCTTCAAATCAATCATCCCTTCAATCAATTATTAATAAGGGATCGATCACGACATTAGATGGAGGCTTTACTGCTCTACTAGGCGGTGCGATCAATAATGAAGGGACCATTAATGCCAACCTTGGAAAACTTGGTCTTGGTGCGGGAAAAGAAATCACCTTAGATTTAAGTGGAGACAAATTTTTACAAGTAGCGGTGCCAATAGAATTGGCCACGACAATTCTTGATGACGAAAATAACGATGTTAAAGCTCTCATTCAACATGCTGGATCTTCTAATGCTCACACTATAGATATTGATATTGGATCAGCTAAAACAGCATTAAACAACGCCGTGTTCATTCCTGGTAATCTTGTTGCCACAACAGCTTCACAAGAAAATGGTGTTATTACTCTTGGAGGAAGTACGGCGCCTATTAATGTTTTAGGAAACATGACTGCAAAGGAAGGTCTCGTTAATATTGATGCGGGTTTAATCTCTTTTACTGGAAAGGTAGATGTATCAGGTGAAGACTCAGGTAATACTAACTTTGCATCGATAGGTAATATCTATCTTGATGGATCCATTGATGCATCATCAACAGTGGCACAAGGAGGTAATATTACTCTTTCGTCATCAAATAAAATTATACAAACATCGAATAGCACTTTAGATGCCTCTGGAACAGAAGGAGGAGACATAAATATTAGTGCAAAAAATTTTGAAACATCAGGAAATATTATAGCTGCAGGTTTTAATGGTGTGGGAGGACAACTTGATATTGAAGCAAGCAGTAAAGCAACCCTTTATACATCAAACCTTGATGCGAGTGGTACTAGTAGAGGTGGTTTAGTAAGAATTGGTGGTGCGTTTCAAGGAAGTAATGATCTAACACGGACAACAGCACAAGAAGAAACATTTATTAATCGTTGGGGAATTCTTCCAAGTATGAAAAATGCACAATTTGTTTTTATAAACAAAGGCGCTATCATTGACGTTGCTTCTAGTAATGGTGATGCAGGCACAGCAATCATTTGGAGTGATCAAGAAACAACGATGCTGGGAAAAATTCTTGCAACAGGAACAATAGGCGGGTCAGTTGAAATATCATCAAAGGATACACTTCGTCATATTGGACTAAATGATATTTCAATTAGTGCTGGTGGTCATTTACTTTTAGATCCTAAAAATATTACTATCGGGGATGTTGGCACCTCAAAAAATTGGACATATCAATCAATAATAGATAGTTCTGCTAATAGTGCAGTCGACTTGACTAGTTTTAATATGGCAAATGATGATCAATTTGGAATGTCCGGTGTAAGATTAAGCGGAGATGGAACAAAACTTGGTGTACTTTCACGGCTTGACGATGGCTATAATGATAGTAGCAATAATTATGCAGCTCTTTATTTATTTCAGTTTAGTGACACAAACTTTTCCAATCCAACTCTTAGAGGTATTATAGGTAAAGGTTATGATGCTTTATCAGGTACTCATCCTGGCAGTTTAGATTTTGAATTTCCATCAAATGATCCTTATCCCCCTCAGTTTGATTTAGATTATGATGGTGATCGTCTGGTATTAGGAGCACCAATACATAACGCCCCCGGTAAAGCGGGTTCTGTCTATACTATTAAATTTGACGATACTAATTTTACTAATCCAACCATTGTTGGGCATATCTCCGAGACTCCTAATGCAGCCTACAGTCAAAATTTACAACTATTAGATTTATTTAACCAGGGATTTGGAGGTGGGATCGCTCTTAATTCTGATGGATCAAGAATGGCAGTAGCAGTGCTTGAAGGTATTCATTTAATTTCATTTAGTGATACAAATTTTACATCTCCCACAATAACAAGGGTACTCTGGGCTGAGAGTAGAAGTACACCATATTCATATAATTCTACTTTCCCTATAACGAGTATTAATTACCATACATTAGGTAATAATATACCATATAATTTGAATTTAACCGATGATGCCACAGCTCTTTCGTTTACAGGTTCTGAAAATAATATAGTTACTTTCTCAGATAATAATTTTTCTAATCCTTCACTTGCTCTTCAATTTAAACATGATTGCTCATCGTGTACTGGTAATAATAATATTAGCTTCGATGCCCCTGCTGGCGGAAATCGTGGCGTTCGTGCTCATGCGTTAAGTGGAGACGGACGCACTCTTTTAATATCATCTAACACATCAGGTGATTATATAATTAAAGCGTACGGTTTTAGTGATACAAGTTTTTCAAACCCAACATTAATTTCCTCATTTTATGCTTTGAATGGTGCAGATGTACAAAAAATGGCTTTAAGTTCTGATGGTTCCAACCTTGCTTTAGGATATACAAGTGGAGGTGTAGAATTATTGACGTCATCTAATTATCTTGATGGTACAGCCTATACTGAAGATTCCAGTAGTGATATTACAATTAGTGTGGATGCGCTTGAAGCTCTTCTTGATACCAATGTGAACGTGACACTTCAAGCGAACACCGATATTATAATTAACGCGCCCATTACAACAACTGGCACAGGAACATTAAGTCTGCATGCTGGACGTGATGTTGATATTAATAAGTCAATTAGTACTTCTGGTAATTTAGCAATTATTGCCAGTGACACGAGTACTAATAATGTCGTGAGTGCGCAGCGTGATAGCGGGACCGGTGATATCTTAGCAGCCTATGAAAGTGATGGAACAACATCTATAAGTTTATCGGCAAGTGATTTAGATATAACACTTAATAACGGCAGTGGTGTGAGTAATGCCAGTATGGGGAACATTGAACTTGCCACTATTACCGCTACTACAGGAACACTGCAATCAGCTAACTTTAGTGGTTCGGGAGCAGCTGTCAGTGATAAAGCGCACGATGGCACAACGTCAGCAACAGTTGCTACAACAGGATCTGTTTCAGGATTAACGTTAGTTGGTAGTGACTTAGCACTTGTAAATACAGCCACATTCACATCAGCAACTATTGGTGCAGCAAAAGATGCAACAGTGGACTATGATCTCAGTGGCTATTTAAGTAGCACGATGGATGTGACAGATACAAGTAGTACTGCTATTACCGAGAGTGTCACAGCAGCTATAACTGGGACAAGTTCGAGCAGTTCTTCAATCGAAAATAATAATGTAGAAGTGACCAGTAATGATCAAACAGAAATTGTGGAAAACATGATTGGAGACATTAACAAAATTGTTCCTTTCGTATCTGTAGACGCTATAGTTGGCTCAAATATGTCCCTTCAATTAGCAAGAGAAGCCAACATACAATCTGCTCTAAATACTGAAGGTTCAGGTTTTCAAAGTCTATAAGCATTTATGAAAAATGCTTTTATTTTTCTTCTCACTTTTCTCTTTCTAGAAACACAATTCGTCTACGCTTCCTCTCTTCCAAGCGGGGAAAATATTATCTCCGGGGATATTTCTGTCAGTTCATCACAAAATTCCATGACGATTACCCAGTCTTCCGAACAATCGATTATTGAATGGACGAGTTTTGATATTGGGGCACAAAATAGTGTAACCTTTAATCAACCTTCTATTAATGCAAGTGCTTTAAATAGAGTTGTCTCTGGAAATCCAACAACGCTTGCTGGTGTATTAAATGCCAATGGTAAAGTTTTTGTGGTGAATGAAAACGGTGTCTACTTTACACCCACGTCGACAATCAATGCGCATTCCTTTGCTGCCTCCACGCTGGCTTTATCCAATGATGATTTTCTCAATAATAAATTTCTATTTAAAGCAGATAATGTAAATAATATTTTTTCTTCTATTATTCATAAAGGTTCTATTACCACTTTGGATGGAGGCTTTACTGCTCTCTTAGGTGGTGCTATTAATAATGAAGGTACGATTAATGCGAACCTTGGTAAAATTGGAATAGGGGCTGGAAAAGAAATTACATTAGACTTGAGCGGTGATAAATTTTTACAAGTAAGCATTCCATTTAGTGAAGCGATAACATTACTCGATCAAAATGCAGAAGAATTAAATACCATTATCAATCATGCAGGAACATCAACGGCAAATAGAATAGACATTGATGTTGGCGCTGCTAAAAATGTTGTTCAGCGCGCTGTCAATATTCCAGGTAATCTTGTTGCAACTACGGCCTCACAAAAAAATGGCGTCATTACCCTTGGGGGTGCAGGTGATATTGTCGTTGCAGGAAATTTAACAGCCAAAGAAAATGGTAAAATTAACGTAGAAGGTAATTTTTTATCTTTTGGTGGTAAAGTTGATGTGTCAGGTGCAAATGAAGGAACAATAAGTTTTAATAGTACAGGTGAAATATCTTTAGGTGGAACTCTAAATGCTTCTTCCTCTACTAATGCTGGTGGTAAAATTGATATTCAATCTGATTATAAAATTATTCAAAGTCATGGCAGTGAAATTAATACATCAGGAAATACTAAGGGTGGTAATATTCTAGTATCAGCACCAAACATTATGTCTTCAGGCTCTATGTCTTCAAAAGGCAGTCAACAAGGCGGTTTCATTGATATAGAGTCTGAAGGTTACATTCGTTTATTATCTACTGATATTAATGTAGCAGGTAATACCCATGGAGGGTTAGTTCGTATTGGGGGAGAATTTCAGGGTAATAATAATTTAACAAGAACTACCCAGCAACAAGATGTTTTTATTGATAGGTGGGGTGAAAGACGATCACTTGTTAACGCAAAAACTATTTTAATATCAGATGGATCGAATATTGATATTTCCTCTTCTAATGGCGATGCAGGTACAGCAATCATTTGGAGTGATCAAGAAACGACTATGCTTGGTAATATTGATGCAACAGGCATAACAGGAGGTGCTGTTGAAATTTCCTCCAAAGACACATTACGACATGTTGGATTATCAAATGTCAATATATCAGAGGGTGGCCAATTATTACTTGATCCAAAAAATATTACTGTTGGAACGGGTGTAACTTCTCAAAACTGGATTCATTTGGGCTTAATTGGAAAGGACTATGCCCCTACATCAACAAACGATGTAGGGGAGTCTAATCTAACTAAGGTTGAAAATTTTGGAAGTGCTATAGCAATCAGTGATGATGCTACTTTAATGGCTGTAGGTGCTAGAAATGGTAAATCAAATAATAATAAAAGAACTGGAGTGGTATATTTGTACCAATTTGATGATGGAAATTATACTAATGCAACACTGATAGGTCGTATTGGAAAAGGATACACTGGAGGAAAAAATGTAGATAATTCATTTCTTCAAAAGGATGACAAGTTTGGTCGCTCTGTATCTTTTAATAGTACAGGGACTAGATTGGCAGTTGGAGCAACAGGTGATGATGCAAAAAATGATGGCACAACAGAAGCTGGTGCGGTTTATCTAATAAGCTTTGATGATACTTCTTACTCAGGTGGTGAAATTACTGGAATAATAGGAGGTGGTTATACAGGATCTAAGGATGTGAATTTATTTCGACAGGGAATTGTTAAAAAAGGTAATACTTTAAGTGATTATGATTTATTTGGTTCAAGTGTAGCATTAGACGGTGATGCAGATGTTCTGGCTGTTGGATTAAAAGGTGATGATGGTTTTGAAGAACATGTTAATAATTATCAAAAAGATAGAGTTGGCGGAGTATTTATAATTGCTTTTGATGATACAGATTTTTCTGGAGGTAAAGTTGTATCACGAATTGGCAATGGTTATCAAAATTTAAGCACTAACAGTGATTGTGCGAAAACTAACAAGTGTGCTGTAATCGCAAATGATTTTGATACGAATAGCGATACTGATTTAACCCCCAAAAAAAACGATGAATTAGGTTCAGCAGTTTCTTTTAATCACGATGGTTCTCTGCTTGCTATTGGATCTTGGCGAGATAATGGTAAAAATAATAATCAAGGTAACTCAGGTGCTGTACGATTATTTAAGTTTATGAATAGTGGAAGCCTTGTTTCTGCTGCAACAGGTATACCAACCTATATTGGATCTATAGGAAAAGATTATGATTATCTTGATGCAAGTGACTCAAGTGTTCATGCAGTAACTTTGGCTAATGGAGATCGATTTGGAAACTCTGTTGCCTTTGATAAAGATGCTGATCGATTAGCTGTTGGCTACTGGGATCAATCTAACCCTGGTGGTAACAACCCTAAATCAGGAGCTGTAAATTTATATACGCTAACCGACAACCTTGCTTCTGCAACCTACGTTGGAACAATCGGAAACCGTTATACAGGAACAAAAGATATAGATGTGGAAAGTTCATTATCTAATAATGATCAATTTGGTGAAGGTGTAGCCTTGAATGAAACAGGTAGTCGCCTTGTAATGTCATCAATGTATGCAGATGGGAATGGAGGGTCATTAGGTAGAAGTGGTGAAGTTATGCTCATTAGATTTAATGATGATGAATTTACAGGTGGAAGTTTGTACGGAAAAATTGGATATGGTTATGGAAGTGCGGGAAGTAGTTCTCTAGATATTGATCTTGATGATGATGATAGATTTGGTCAAGGAACTGCCTTAGACAGTGATGGTAATAGAATGGCCATAGTTGCTGCTAGAGTTGATGGAGCAGATGATAGCGCAACAGATACTGGTGCTGTTTTTTTATTTACCTTCGATGATGGCACAGCATTTAAAAATCCAACACACGTAGGGACAATTGGAAAAGGTTACACTGGAACTTATAGTTTAGACTTAGATGATTTAACAGCTGGTGATTATATTTGGAGAACCGCCTTAGATGGTGACGGGGATAGATTAGTTTTGTCTCAACTTAGTGGTACATCAGGTGGAGTTGATAGTGGTTCAGTGTATACAATAAAATTTGATGATACAAATTTTACTAATCCAACACACGTAGGAACAATTGGACATAGTTATAATTCATCTAGTTATGATTTATCAATTGGTACTCTTGGTTCTAGTGATAGTTTTACTGCATTATCTTTGACTGATGATGGATCACGTCTTGCAGTTGGAGCAATGAAAGATGATGGAGCAAATGGAGGTCATAGTAATGCTGGAGCAGTTTACTTAATCACATTTGATCAAACAACAAATAGTGATGGAAACCCATCAACTGATTTTAATAACCCAACTCATGTTGGAACAATAGGAATAGATTATGCCCCTACAAATACTTTAACAAAGAGTTTGGACTTGGGTGATAACGGACTTAATATATTAAGCAATAATGATCAATTTGGAATAGGGCTTGGTTTAACAGCAGATGGAAAAATCTTAGCAGTAAGTTCACCTAAAGATGATGGAAAAAATACAACAAATGATGCTGATGATAATTATGGAGCGGTACACTTGTTTACTTTTAGTGACTCAGATTTTACTGGTGCCACATATGCAGCTTCCATAGGGAATAATTACACTGGAGGTAAAAATTATGATACTTCAGCATCTGGTGAAACACCAATAACTGGTTGGGGGGCGGCTACAGTTGCTATTGATGGTGATGGTAATAGAGTAGCAATAGGGGATTTTGCTGAAGATGATATTTATTTATTTGGTTTTGAAGACACTTCTCTGACTGGTGCAAGTTTACAATATACGATTGGTTTTGGTAAAACAGGTACGAATGAACTTGATACTTCTACGGCAACATTAGCAGATGCTGACCAATTTCCAAATTATATTGCTCTAGATGATACTGGTACCTTAATGGTTGCAGGAAGTGCTAAAGGTGATGGTGCAAGCGATGCGGGTGATAATACTGGCGATATATCTTTATGGTCAGATACAATTATCCGAGGTAATACGTCTTATACAGATTATGCAAGTGATGATATCGTAATTAATAAAACAGAATTAGAAGAATTTCTGAATAACGGTGTTGATGTTACTCTTCAAGCTAATACTGACATCACTATTAGTTCTGCCATTACTGTCACTGGTACAGGTAGTCTCAACCTTCATGCAGGAAGAGATGTAAACATTAATAGCAATATTAACACTGCATCTAATTTAGAAATTATTGCAAGTGATACAAATGATAATAGTGTTTCTGATAGCGATAGAGATGCGGGAGCAGGTGATGTAGTAGCTAGTTCAGCAAGTTTGACGGCTGAAGATCTCAATATACAACTTTTAGATGGAGGTACTTTAACAAATGCTAGCATGGGAAATATTAATCTTTCAACTGTTACGGCTACAACTGGATCTTTAATGTCAGCTAACTTTACAGTGTCAGGTGCTTCGGCAAATGATAAAACATATGATGGAACTACAACGGCCACTACAAGTGGTGGCACTATATCGGGTTTAAACTTAACAGGATCAGATCTTTCTATTAGTTCTTCTGGCAGTTTTGCAGATGCAGATGTTGGCAATGATAAAGATGTTACAATAAATTATGAATTATCTGGTTTTACATCAAGTCCAATTACAATAAATGAAAATTCTGGTGCATTAGAAACAATACCAACAGCAAATATTCTAGCTGGGGCTTCGACACCACCTCTTCCAGGCGTAGCACCAGATGAAGAAAAAGAAAAAATTGTAGTACGGGAAAAAATCAATAAAGATGTTTTCGATGATGTATCTCGAATAATTTCTTTTATCTCCGTTGATGGTGCGTCTAACGCTGCTTTAATTCAAAATGAATTCATTACGTCTTTTCCTCAGGTAGACGCAATTAGTATCCAAAGATTATAAATGAGATATTTTTTATCTTTTACCTTTTTTATCTCTACTTCATTTATGACATATCCTGTTTTTACTAATACTGGTAATTATATTGTTTATGAAACAGGTTTAGTTATTCCACCTGGTGCAGAAAATATTTCATTTAATTTTGTTGGTATTGAGATTGAAAATGAAATTGAAGAAATGATAGAGCTTCGTAAAAATTTGTTTAGCTCAAAAATTTTTAAAACAATAACATTGAAAGATTTTTATAATTTACTGATTGCATTAGAACAATTGTATGTTTTAAATGGATATTTTTTAACGCGTTTTATTGTTCCACCTCAAACGATCGAACAAAATACTAAGGTAAAAGCCATTGTTTTTCCTGGTAAAATTGAATCAATTGATTATTCACAACTAGATAAACGTATTTCTAAGCCAATAAAAAAATATTTTGAAAAACTTGTTGGTATTAAAGGGTTGGAATATCCCGTCATTGAAAAATCGATCATTAAATCACGAGAATTACCAGGTGTTGAATTAGAAACTACGATTAAGGCCGGAGAGGAACCTGGAACTTCTTCACTAAAACTAAATGCTGAACATAAATTAGTTAATGGTTATTTTACCTACTCTAATGGATTATCTGAAACGGCAGGAAAAGATCAGTTTACTTCTTATTTAAGTTTTAACAGTCCTTTTGGTTATGGTGAAAATATTTATGCAGCCTACGTCTTAGATCCTGAAAATAGTGTTAATGTACCAATTGATGATACAGAAATAATTAAACGGACAGAATTTCGAGAAGCCTATCTTGTTGGTGGTAAAGTACCAATTCTTGCATCAGACTTTTCTGTATTTGGTGCTGTTAATGAATCTTATTCGGAACCAAACGGACTAGAAAAAAAGGGGGAATTCAAACAAATCAACTTTGGTCTTGAATATCAAATAAAAAATACAAGGCTTATAAAAAATAATCTTTCATTAGATTGGCAATGGATTAAAGAAAGAGAATATTCAATACTACCTAACATCACAGAAGATAACTTTTACGATGAGTACAATGCTCTAGAGTTAAAATATACAACCACTAATTTATCTTTCTTAGATTCTTTTTCGCTTAAAGGTAGTTCAGCATTAAAATTTGGTACTCCTATCTATACAAACAAAACAGCTGATACAAAAACATTATCCCGTGTTGGTTCCACGTTAAATTTTATAAAATGGAATAGTGATATTAATTTGAAGAGGCAAATATTTAGAGATTATTTATTGAACACACGTTTTGTTTTTCAAAAACTTGTAAGCGACAGGGGTTTAATTAACTCGGAACAAATAAATATAACAGGACCAGGCCAAATGTCTGGTTATGAATCAGGTAATATGTCTGGTGATCAAGGTTTCTTTCTGCGAACAGAATTGAGCAGACCTTTCTATCCTTTTTTAGAAGGGGAAGAAGATAAAAGGGAAGAGTCTATACGTATTGAACCGTATATCCATCTTGGTGTTGGTGCTACCTACTATAAACGACCAGCCTCAGGTGAGTTTAGCCGAACAGAAGTGGCGAGTGGAGGGTACGGTGTTAAAATAAAAATTCCTCTTAATTCTAATAGTCTAGATATTAGTTTCGAAGTAGCAGAAGCGGATAAAAGTGTTGAGGGAACTACTTCCAGACCAGTGTATTTACTCAATGCCACATTTTCATTCTAAAAATTTATGATAAAAACATCTCACATAATGAAAATTTTTACGATAATTACGCTCAAGATCATATTTTTTTACTCAACCTTTGTGAGTGCAGAAGTAAAAATTGCAGCCCTTTATGCAGAAAGTGGTCCTGTTAGTGAAATTGCTGAAGCAATTGCAGAAGCAAAAAGAGTTGCTGTAGAAACAATTAATGCGGACGGTATTGGTATAGTAGGAAGAGGTCTTATATCAATTGATACTATTGATACAGGATGTGATCCTGCAAAAACAGAAGATAGTTTAAATGCCTATTTAAAAAATAATGATCCAGAAATCCTTTTAGGACCGACGTGTTCAACAAGTGCTGTTAAAGTTATTGAACAAGCAACTATTCCAGATAATATTTTAACAATTTCTTCTTCTGCTAGTTACCCGTTACTTTCAACAATTGAAGATAATGATTTATTTTTTAGAACTATTCCTTCTGATATTCAACAATCAACATCCATTGCCAATTATCTTCTATCTAAAAACATAAGAGAAATAATTCTTCTATACGGTGATGATAATTATAATTCTACACTGGCTCAAAATTTTTTAAAAGTTTATACCGAACAAGAAGGTATAGTGTTATTCAATACTTTACTAACTGATAAGACACTGATCAATCAAAACTTCATTAATACATTTGTTGATATTGCTATAGATAATAATCAACCTGGTTTAGTTATGTTTCTTCACGGAAATGAACGAACAGTTAATTTACTAGAACAATTTGTAAATACTGTTTTGACCAGATTACAAGAACTAGAAACCTCAGGTATTTTTAAACATCATTATGGTTCTGATAGTATGTTAACGAATGAAGTTAAAGATTTAATCTATTCCTATATTCCAATCCAGTTAAATAAAAATACAACTATTGTTGCCCAAGCAACTTCACAAAGTTCAGAAGAATTCCAAACTTACGCAAATATAATGTTGAACGCAGGTGTTGATCCTAATTCTCCTTATTCTGCTATAAGTTTTGATACAATGATGTTAGCAGCTTTGGCACTACAGCATCAGGCACAAAATAATATTGCAAAGGAAGATTTATCAAAAAGTTTAGTTAGTGTTGCTAACCCACCTGGAATAAAAATGGGACCTGGAAGTTGGGAAGCCGCTAGAGCTTTACTTCTTCGTGGTGTTGAAATTAATTATGAGGGTGTTTCTGGATCACTAGATTTTGATATTAACGGCGATGTGGAAGGTATGTATTCTTTAAACCAAGTCACAGATGATAATCTTTGGTCAGTTGAGCGTTTAGAAAAACTTCACCCTTTTGAGCCTAGAATTATAATTGATTAAGAAATTAATTATTATTGTACTTACTTTTTTTTATTCTTTATCAGGTATTGCTAATTCAGATTATGTAGAGCTATTAAAACAAAACAATAAATTAATATTTATTCGACATGCATTAGCTCCTGGAAATGGAGATCCTGATAATTTTGATATTTTTGATTGTTCTACTCAGCGGAATCTTAATAGTGTTGGTAGAGAGCAATCTATTGAATTAGGGAATTTTTTTGATACAAATAATATTTCTATAGATTTAGTTTTATCTAGTGAATGGTGTCGTTGTAAAGAAACAGCAAATCTAGCATTCAAAAAATTTGAAACGTTTGATGCTCTTAATTCTTTTTATGATCCAAAATTTTATAAAAATAAAGAGCCACAACTAGAGAAATTAATTAATTTCATAATCAATTTAGAAAATGAAGGTAATATAGTATTTGTTACGCATTACGTAGTAATCGCTGCTATCTTTGGTCAGGCAGTAACTTCTGGTGAAATATTAATAGCTGATCAAAATCTTAATGTGGTTGGAAGAATAAAAGATTATTAATTTAGTTTATCTTTACGGTAATTAGATCGTATTTCGTCAAGTAGGACTGATTTAGACTTATCTTTTACATGCCAAAAATCCCATCCATTGCAACTTGGTAGTCCTTGTATTTTTGCTCCCATTTGATGAATGGAACCTGTTAAGTCTTTTATTTTAAGTGTTCCATCAATACTAACCGTTGCTTTAAAGCGTTCTTTTTTATCTGTTAATACGGCACCGGGCGGAATAATTCCTTGCTCGACTAATTCACCAAAAGGAACTTTTGGTAATTCTTTTCTACTTTTTGCAATAGTGACAACATCTTCTTTCAATACTTTGGTTTTCTTCAATCGTTCTTTTGAAAGTTTTACGTAATCTTTATCTTTTTCTATGCCAATAAAGTTACGTTGTAATTTTTTTGCAACAACAGCAGTTGTTCCACTTCCTGAAAATGGATCAAGAACAAGATCACCTTTGTTTGTTGAGGCTAAGAGAATTCGGTAGAGTAGCGCTTCTGGTTTTTGTGTTGGATGCGATCGTTGATTGTTATCTTTACGTAATCTTTCTTTACCTGAACAAATAGGAATATACCAGTCACTGCGCATTTGTTTTCCTTCGTTTAATTCTTTAAGGTTTTGGTAATTGAATGTGTACTTTGCTTCTCTTGATGTTGTGCACCATAACAGTGTTTCATGTGCATTTGTGAAACGTGTACCGCGAAAGTTTGGCATGGGATTTGTTTTATGCCAAATAATATCATTTAAAATCCACAGACCTTCATTTTGAATTGTGGAACCTACTCGTAAAATATTATGATAACTACCTATCACCCAAAGAGCCCCACCTTTTTTTAACACTCTTTTACATTCACTAAGCCAAGAATTGGTAAATTGATCATATTCTTTATACGTATTAAATTTATCCCAATCTTGTGTCACAGCTTCAACGGTTGTTTGATCAGGTCTGTATAAGGTATCTTTTAATTGAAGATTGTAAGGTGGGTCAGCAAAAATAAGATCAACAGAATGATCTTTTAGTTTTTTCATTTCCTTAATGGAATCGCCTAAAATGATCTGATTTTTCTTCATAATTGATAAAAAGAATCTTTAAGCAGATATGGAATCAGGTCAATTGAGTTATCAACAGGGGGAATCTTTAGGTAGGGATAACCTTAAATTTTGGCCTTATACATAAAAAAAGGGGTCCGTAGACCCCTAGAATAGTTCATCAAATGGGAGGAATGATGAAATCCAATATATATTTAGTATTTGTCGCATCTTTTTGAAGCATAATAAAATAATATTTGTTATGCAATATTTGCATGGATAAATTTAAGTAATTTATTTTTTTAACAGGGATTTAATTGGTTCAAAAGATTTTCGGTGAAAATTAGTTATCCCATGTTTATGTATTGCATCAATATGTTTTTGAGTTCCGTATCCCGCATTTTTTTTCCAACCATAAACTTTAAATTTAGCATCAAGTATACTCATTAGTCGATCACGGTGAACTTTTGCAATAATAGATGCACTTGCAATAGATAAAGATTTTTTATCACCACCTATAATAGATTTTTCATTTTGATAATGTAATGAAAAGTTTCCATCAATAATAAGATGGGGATTCTCAAAATTAAATTTATTTATTACTCTTTTCATCGATAATTTTGTTGCTTCTAGAATGTTAATAGCATCAATTTCTTCTACACTCGCATAGCCTAAGTAATATTGAAGTTTTCCTTCTTTTTGTAATTTTTTAAAAAATATAAATAATTTTTCTCTCTGTTTTGCTGTATGTTTTTTTGAATCAGTTATGGGTATTTCTGATTCTAAATCATCATAATTAGAAAAATAACATCCACAACTTACCACAGGGCCCGCCAATGGACCTCTGCCAACTTCATCTAAACCAATTACAGGCCTATCAATTGATTTCTCTATAGAAAAATCAGTCACTATTTTTCATTTAATCTTGGCATGATTTCAACAAAATTACAGGGTTTATGCCTAATGTCTAATTGATATTGTAAAATTTCATCCCAGCCGTCCTTGCATGCACCTGTTGATCCAGGTAAACAAAAAACATAGGTACTATTTATTAAAGCTGCAACTGCACGTGATTGAATAGCGGATGTACCAATTTTTTCAAAACTCACTTGTCGAAATAATTCCCCAAATCCATCAATTTGTTTACTGGCAATTTCATTAACAGCTTCTGGTGTTGTATCTCTACCTGTTAACCCAGTACCACCAGTTGTAATAATGCAATCAATTTCCTCTTCTTTTGACATTGCATCTAACGTATCTTTTATTTGAGAAACATCATCTGGAATAATTGTTCGTTTAATCATATTATGACCAGCATCAGTAATGCGCTTTTCTAATGTATCTCCAGATGTATCATTTTCTTTTGTTCTTGAATCTGAAATTGTAATAACAGCTATATTTATAGTGACAAAATCTAGAGAAGTATCAATTGGCATAACCTATTAATAAAGTGGATCATTTCCATTTGCTAGCATTTTTAAGGAACGCATTTCCTTATTATTTTTATTTTGGTAAATCCAATATTTTGTTAAGATTTTTTCAATGAACCACCGTGTTTCTCTTGAGGGAATACTTTCCATAAAAAAGAGTGAGTCTTCCATATAGTTTGTTTCATTTTTCCATTTTTGTAAATTTCCTGGACCACCATTATAAGCTGCTGCTAAAAATATAAGATTTCTTGAAACTTGTTCTAGATCAAGAAGATACGTAATGTATTCTTGCCCAACCTCTAAATTTATTTCTGGATTTTTAAGAATATTGCTATTGCTTCTTTTTACATCTTTACTTTTGGTAATAAATTTTGCTGTTGAAGGTAATACCTGCATTAAACCTATGGCACCGTCTTTACTTTTTGCCTTAATATTAAACATAGATTCTTGATGCATAAAGGCGTGCAGTAATTCTTTTTCTAATTTGAATCCATCTCTCGGTTTCCAGATACTTGTTGGGTAGTAAAGATACGTTGGAACATCCATACCAAAATTTTCGAGTTTATTGACAATTTTTAATTGTGTATAGGCAAGATCAAAATTTTCAGCAATTTGAATAGACTCCTTTGCTATTTCTCTATTTAGAATGGAATTAATATGAACAATTTCCTTTTCTAATTCATCAGCAAATCCAACTTGTATCAATGTCTGTATTCTTTTTCCAGCTGGTATATTTAAAATAGTGCTATTATTTTTATTAAGATCAGTATGTTCAACCCATTCTATTTTTTTATCGACGCCTAAGATTTCAAGTGCAAGCATTCCATAAAAACTATTTGGATTATTTGATGCTCTTTTTAACCAAAAATTGATATCATCATAGCGACCAAGTTTTGCATATGATCTAGCTGTCCAAAAACTACCTGATGTTTGATGCCATGCATCATCTTTTAGACTAATGGAAAAGAGAGAAAAGTATTTTGCAGCATCTTCATATTTTTCTAATCTCCAAGAACATAGACCGGCAGTCCAAGCTGCATAAGGAACATATTTAGCAGAATTAACAAGTGCTTCTGATGCATATTGGATCGCCAAATCATTTTTATTTGCTAAGAAGTATCCTTTGGCGATTAATTCCTTTTGTTGATCTATTTCAACTTGATCTAACAATAGATCTACATCTCTTTGATTTAATAGTTGTACTGCCCCAGTTGGCCAACCTTTATTCACTCTTGATTTGATACCATTAATTAATTTTCTTTTCTCAGCTTTCTGATTATTCGATAGTTTTTTGGAGCTTTTATATTTACTAATTTTTTTATTTATTACCTGTTCTGATTCTATACCAATAGGATTAGAGGGTTTTGTTGGACTTTTATAACCAGCTGGCATTCGTCTAATTGCTAATTTATAAATTTGTTTAGCTTGAGGATGGTCGTTATATTTTTTCAGCCAATAATATAATTCTAAATACTTTGATCGATAACAATTAGGATGCAAAAATTTCTGAGCATAAATATGCCCAAGTAAAGATTTATTTTTTATTTTTAAAATAAAATTATTTGCACTTTTCCATTTGCATATTTCTTGAAACTTATAAGCTTGTTTATAATTATATACATCTTCATCACTTAGAACTTTTGATGAAAAAATATTATCGTATTTGATAAAAATATCTTGCTGATACGCAAAGATTTGCTTTGAAAAAATTACAGAGAAAAAAAAACAAATAATGAAAAATTTTTTGTTATTCATTTTTCAATTTTTCTTGTAACATTTGTAAATCTTCCCAAGATTGTTTTTTATACTGAGGAGATCGAAGTAAAAAAGCAGGATGATAGGACGCTATTGTAGGAATACCTTGTTCTAAATTAAACGATTTGTATTCATGCCATTTGCCTCTGAGTTTTCCAAGCGCAAGAGGTGTTGATAAAATAGCTTTTGCTGCAACTCCGCCTAATAGGAAGATAAATTTAGGTTTAATAATATCAATTTGTCTTTGCAAAAAGGGTAAATATTCTAAAATTTCATTATCATTAGGCGTTCTATTATCAGGTGGTCTCCAATTCACTACATTAGTAATATAAACGTCTTCTCTTTTTAAATTAATGGCCAAAAGCATTTTATTTAAAAGTTGTCCGGCTTTTCCAACAAATGGAATTCCTTGTTGATCCTCATCTCTACCTGGCGCTTCACCAATTAACATTACTTTTGCGTTTAAGTTACCATCATAAACTACTAATTTTGTTGCCGTTTTTTGAAGAGAAGATTTATGGTTCTGTAAATCTTTTATAACTTCATCAATTTGAGTTTTTTTATCCCCAGTATCTTTGTTAAAACCAGACTGCTCTAATTTTTTCTCATCTTCAAACCAGTTTCTAGGAGAATCCTGAAGGAAGTAGTTTACCCCAGAATTAATTATAAATTCTAAATTTTTTTTATTTGATTGATTCATGGAAAATTACAATTATCTATTCATAGTGTAACTCTACTATTTTTGAAATGATTAATTTAATTAAAAAACTACAAATTATCTCAATTATTTTAATAATTAACTCCAGTTCTTTTGCATTAACTAGTTCATCTTTTCTAATTTCTCAATCAGCTTATGAAAATTATGATTATAGCTCGTCTCTTCTTAATTTTGATATAGACGAAGTAAATCTATCAGAAGATAGTCTTCTGGATAAAGCTATCGCAGCTATAATTACCGAAGATATCGATTTAGCATCAAAAATTGCCAAAAATATTTTAACTGAGGATAAAAACAATGCTGAAGCTCTCATAATTACAGCTGCATCATTTTATAAAGAAGAAAAATTTAATAAAATTATCGAGCTTAGAAAAAATTTAGAACAACCGAGTGAGGTACTAGAATTTATTTTTTTTTCAAATAATACACTTAAAGATATTGATACTATAAGTAGGGCGCTTGTTGAGATCGTATCTTCATCTTATTCTAATAATGAACAAAGACGTTTAAATTATAATTTTTTGTTGTTTTATATATCTCTTGCAAAAATTATTGATCCTGAAAATGATAGAGCAATCATAATAAAAGCTGAGTTATTTGATCAGGTTGGTCAGCATCAAGTTGCAGTAGACATATACAAACAAGTTAATAAAAATAATATTTTTTATCTTGATGCACAGAATAATCTTGCTCGTCATTACTTATTTAATAGTCCTTACGAAGAGGCTGAAATACAAATAATATCTATAGTTGAAAATAATAATAATAATTATTCACTTAAACGAGTCCTTGCTGATTTTTATCGTTACAATAAAAAGTTTGACCTAGCATTAAAAATTTATGATGAAATGATTAAAGAAAATCAAGATGATCTTTGGAACATATATTACATGAGAGGTATTTGTTATGAAAGAAAAGATAACTGGGAACTAGCAGAAAAAGATTTTTTAAAATCATTAGCACTGCAGCCAGGTACACCAAATGTATTAAATTATCTTGCATATGGCTGGGTCGAAAGAGATATCAAACTAGATCGTTCATTAAAAATGTTAGAGGAAGCATATAAAGCTAATCCTGATAGTTTTTATATCATCGATAGTTTAGCGTGGGCTCATTTTAAAAAAAATAATCTTCCAGAGGCTGCAAGGTTAATGGAAAAAGTAATAGATATTGCCCCTGGTGAAGCAATATCTCTAGACCATCTTGGCGATATTTATTATGCTATGAATAGAAAAAGAGAAGCAATTCATTTTTGGCAACAAGCACTAGAATTGGCTGAACCAGAAGATGAAATAACTGAAGATGTTCAAAGCAAATTAGATAATATTAATGCCGGATAAAATAATTGAAAAATCACCTGCCAAAATTAATTTATTTTTAAAGATTATAAATAAAAGGGATGATGGTTATCATAATATTCGCACTGGCATAACATTCATTGATCTTTACGATGAGATAACTGTTCAACCTCACAATAAATTTGAAGTAATCTATACTGGTAAATTCGCTCCAAAAAATAATCTATTTGAGGATTGCATTATTCATAAATTATTTACTTATATACATGAAGATAAACCTAAACTTCTTATTACTATATCAAAAAATTTTCCTTATGAAGCTGGCTTAGGTTCTGCCTCATCTAATGTTGCAAGTGTTATAAAAATTTTGGAAAACCTCGAATTAATAAAGAAGAAAAATATATTTGATTATGTTGATCTCGGCTCCGATATTCCTATTTTTTTGAATCAAAAAGATGCTCTAGTTAGAGGTAGGGGTGATTTAATTGCTAACGTTCATTTTCCAAAATATTATTTCTTATTAATTAGACCGTCTTTTAAATGTTCGACAAAAAAAATGTATGATACATTTCAACCTTCAGATTTTGATTATAATACTGAATTTGATTTAGAAGAAATTAATGATCAAGATTCTGGAAATGATTTTGAGAAAATTCTTAAAAAAAATGAACCTGAATTTTTATCCATAATAAATTTCTTAGAAGATTTTGATGATGTTATATTTTCAAGACTAACTGGGAGTGGATCTTGTATTTATAGTGTATTTGAAAAAAAAGAGCATGCTGAAAATACACAAAAAAAATTTCAACAAAGCTTTTCAAATTTATGGACACATCTAAGTGAAAATAATTTAGTTAACCTATTTTAAATTCTTTCTTAAATTCTTCAATTGAAAGCACTTCATTTGTTGGTTTGTCCCACCTAATTCTATGAATTCGAGGAAAACGCATTGCAACACCTGACTTATGTCTACTGCTGGGGAAGACATCGTCAAAGGCTACTTCTAAAATAATTTCTTTCTTTACTTCTCTTACAGGACCAAATTTATTGGTAGTATTATTTCTAATAAATTTATCTAAAACTAATAGTTCTTTATCCGTGTAACCGGAATAGGCTTTTCCTATAGGAACTAATTCATTTTCTTTCCAAACACCAAACGTAAAATCTGAATAATATGATGATCTTTTACCATGTCCTCGTTGAGCATACATCAAAATAGCATCGACTAGTTTTGGATTTTTTTTCCATTTGTACCAATACCCCTTTTTTCTTCCTGGTAGATATTCACTATTTTTAAGTTTAATCATTACACCTTCATTTAAATCATCGTGAACATTATTTTTATATTTTGTTAATTCTTTCCAAGTTTTGAATTTTATAATTAATGACAAATCAATTTGATTAGTTTTATTTTCTTTTTGAAATTTTTCTAAATATTTTCTTCTTTCGTAAAGAAATAATTTTCTAAGATCTTTTCCTTTATAAAAAAGAATATCATAAGCTCGAATGAAGACAGGAAACTTTTCTTGAAGATCTTTTGATGCCTTTTTTCTGTTTAACCTTTGTTGTAGATCATTAAAGCCAGAGGGTTTAAAATTTCTTCCTACAAGTAATTCTCCGTCAATAACCGCATCACCTTTAGTATTTTCAACTATTTCTGGGAATGCAGATGAAATATTATCACCTGTTCTTGAGTACAGTGATACACTTTTTGATGAAACCATAAGTTGAACCCTTATTCCATCCCATTTAAATTCTGCTTGAAATTCACTAGCGTTCAATCTTTTAAAATCTTTTTCCTCATCAATAGGATTAGCAAGCATCATGGGGTGAAATAATTTTTTAAAATCTATTTTTGGTTTTGATGTTTCATTTCTTAACCATTGAAATAAATTTTCGTATGGAAATTCTAGACCATGCCAAATTTCTTCAATCTCATTTACAGATTTGTTATACAGATCGGCTAGAGCAGTTTTTACTAATCTTTCAGAGACTCCAATTCGCAATCCACCTGTGCAAATTTTGATTAAAGTCCACCTTTCGTTATTAGATAGTCCGCTCAAAACTTTACTAAACTCTGTATTAATTTCAGACTTTTTAATTTTATTTATATTTTCTATTAAGGTAGATAAATTTTGTGATTTACCCTCTTTATTTGTTGGCCAAATTAATGATATTGTTTCTGCTAAATCCCCAACATAGTCATATGAGTAATCAAATAAATGTTGATCTACTTGTTCATAGACAAGTTCTCTGAGTTTAGATGCTTTAATAAATTGAAATGAAAGTTGATCAGATAAAATTGCAAGTGCATATGCACGGTTGATATCTAGTGTTTTAAAATAATCTTGAAGTAATTTAATTTTAGTATTTCGACTTGGTGTTAAAATCAAATTGTGAAGTAAGGAAGAAAATTTTTTCATTCTATTTCCTCATCACTTCTTCCTTGGATGGAAAGGGGCTTTGAAACAAGGTTTTGTTTCTTACAATAATAAACTAATGCATCTTCCTGACCATGCGTAATAAGAATATTTTTCGCTTTTGATTTTTTAATTGTATCTAGTAATTCATTCCAATCGCTATGATCACTAATAACTAAAGGTAATTCAATACCTTGTTGTTTTGCTCTTTGTTTAACTGTCATCCATCCACTAGCCATGCAAATAATAGGATTAGGAAACCGTCTTGACCAACGGTCCTTTAAAGCCGATGGAGGTGCGATAATTATTTTACCCTCATAAAAGCTTTTAACCTTTGAAGAAACTTTTTCAAACTTTCCAATATTAATTTTTTCTTTTGAATAATATTGGCATAACTTTTCTAGAGATCCATGAATATAAATTGTTTCATTATAATTCTGCTGGCGTAAAAGATTCATTACTCTTTGTGCTTTGCCAAGTGCATACGCACCAACAATATGACAATTATTTTTATTTATCTTTACAGATCGTATGAGTTTTTGAATTTCATCTTTGGGATCTGGATGTTGAAATATGGGTAATCCAAATGTTGCTTCGGTAATTAATGTATCACATTTAACCAGTTTGAAATTTTTACATGTTTCATCTTTTCCTACTTTATAATCACCTGTGATGACTAAACGATGATTGTTTTTCTCAATTAAAACTTGAGCACTTCCCAAAATATGTCCTGCAGGGTAAAGAGTAAAATCATAGTTTTTTATTGAATATTTTTGCCCGTATCGAAGAGGAGTAAATTTCTTCGCACATTTATCTCCGTAGCGAATTTTCATTATGTCTATTGTTTGCCTAGTAGCAATAACATGATCATGTCCAAATCTTGCATGATCTGCGTGACCATGTGTAATAATTGCTGTTTTTTTCGGCAATATTGGATCTATATGTACATTTATATCTTTGATAAATAACTGATGATTAATGAAATCCATATGAATATAAATAAATCGAATCCCTTATTATTACACCCCCTAAACAAGTGGATGAAGAAAAAAAAATGGTTCTGGTTTCCTCATCAAATTGAAACATTTCAGCATGTTCGAAGTGGATCTGATGTTGTTGTATTTGCCCCAACTGGTGCTGGCAAAACTTTGACAGGATTTATTAATCCAATAGATGATTTAATAAAATTAAAAAAATTTAAAGGCCTTCATACCCTTTACATTTCTCCTTTAAAATCTCTTGCAAATGATATTATGAGAAATTTAGAGAAACCTATTAAAGAGCTTGATTTAAATATTTCATTTCAAGTAAGAACAGGCGACACAACACCATATAAAAAACAAAAACAAAAACAAAAACCTCCTAACATCCTTATTACAACTCCAGAGTCACTTGCATTATTAAATTCATATGAGAATGCAAAAGAATTTTTTTACAATCTAAAATATATAATTATAGACGAGATACACACTTTTTTGGATAATAAGAGAGCTGATCTTCTAAGTTTAAATATTGAAAGACTACAAACTTTCTCTCCAAATTTACAACGAATAGGTTTGTCAGCAACTCTCAAGAATAAACAAGACGCCAAAAAATGGCTTTGCCGCAAAAAACCAAAAATAGTTTCCTATGAAAATTCAGTTTTACCTAAGATTAAAATTCTAGAATCAAAAGAACGTATTCCTTGGTCGGGTCATATGGCTACATATTCCATTAATGAAATCTATAAAGAAATAATGCAATCAAAATTAACTATTATTTTTGTTAATACGAGGGCGCAAGCCGAATATATGTTTAAAAACTTATGGCTAATTAATAAGAAAAAATTAAAAATTGCTGTTCACCATGGTTCATTAGAAAAAAACTTACGATTAAAAGTAGAAAATAATCTTAGCAAAGGATTAGTTGACTGTGTTGTTGCGACTTCTTCTTTAGAACTCGGATTAGATTACGGAGATGTAGAAAAAATTATTCAAGTTGGAGCACCTAAAGGAATTAATAGATTATTACAACGTGTAGGAAGATCAAATCATAATTTAAATACACCTTCAAAAGCAATTTTAGTACCCACTAATCGTTTTGAATTTATCGAAGCAAAAGCTGCTATTGAAGAAATAAAAAAAAATAACTTAGATAAAATAGATTTAAAAGAAGGAAGTTTTGATGTTGTAGCGCAACATATTTTTGCAACGGCTTGTGCAGGGCAATTTGAAATTAATGATCTCTACAAAGAAATTATCAAAGCATATCCATACAAAAAATTAAAACTTAATGACTTCAAACAATTGATTAATCTCATACAAGATGGCGGATATGTTTTAAAAAATTATGATCAATTTAAGAGAATTTTCCAATTGAGAGAAAATAAAAATATTTATAAGCTAGTAAATAGAAGAGAAACACGAAAATACCGCATGAATGTTGGAACAATAATTGAAAATCCGATGTTAAAAATAAAACTTGGAACAAAAACGTTAGGGAATATAGAGGAAGTTTTTATTCAAAATCTTTCTCAAGGTGACTCATTCATATTTGCCGGTCAAATACTAGAATTTCAATCAATGAAAAATAATTTAGTACAAGTTAAAAGAAGTAAATCTTTAATTTCAAAAATTCCATCATACTCTGGAGGCAGAATGCCATTATCAACAAATTTGGCTAACTCAGTTAGAGCTTTATTGGCAAAAAGTAATATGTGGGATTTATATCCAGAGCAAATTACTGAATGGTTAAAAAGACAAAAAAATATATCTAAAATTCCTAAAAAAGATGAATATCTAGTGGAACAATTCCCCCGAAAAAAAAATTTTTATACTGTTATCTATACTTTTGCAGGATGGCATGCCAATCAAACACTAGGATTTTTATTGCTTAGAGGCTTTAAGGAATTTAACTATAAACCTCTAGGTTTTGTTGCAAATGATTATGCTATTGTTTTATGGTCTTTAAAAGAAGTTAAACAAATTAAAACAATTCTAAATTTAGGATTGTTAGATAAACATTTAGATAATTATCTTGAAGAAACTTCAATAGTCAAAAGATTGTTTAGAGATAATGCAATTATATCTTGTTTAATTGAAAGAAGGTTACCAGGGATGGAAAAAACTGGAAAGCAAGTTTTATTTAGTTCTGATCTAATTTATACAGTTCTCAAAAAAAATGAACCAGATCACATTCTTCTAAAATCATCATATGAAGACGCAAAAAAGAATATGATTGATTATGATAGACTTAGAGAAATCTTAAAAAAAATTGATAAAAAAATTATATTAAAAAAACTCACAAGTATCTCACCATTGGCTGTTCCAATTATTCTTGAAATAAATAGAGAAAATTTATCAAAAAAGGAAACTGATGAATATATTTTAGAGGATTTAGAAAATGAAATATTAAAAGAGGCTAATGTACTATCAATTAATTAATTTTGGTAATGAAGAATTTCATGCTTACCCAGATAAATCTCTTTAT
>CACBLW010000008.1 GCA_902540265.1 uncultured Alphaproteobacteria bacterium
TGTTTACTTATTGGGTTCCCATTATCTTTTTATATTGCGACTTCAAATATCAGATTAAGAAATATTTTATTAGTTTTAGTAGTTATTCCATTTTGGTCATCATTTTTATTAAGAGTATATGCATGGAAAATAATTTTACAGAATAATGGAATTTTAAATGTAATACTTCTAAACCTAGGCATAACATTAGAGCCACTTCAGTTATTATACAATCAATACGCTGTTATCATGGGAATTGTATACACTTATTTACCTTTGATGATTTTACCACTTTATGGATACTTAAATAAATTTGATTTAAATTTAATTGAAGCATCTAAAGATTTAGGACTAAATCGTATTAAAACTTTTTTTAAAGTTATACTTCCTTTGTCTGTTCCAGGAATTGTTGCTGGATCTTTATTAGTTTTTATACCTGTTGTTGGAGAATTTATTATACCTGAAATGTTAGGCGGTAGTGATAGATTGTATTATGGAAAAATATTATGGGAGGAATTCTTTGTTAATAGAAATTGGCCAGGTGCTAGTGCTTTAGCTTTTAGTGGAATTATTATTTTGGTTTTACCAATTGTTATTTTTCAAATACTTTATTCTCGTTGGAGTCAAAAAAATGAAATCTAGTTTAATTAAAAGTACAGTTATTTTTTTAGGTTTATTTTTTTTATATTTCCCAATTTTAGTTTTAATTTTTTACTCATTTAACGAAAATAAGAGAGTAATGGTTTGGAAAGGATTTTCTTTAAGATGGTACAATGAATTATTTAATAATGAACAAATAATTGAGGCATTTATTATTAGTATTAAAATTGCAGCTTTATCTGCAACTTTTGCTACAATTTTAGGAGTTATGATTGGATATTCACTTGTAAGAATAAGAAAAATTCCTTTTAAATCATTCTATATTTTTCTTTCTTCAACACCTTTGGTTTTACCAGAATTAATTTTAGGTCTTTCAATGTTACTTTTTTTTATAACCTTAAATAATCTAATTGGATTTCCATCATCTAGAGGACAATTAACTATTTTCATATCACACGTTACTTTTTGTATTGCATTTGTCGCAATTATTATTCAAGCAAGATTAACTGACTTTAACAAAAATATTGAGGAAGCTGCGATGGATCTAGGCTATAATTATACCAAGGTACTATATAAAATAACTTTACCAATAATTTTACCTACTATTATTGCTGGTTGGTTATTAGCTTTTACAATTTCTTTAGATGATCTAGTTGTTGCTAGTTTTACTACTGGGCCTGGTGCTAACACATTGCCAATTGTAGTTTTTTCTAAAGTTAGATTAGGATTGAGTCCTGAAGTAAACGCATTATCAGCAATTTTAATGTTTGCTTTAATAATAATTGGTTTATTTTATTTTTATTTTAATAAAAAATTTAAACATTAAGTAATAAATATTCTCGCTCCCAAGAACTTATGACAGATAAATAAGCTTGATACTCGACTCTTCTTATTGCAGCAATCGACCTTATAAATTTTTCATTAAATATGGATTTTATATCTTCATCATTTTCAAAGAGAGTTAATGATTCATCCATATTCTTAGGAAGATTAGAATTTTTATCTTTAAATGCACTATCTTTAGTTTCTGGATTTGGTTTTAAATTATTTTTCATTCCTAAATATCCTGAAGCTAAATTAGCTGCAAAAACTAGATATGGATTTGTATCAGATCCAGGAATTCTATTTTCAATACGCATATTCTTTTCCTCAATTGATGGAATTCTAAAACCACAACTTCTATTACCTATTCCCCATTTAACATTTTTAGGAGCACCCCAAGTTGCAAACAATCTTCTAAAGGAATTTATATTTGGAGCATATATTGGCATTAATAATGGAGTATATTTTTCCAAACCGCCTAAATAGTTTTTCATTTTTTTTGAAATTTTAGTTGATTGATTAAAAAAAATATTTTTATTTTTTTCATTATATATTGATTGATGTATGTGCATTGCACTACCAGGTTGGTTCTCCATAGGTTTTGCCATAAATGTTGCATGAAGTTTATGTTTCAAAGCCGACTGTCTTAGAGTTCGTTTAAATAAAAATACCTGGTCTGCTAGATCTAAAGGATCACCATGTTGAAAATTAATTTCCATTTGAGCTGAGCCAGATTCATGATTAATAGTATCAATTTCAATATTTTGAGCTTCACAATAGTTATATACATCCTCAAAAAGATGATCAAATTCGTTCACAGCATCTATACCCAAGGCTTGCTTACCTGTTTCTTGTCTACCTGATTGACCCACTGGCACTTCAAGGGGGTAGTCTGAGTCAGCATTAGGTTTCACTAAATAAAATTCTAACTCTGGCGAAACAATTGGAGTTAATTTATCTTTTTTATAAAGTTTAAGAATATTTTTTAGAGCATTCCTACTAGAATTTATAACATCATCTCCGTTAAGATTTATTGCATCACAGATAATTTGTGCAGTAGGGTCGTCGTACCATGGCACTACTCTCATTGTATCAAAATCTGGTTTTAAAATTACATCAATATCAGTTGGATTGTAAACACTTCTTGGTAAAGCACCAGCCGAGTCCTCAGTTGCATAATCTCCTGATATCGTTTGAATAAAAGTTGACTGAGGTAATCTGTGACTTTCATCTTCAAGTCCTTTTAAAAATTTATTAGTTGGTAAAATTTTTCCCCTTGCTATACCTCCAAGATCTGGAACTAAACATTCAACTTCTGTAATAGAGTTTTCATGAAACCAATTTTGAAATTTTTCAATCATATTGAGACTGTTTGTTTACTAATTATTGTTAAACCATTAAAGATAAGTAAATGTTTACTACAAAAAAAAGGACCTTTAATCAACATGATAATGAAAAAGAGAGTTTTTATAAATTTTCAGCACCTAATTTTCCTAATCAAATTAAATTAAATGAGAATATTTCAACTGATGTATGTATTATTGGAGGTGGTTTAACAGGTATTTCTTCAGCATTAAATTTATCTAATCAAGGTTTATCAATAACGATTTTGGAAGCAAATAAAGTTGGATCTGGTGCTTCTGGTAGGAATGGCGGTCAACTAGGAATTGGAATGAGAAAAGATCAATTCTACTTAGAAAAAAAATTTGGTATTGAAAAAGCAAAATTTTTTTGGAAAGTTGGATTAGAAGCTGTTTCAAATGTAGTTAATTTAATTGAAAAATACAAAATTGACTGTGCGCTTAGACAAGGTGTTCTTCATGTAGGCAACACAAAAAAAGATTATAAATATTTTCAAGATGAAATTGAGCATATGCAGAAGAATTATAATTATAATAATTTTGAATACTTTGACCACAATTCAATAAGAGATGAAGTTAATAGTGACAGATATTTTTCTGGAATGCTTTTAAAGGATTCTTATCATTTAAACCCATTAAAACTGACATATGGTTTAGCAGAACAGTGTTTAGCAAATGGTATAAATATATATGAAAATTCTCCGGCTGATAAAATTGTTGATAATCAAAAAGAAGTTATAATTCACTCTGGAAAAAATATTATTAAAGCAAAGAAAGTAATTATTGGTTGCAATGGTTATCTTGACAATCTTTTAGGATCAAAGAGAAATTATTTTATGCCTATAAATAATTATATTATTGCAACAGAACCTCTCGGAAAAGATCTGGCAAGTAAATTAATCAAAAGAAATTGTGGCGTAATAGATTCTAGATTTATGATTGATTATTATAGATTTTCAGAAGACTACAGACTTCTTTTTGGAGGACCTGAAACAATTACATCTCATTTTGTAAAAGATGCAAAGAGTTTTGTCTCTAAACGAATGTATAAAGTTTTTCCTGAATTAAAAAAATTTAAAATTGAATTTTCTTGGGGAGGTACCTTGGCAATATCAATAAATAGATTGCCCATTTTTGGAACTATAATGAATCAAAAGTTATATTATGCTCATGCTTACTCTGGGCATGGGTTAGCTATGAGTATTATGGGAGGAAAAATGGTAGCTGAAAAAATTTTAAATAAATCAAATAATTTTGATATGTTTGAGCAAATTAATCATTTTAAAATTCCAGGTGGCAACATGTTTAGAAGACCATTGTATTCTTCAGCCATTATTTATTATAGGTTAATGGATTATTTAAATAGATTGTAATTATTTAATTGCTCTTCTTAATCTGTCATTTATAGTTTTGCCAAGCCCTTTATCAGGTATTTCTACTACAGCAATTTTTTTGCATCTACTTTGATCTAATTTATGAAGATAATGATAAAAATTTTTTGCTGCTTCATTTAAATTTTTTTTATTACTCAAATTTAAATTAATTATTTTAGATTTTAATTTATTATTGCCAAAATTTAATAAACCTTCATTTTTTAGTATTCTTTTAGCATTCATTCTTATTGGCTTTAAAGTTGAGTAATGTTTTTTTAAATTACCAGGAGAAATAGATGATTTCTTTTTAATTTTTACTTTTGCATATTTTTTTAGCTCTTCAACAGTTATGCTGCCATATCTTAATACTTCAATTTCATTATTGGTATCAATTCTAACAACTGTGGACTCTAGTCCATGAGAAGACTGTTTATCTTTTAAAACAAATATTTTTTTTACTAGAATAGGATCGATATCCATAATATTGGTTACGGAAGTTCTTTCTGACAGATTAGCACTAGGGGCTGCAATAGGTAGGTCAAATAAAGTAATTAATTTTTTTGCCAACTTATTACCGGGAATTCTGCAGCCAACTAAAGTTGAGTTGTTAGATACTAATTTTGATATTTTAGAATTTTTCTTTTTTTTTAATATTATTGTCAAAGGACCAGGCCAGAATGTTGAACCTAATTTTTTTTCAAATTTATTTAAAATAAAATATTTTTCTATTTGTTTAATACTTTTAAAGTGACAGATAATTGGATTACTTCGTGGTCTTTTTTTTACTTTAAAAATAGATTTTACAGCCTCATCATTTGTTGCATCTGCTCCAAGACCAAATACTGTTTCTGTGGGAAATATTACAAGTTCTCCACTGCTTAATAATTTTTTTGCAATATCTAACTTATTTTTTTTCATATTTTTTTATAAAATGTTTCCATCTATCTTTAAAATAGTTATTATCAATACTTGTATATGGGAAAAGTTATAGCATTTTCGAATCAAAAAGGTGGTTCAGGTAAATCGACTCTTTCAGCAAATTTATCAGTTTTGTGGAGCAATAGTGGTTACAAAGTAGCTGTTATAGATGCTGATGCACAAAAAAGTCTATCATATTGGCTTGAAGCAAGAAAATCTTATTATGGTGAAGATGATATTGGAATAACTCAATTAAATTTTGATATAAGGAATTTAATAGATGAAATTAAAGCCATAAAAAGAAAGTACGACTTTATAATAATTGATAGCCCTCCATCTATAACTTTTGAAACAATGCAGGTTGTAAAAGCTTCTGATAGGGTATTTGTTCCAGTACAACCAAGTCCAGTAGACTTAATGGCTACACTTCCTTTTTTAAAAATTGCAAAACAAGAAAGAAAAAATCCAATAATTATTCTTAATAGAGTGATGCCGAGAGCAAAATTAACTGACGCAATGATTTTGCGTTTAAGATATGCTGGTGCTAAAATTGCTCGCTCCCGACTGTCTAGCAAAGTATTATTTGCTGAAACATTCTCAGTTGGAAGGGGTGTAGTAGATATAAGTGTTACATCAGATGCTTCAAAAGAAATAATTAATGTTGGAAACGAAATTTTAAGAAATTTCTAACCTAATGTCTGATATTACAACTGTTATACTTGCTGCAGGCAATAGTACGAGATTTAAAGCAAGTAAATCAAAACTTTTTTATCCATTATGCGGTTTACCAATTGTTTCACATATTTTTAATATTGCAAAAAAAATATCTGGTAAAAATATATTAGTTGTATCTAATGAAAAAAATAAAGAAGAATTAAAGTTAATATTAAATACCTCAAAGTTAGTTGTTCAAAAAAAACAAAAAGGAACCGCTGATGCAATTGAGCAAGTTAAAAAATATGTTAAATCAAAAAATATTTTAATTTTATTTGGTGATACGCCTTTAGTTGAAGTTAAAGATATAAGAAAACTAGTAAGTAAATTTAAAAAAAGTAAAGCGAAAGCTTCATTAATTGCATTTAATACTTTAGAGCCACATGGTTATGGTAGGTTATTATTAAATAACAACTACGTTGAAGAAATAATTGAGCAAATCAATTTAAAACCTGAACAAAAAAAAATCAATTTATGTAATTCTGGTATTTTGATAGCAAATACTAAATTATTATTTGATAATTTAAAAAATATTAAAGAAAATAAAATTAAAAAAGAAAGATATCTTCCTGATATATGCAAAATTTTTTCAAAAAAAAATATTCCTATCAATTATATTGAGTGCAACAAAGAAACAATGTTGGGCATAAATACATTGGATGATTTTAATGTTGTACAAAATATTTTGCAAAAAAAATACGTAAAAAATTTTATAAAAAATGGAGTCAATTTTTTAAAACCCAATACTTGTTATTTAAGCCATGACACCAAAATTGAACCTAGTGTTACAATTGAAAGCAATGTTACAATAAAGGAAAAAACAATTATAAAAAAAGGTTCAATAATTAAAAGTAATTCATACTTAGAAGAGGTTACAATAGATGAAAATTCACATATTGGTCCAAGTGCTAGATTAAGACCAAAAACAAAAATCGGAAAAAAATCAAAGATTGGTAACTTTGTTGAAATAAAAAATTCTAAAATTGGAAATAATGTTTCTATTGCTCATCTTTCATATGTTGGAGATTCAGAAATAGGAAATAATGTGAATATAGGTGCTGGCACAATAACTTGTAACTATGATGGAAAGAAAAAACACAAAACGATAATAAAAGATAATGTATTTATAGGTTCAAACACATCACTCATTGCTCCAGTTGTAATTGAGTCTAAATCTAGAATTGGCGCAGGTAGTGTTATCACTAAAAATATTCCCAAAAATTCACTTGCTATTGAAAGATCAGCCTTAAAAATTCTAAGAAATAAAAGATCTAAATAATAACCCTTGTTTCAAGATATATTAGGGTTTATGAGCCTTTTCAAATTATGAGCGATAAATGGTCACCAAATAGTTGGAGAAATAAAAATGCTCTTCATATGCCTAACTATCAGAATGAAGATCATCTAAATAAAACTCTAAATGAAATTTCCAAATATCCACCTTTAGTTTTTGCTGGAGAAGCGAGACTATTAAAAAAGAAACTTGGAGAAGTTTCAAACGGAAATGCTTTTTTATTACAAGGTGGGGATTGTGCAGAAAGTTTTGCAGATTTTCATCCAGATAATATTAGAGATACATTTAAAGTAATTTTACAAATGGCTGTTGTATTAACGTTTGGCGCTTCTTGTCCAATTGTTAAAGTAGGAAGAATTGCTGGACAATTTGCAAAGCCAAGATCATCTGCTACAGAAGTTATTAATGATTTAGAACTTGAGTCTTATAAAGGCGATATAATTAATGGGATAGACTTCAATCAAAAAGACAGAGATCCTAATCCAGATAGATTGATTCAAGCATACAATCAGTCTGCATCAACACTTAATCTATTAAGAGCTTTTTCTCAAGGTGGGTTTGCTAATTTAAATAAAATACATCAATGGAACCTAAATTTTGTTAAAGGTGAGAATGCTGCTAAATTTAGAGAGATATCTTCTAGAATTGACGAATGCTTATCTTTTATGGAGGCATGTGGAATAAATGGAAACAGTGTAAGACAATTAAATGAAACAGACTTCTTTACAAGTCATGAAGCTTTACTTCTTCAATATGAGGAAGCATTAACAAGAATAGATAGTACTTCAGGTAAGTGGTACGATGTTTCAGCTCACATGTTGTGGGTAGGTGACAGAACACGACAACTTGATGGAGCACATATTGAATTTTTAAGAGGTATTGAGAACCCTATAGGTATTAAAGTGGGTCCAAGCACAAAGACAGAAGAACTATTAAAGATATTAGATGTGTTGAATCCAAATAATGAGTCTGGAAAAATAACGCTGATATGTAGAATGGGTCATGAAAAAGTTAGTGGAATACTTCCAAAAATAATTAGATCAGTTAATTCAACTGGTAAAAATGTTGTTTGGACTTGTGACCCCATGCATGGAAATACTATCAAATCTAACACGGGTTTTAAAACTAGGCCATTAAAAGATATAATTTCTGAAATTCAGCAATTTTTTCAAATTCACAGAAGCGAAGGAACATATCCAGGTGGCGTCCATTTAGAAATGACTGGTCAAGATGTTACAGAATGTATGGGAGGTCTTCAAGAAATAACAGATGAAGATCTAAAAAATAGATATCATACATATTGCGATCCGAGACTAAATGCCTCGCAGTCTCTAGAATTGGCTTTTTTATTATCAGATTTTTTAAAGGAAGAAAAATTCCTCTCAAAGCAATCTTCAAATTTATAAATTTTTATTTATATATTACATATGAATTCAAAAGATAAAATTTTATATATTTCTAATTGGATTAAAGATTACGCTAAATCTATAAATAATAGTCCAACTACACTAGTAATAGGAGTGTCAGGAGGAGTTGACTCAGCTCTTACTAGCACCTTATGTGCTCAAACTGGTTTAAAAACTATAGCTGTTTCAATGCCTATTAAGCAAAACTCATCACAACATGATTTAAGTTTAAGACATTTAGAATTTTTAGAGCAAAATTACCCAAATGTTGAAACAAAAATAATCGAGCTAGATAATGTTTTTAAAACATTTCAAAATACGATGCAAAATTTTGATAGTGAGTTAGCTTTTGCAAATTCAAGATCTAGACTAAGAATGGTAACTCTATACCAAATAGCTCAAAGTAATAATGGTATAGTTGTTGGTACTGGAAATAAAGTTGAAGATTTTGGTGTTGGATTTTATACAAAATATGGTGATGGAGGCGTAGATATATCGCCAATAGCAGATTGTACTAAAACTGAGGTGTGGGAATTAGCCGAAGAAATTGGGGTTATAAAAGATATTATTAGCGCAGCACCGACAGATGGTTTATGGGATGATAGTAGAAATGATGAAAGCCAGCTTGGTCTTTCATATAAGCAATTAGAAGAAGCAATGGAAAATAAATCTAGTGAATACTACAGTAGATACGAAGAAATTAGAAAGCCAAATCTTCATAAGATGAAGCCTATTCCCGTTTGCGAAATTCCTAAAGAATAATATGAAGTGTAGGTTCGCTCCTAGCCCTACAGGAAAAATACATATCGGTAATGCTAGATCAGCAATTTTGAATTGGATTTTTTGTCAAAAAAATCAAGGTGAGTTTGTATTAAGAATTGATGATACTGATGCCAATAGGAGTTCTAAAGAATTTGAGACAAGTATCAAAGATGATCTTAAATGGCTTGGATTAAATTGGAATTACACTTTTAATCAGTCCTCTAGACAACATATTTACAATGAGAAAATCCAAATTCTAAAACAAAAGAAAAGACTTTATCCATGTTTTGAAACAGAAGAGGAATTAGCTTTAAAGAAAAAATCTTTGTTATCATCTGGGAAACCACCTATTTATGATAGATCATCATTAAATCTAAGTAATGAAGAAGTAGAAAAAAAAATAGAATCTGGAATCCAACCCCATTGGAGATTCAAATTAGATCATGAAAATATTAGTTGGAAAGATATCATTAAAGGAGATGTTTCATTTGATGCAAAAAATTTGAGTGATCCTGTTTTAATTAGAGCTGATGGAACATTATTATACCATTTACCTTCAGTCATTGATGATATTGAAGAAAAAATTACACATATTATTAGAGGGGAAGATCACATAGCTAATACTGCTTATCATATTCAAATTTTTAAGGCTCTTGAATCTTCTATTCCATCATTTGCTCATCATCCATTCTTAGTTGATGAAACTGGTAAGGGTTTTAGCAAAAGACTTGGAAGTCTTTCAATTGAAAATTTTAGAGAGGAAGGATACGAAAATATATCTTTACTTAATTATTTTCTTTTTATTGGTTCGAGCAGTAATATTGATCCAATCAAAGATTTAAATGAAATAGTAAAAAAATTTGATATTCAAAGCTTATCTAGATCTTCTGCTAAATTTTCAATTGAATCCTTAAGAAATCTTAATGAAAATACCATTAAATTATTTAGTTATAATGAGATTAGTCATAAGTTAAAAAATATAAAATCTAATTTTCAAAAAGAGAGTTTTTGGCGTTTTATTAAAAATAATATTTCATTTGTTAATCAAGCTAAAGAATGGGAAGAAGTAATTACAAAAATAAATAATGCTAAAGATTTAAATATTGATGATAATTTTATTAATACGGCAGTTGATGAATTACCCGAGGGTCCTTTTGATGAAACAACATGGGATCATTGGACATCAAAAATTAACAAAAAAACTGGGCTTAAAGGAAAAGATTTATTTATGCCTTTGAGGTTAATTTTGACAGGAAAATCTCATGGACCCGAATTAAAATATCTACTACCATTATTTGATAGAGACGAAATCTTGCAAAAACTTGGAAAAATCTAGTAAATTTTAATTTATACTCTATTAGCGATCTAGTAATTATGGAAGATAAAGTATATTTATTCGATACCACACTTAGAGATGGCCAGCAAACAACAGGAGTTAATTTTTCTGTTAGTGATAAAATGAATATATCCCAACATCTTGATGATTTAGGAATAGATTACATTGAAGGTGGATGGCCGGGAGCAAATCCTACCGATAATGATTTTTTTTCAAGAAATACAAAATTTTCAAAAAGTAAATTGACTGCCTTTGGTATGACAAGAAGACCAGGTAGAAGTGCAGATAACGATCCAGGATTAAATGCACTTATTAATTCAAGCGCAAGTTGCGTTTGTATTGTAGGTAAATCATCCCCATTTCAAGTAAAAAACGCTTTAGAGATATCTGAAGATGAAAATTTAAAAATGATTAGTGATAGTATTCAATCAATAAAAAATAAAAACAAAGAGCCAATTTTTGATGCAGAACATTTTTTTGATGGTTTTAAAGAAAATAAAGAGTTTGCATTGAATTGTATTAAAGCAGCATATGACGCTGGTGCAAGATGGGTTGTGCTTTGTGATACAAATGGGGGAACTCTTCCAGATGAAATTTACAATATTGTTTCAGAAGTAGTAAAAGTTATACCAGGTCAAAATGTTGGTATACATGCTCACAATGATACTGACAATGCAGTTGCAAATGCATTAGCAGCTATTAATGCTGGAGCAAGACAGATACAGGGAACAATTAATGGCTTAGGAGAAAGATGTGGAAATACTAATTTAATTTCCTTAATTCCATCTTTGGTTCTAAAAACAAAATATAAAACAAATATTTCAAAAGATAAGTTAAAAAATTTAATTCATATTTCTAGAACATTAAATGATATTCTTAACATGCCTTCAAGAAAAAATGCTCCATATGTTGGAGATCATGCTTTCTCTCATAAAGGTGGATTACATGCATCTGCAATAGAAAAAAATTCTTCAACTTATGAACATATTAAACCAGAAATTGTTGGTAATTCTAGAAACGTAGTAATTTCAAATCAGGCAGGAAGATCTAATATATTAAATCAATTAAATAAGATTAATATTGATCTACCTAAAAATGAAATCAACAATATCTTAGAGATTATCAAGGAAAAAGAATCAGAAGGATATTCATTTGATACTGCTTTAGCTAGTTTTGAGCTATTAGTAAGACGTCATCTTGGTCATTTTGAGGATTTTTATAATTTAGAAAAATTTAGAGTCACAGATGAAAGAAGATGGAATGCTAAAGGTGAAATTGTTACTGAAGCAGAGGCTACGGTATTTTTAAAAGTTAAAGATTCAAATATGATGACAGTGGGTACTGGAAATGGTCCAGTAAATGCTATTGATAGTGCATTAAGAAAAGCCCTAATTGATTATTATCCTAATCTCAAAGATTTAAAGTTAACTGATTACAAGGTTATGATTCTTTCATCAGAAAAAGGTACTGGTGCTATCACAAGAGTTTTAATTGAATCATCAGATTCCACTAATACACATTGGACAACTATTGGTGTATCTCCAAATATTATTGATGCATCTTATAGCGCTATTTTTGATAGCATTACTTTTAAGCTATTAAATGATTTAAAGAATAAAAATTGACTCCAAAAAACCCAAGCATAATTTTAGTTAGGCCCCAACTTCCTGAAAATATTGGAATGGTTGCTCGTGTTATGTACAACTTTGGTTTAAAAGATCTAATTGTTGTTTCGCCAAGAGATAAATGGTTAAACAATAAATCAATAAATGCAGCAAAAAAAGCAACGAAAATTATTAAGAATATTAAGGTTTATGATGATTTAGAAATTGCACTTTCTAATTTTTCTTATGTTGTGGCCACAACGAATAGAAGAAGATATTTGGAAAAAAATTCTACTAACGATTTTAAATTCATTAAAAGAAAAATTACTGTTAATAAAAAAACAGCAATACTTTTTGGCCCTGAAAATTCAGGACTTTCAAATGAGGATTTGAGATTATCTGATATTATTTTTACTATTGAAACAAGTAGTAAAAGTAATTCATTAAACCTTTCTCATGCAGTTACTGTTTTAAGTCATAAATTATTTGAATTGAATAATTTAAAAATAACTAACTCTATTTTAATTGAAAAAGATAATATTAGTAAATATCAATTATCTAAATTTTTAAATTATGTGATTGAGAAACTTGAAAATAAAAAATTTTTTACACCAAGTGAAAAAAAAGAAAGTATGAAAAATAATATTTATAGTATTTTCACAAAAATCCCTCTTACAAAGAAAGAATTGCAGACATTATGGGGAATTACTAAAAAACTTAATAAATAAGCCAAAAATTGAGTATATTAAATTTGACATAGGACTTTAAATCACTATATACCCCTCATAATAATGACAAAAAGACATAACTCTAAATATAAAATTGATAGAAGGCTAGGTGTTAACTTGTGGGGGAGACCTAAAAGCCCTTTTAATAGAAGAAACTCAAAGCCCGGTCAGCATGGTGTACAGGGACAAAGAAAGAAACTATCAGATTATGGAAATCAGTTATTTGCTAAGCAAAAACTTAAGTTTTATTACGGTGATTTAACTGAAAGACAATTTAGGAATATTTTTAAAAAAGCTTCCAATATTAAAGGTGATACAAGTCAGATTTTAATTGAACTTTTAGAAAGAAGATTAGATGCTACAGTCTATAGAATGAAATTTGTACCTACAATTTTTTCAGCAAGACAGTTAGTTAATCATGGTCATGTAAAGGTCAATGGAAAAAGAGTTAACATTCCATCTTATAGTGTTAGTGATGGAGATGAAATCTCAATAAGAGATAAAAGTAAAGAAATTAACTTAATTGTAGAATCGGTTAGTTCTCAAGAAAGAGAAATTCCAGAATACTTAGAAGTTGATGTAAAAGAGTTGAAAGGTCGTTTTTTAAGAGCGCCTCTAATTCATGATGTTCCTTATCCTGTAACAATGGAACCTAACTTAGTTATTGAATATTATTCAAGATAATTTCTTTTTTATAACTATCATAAATATAAATTATTATTCCTATCCAAATAATTATAAATGATACCAGCTTAATTTGTAAAATTTCTTCATTAAGAATAAATACTGAAGTTATAAAATGAAATGTCGGTGCTAAGTAAAATAAAACTCCAGCAAGACCTAATTGAATAAATTTTAAACCCAAATTAAAAAAAAATAATGGAAAAATCGTTACAGCTCCAGTAAGAATTAAAAATAATGATGTCTTCAAATCAATACTAAAGATACTATTTTCATTTTGCCAAAATAAATAAATTAAGTATGGGATAGATATTAAAGATATTATGAAAGTCTCATATAGTAAACCAATTGAAGGATTAACATTAACCTGCTTTCTTAACAATCCATATATTGCCCATGAGGTTCCAATCCAAATTATTAGGAATGGAAATTGATTTAAATTAATAAATAAGAATAATATACCTGAAAACATAAGACATACTGATGCAAATTTAGGCTTAGTTATTTTCTCATTTAAAAAAGAATAACCAAGAACAATACTTATCATTGGGGTAATAAAGTAACCCATTGATGCATCTTGAACTCTTTCTTGTCCTACAGAATAAATGAAACCTGCCCAGTTACCTGCGATAAGAAATGCTGTAATTGTTAAAATAAAAATTCTTTTTCTAGATTTAAAAATTTCAATAAAATCACTTATGTTTGAGATTAAAATTAATAATAAAAGTAAAAAGATAAATGACCAGAAACCTCTATGAGCCACAACTTCAATAGTATCAACGTGATTTAGTTCATTAAAAAAGAGGGGTTGTGGAAGTCCCCAAAAAATTGCTGCAATACAGGAAAATATTACACCTTTTAAATAACTATTATTTAACAATTTATGATGGGTTTACGTCTATTCCATTTGTATTGAATAATTCTAATAATTCACCACTTTCAAACATTTCAGTTATGATATCACAACCACCTATAAATTCTTTCTTAACATAAAGTTGTGGTAAGGTTGGCCAATTAGAATATTTTTTAATACCTTCTCTCATTTCATCACTCTCTAAGACATTGACAGTTCCAAATTTAACACCCACTTTATTTAATATTTCAACTACTCTTGCAGAAAATCCACACATTGGAAATACGGGGGTACCCTTCATGAAAAGCATTACATCATTAGAATTAATTTCATTTTCTATATTTTGAGATACATGGTCGTTGTTATTCATTATTACTCCGATACAGTTTTTAGCTTAAGTGCGTGCAAATCACTACCCATTTTACCATTAAAAGCATCATAAACCATCTTATGTTGTTCTACTCTTGTTTTGCCAGAAAATGATTTTGATCTTACAATAGCACTGTAATGATCACCATCACCTTTAAGATCTTCAATTTCAACAGTTGCATCTGGTATAGCTTCTTTAATAAATTGCTCAATTTGTTCTACAGTCATTGGCATAAATATAAAATAGTTCAGATATTAGAAAAAATAAAGACTATTTAATTTTATTTTTAAAAATCCAATCTATTTTCTTTAGATCATTATCATCTTTAATGATTCTTTCGATTTCTTTTGAATTTAATATTTTGTTTAATTCTCTATTTTTTTTAAAAACTAGGGAAAAATTCTTATTATTATTCCATGTTTCCGTGGCACTTTCTTGAACAATTTTATAAGCTTGTTGTCTTTTCAGTCCTTTTTCAATTAATTTTAACATAATATTGTGAGTTCTATGTAAGCCTCCAAGCATATTCAAATTTTTCAACATATTTTTTGGATAAACTTTTAAATTCTTTATAATTCCATTTAAACGATTTAGTGCAAAATCAGTTGCAATTGTAATATCTGGAGTCATAATTCTTTCAACACTAGAATGACTAATATCTCTCTCGTGCCAAAGTACGACATTTTCTAGTGAAGGTATTACACCACTTCTAATATATCGTGAGATACCTGTTAAGTTCTCACTCAATACCGGATTACGTTTGTGAGGCATTGCAGAAGAACCTTTTTGCTTAGAGGAAAAATTTTCTTCAACTTCTAATACCTCAGTTTTTTGTAAATTTCGAATTTCTACAGCAAATCTCTCAATAGAAGATGCTAAAATTCCTAATACTGAGAAAAAATATGCATGTCTATCTCTTGGAATTACTTGAGTTGATACATCTTCAGAATTTAGTTTAAGTTTTTTTGCTACATAATCTTGAACTCTTGGGTCTATAGAATTGAAAGTTCCAACAGGTCCAGAAATTGCACAAACAGATACTTCGTTGATCGCTTGATCAAGTCTTTCTAAATTTCTTTTAAACTCAAAATAAAAGGAAGATAATTTTAATCCAAAAGTAATAGGTTCAGCATGTATTCCATGACTTCTTCCAATCATTAATGTGTTTTTATATTTTTTAGATTTGATTTTTAAACTTTGAATACACTCTACTAAACTTTTTTCTTATTATTTCTGAGGTTTGCTTAAGTTGTACAGAAAATGAAGTATCAATAATATCACTTGATGTTACACCAAAATGAAAATACTTTGATGAGTCGCCAATATATTTGCTTACATTATTAATATAAGCAACAACGTCATGTTTCGTTTCTTTTTCAATTTTTTCTATTTCTTTAACATTGAATTTTACTTTATTTCTTATTTCTTTTGCAGCTTTTTTAGGAATAACGCCGAGTTTTGCTTGTTTTTCTGCAATCAAACACTCAATCTCTGTCCAAATTGTAAATTTATTTTCTAATGACCAAATCTTTTCAATTTTAGGTCTATTATATCTAGGTATCATTATATCTACTTATACATCCTTTATTGGAAAAGCTGTATTATTTTTAGATAATGTAAATATTTCATTTCCTTCTTCTGTTATTCCAATTGTATGCTCGAATTGAGCAGATAAAGATTTATCTTTTGTTACAGCTGTCCATCCATCATTTAGTATTTTTGTTTGCCATCCACCTAAATTAATCATTGGTTCAATTGTCAAAAACATTCCAGGCTCTAACATTGGTCCTTCACCTGGCTCTCCAAAGTGTAAAACACTTGGTGGTGTATGAAATTCTTTTCCAATTCCATGACCACAAAAATCTCTTACTACAGAATAACCTTTTCCTTCTGCAAGTTTCTGAATTTTATTTCCAATATCGCCAATATGCTTACCAGGTTTAGCTTCACTAATACCAATTAATAAAGATTCATAAGTTATTTTTAAAAATTCATAATTTTTTTTATTTGTCTTGCCTGCAACAAACATTCTTGAACTATCACCATACCAACCATTTAGAATAACTGTTACATCTACATTTACTATATCGCCATCAGATAGAATTTTTCTTTCAGAGGGAATTCCATGACAGACAACATGATTAACTGATGTACAAACTGATTTTGGGAAACCTTTATAATTTAAGGGTGCTGGTATTGCTTTGTTTTGAATAATTTGATTATGACATATATCATTTATTTCTTGAGTACTTATACCTGGAACAATCTTTTCATTCAAAGAATCTAGAACATCAGCAGCTAAAGAACCAGCTTTCCTCATGCCCTCAAAATCTTTTTTTGTATGTATTGGGATATTGTTGTTTCTCATTTAAAAAATAATTACTTACGATTAATAAATAATATATAGAAAATATCAATTAATCATATGAGTTCTTTTACTGCAGGAGTTATTGTTATTGGTGATGAAATACTTTCTGGTAGAACTCAAGATACAAACTCAAATTATATTGCAAAAAAATTAATAGAAGCTGGAATTAAGTTAGAAGAAGTTATTGTTATTCAGGATGATAAAAAAACAATAATAGAAAACGTTTTAAAATATAGCTTAAAATATTCTTATGTTTTCACTACTGGAGGAATTGGACCAACTCATGATGATATAACTTCAGAAAGTATATCTGAAGCCTTTAATTTACAATATGAAACAAATAAAATGGCTTTTGAGATTCTTGAAAATTATTATCCAAAAGGTGAATTTAATGAAAGTAGGCAAAGAATGGCGAAAATGCCATTTGGTTCAGAGCTTATTTTAAATCCAATGACTGCTGCACCAGGATTTATTGTAAAAAATATTTATGTTTTACCCGGTGTGCCAGAAATAATGCAAGTTATGTTTGAGGAATTAATGAAAAAAATTAAAAAAGGTAACCCAAAACTTATTACAACAATTAATACTAATTTATACGAAAGTAAAATTGCAAAAAATTTAAAAAATATTCAAAACAATTATACAAATGCATCAATCGGTAGTTACCCATATTTTAATCTTGCAGCTAAAACAGGTGGTGTTAACATAGTTGTTTCATCATGGGATATGAAATCTATCCAACCAATAGTTGATGATATAACTCGGATGATTGAATTAAATGGTGGAAAAAGTTCTATAGTTTGATATTAGTCCAAAATCAGGCCTCGTGGTGGAATGGTAGACACAAAGGACTTAAAATCCTTGCCCTTTTGGGAGTGCCGGTTCAAGTCCGGCCGAGGCTACCAATCTTTAAATTATGTTTGCTTTTATTACCATTGGAACAAATAATTTAAAAAAATCTTCTGCATTTTATAGTAAAATTTTAAAACCTCTAAAAATTAAAAAAGTTTTATCTCATAATCGATATTATGGTTATGCTAAAAAAGAAACTCCTAAAAAAATAGAATTATACTTGATCAGACCTCATAACAAAAAAAAAGCAACCATAGGAAATGGTACAATGATTACTTTTAAAGCTAATTCTAAAAAAACTGTTAATGAATTTCATAAAATTGGAATTAGTCTTGGAGCAAAAGATGAAGGAATGCCTGGGCCCAGACATGGTAAAGATTATTATGCATATTTAAGGGATTTAGATGGTAACAAGATTTGTATTTTTAAAAAAATTTCATCTTAATAATTAAATTGCTCATTCAAAATTTTATCTTCAATAGAGTGCTTACTATCGAACAATACAGTACATTTATTTTCATCTGAAGAAACAATATTCACTTTACTAATATCTCTAAATTCAACATTGTCTGCTGTTACGCTAGATGAGCGTTCATCATTATTTAATACTTCAAAATCAATTTTACTAATTTCAGATAACAGAGCACCTCTCCATCTCCTTGGTCTAAAGGCACTGATTGGAGTTAATGCAAGTATATTTGAGTCTAAAGGTAGAATGCTACCGTGTGCGGATAGATTATAAGCTGTACTTCCAGCTGATGTAGATAACAAAACACCATCACATATCAACTCTTTCATTTTTACTTTATCATTTATTTTGATTTTAATTTTTGATGCCAAATGAGTCTGCCTCATAAGAGAAACTTCATTATAAGCATATGCTTCAAAAATCTCATTATTAACACTTTGTGCAGTCATTTTTAATGGTTTAAAAGTAGATTTTTTAGCATTGATAATCATATCATTTAAATTTTCATTACTTAGATTGTTCATTAAAAAACCAATTGAACCAAAGTTTATTCCAAAAAATGGTTTGTTTAGTTTATTAAAATTATGAAGTGATTTTAATAGCAATCCATCGCCTCCAATTGGAATAATGTAGTCGGCATCTTCAACAGAATTTTGCCCAAATAATTCTGTTAGTTTTTTTTCTGTATTTTGTGCTTCAGGATTGTTTGATGATAAAAAATGAAATTTCATTATCCACCTGTTACGTTCATGTGTCTTTTCATATATTTATTAATCTTTACTCCAATCATGAAATCATGTTGTTTTGGTTTAATATTAAGAGCAAATTTAATTTTTTCTTTTATATAATCATCACTATAATCTTTTCTCATAATATCTCTAAAATCAACAAAGTCATTCTGACCAAGGCACATAAAAAGTTTACCAGTGCTTGATATTCTTACCCTATTGCAAGAGGCACAAAAATTATTTGTTAAAGGACTTATAAACCCAATTTTATTAGACACCAAATCACTAGTATAAAATCTAGCTGGGCCTCCAGTACTGTAATCAATTTTAGAAAATTTATATATTTTGTTTAGTTTTTCAAAAGTATCAGAAAGTGAGATAAACTGATATTCTCTCGCTATATCAGTTTCTTCCATTGGCATTACTTCAATAAATGTAAGATCAATTTTTTTATTACTAGTCCAATTAATTAATTCTTCAATTTCATTCTCATTAAAATCTTTAATTACTACAGTATTAATTTTAATTTTTATGTTGTTATCAAGTGCTTCATTAATTCCATCAAATACTTTTTCAATATTTCCAAATCTTGTTATTTTATTATATTTTTTGGGATTAATTGTATCTAGAGAAATATTTATCCTATTAACACCATTTAGCTTAAGTTGTTTTGCATATTTTTTTAATAGAGTTCCATTTGTTGTGAGTGTAATCTCTTTTAGATTTGTTTTTTCTTTTTTATTATTAAGTTTTTCGATTAATTTTATAATATCATTTCTTACCAAAGGCTCACCTCCGGTTAATCTAATTTTTTCAACTCCGAGTTCTATAAAGTTGTCACACAATCTTTCAATTTCTTCTAAAGTGAGTATATCTTTACGTGGAAGAAATTGCATTTTTTCTTTCATACAATAAACACATCTCAGATCACATCTATCAGTAACAGATACTCTTAGATAATTTACTTTTCTTAAATACTGATCAATTAGTTGCATTTATATTAATTATTTTTAATTCAACTTCTCTAGGGTTAATAGTTTTTTTTCCAACATTTTCAAAATTAATTGTAACGATATTATTAATACATGATTGTACTTGACCAATTCCCCATTCTTTTTCTTTGCTGACATTTACAACAAAAGTACCTGGTGTAAGATCACCTATATAAAAATCTGACATTTAAAAAAATTAACTAATTCTTTTTTCTGCTTTTTCATGCATTTCTTGAGCTTCTAAACTCAATGTTGCAACTGGTCTTGCTTCTAATCTTTTGATACTTATTGGATCACCTGTTTCATCGCAATACCCATAAGATCCATCTTCAATTCTTTGAAGAGCAGCATCAATTTTATTAATTAGCTTTCTTTCTCTATCTCTAGTTCTAAGTTCGAAAGATCTATCTATTTCTTCAGATGCTCTATCGGTTATGTCGGGTTTTGCTTCATTCTCATTTTGAAGATTATTTAAAGTTTGAGATGACTCCTTAAGTAAATCTTGTTTCCAACTTACTAATTTTTGCCTAAAATATTCTTTCATTTTGGCATTCATGAATTTTTCTTTCTGAGTTGGTTTATAATTTTTAGGTAATTTAGTCATAATTTTAAAAAGCTGCTGATTTATCAAATGATTTTATTTATTCAAGCAATATTGAGATTTTATTAATTATAAATAATTCATATTTTTCAATATTTTAATCAAATTTTTATAAAAGAACAAAAATAGAACTTTTAAAAATAGAACAAAACGTGTACAAGTAATCATGATTTGCAAGAATCTTAATAAAAACATAGGAAATTAATGGAGAAATGTAATGTCTCAAGCTAAATTAAAAGTAGTAAATAACGAAAATTCAATGGATAAAGAAAACAGAAGTAAATCTCTAGAAGCCGCTGTAAACCTAATAGAGAAAAATTATGGAAAAGGCTCAATAATGAAATTGGGCTCTAAAACAAACGTAGATATTGAAGCAATATCTACCGGTTCATTAGGGCTTGATATAGCACTTGGTATTGGAGGAGTTCCAAAAGGGAGAATTATTGAAATTTATGGGCCTGAAAGTTCTGGTAAAACCACTTTAGCTACTCATATTGTTGCAGAGTCACAAAAACAAGGTGGTAATTGCGCATTTATAGATGCAGAGCATGCTTTAGATCCAGCATATGCTAAGAAATTAGGTGTAAATTTAGAAGAATTATTAATTTCCCAGCCTGATACAGGTGAGCAGGGTTTAGAAATCGCGGATTCTCTAATTAAATCTGGAGGTATTGATGTGTTAATCATTGATTCAGTTGCAGCACTTGTGCCAAGAGCTGAATTAGAAGGCGATATGGGAGATTCATTACCTGGCTTGCAAGCTAGATTGATGAGTCAGGCTTTAAGAAAACTCACAAGTTCTATTGCTCAATCAAATACTTTAGTTGTATTCATAAATCAACTTAGAATGAAAATTGGTGTTATGTTTGGTAGTCCTGAGACAACTACAGGCGGTAATGCTTTAAAATTTTATTCTTCCGTAAGAATGGACATTAGAAGAATTGGTGCAATTAAAGATAAAGATGAAATCATAGGAAATCAAACTAGAGTAAAGATAGTTAAAAATAAAGTCGCACCTCCATTCAAAGTTGTTGAATTTGATATAATGTATGGAGAGGGAATATCTAAATTAGGTGAATTAGTTGATTTAGGTGTCAAAGCAGAAATAATTGATAAATCAGGATCATGGTTTGCATACAAAAATACTAAAATAGGACAAGGTAGAGAAAACGTTAAAAACTTTCTTAACGATAATCCCACTATAGCTAAAGAAATTGAAAATCAAATTCTACAAAATGCTGGAATAGTTGAAAAAGCTATGATGGAAGGAAAAGTAGAGAATAAAGAAAAAGAAAAAGAAGCTAAAGAAGCTGAAGAAATAAAAGAATAATAAATATTATTTTAGTCCGGCGCCTATTTTAAAATAGGCGCTTTTTTATTTAGACAATAGAGTTTTCAAGTTATAATACCTTTTCATGAATTCAAATAAGATTAGGTCAACATTTCTTAATTATTTTAAAAAAAATGGACATGAGGTTATTCATTCCAGTTCTCTAGTACCTGATAATGATCCTACTCTAATGTTTGCTAACTCTGGAATGGTACAATTTAAAAATATTTTTACAGGAAAAGAGACAAGAGATTATAAAAGAGCGACTACTGCTCAGAAATGTGTAAGAGCAGGCGGTAAGCATAATGATTTAGAAAATGTAGGATACACTACAAGACATCATACTTTTTTTGAAATGTTAGGTAATTTCTCTTTTGGAGATTATTTTAAAGAGTTGGCCATAGAACTAGCTTGGAATCTAATTACTAAAGAATATTCAATAAATAAAGATAGACTATTAGTAACTGTTTATTCTGATGATCAAGAAGCTTTTGATTTATGGAAAAAAATAGCTGGTTTGTCTGAAAATAAAATTATTAGAATTAGTACATCTGATAATTTTTGGTCAATGGGTGAAACTGGTCCTTGCGGTCCATGTTCTGAAATATTTTATGATCATGGTGATAAATACGAAGGAGGTCCTCCAGGTTCTCCAAACGAAGATGGTGATAGATTTATAGAAATATGGAATTTAGTATTTATGCAATATGAGCAAATATCTAAATCTGAGAGAATAAATCTACCTAAACCTTCCATTGATACTGGAATGGGATTAGAAAGAATGACAGCCCTTCTAGATGGATCTAACGATAATTATTCAACAGATTTATTTCAACCAATTATAAATGAATCAACAAAACTATGCGGTGATGAAAGTTCAATAACAAATCCTAGTCACAGAGTAATTGCAGATCACTTAAAATCCTCCTCTTTTTTAATTGCTGATGGAGTAATGCCTTCTAATGAAGGTAGAGGATACGTCTTACGAAGAATAATGAGAAGGGGAATGCGACACGCTCATTCTTTAGGTAATAAAGAGCCTGTATTTCATAAGCTATTCCCTATTTTTTTAGATGGAATTAAAAATTCATATCCTGAATTAGATAGAGCTAAAGATCTCATTACTAATACATTAATGAATGAAGAAACTAAATTTAAGGAAACTGTTGAAAAAGGAATAAAAATTTTAGATGAGGAAATTTCTAACTCAACAAATATATTTAATGGAGAAGTAGCATTTAAATTATACGATACCTATGGATTTCCCTTAGATTTAACACAAGATTATTTGAAAAGTAAAAATATTGAAGTCGATATAAAAACATTTGACCAAAAAATGTTAGATCAAAAGGAAAGAGCGAGACAAAGCTGGAAAGGTACAGGAGACATCGAGGATGAAGGCATTTGGTTTGAAATAACTTCTAAAATAGATCCAACAGAATTTTTAGGATATTCTGATATGGAAGCTGATTGTAAAATAATTTCAATCATATCAGAAAGTAAGTCAGTAGATAAAATTAAAAAAGATCAAGAAGCAATTATAATATTAAATCAAACACCTTTTTATGGAGAAAGTGGTGGTCAGGTGGGTGATAAAGGTTTTTTTGAAAATGATAATTTTAAGTTTGAAGTTATGAATACTACAAAAATATTTGGAAATTATTTTCTACACAAAGGTAAAGTAATTAGTGGTGGATGCAAAGTTGAAGATACCATTACAGCAAGTATTAATACAGTGAATAGAGATTTTATTAAATATAATCATTCATCAACTCATTTATTACACGCTGCTCTAAGAAAAATACTAGGCAAGCATGTCACGCAGAAGGGTTCACTTGTAAATTCAGAAAAACTTAGATTTGATTTTAGTCACAATAGTCCAATTGAAAAAGATCAACTCATCAATGTTGAAAAAATTGTAAATGATCAAATTCAAAAAAATGGAATTGTTGAAATTAAAATTGTGGATCAAGAAAAAGCTATTGAAGAAGGTGCGATGGCATTATTTGGAGAAAAATATAGCGATGAAGTAAGAGTAGTAACAATGGGTCAAGATAATGAACTATTCTTTTCAAAAGAATTATGCGGAGGAACTCATGTTGTTAAATTAGGGGAAATAAGTAAATTTAAAATAACTAATCAATCTAGTGTTGCGTCTGGAATAAGAAGAATAGAGGCTGTGTCTAATGTTTCAGTAGATAGATATATCAAAGAAATAGAAAGAAATTTATTAGAAAAAAATAAAAACCAAGATAATCAAATTGAAGATTTAAAGAATAAAATTAAAAAGATTAATCCTGATTATAATTTTAAAAATCAATCTGAAGACAAAGGTTTGTTAATTAAAGAATTAATGCAAATACACGAAAAGTTAAAACAAAATATGTCTATTTCAAAAAATATTGACAATATTGTTGTAAAAAAAATCAAAGAATTAAATTTTATATACTTGATTGCTGAAGGCTATCCTAATAAATCTTTGAAAACATTTATTGATGAGCAAAAAAAACAATATAGTAAAAATAGTGTTTCGTTAATAATTTCAAATAATGAAAACAAACTATCTATTGTGTTAGGAGTTACAGAAGATATTACAGATTTTTTTGATGCTTCAAAAGAAATTAGAGAAATTTCGATTATTCTAGGTGGAAAGGGAGGAGGCGGTAGAAAAGATCTTGCTCAAGGAGGAGGATTAAATGTTAGTCAAATTAATGAGAGTATAAAATACGTAGAAGATAGATTAAATTCTATTAGTTAATTTGAAAATTCTTTTTTATTGCGCTTAAAAAATCTTGAGTGTTTAACCATTTCTGATCTTTATTAATTAATATTGCCAAATCTTTTGTCATTTCACCACTTTCTACAGTTTTGATACACGTTTCTTCCAATTTTTTTGCAAAATTTATTAATTCATTATTACAATCAAATTCTCCTCTAAAACTTAAACCCCTTGTCCAGGCAAAAATTGATGCAATAGGATTAGTTGAAGTTTCCAGACCTTTCTGATGATTTCTATAATGTCTTGTAACAGTTCCATGTGCAGCTTCAGCTTCTACTGTTTTGCCATCTGGAGTCATTAACACACTTGTCATTAAACCTAGTGATCCAAATCCTTGAGCCACAGAATCTGATTGCACATCTCCATCATAATTTTTACAAGCCCAAATAAAATTACCTTCCCATTTTAATGCTGAGGCCACCATATCATCGATTAATCTGTGTTCATAAACTATGTCTTTTTCTTTAAATTTATTTTTAAATTCATTATTAAACACATCTTCAAATAAGTCTTTAAATCTTCCATCGTAGACTTTCAAAATAGTATTTTTAGTAGAAAGATAAACTGGCCAACCAAGGTTAAGTCCATAATTAAAACAAGCTCTAGCAAAGTCTTTTATTGAATTATCTAAATTATACATTGATAGGGCTACACCAGATTTTTCAAATTCATAAACATCTTTTGTAAATCCTTCAGATCCATCTTTAGGTTCAAAAACCATTTTAAGTGTTCCTGGTTTATTAATTAATGTGTCAGTTGCTCTATATTGATCACCAAAGGCATGTCTAGCAACTACAATTGGATGGTTCCAGTTTGTAATTATTCTTGGAACATTCTTGCATATAATTGGTTGTCTAAATATAGTTCCTCCCAGTATATTTCTTATTGTTCCATTTGGAGAACGCCACATTTGTTTTAATTTGAATTCCTCTACTCGATTTTCATCAGGAGTAATTGTTGCACATTTTATTCCTACGCCATATTTTTTTACCGCCTCGGCAGCGTCTATGGTGATTTGATCATTTGTTTCATCTCTTTTAATCACTCCAAGATCAAAATATTTGATATCTATATCAAGATAGGGCAAAATTAATTGTTCTTTTATGTACTCCCAGATGATTCTGGTCATTTCATCTCCATCCATTTCCACTACAGGGTTTTTAACTTTTATTTTTGCCATTTAATTAATATATTTTTTAATTGATCAACCGTATCTATAATGTGAAAACTGTTTTGTAAATTTTTATTTGAAAATTTTTCATTTTCAAAAAATTTAAATTGTTGAAATAGATTATCCCAGAAATTATTTTTATTAAAAAATATTATTGGCTTGTTATGAATCCCCATTATTTTCCAAGATACAACTTCTACTATTTCTTCTAAAGTTCCTGTACCTCCTGGTAATGCTAAATATGCATCACCTAACTCAAAGAGTAATTTTTTTCTTTCAGACATATTATCAACTATTTTTAACTCATCTATATTTTCAAAAATTATTTCTCTCTCAGATAAAAAATTAGGAATTACTCCAATAACTCTATTTTTATATTTTTTTGCTGTCTTAGCAATCACGCCCATAATACCAACTTTTGCCCCACCGTAGACAATATTTATTTTAAATGATGATATTAGTTTACTAATTTCTTCTGCATCTTGATAATATTTATTACTTAAATTATCTGAAGATGAGCAATAGACAGTAATAGATTTAATAGTCATATATTTAAATTTTTAAAAGAAAAAATTTAACTAGAAATTTTGTTCTTATACCAATTCTTAATGTTTTCTCTAAACATTAGTGCTGATGGTGTTACAACTAAAGTAAGAAATGTTGCAAAAAGTAGTCCAAATACTATAGCTGTTGATAATTGAACCCACCACTGGGTATCTGGCGAACCTCTAGTTATTTCTCTAGATATGAAGTCAACATTTGTCATTGTAACCATTGGTAACAATCCTAGTACTGTTGTAGTTGTTGTAAGTAAAACTGGTCTAAGTCTCTGTGCTCCTGTTTTGATAATGGCTTCTCTTATACTAGATGTTTTAGTCTTTAAAAAATCAAATGTATCAATCAAAATAATATTATTATTTACAACTATTCCAGCAAGAGCAATTACTCCAACTCCTGACATAACAATACCAAATGGCTGTGCTGTTACCATTAAGCCTATAAACACACCAGCTGTAGACATTACTACTGCAAAAAGAATTAAGAATGCACTATAAAAACTATTAAACTGCAATAGAAGTATCATTAGCATTAAAAATAAAGCTACACCAAAAGCTCTTGTTAAAAATTCTTGAGCTTCTTTTTGGTCTTCATTTTCTCCAATAAGTTCAGCCCTTACTTTGTTATCTAATTTATAACGTGGTAAATCTAACGTTCTTCCTCTCCAAGAAGGAGCTGTATCTGAAATTCCTAATACGTACTCAAGTTCTTTTACTTTTCCATCCGGATAAGTTCCAGGTTCTACATCTGCCTGAATATTTATAGCATTTTTAGAGTCTACTCTAATTATATTTCCTGTTCTACTATTTGGAACAATTTCCACAAAATTGGATATTGGAACTAAACCATTTGAGGTAGTTACTCTTAAGTTATCAATTCTATCTAATGTTCTTCCTTCGTTTGGATAACGCAGATAAAGTGGTATACTTTCATTGCTATCATCAGGTCTATATTCGCCAAGTTTAAGACCGTTTGTTGCAAGTTTAATCACATTACCAATTGATGTAATATTAGCTCCAAATTTAGATGCTTGTTTTCTATCTACATTAATTTCCCATTCTATCCCAGGTGCTGGTAAATTATCTTCAACATTCATTAACTTTGGATAATTATCCATAAATTTTTTAAGCTTAATTCCTTCAGTAATTAAAAGTTGTTTATTATCACTGGTTAATTTAATGTTAATTGGTTTACCTTCACCAGGACCACCTTGTTGTTCTCTTGATTCTACTTTAATCCCATTGATGCTTTTTGTGGCTTCCAAAATTTCCGCTAGAATTACTTTTGATTTTCTTCTTTTATCCCAATCTGTATATTCCAAACTTATTGATCCAATAAAATCTTCTGATGCCTCTGATTGCTCACTTACATTTCCGCTTAAAGAATAAATATTTTTAAATTCTTGTCTTTCCGATTGAAGCTTTAAAATAATATTCTCAACTCTTGATACATAATCTTTTTTTTCTTCAACTGAGAGATTACCTCTTGCAAAAACTACAATTTTTGCAAGATCTGGTTCAACATCTGGGAAAAATTCTACACCTTCTCCAACTTTAGTATAGGTGTAGTTTACAGCAACTAATATTACTAAAGCACTAATCATCACCTTTAAAGGATGAAATAATAAGAAGTTTAATACTTTTGCATAAAATCCAACAAAACCAGTTACGTTTAAAACAGGTTCATTTGATTCTGAAGATAAGATTTTTGCATTTTTAGAAACTAATTTATCTGTAGAATTTACATTTTCTGAAATTTTATAAACTCTTGGTATAATTCTTATAAATACAAATATAAATAAAGCGAAGCTCAGTAAATATTTTCCAATTGTTATAAATAAACTAAAACTTTCAAGATTTAATAATCCAAATCCATAAGATAATAGATTGTAAAAAATTAATGATATTAGTAATGGTACAATAAATTGGAGAAGTATTCTTGAAACAGTATTTAAGATAGATCCTAAAACTGGTACAAACAGTAATGCCATAAACAAAGAAGATATAAGAACGCATATAAGTGTAATTGGTAAATATTTCATAAATTCACCAGCTATACCAGGCCAGAATATTAAAGGTAAAAAGGCCGCTAGGGTAGTTGCAGTCGATGATACAATTGGTAGTGACATTTTTTTTGATGCGTTTGCGAAAGCATCTTTTACACCAAGACCTTCTTTCATTTTTCTATCTGCATATTCAACAACAACAATTGCTCCATCGACTAATAGTCCTACAGATAAAATTAGAGCAAATAATACTACTATATTAATAGTAAAACCCATTACAGACAGAGCTAATAAACCTGATAAAAATGATCCTGGAATAGATACACCAACTAATAAACCAGATCTAACACCTAATGCTCCTAAAATAATAATTAAAACAAGGATTATAGCTGCTATGACGTTATTTTGCAGACTATTTAACATAGTTTTAATTCCTTTTGATTGATCATTTCCAAAAGAGATTTCAACATTTTCAGGAAAACTTTTAGCAGTAATTGCAGTTATTCTTTTTACTTCTTCAATAGTATTTATAATATTTTCACCAATTCTTTTGGAAACATCAATAGTTATTGAATTAGATCCATTTACATTTGCATAAGATTGCCTATCTTCGAATGTTCTTTTAACTTCAGCTATATCTCTGAAAGTAATAACTGAGTCTCCGTTAGTTTTAACAGGAGTATTTAATACATCTTCAATAGTTTCATATAAACCTGGAACTTTAATATCAAAACTTCCGTCACCAGTGTCTTGACCACCAGCAGATACCATTTTATTATTTTCTCTAACAATATTAATAAGACTCTCAAGATTGATACCATAGCTATCAACTGCAGTTGGATTAATTAATATGTCAACCTGTTCATTTCTTTTACCGCCTATTTTAGCTTCTAAAACACTAGGAATTGTTTCAATATCATCTTGCAAAATGTCAGCTAAATCCTGAAGAGTTCTATTAGGTACATCTCCACTTAAAGAAATAGAAAGGATAGGAAACGTACTTATATTTACTTCGTTAACTGTTGGTTCATCTGCTTCACTAGGTAGATCACCCTTGGCTCTATCAACTTTATCCCTAATATCAACCATAGCTTGATCAGAGTCAAAACCAGCATCAAATTCTAATAAAACATTGCCTCCGCCTGAATAAGCTGTTGATCTTACTTCTCTTACTCCTTCAACAGTTTTAACTTCGTCTTCAATTGGTTTAACTAAAAGCCTTTCAGAGTCTTGTGCAGAAATACCATTTTGACTTAGTGAAATATAAACTATTGGTATGCTTACATCAGGAGATGATTCTTTAGGCATTGTGATATAAGTAGATGCGCCTGAAAAAATTATAAAAATAAGTATTCCCATGAAAACTCGGGAATGGCTAATTGCATAGTCTATAATATTTATTTTCATTTAGATTAGTTTATTGTTTCACCAATACTTATATATTCTTGACCACTTACAATTAAATTTACTTTCTCAGGCAGTCCAGAAACCCACATGCCGTCTATTGTATCCTTAATTGTTTTGGTTGGATAGAATGTAACCTTATTATCATTATCTACAGCTTTAACACCTACGGTCCCATCGTCTAATAAAGTTAGTATAGAAGGTGGTATTTTGTGAGCTTTAAGTTCTGAACCTTTGATAATAATTTTAGTTGTTATTCCACTTTTATAAGAGAGATCTTTGTTATCAGCTTCAATCGTAATTTCGAATGTTCTAGTACTAGTTTCAGCTGATGGAGAAATAAAAGATATTATTCCATTTTTTTTAATACCATTACTATCTTCAACTAAAGCTTTAGTACCAACACTTACTTTATTTACATCAAATTCAGATAAATAACCTTCAATCTTGATAGGGTCTAAATCAATTATAGTAAATAGTGGAGTACCAATTGAGATAAATTCAGTTTCCTCAACCATCTTTTCTGAAATAATTCCATCAAATGGTGCCTTGATAGTAGTTTTTTCTATATCAAGTTTTATGTTCTTTAAAATTGATTTTACATTTGAAATTTGAGCTTCAAGGTTTGCCAAGGTAGATTCAAATTTTATTTTAATATCTTCTCTATCCGCTTGAGCATTGGCAAGATTAAAAGATGCTAAACTTAATTTTGATTTTGAGCTTAAACCTTTATCAATTAGTTGTTTTGCAGATGCATATTCAATTTCATATAATTCAATTCTTTCAACATTTTGTCTAAGTAAATTATCTCTGTTTTTTTCATTTAAAATTAGTTCTTTATTAAGTCTTTCTAAATCTTTTTTTGCACTAGAAAGTTTTTCATTTCTATCCTCTAGTGAGATTGTAATCATTTCAGCATTTTGAGATACTCTATCTCCTCTTGCAAATTCAATATTATCTATGTTGCCAGATGTTTCAGATTTAACATCAATTTTTTTATTATGAATAGTTTGACCTTGTAATTCAATAGATTGATCAATTAAACTGGAAGTAAATACCTTTGTTTCAACAGAAAATGTAAATTCTTCATTATCATTATTTTCTGCATCTTGAGAATATGAATTTTCTGTTTCAGTGCTAGTTTCCGTATTATCGTCTTGTGCAACAACATTGTTTGAAAATTGACCAGAACCAATCCATCCAACAACGGCGGCAAGTATTATGAAAGCTATAAATATTGATCTTTTCATTAAATATCGTACATGTCATATATATTAAAGTTACTAAAAAACAATTTTTTGTTAACTTTATTATCTTTTATGAAATCAAAAAACTGGGTTAATAGACAAAAAAACGATCAGTTTGTAAAGAAAGCTAAACAGTTAGGGTATATAAATAGAGCTGCGTTTAAACTAGAAGAGATTGAGCAAAAATATAAAATAATTGAACACTCTAGAGAAATACTAGAGCTTGGATCTTCTCCAGGTGGTTGGACTCAATTCATCTTAAATTACAATTCAAAAACTAATATAACCTGTTTTGATTTTTTAGATATGAAAATGAAAAATCAACGTATAGCTTTCTATAGAGAGGATTTTTTAAAATTTAATTTTACTAATTTAAAAAATAAATTTGATTTGGTTTTATCAGATGTAGCTCCTAATACAACTGGTCATCAATCAACAGATCATCTCAGGATAAGTCAATTAATATATGAAGTTATAGACAGATTAGAAATAATATTAAAAAAACAAGGATCATTTATATTCAAAATTTGGAAGGGAGAGGAAGAAAAGGAAATTATAAAGATGCTTAATAAAATTTTTGATAAAGTTGAGTATTTTAAGCCAAAATCATCAAGACAAGAATCAAGTGAAATATTTATAATATCAAGAGGATTTAGATTTCATGAAGAGTAAATTAGAAACTATTTTAATTGTAGATTATGGATCTCAATACACACAATTAATAGCGAGAAGAATAAGAGAGTTAGAAGTCTTTTGTCTTGTCTATCCTTTTAATAAAATTACGAAAAAAATTTTAAATGAAATCAAACCATCGGCATTTATATTATCTGGAGGACCTAGATCAGTACTCGACAAAAATGCCCCAAAATTAAATCAAGAAATTTTAAAGATGAAAAAACCAGTTTTAGCAATTTGCTATGGTATGCAATTAGTAACCAAAAATTTGAAAGGTGTAGTAAAACGTTCTACGCATAGAGAGTATGGTCACACTATTATAAATATTAAGAAAAAATCACTTTTATTTAAAGGAATAAACAAACGAAAAATCAAAGTATGGATGTCTCATGGAGATAATATCGATAAAATACCAAAACTTTTTTCAATAACATCTTTATCAAACAATAAAATTATTTCATCAATTGAAAATAATAAAAATAAAATTTATTGCCTTCAATTTCATCCTGAGGTCTATCATACAGATTTTGGTTCAAAAATAATTAATAATTTTATTTTAAATATTGTAAATATAAAAAATAAATTCAAAATTCAAAAATTTATTGAAAATAAAGTATCAGAATTAAAAAATGAAATTAAGAATAAAAAAATAATCTGTGGTTTATCTGGAGGTGTAGATTCAACAGTTACTGCATATTTATTAAGCAAAGCCGTTAACAAAAATCTCTATTGTATTTTTGTTGATCACGGTCTTCTAAGAAAAAATGAAGCTAATGAAGTGTCAAAAATATTTTCCAAAAAATTTGGCAAAAACTTTACTAAAATAAATGCTTCTAATATTTTTTTAAAAAATTTAAAAAATATTTCTGATCCAGAGAAAAAAAGAAAAATTATTGGCAAAACATTTATAGAAGTTTTTGATAAAGCAGCTAAAAAAATATCAAATGTAGATTATTTAGGGCAGGGGACTCTTTATCCAGATATTATAGAAAGTATTCCATTTTTTGATGGTCCAACAGCTAAAATCAAAAGTCATCATAATGTTGGGGGTTTACCAAAAAAAATGAAATTAAAAATTGTGGAGCCATTAAGAGAATTATTTAAAGATGAGGTAAGAAATGTTGGAAGGCAATTAAAAATAGATAAACATTTACTTTTAAGACATCCTTTCCCAGGTCCAGGTTTAGCAATCCGAATACCTGGGGTAATTGATAAAAAAAAGATCTTAATTCTTCAAGAGGCAGATCATATTTTTATAGAGTATCTAAAAGAGAAAAATCTTTATAATAAAATTTGGCAAGCTTTTGTTGTTCTTTTACCAGTAAAATCAGTAGGTGTTATGGGGGATGAAAGAACATACAATTACTCTGTTTCACTTAGAGCTATTACTTCAGTGGATGGAATGACAGCGGATTTTTATATGTTTACAAATAATCAATTAAAAGAAATATCATCTCGTATAATTAATAATGTTAAAGGTATTAACAGAGTATTATATGACTTTACATCTAAACCTCCTGGAACCATTGAGTGGGAATAATACAAATAATTGATTTTGTTATATTTTTAAATTTAAGATTTATGTATGCATTTTAAGAATTACTAAATTGCCTATATCGTATTATTAAAAAAACACATTTAAATTAAACTCATATTTAAATTAGGAGGTATAATCAAATGAAAATATTTTTGATATTTATTACTTCAGTTCTCTTATCTTTCAATAGTTTTGCAAATACTAAAATATCTTTTGCTTTAGATTGGAAATTTGAAGGACCAAGTGCACCTTATTTCTATGCAATAGATAAGGGACATTTTGGTGAAGAAAATTTAGAAGTTGAAATATCTGCGGGTAAAGGATCCTTAGATGCAATTCCAAAGGTTGCAACAGGAGCTTTTCCTATTGGCTTTGCAGATATAAACAGTTTAATCAAATTCTTAGATCAAAATCCTGGAGCACCAGTTATGGCAGTTATGATGGTTTATGATAAACCTCCATTTGCAATTGCTGGAAGAAAAAGTCTTGGTGTTACAACTCCATCTGATTTAGAGGGAAAAATTCTTGGTGCGCCACCACCTGATGGTGCATGGGCACAATTCCCACCATTTGCTTCTGCAAATAATATTAATGTTGATAATATAACAGTAGAGCCAGTAGGTTTCCCAACAAGAGAACCGATGTTAGCTGAAAAAAACGTTGATGCTATAACAGGATTTTCATTTTCAATGTTTTTAAATTTAGTTCGTCTTGGTGTTCCTGAGGATGATATATCAATAATGTTGATGGCAAACTATGGATTAGAATTATATGGTAATGCCATAATAGTTAACACTGATTATGCGAATGCAAATCCTGAAATAGTTAAAGGTTTTTTAAAAGCAGTATCTAAAGGATGGACTGATGCTATGAAAAATCCTGAAGAAGCCGTGAAGAGCATGGTTGAGCGAAATCCAGCTGCTGATTTAGCTTTAGAAACAAGAAGATTGATACTAGCAATAGAAGGAAATGTTAATACTGATTACGTAAAAGAAAACGGTATGGGTAATATTGATATTGCAAGAATGGAAAAAGCTTTAGGACAGTTAGCAGAAACATACGAATTCACATCTGATCCAGAGATTTCATCATTTTTTACCGATAAATATTTACCTTAATATTTTTTTATGGGGTAGACTATTTCTACCCCATATACTAATCATAACTTATGCATATCAATATTGAAAAGGTTTCTCATCAATATGAAACTAAACAAGGTATGCTTCCTGTTTTAAAGGATCTTTCCCTATCAATTAAAAGAAAAGGTTTTACTGCTATAGTTGGACCATCAGGTTGTGGAAAATCTACAATAACTAGATTAGTCAGTGGATTAATTAAACCAACTCAAGGTAGTATTTTTATTTCAAATAAAAAAATTACATCCCCACTTTCTACTGTAGGAATGGCTTTTCAAAATCCAGTTTTGTTAGAATGGAGAAATGTAATTAAAAATATAATTCTTCCACTTGAGATAGTATCAAAAAATATGACTTATAATCAAAAGAGATCGAATGCATTAGATCTGCTTAAGTTAGTGGGATTAGAAGAATTTGAAAATAATTTACCATCTGAATTATCTGGTGGGATGAAACAAAGAGTTTCACTTTGTAGATCTTTAGTTCATAGTCCAGAGGTCTTAATTTTAGATGAGCCTTTTGCAGCTCTAGATGCATTTACAAAAGAAGATTTGTGGGATGTTATGCACAAATTAAAAAAAGAAAGAGACTTCACATGTATTTTAATAACTCATGATTTAAGAGAAGCTGTTTATTTAGCTGATCAAGTAATTGTTTTATCGGGGAGACCAGCTTCATTACAATACGACGTTAAAACTAATTTTAATGAAGAAAAAAAACTCTCTGATTTATATTCATCAGAAGTATCACAATTACTTGCAATACTTAGAAATCAAATCGAAATAGCTCAGAATAAAAATGATTAGAATCAATAATTTTATTATACCTTTATTTAGCCTTATAATTTTTTGTTTGTTATGGGAATTGTTGGTTTGGTATAATAACTGGCCAAATTATAAAATGGCTTCCCCTTCAGATTTATGGCCAGCATTTTGGAAATTTAAACATCTCTTTTTAATCTACGGTTGGGAAACTTTTTGGAGAACTGTTGTAGGATTAATATTATCTGTTTTGGTAGGATTAAGTTTGGGTATTTTGATGGGGTTTTCAAAAACTATTAGAATAGGCTTATATCCTATACTTGTTGGTTTTAATGCTATTCCTAAAGCAACAGTAGTTCCAGTAATTGCATTAATATTTGTTGGTATGCACAATATGAATACAATTATAATTGTAATTCTTATTTCATTTTTCCCCATCTGTGTTTCAATTTCGATTGGATTGTCAACTTTGGAAAGAGAATATGAAGACATACTTTTTTCTTTAGGTGCGAATAAATTTGAGATTTTTTATAAAATTGCTTTACCAAAAACATTACCAGAATTTTTTGGAGCGTTAAAAGTATCAACAACACTCGCTTTTATTGGAACTAATTTGATGGAAATTATTGAACCCCATGGAAAAGGATTAGGACATTTGTTTGATAGTGGAAAAATTAGCGCAGATTATCCGTTAATGTTTGCAGTATTGATCACATTGGCTGTTATGGGAATATTTTTATATTATATTGTAGTTTATCTTGAAAATATTTTTGCTGGTTGGGCCATTAGAAAATAAAGTGTAGAAAGATAAAGTTTAATAATACAAAATGTTAAATAAAATCGTTAATATTTAATTTACTAACTTAAAAATATTTCGATTTAAAGATGATATCAGTGCGTCTAAACTTTCAAATTTCTTGTTTTGATTTTTTGATTTTAAATTATAAAAAATTTTTCTTTTTTTTCTCTCTAGTGATTTATTTAGTATGCATTCTGGAGCTGCTAGACTATGTTTAAATATATAAAAAAATGCATTATTTTTATTAAAATCAATAGCATAGTCTTTCCATTCTCCATTAGAAACTCCCTTAGAATAAAGATTTAGGATTTTGGCGAGCTCATCTTTGGAAAAGTAGAGATTGTGATTGTTAGTTGAAGCACTAGATGTTACTAAGCCCATAAATTAAGAATATAACAAAAATTTATGCCTGTAAATGCTCCAAATGATAATTTAGATGTATTAGCACCATCATTTAATCTTAAAAATATTGATGAAGAAATGGTATCTTTAGATAAAGCAAAAGGATTAAATGGTACAGTTATTGTTTTTATATGTAATCATTGTCCATATGTTAAAGCAATTGCAAGTAGATTAAAAAAAGAAGCTGATGAGTTACTAGAACACTCAATAAATACAATTGCCATTATGTCTAATGACGTAATTAACTATCCCGATGATTCATTTGATAATATGAAAATCTTCTCTGATAAATACAAATTTAATTTTCCATATCTTTATGATGAAACACAGGAGGTGGCGAAAAATTATAATGCTGTTTGTACACCAGATTTTTTTGGTTTTGATAAAGATCTTAAATTAAAATATAGGGGTAGAATAGACTCAGGTGTAATGAATGCAAATCAAAACTTAAATATTGAAAGAGATCTTTTTAATGCAATGATTAAAATCAAAAATGAGGGAGTAGGTCCAACTAACCAAATGAATAGTATTGGCTGCTCAATAAAGTGGAAATAGTATGAGTGAAGAAATTAAAAATAATAGCTTATTTAAAAAAATACAAAATTTTATTTTTACTAACTATTTACAAATAATAATATCATTTGTAATTTTGTTAATTATATTTATTGGATTTCAAACATACAATTATTTTAAAATTCAAGATATTAAAAAATCTAGTATAAGTTTTTTTGATATTATCCAAGATGATCAAAACGATTTAAGTAACTTAAAAAATTTAATTGAAGATGATAATATTTTCTCCATTTTATCAAAATTAGAATTAATTCAGGAAAATAATAAAAATAAAAACTTTAGTAACTCTAATGAGTTGTATAAAGAATTACTTGCTTCATCAAACTTAAACGATCTTTATAAAACTTCTATAGCTGCAAATGCCTCATATACAATGATTAATGCATCATATGAAGAGAATACTAATAAGTATTTAAATGATATAACAAGTTACATAAATAATATTAGTGATGAGTTGGACGGTTATTTTTCAATTAAAAAAGAATTAGAATACTTATTAATTGTCACAGAAATTGATTTAAATAAATCTCAATATGATAATAATTCAATAGTTTTGGATAAATATAATGAAATATTTAATTCAAGTTTAGTTTCTGCCTCTATAAAAGAAAGAGTGAAAAAGATTCATGAGTTTCAGCTTTATAAGTAAAATATCGCTATATTTATCGTTCATATTTATTATTTCATGTCAGGATACTATTTCATCATTAATAAATAATGAAAATATAGACTCTGATAATTATAATTTTCAATTAGAGACAGAAGATACTTTAGATTTTAGTTCTTTTGAACGGTATCAAGATAATGTAATTGATAATTATACATATAAAGCATCTGATTTTAATTTTTTAGATAAAGATCTAGCTGTAATTAAAATTAATAACTATGAAACCAAATACAATAACAATAATACAATAAATGTTATATACCTTGATCAAAATATTTACTCTATCAATAAAGAAGGGGATCTCCTAAAGTTTGATTTGAATTCAGGAAAGTTAATTGAAAAAATTAAAATTGATTTAGATAAAGAAAAAAAAGTACCTGTATCCCTTTCACTTTACAAGAATGATTTTATTATTGCATTTGTATCAGGGCAAGTTGTCAGAATTAATAAATTAGGGAAAGTTATTTGGATATTTAAAAATAAAGATTTTTTAAATACACCAGTCAAAATATATGATGACTATCTAATAATATTATATCCAGAAAAAATAGTTTTTTTGTCAATCTTAAATGGAGATATAATTTTTGAAAAAGATTTTAAATCAAGCAATATAATTCAATCATCAGGCGGAAAAATTGTAAATTATTACAACATTGTTTTTTTTATACTTCCCAATAGTGAATTTAATTCATTAGATACCTATTTATTTGAGGAACATAGTTTAGATTTTGACAAAATTGAACTCAACACATCATTAAATAATCTAAGTGATCAAATACACTTTTATAAAAATTTTTTAGTGTATTTTGATGATGGAAATATCTTTCATACTTATGACATAAATGAAGATAAATTTATATTAGTTGATTTTAGAATTAATAATTCATTTTCTTCTATATTATTTAATAATTCATTAATTTCAAAAAATGAAAACTTTATTGAATTTTATAATATTAAGAATGGCAATTTATTCTCAAGAATTAATATTAATAAAATACTAAATAAAAATTCAAAAATAATAAATGCGTTTATCATTAATAAAAATATACATTTATTTATGGATGATGGGCAAATAACTATTTTAGATCAAAATCTTGAAATACAAGAAACTATTAATCTCAAAATCAAACATATAAATAAAGTTTATAATTATCAAAATAAAATTTTTATAAGTACTGAAAAAGGCATTACTTACATTTATTAAAATGAATATATTAATTTTAGGTATGCCAAATGTAGGCAAAACATCATTATATAATTTAATTACAGATAAAAATAATAATATAATTCATGACACCATTGGCACAACAAGAGATTGGCATGTATCACCTCTTAAATCAAATGGTAATATTGACGTATTTGATACACCTGGAATAATTAATCAAAAAAATCTAGTAACAAAGAGTATTAGTAACATAATTAGGAAAATAGATATTTTTGTTTATGTTATAGACTATAAAGATGAGAATTATTTTACAGATAAAGAATTAATAAATGAATTAAGAAAATTTAATAAGGAAATAATAGTTATTATCAATAAGGATGATAATTTCAAACAAGATAAAAAAATTGAAAACCTTGGTATTAAGAATATTTTTTTTATCTCATGTTCACATAAAATAGGTATTGATGGCTTTTTAAATTATTTATCAAAATATGATGCTAAAGATAATAAGTTAATAAATTATGATTTTTCTTTAGGGTTATTTGGTAAAACAAATGTAGGCAAAAGTACGCTCTTAAATAAATTAGTTGGATTTGAAAGGTCAATTGTAAGCAATCAACCAAAAACTACAACTGATATTGTTTCTTCCTCATACATCTTTAAAGGAAATACCTATTCAATTAAAGACACTGCAGGTTTAATAAAAAAAAATAAAATTGATAAAAATAGTCTTGATTTTTATGTCACCAAAAAAACTTTGTCGATTATCAATGAAATTAATTTAAATATTTTTCTAATTGATATTGAGCAAGGATTTGATACTCAATCTAAAAAAATATTTAATTTAATATATCAAAAATCTAATATTTTATTATTTATAATTAATAAAACTGATTTAGTTAAAAAAAATAAAAAGAAGGTAATTAATGAATTAATTAAAGATATTAATTATGGATTTTCTCAATCAAAAAATATAATTATTATACCAATTTCAACACTAAACAAAAAAGATATTTTATTTTTAAAAAATAAGATTCGTGAACTAATTTTAGAATTAAATAAAAATATATCAACTTCACAAATTAATAAGTGGTTAAATCATGTTGTTGAAAATAATTCTCACCCAAGAATAAATGGAAAAGAGGTTAAATTTAAATATGGCACTCAGGTTTCAAAAAATCCTTTAACAATAAAAATTTTTTCAAATTTTTCTAAGGAAATATCTAATTCATATAAAAGATATTTGGTTAATAATTTTTATAATTTCTTTAACATTAAAAGTAGAAATTTAAAAATTTTATTTTCTAAATCTAAGAACCCTTATGATTAACAATTATTGATCTGTACTCGTATAACTCTCAATAATATTATTATTATATTCAGAAATTTGCATGAGAATATTTGAATTTTCCACAAAAAATAAATGAAAATTTTTTAATATTTCAAAATCATTATTATCAGTTAAATACAATGCACTACTAAAAATTATATATGAAAATAGAATGCCATATAAGATTCCAAAAAATTTATCAAATATCAATCCTAAAATTTTTTTATCTAAGTCACTATTTAAAAATTTTCTTATTCTTTTTAATATAAATAAACTAACTAAGAAAATTATTGGTATTGAAATGATCATACTTATAACGCTTACAAACTGTTCAAATCTTTGTAAAAAATTAATATTTAAGAGTTGTTCACTTAAAAAATCTGAAAGATATTGATAACTATATATGGTTACAAATACAGAACCAACCCATGTTAATAACCCTAATATAGAACTAATGAATCCTTTCCAGAAACTAAAAATAACAATTACTGCAGTTAAAATTAATACTACATAATCGAAAAATACTAATTCAAAGTTTAAAAAAGTCATTTTTGATATTTCAATATTGATGGTAAAGTAATTAGTACTCCTATCATAGCAAATATCATTGCTAAACTAGTAAATAGACCAAAATAAACTGTAGGCACAAAGTTTGATAGACAAAGAGTAAGGAACCCTGCAGTTATTGCAATGGATGTAATTAAAACTGCATTACCTACAGTCAAATGTGTTTTTTCAATCATTTCACTATGATTTTTACCTAACTTTAAATTTTCTTTGTAACGATAGATATAATGTATCGTATTATCAACAGCTATACCAATTGATATTGCTGCAATTGTAATTGTCATTATATCAAGTGGTATTTTAAGCAATCCAATTAAACCAAGAATAAAAGTTGAAGCAAAAATATTTGGAATTATTCCAATTATACTTAACTTTAAAGATCTAAATAATATTACAAACATTATAAAAATAGCTAAAATTACAAAACCTAAGGATTTTATTTGTGAGCTAAATAGAGATTTTAACATGTTATTATATAATACTAATAGACCGTTAACTTTAAATTCTTCCAAATTATCAAATTCATTCAATAATAAATAATTGATGTCATTAATAAGATCATTTCTTTTAATATCTTTTGAATCTTTGACTCTTGTAGAGATTTTTATCATGTTTTCTTCGATATTTAGATAAGGATCAATTAAATCAGTTTTGTAATCAATAGGTATTTCATTATATAATACTGATAATTCAAACATTGATAAATCACTTTTGTTTATTTGATTAGCAGTATCTATAAGTGAATAAATTGATGTAACTTTCCCAATTTCTATTCTACTTTCTAAATATTGGTGAACAAATTTGATTGTTTTAATTTTTTCATCTGTGAACCAAATATTATTTTCTTCTCCAAACAGATCATCTGAGAAAAAATCATCTTCAATTTCTAAATCATCTTCTTCTTCAACTTTTATTGATGTATCAATTATTTGATCATCATTTTTGAATTTAAGAATAATGTCTAATGGTGTAGTTCCACCTAATTCATTATCTATAAGATACATTCCTTTATAAATTTCTGTATTTTTTTTAAAATATTTTATAAATGAGTTTTCAACATTCAGATTGGTAATTCCATATAGAGATATGAAAAATATTAAAATGTTTAATACAAGAATATATTTACTATTCTTATATGCAAAAGGATAAAAAGATTTTAAAAAACTCAAATTTAGAGAATAGCTTTTTTCTTCTTTTGAAAAGAAAGAAACAATTAGAGGTAAGATTACAAATGATGAAATTAAAACTATTAATAATGCTATTATCATTATAATTCCAAAATCAATTACAGGTTTAATATCTGATATTACTAGCGATACAAAAGCAACAATTGTAGTTAGAAAGGTGTAAAAACAAGGCCAAAACATCATTCTAAAATTTTCAATAATTCTTATATCCCTTTGTAAATAATTATTCATTATATGAACATTCATAGAAATAGATAAAACAAACATTAAGGATAAGAAGTTTGCTGAAACTGCTGTAATTTCAAAATTAATAAAACCAGCTAAACCTATTGACAAATAAACTGCACTAATTGACGTAAATAAAATAGCAAATACCCATTTGACTCTTCTAAAAATTAAGAAAAGAATTAAAACTATAATTAAAAGAACAATTAAACTGAATGTAAAAATGTCATTCTTTACATAAGAAATAACATCGCTAGATATCATTTCTACTCCACCTAAATAGTATGTAAAATATTGATTGCTATTAATAATAATATTTCTAATGTTTTTAATTAATTCGTTTCTTTCCTTGTCTATTTCTGTTTTTATTTTGTAATATTTACCCTGAGTTAAATATAAATTTTTATTATTTTTAAGATCAATTGCTTTACTATTTTCATTAAGAAATATTACTATAGAAGTTATATTTTTACTTTCATTAATGATTTGATCACTATAAATTGGACTTTTTGCAAATTCATTTAATATATCTTCAAATGGCAAACTTGTGTTCAATATTGTTTCATAATTATTATTTGCTAAATCAATAAGACTGGTATTATTTAAAAGTAGGATAGGGGCTTTATTAATTGTAAAAACAGAATAAACTTCTGGTAAATCAGATAATTTTTCACTTATTTTTTCAATTTCTTCTATTAGAACTCTATCGATTTTAGAATTACTTTTGATTGCTATTACTAAACTATTTTTTGTTGGAAACAAATCTTGATAATATGAGAAATATTTATAATCTTCATCATTTTGTGATACTAAACTATCTGAAGACGCATCAATTCTGAAATCTCTTAGATAAAAACTAGTAAATATTAATGATGCAATGAAAACAAATAATAAAATGTTTTGTAATTTTTTACTCATATTTTCTATAAACTCTTTTTCCTATAGAGGTCATAATTTCATTAGGTATAGTTTTACATAATTTTGCAAATTTATCTATTTTATGTTCGTCATTTATAATATCTAAATACATTCCTATATTCAAATCATGACTAGATTTTGAAATATCTACAGTAAATGTATCCATCGAAATTCTACCAATTATCTTGAATTTATTTTTTTTAAAATAAACATACCCTTTATTACTTAATGATCTAGGTATCCCATCCTCATATCCAAGGCCTACAATGGCAACTTTGATTTTTGTTTTTGTTTTATAGGTTCTATTGTAACCAACATATTGGTTCTTTTTAATATATTTAATTTGTATAATTTTTCCTTTTAAACTAACTACATTTTTAATTTTTTTACCTAATTTTTTATTTTCAAAACCTCCATAAATACCTATTCCCGGTCTAATCATGTCATATAAATATGATTTATTTAAAACAGCGCCATGAGAATTAGCTAAACTAAAAATTATTTTATTATTATTAAATTTATTTTTTAATCTATTAAAAAATTTCTTTTGTTTTAAACTGTAATTATTACTATATTCATCAGCGCTAGATAAGTGACTTATAATTAATTGTATATTTTTATTTCTAAAATCTATTTCTTTTATTTTTTCTATTGGAATTCCCAATCTATTTATTCCTGTATCGACATGAATAGCAAATTTTAATCCAGAATTTTTGATTCTATTATATTCTTCTATAGAATTAATAACTGGAATAAGATTTTTATTTAAAAAGTCTTGTATATTGTAATCTTGTAATCCATTTAAAATAAAAATATTTATAAATTTGTTTTTATTTTTTAATTTTAAACCTTCGTCTAATGTAGCAACAAAAAAATGCTTACAGCTATTCTTTAATAAGAGATTAAATACTTTTTTATCTCCTAATCCATATGCATTTGCTTTTATTGTTGGGGCAACAATTAAGTTTTTCTTTAATTTTTTGAAAAAATTATAATTATGAATTAGGTTTTTTGTGTTTATATTTAAGATACCGCTTTCTTTAATCACTCAATAATATTATCATAATCTTTCGATGATAAGTCACTGAATTTTGTATAATTTGCATCAAAGTGCATTTTTATTGATCCAATTGGCCCATGTCTTTGTTTTGCTATAATTATTTCTGCTTTATTATAATTTTCATTAGTTAGTTGCTGCCACCTTGATACTCTTTCATTGTATTTCATATCATCTTCTTCAGATTTTCTAATTGGTTCTAATCTTTCTAAATAATAACTCTCTCTATATATGAACATAACGACATCAGAGTCTTGTTCAATTGTACCACTTTCCCTTAAATCTGATAATTGAGGTCTTTTATCTTCTCTTTGTTCCACCTGTCTTGATAATTGAGATAAAGCAACTACTGGAATATTTAATTCTTTTGCAATTGATTTTAACCCTCTTGTTATTTCTGATATTTCTTGAACTCTTCCATCATTTCTATTGTTCGATGATGATGACATTAGTTGTAGATAATCTATGATAATTACATTTATATCATGTAAACGCTTAAGTCTTCTCGCCCTTGATCTCAAAGTTGGAATTGTTAGTACTGGGTTGTCATCAATTATTAAGTTTAAGTTTTCTAATTCAGATGAGGTTTTAGCAATTTTATTAAAATCTTGTTTGTTAAGTTCCGCTTTACGCATCTTATCTCCGGAAATTTTTGTTTGTTCCGCTAAGATTCTGGTTGCCAATTGTTCGGATGACATTTCAAGAGAGAAAAATGCAACTTTACCCCCATCCACAACTTTTTTATTTTGAAATTCATCTTTTTCTTCTAGATATTTAATTGCACAATTAAATGCTATGTTAGTACCTAAGGCTGTTTTTCCCATTGAAGGTCTACCTGCAATTATTATTAAATCAGATTTATGTAGACCTCCTAATTTTTTATCTAAATCTTTAAAGCCAGTTGGTACTCCAGCAATTTTCCCCTCTCTTTTATAAGCTTCACTTATAATATCAACGGCACCTTGAAGAGCATTTCCAAAATTTACAAATGATCTATCTGAATTTCCAGTTTGAGATAAGTTATAAAGATCATTTTCAGCATTCTCTATTAAATTTTCTACAATATTATTATTACTTGTATTTGTTTCTTGTATAATATTATGAGCTATTCCAACTAAATTTCTTTTAACATATAAGTCATAAATTATTTTAGCATAGTTATATGTGTTTTGCGTAGATGGAGCACTATCTTTAATTTGATTTAAATAATTTACTTTATTTATATTATTCTTATCTTCAGGTAGGTAATTTTTAAGAGTAATTGGTGAAACTAAAATATTTTTGTCTAATAAATTTTTAATTGTAGTAAAAATAATTTTATTTGTTTCATCTACAAAATGATTTTCATGTAGAAAATCAGATATTTTTTCATAGTTTCTATTGTCCCAAAGAACACAGCCAATTAGAGCTAATTCTGCTTCAGTATTCGAAAATAAATCCTCATTTTTTATTACACTTTGGTTTGAATTTACTAATTCAAATGACATTGATAATAAATAAACTATCTAAAAAAGATCACAAGAACTAGAAATAAAATTAGGTTAATAAGGTATTAATAATGTGAATAAATTAGTTTTTATTTACTGTTACAAGAAATTCTTCGTTAATACCTTCGTATGGGTTAATTTCAATGTAATGTTCACCAATTGATTTTATTTGATTTTTTATAATAATATCATCGGACTTAACTTTTAAGTTATTATCTTGAAGAAAATCTATTATTTCTTTTTTAGATATTGATCCATAAAGCTGATCTTTTTCATCTGCTTCTTTGTTAAATATAATTTTAAGTTTTTTAATATTATCCATTAAGTCTTTAGCCTCATTTAGTTTAATCTCTTCATTCTTTTCCATATCATCTTTAATTTTTTCATAATACTCTGCATTTTTTTTTGTTTCTCTAAGGGCCATTTTATTTGGAAATAAATAATTTCTAGCAAAACCAGGCTTTACTGACACTTTGTCTCCAATTTTACCTAATTTTTTAACGTTTGTTGTTAAAATAACTTTCATGATTGAGTAGATTTATTTGTATAAGAAATTAATGATAAAAAACGAGCCCTTTTAATGGCTTTAGCTAACTCTTTTTGTTTCTTTCGTGACACACCAGTAATTCTACTAGGAATAATTTTACCTTTTTCAGTTAAATACCTTGATAAGAGTCTGATATCTTTATAGTCTATTTCCGGTGACCCAGGTTGACTAAAGGGGCAAAATTTCTTTTTTTGTTCAAATGGAGAATTTGACCTTTCTTCTTTTTTCGTTTTATATTTATTTTTTTTCATCATTTAACTTTGTTGGAAGATCTTGGTGATTTTTAACCTTTATGAAAATATATCTAATTAAATTTTCAGATTGATTTAATTCTTTGTTTATTTCTTTAACTATAGATCCTGATGTTTCAATTTGAAAAAATCTATAAAAAGCTTTTTTAAATTTATTGATGTTGTAACTTAGATCCCTAAGCCCCCAATTTTCTTCGTTTACTATCTTAGCAGAATATCCTTCAAGATTAGATTTAAACTTATTAATTTCATCATTAAGCTTATTTGTTGCTAGCTCAGGATTAAATATTAGTACAACTTCAAATTTATTCATAAAACTCCATGGTTAATCTTATATTATTAAATATAAGAGAAGTTGATCTTGCATATATTAAAATTTTAAAATAAATCAAGTACTAATGACATCTATAGTATTTCCCGGCCAGGGCAGCCAAACAGTCGGTATGGTAAGGGATTTTTACGATAATTTTAAAATAGCTAAATTAATATTTGAAGAGATTGAAGATTATACCAAAATTGATTTAAAAAATATAATATTTGAAAACGTTGATAATAAATTGAATTTAACACAGTTCACACAAATTTCAATTTTTGCTGCCTCTTACACTATTTACAAAGTTTATTTCTCTGAGACAGAAATAAATAATTCAAATATTAATGTAATGTTGGGACATTCACTTGGAGAATACACTGCTTTAGCATGTAGCAATAGAATTAGTTTGAAAGATGCGTGCTTGATATTAAAAAAAAGAGGTGAATTAATGAACAATGCAGTTATCCCTAATAAAACTGGAATGGCAGCGTTAATTGGTAAAGAATCAGATTTAATTCAAAATATAATAGATAAAAATAATTTAAATATAGAAATTGCTAACGACAATTCTAATATTCAAATTGTAATTTCTGGTAATATTGATGAATTAAAAAAAAGTGAAAAAATTTTTTTAAATAATGGAATAAAAAAATTTGTAATTTTAAATGTATCAGCAGCTTTTCATAGTAAATATATGCTTGAAGCTCAGAAAGAATTATCTAATGATATTGAAAATTTAATGTTAAAAGATAATGAAATAAAAATAATTTCTAATTATGATGCAAATGTCCATTCTGACAACAAAACTATTAAAAAAAATTTGCAAAATCAAATGGCCAATAGAGTTAATTGGACGCAAAGTATAAAGAAACTTGATGAGATAGGTGAAAAGACAATTATTGAAATTGGTCCAAATAAAATTTTAAGTGGATTAATAAAGAGAATCTCAAATAATTTTGATATTATTTCTATAAATAAAATTTCAGATGTTAAATGATATAAATATGAGTAAAAAAATTTTAATTACTGGTGCATCCGGTGGAATTGGTTCAGCTATTTGTGAAAAATTTGTTGATAAAAAGTTTATACTTATTTTAACATCCTCTTCTGAAAGTAAAATTTTACAACTAAAGGAAAAGTATGGAGATGAACATTATTATTATAAAATTGATTTATCAAATCCTGAAAATGTACAAAATTCCTTACACGAAATTTCGAAAGTTCATAAAGATATTTCAATTATTGTAAATAATGCTGGTAAAACTCATGATAATCTAATTTTTAGAATGAAAAATGATCAATGGAATGAAGTGTTACAAACTAATCTTAATTCTAACTATCAAATTATTAAATCCTTATTACCAAATATGCTCTCAAACAAATATGGAAAAATTATAGGAATATCTTCTATTGTAGGTTCAACTGGTAACCCAGGTCAAGCCAATTATGTTGCTTCAAAATCTGGCCTAGTAGGTTTATACAAATCAATAGCTCTTGAGGTGGCAAAAAGAAACATCAATGTAAATATAATTTCTCCCGGTTTCATTTCTACTTCAATGACTGATAACTTAAACGAAGAACAGAGAAAAAATTATTTGTCTAGAATTCCAATGATGAGATTTGGCAATCCTATTGATGTAGCTAATTTAGTATTATTTTTATCTTCAGACGATTCTGCATACATAACGGGACAAAATTTTCATATCAATGGTGGAATGTTAATGGTTTAAACTGTTGACATATATTCTAATAATAATCTAAAAGAAATAATAAGGAGAAAAATATGAGTGAAATTCAAGATCAGGTAAAAAAGATTGTTGTAGATCATTTGGGAATTGATGAATCTAAGGTTGTTCCTGAGGCAAAGTTTATTGATGATTTGGGGGCCGATAGTTTAGATACGGTTGAATTAGTTATGGCCTTTGAAGAAAAATTTGGAATTGAAATTCCTGATGATGCAGCAGAAACTATCCAAACTGTTCAAAATGCTATAGATTATATTGAAAGTAAAAAATAAATTTTAAAATAATTTTATGAGAAGAGTTGTTGTTACAGGAATGGGTTTACTCACATCCATAGGTAACAATAAAGAAATTTCCTGGAATAATCTTGTTAATAATAAATCTGGAATTAAGAAGATAAATCACTTTGATGTTTCAACTTTACCTGCAAAAATAGCAGGATACATAAATAATAATTCTGAAGATGAACATTATTTTAATGAAAAGTCATTTTTAGAACAAAAAGACATAAATAGAAATGATAGGTTCATACAATATGGACTTGTGGCTGCAGAAATGGCTATAGAAGATGCAGGATTAAAAAATATAAGTGAACATGATAAATTAAGAATTGGAGTATCAGTAGGATCAGGTATTGGAGGCCTTGAAACTATTTATGAAGGATCTCTAACTATAAATAACAAAGCACCAAAAAAATTATCTCCATTTTTTATACCATCTTCACTTGTGAACTTATTATCAGGACAAATTTCAATTAAATATGGTTTTAAAGGACCAAATCATTCTGTAGTGACAGCTTGTGCCACAGGAGCTCATTCCATTGGTGATTCTGGTGAAATGATTAAACGTGGTGCCGCTGATGTGATGATAGCAGGAGGTTCTGAAGCTGCAGTATGCAAACTTGGCATTGCAGGTTTTTGTGCTGCTAGAAGTTTAAGTACTTCATTTAATGATAGACCTACCAAGTCATCTAGACCATGGGACAAAAAAAGGGATGGTTTTGTAATGGGTGAGGGCGCAGGAATTATTATTCTTGAAGAGATGGAGTTTGCAAAAAAAAGAGGAGCACACATTTATGCTGAATTATTAGGTTATGGAATGTCAGGAGATGCACATCATATTACTGCTCCGGCTGAGGATGGAGATGGGGGATATAGAGCTATGAAGTCAGCACTTGAAATGGCTAAATTATCTTCAGATAAAGTAGACTATATAAATGCTCATGGAACATCGACAATAAAAGGTGATGTAGTAGAACTTAATGCTATTTCAAAATTATTCAAACATGAAATATTTGTTAGTTCAACAAAGTCCTCCATAGGTCATTTACTAGGCGCAGCAGGAAGTGTGGAATCAATATTCTCAATTATGGCATTAAACAATAATATTTTACCAGCTACACTCAACTTAGATGATCCTATTGAAACTAGTAATATAAATTTAATTCCAAAAACTCCTTTAGAAAAAAAAGTATCGTACGCCTTGAGTAATTCATTTGGATTTGGAGGAACAAATACTGCACTATTATTTAAAAATATTTAGTTTTATTTTTATAATTTTTACTATTTTATTTTTTGCATATATTTTTTATCTTTTTAATAAAAATATAGAAATTAAAAAAAATCCTATAAGTATTAATAAAGGAGACAGCATAGAAGAAGTTTTAAAAAATAATATTATTGACATAACAATATTAGAAATTACCTTCGTAAAAATATATTTAAAAATTAATGGTTTAATTAATAAAAAATTTTTCCACTATGGTGATTTTGATATTCAAAGTAGTTCATCATTAAGAAATTTTCTAACAATCATTTCTAAACCAAGTAATGTATTATTAAAAATTACTATTGTTGAGGGTTGGTCTCAAAATCAATTAGATTCAGAACTATCAAAATATTTCACAGATTTTCATAGTATACCCTATAAAGATATTATTGCTGATACTTATTATTTTAACAAAAATGGCGATTTTGATTCTTTTCTAAATAGACTTAATAATTTTAAAATAAATTTTTTTAAAAAATATAGAAATAATAAACTAAATGAAAAATTTAATATAAATGAACTTATGATCATCGGATCATTACTAGAAAAAGAAGGTTTGGATGAAGAAGATAAGAGAAAAATATCATCTGTAATTTTTAATAGATTAAATAGAAAAATGAAGCTACAAATTGATGCAACTGTATTATTTGCCATAACAAATGGAAAATATGATCTCAATAGAAAACTCTTAAGAAGTGATTTAAAAGTTGATCATCCCTTTAATACATATATTTATAAAGGCTTGCCTCCAGAGCCAATTTCTTATGTTGGGAAAAAAAGTTTAGAAATCTTATTTGAAAATAATAAAAATGATTTTTTGTTTTATTTTTTTAATTATTCTTTAAATAAACATATATTTTCAAAATCTTTTAAAGAGCACAAAGAAAGATTATATGAGTACAGGAAAAAATAGTAAATTAATAATAATTTCATCACCTTCTGGGGCAGGTAAAACTACCTTGTGTAAATTATTAATTAAAAAAATGAAAAATATCAATTTATCAATTTCATATACTTCTAGGAGTAAAAGGCTAAATGAAGTTGAAGGAAAAGATTATTTTTTCATAAATAAGAAAAAATTTGAACAACTTAAAAAGAAAAATTTTTTTATAGAAACAGCAACTAACTTTAATAACCTATACGGCTCTCCATTTAAAAATATAACTTTATCAAAGAAAAAAAATAAACATATTTTATTTGATATAGATTGGAAGGGTGCTAGAAAAATTAGAAAAAATTATAAAAAGGATGATATTATTGATTTTTTTATTCTACCACCATCCAAATCTGAATTAAAACGAAGGTTAGTCAAAAGAGGAAGAGATAATAAAAAAGAAATAAATTTAAGACTTTCCTATGCAATAGATGAAATGAGGCACTATAGCGAATATAAATATGTACTTATCAATGAAAAAGTTCATAAAACTGTAAATGAAGTAAAAAAAATAATTGAATATCATCAATTAATTATGAACCAGCGAGAAGTTTTAAAAACAAAATTAAAAAAAATCATAAATAGAAACTAATTCATCAATATTTAGCTGATCAACCCTTTTATTAAATAAATTATTTTCAATATTAGTATCAAGATTGTTATAAATTTTTTTTCTTACATTCTTAAATATTTTAGCACTAAAATAATTTGCTTTATTTAAATCTATATTTTTTTTGTTAAATTTAAATTTAACAATTGTAGATTTTACCTTGGGCTTAGGAAAAAAAACTTTGGATGAAACATCAAAACATCGATTATAATTTGATACAATTCTTGTTAAAAATTTATATTTATTCATCTTAGGTAATTTATAATCAAATTTAAGAGACATTTCTTTTTGAATCATGAATATCATTTCATAAATATTATTTTTATAATTAAATAAATATAAAATTATTTTTGAGCTGATGTTGTAAGGTAAATTTGAAATAATGATAAGATTTTTAAAATCACTTAGGCTGGTTGAAAGAATATCATCTCCAATTATATTTACTATTTTGTTGTTTTTATATTTTTCAATTAATTTTTTTTTTAAATTAATATCTTTTTCAATTAAATAAATTTTTTTTGGTTTCCTTTCTAAAATGCTATCAGTTAAAAAACCATATCCAGGACCAATTTCGAGAATTTCATTTCCCTCAACTATAGTTTGATCAACAATTTTTTTTGAAATATTTTTATCTATTAGAAAATTTTGACTTAATGATTTTTTAGGTTTTGCCATTAAGTATTCTGTTATTATAAATTTTATTTATTAATTTATAACTATTTATAAAAGATTTATTCGAAAATTTATTACTTCCAAGTAAATTATAAGCTGTCCCATGATCTGGCGATGTTCTTATAATATTTAAATTTCCAGTATAATTTACTCCAGAAAATTGACTAATAAATTTAAAAGGTATTAATGCTTGGTCATGGTAAATAAAAATAAAACAATCAAATTTATTTATATTTTCCTTAATTAAAAGACTATCAGCGGAAAATGTGCCATTAATATTAACATCTTTTTTTTGTAATTTTTTAATAACAGGATGTATTATTTGAATCTCCTCAGTTCCTAACTCACCATTTTCTCCGGCATGTGGATTTAAACCAGAAATAACAAGTTTTGGTTTTTTAATATTGAAATCAAATTTTAAAGATTTGTTTAAGTTATAAATTTGATTAAATAAAAAGTCTTTTTTTGAAATTACTTTTGAAATTTTTTTAACCTCTATATGTGTTGTTAAAGGTGATATAATGATTTTTTTGTGAAATAAGATCATATTTACATTATTTTTTTTATCTTTTTTTTGAAAATATTCTGTATGTCCTATAAAATTTTTATTTATTTTATTTTTAATTAGGTCTTTTCTTAAGGGTAAGGTAATGATTCCAATACATTTCTTATTTTTACATAAATTGTATCCATATTTAAGAGACTTATATGTATTGTCTTCCAATGAATTTGCTGAATAGGAAAAAATATTAAATTTCTCTTTATGATATATAAATTTATTTTTTTTAAAATTAACTAAATTTAATTTTAATTTTATATTTCTTTTCTTTAGTAATTTATTTAAAATATTAATATTCGAAACAAGAATAAAGTTTTTTATTTTTTTTTCTTCCCAGGTTTTTATAAGTATTTCTATTCCAATACCATTGATATCTCCTATTGTTATTGCAACTAATTTATTCATCAAATATTATTAAGTTATAAGTTTTAGAATATTTATTTATAAATTTTTTTTCTATCTCGCTTATATTTAAATTAACTATTTTATTAAAATTAATGTTTTTCAACAATTCTTTATCAAATTTAATATTACATAAGACAATATAGATATTTTGCTCATCACTAAAGAATTCTACATAATCATTTATATATATTAAATTATTTTTTAAGTTTTCATTTAAGTCAACTAATTTATACTCTTTATGTATAATATTTTGATTATCGTTTACATTTATTAAATTTTCACATCTTAAATAATTATTATCTAATTCAACTTGAGATCGGACACTATACAAATCCGCAATTATACCTTCAAAAGTTTC
>CACBLW010000009.1 GCA_902540265.1 uncultured Alphaproteobacteria bacterium
TAGCAATGTTAGTATCATAAAAATGCTTTTGAAAATCTTCAATACTTTCTAAAGAATTTGCATTTAAAAATTCATTCTGAAAAATATATTGAACAAATGCAAGTCTTGTTTGTGACTTGATATAATTTTGCATTTTTTATTTTAATAACTCTATGCAAGCTAATGCTGCTTCTCGACCTTTATTTTTTTGATTAATATCGCTTCTAATTATTGCTTGCTCTAAATCGTAACAAGTTAAGATACCAAATCCAATTGGAATATTAAACTCAACAGATAGATCCATAATTTTTCTAGAAGTTTCATTAGCAATAAGTTCAAAATGATATGTATCACCTTTAATAATACATCCTAAAGAGATAAATCCTTTAAAATTATCAATATTTTTTTTAATTAAATAGGGAATTTCAAAACAACCCGGAGCATTAATAATTTCATATTCATAACCATTTTCTTTAAGGGTAATGATAGAGCCCAACTCGAGATTTTTCGATATTTCTTTGTAATAATTTGCTGATACAATTAGAATTTTATTATTCATATTTTTTTCTGATCGACTATTTCAATATTAAATCCATCCAGAGCAATAATTCTTTTCTTACTGTTTGTTAATAATATAATTTTATTTATTTGAAGTAATGATAAAATCTGAGCACCTACGCCATATTCTCTTAGTTCTAATTTATTTTTTGATCTTTTTCTTTTATTAAAAGTTTTGAGTATATTTGGTGACATATCACTATTTATTAAAACTATAGCTCCTGATCCATTCTTCTCTATAAGCTGAAATGCAGACTTAATTTCACTACCAAAAATATTTTTTTCTTCAAATATATCCTTTGTGACATTCAATCTGTGCATCCTAACAAACACAGGTTCATTTACATCACTTAGATTTTTTACTAGAGCGTAATGTTTTTCACCTGAAATTGTATTTTGAAAAACTTTTAAAGTAAATTGCGATCCCATCTCACTTTCAAATGGCCTTTCGGAGATCTGTTCAACAATTTTAGTTTTTTTAAGTCTAAATTTAATCAAGTCACTAACAGTCCCTACTTTTAAATTATGTATTTTTGCAAACTTAATAATTTCTGGTAACCTCGCCATAGAGCCATCTTCGCTCATTATTTCACAAATAACACCAGAAGGATTTAGATCTGCAAGTTTTGAAATATCAACTGCTGCTTCAGTATGACCAGCGCGTACTAATACGCCTCCGTCCCAAGCCATAAGAGGGAAAACGTGTCCTGGATAAACAAGATCGTTTTTGTTTCTATTATTGTTTACGGCTACTGATATAGTGTGGGCTCTATCAGCTGCAGATATTCCAGTAGTCACGCCTTCTTTTGCCTCAATAGAAACAGTAAATGCAGTTAAATCATTTTTTATATTACTTGGATTCATTAAGGGAAGTTCCAATTCTTCTATTCTATCCTTAGTTAAAGCTAAACAAATTAATCCTCTTCCATTTTTTGCCATAAAATTAATGGCTTGCGGGTTAGCATATTGAGCAGGAATGATTAGATCACCTTCATTTTCTCTATCAGGATCATCGACAAGAATATACATTTTACCATTTCTTGCATCTTCTATGATTTCTTCAATAGAAGATAAACTTACTTCAATGTTATTTTTATTCATTATTCAAGATGAAACGGGCAAGATAATCAAATTCAATATTTACTTGATCACTTTTTTTTAAAAATTTTAAATTAGTATGATGAAATGTATGATCAATGACAGAAATCATAAAAGTATTATTTTCTACTTTTGCTACTGTTAAAGAAATACCATTTATTGAAATAGATCCTTTTTCAACAATAAATCTATTGTTTTTATTAAATTTTTTTTCAAAATGATATTCCCAACTATTTTCAAGTTCTAAAATTTCACTGACATTAGTTGTAGTATCAACATGACCATAAACAAAGTGGCCACTGATTTCGTCACCTATCTGAAGAGATTTTTCCAAATTAATATTTTCATTTTTTAAAATAGAGTTAGCAAGATTTGTTCTTTTCAAAGTTTCTTCTCCTATGTTCACATCAAAGCTAAATGAATTGTTGTTTGATGGAGTTATATTTTTTGCTGTAAGACACACTCCATTACAAGAAATTGAAGAACCTTCCTTACAATTACTCAAATCAAGATTCGTAGATATTTGGTAAAGTCCCACATCTTTGTTTTTTATTGTTCCTAAATCTTGAATAATACCTGTAAACATTAATTCACCTGATAGTTTGTATATATGTCGTCTTTGAATTTTTTTCTTTCATTTAAAGATAAATTTAATTGACTAAGTTTTTTTCCAACAATTGCTGGCTTACCGTGTTTTCCTATAATAATTTTGGATTTAAATAAATGAATTTCATCTACTAAATTTTTATTTAACAATTCTGTAAAAAAAATGCCCCCTGCTTCAACTAATAAATCTGATATTTTTAATGAGTATATTTTACTAAAAATATTTTTTAAATTTAGTTTTTTATTTTTATTTAATTTACAAAAAATAATTTCACATCCTAATTTAATTAAATTTTCAGATTTTTTATTTTTTTTAGAAGTAAAGATAATAATTCTTTTTTTAGATATATCTTTTAATATTTTTGATTTCATTGGTATTTTTAGATTATTATCAATTATTATAACTGGAATATGTTGCTCTAAAGTTTTTTTTAATCTTATAGTTAATCTTGGATCATCTTTTAATACGGTTTTTGAAGTAGTTAAAATAGCTTGACTCATTGATCTTAACTTATGAGCATATTCTCTACTTGATTTATTAGATATCCATTTACTTTTATAATCATGCCATGCAATTTTTTCATCTGTGGAAGTTGCAATTTTAACTTTTGTAAATGGTTTTTTCTTTAAAACACTTTTAAAAAAAAATTTATTTAAATTATATGTTCTATTCTTTTCTAAACCTACATTTACAATTACATTATTTTTTTTTAACTTTTTAATACTTTTATAATTAGTTCTAACATCTGGATCAGCCGCAGATATAAATATTTCTTTAATTCCTGATCTTAATATTTGATCTGTGCATGATCCATCTTTTGAACTATGAAAACATGGTTCTAAAGTAACATACATTGAAGCTCCTTTAGCTTTATGACCAGCTTTAGCTAGAGCTATTTCTTCGGCATGAGGCCTTCCAGATTGATTCGTTACAGCTTTAGAAATTATTTTTGAATTTTTTGCAATCACACAGCCCACTGTGGGATTAGGGAATGTTTTTCCAAATTTTTTTTTAGCAATATCATGCGCTAAATTAATCATCTTTACATTTTGTTGAGACACTAAAAATTATTTATCTTCTAAATTACCTAAGAAATCTTCAAAATCTTTTGCTTCTCTAAAATTTTTGTAAACAGATGCAAATCTGACGTATGCTACCTGATCTAAATGCATTAAAGCTTCCATAATGTACTGACCAATAATATTAGATTTTATATCAGTTTCACCTGAGTTTTCTAATTTTCTTACAATAGCATTTACAATTTTTTCAATTTTTTCATTATCAATATTTCTTTTTCTTAAAGCCAAAGAAAGAGATCTATACATTTTATCTCTATCAAAATTTTCTTTTTGACCGTTACTTTTCATTACGACCAAATCTCTTAGCTGAATTCTCTCAAAAGTTGTAAATCTAGAGCCGCAAGCATCACAAACTCTTCTTCTTCTTATAGCTGTATTATCTTCTGTAGGTCTTGAATCTTTTACTTGTGTATCTTCATTACTACAGAAGGGGCATCTCATTTAAAATGCCTCACTATAAATTGGATATTTTTTGCAAAGATCAATTATATCTTTTCTTGTTTTATTAAAAACTTCAGTTCTTTCATTTTCTTCAAGTAAAAGACTATCCAAAATATCAGCAATCATATTTCCAACTTTTTCAAAATCTTTCTGATTAAAACCTCTGGTCGTAGCAGCAGCAGTTCCAAATCTAAGTCCACTGGTTATTTTTGGCGGGTTAGGGTCATATGGAATTGCATTTTTATTACATGCCAATCCAACTTCTTCTAAAATTTTTTCAGCTTTATCACCAGTTAAACCTTTTGGTGTTAAGTCTAACCAAACTATATGTGAATCTGTTCCCCCAGTAACAATTCTAAATCCTCTGTCTACTAAAGTTTGTGCCATAATTTTAGCACTAGCAATTACATTTTTAATATATTCTTCGAATTCAGGTTTAAGTGCTTCACCAAAGCAAACAGCTCTAGCTGCAATTACATGCATTAGTGGACCACCTTGTAATCCAGGAAAAACAGCAGAATTAATTTTTTTATATAAATCTTCATGATTAGTTAAAATCATTGCGCTTCTTGCACCTCTTAAAGTTTTGTGAGTTGTTGAAGTTACTACATGTGCATGCTCAATCGGATTTGGATATTGTTTACCTGCAACCAAACCAGAATAGTGAGCCATATCAACTAAAAAATATGCTCCTACTTTATCAGCTATTTCTCTAAATTTTTTCCAATCTATTGTTCTAGGATAAGCGGAGGCTCCCGCTATTATCATTTTTGGTTTATGCTCTAACGCTAAAGCTTCGACTTCATCATAATCAATTAAATCTTTATCATTGCCTTCTTTTTTTACACCGTATTGAACAGCATTAAACCATTTACCAGATAGATTAGGTTTTGCTCCATGAGTTAAGTGACCACCTGATGCAAGAGACATACCTAGAATAGTATCATGCGGTTGAAGTAACGCTAGAAAGACTGCTTGGTTTGCCTGTGCTCCGCTATGTGGTTGTAGATTTGCAAATTTACAATTAAAAAGTTTTTTAACTCTTTCTAAGGCTATCTCTTCAGCTTGATCAACAAATTCACATCCGCCATAATATCGTTTACCAGGATAACCTTCTGCATATTTATTTGTCATGACAGAGCCTTGAGCATTTAAAATCGATCTTGAAGCAATATTTTCAGATGCTATCAACTCTATTTGGTTTTGCTGTCTTTCTAGTTCACGGCTTAATGTTCCATAAACCTCTGGGTCTGCTTCTTTAATTCCTTTAGTAAACAAATCTGAAATCATAGTTTTTTAATCCTTCTTTTATGTCGTCCTGACTCAAACTTTGTAGAAAGAAAAGCCTGAACACTTTTTTTTGCCTCGCTAGTATTTATAAACCTACCTGGTAAAACAAGTACATTAGCATCATTGTGCTTTCTTATCAATCTTGCTATTTTTGAATTATTAGCAAGACCAGCTCTAATTCCTTTTTTTCTATTAGCTGCAATACTCATACCAACACCAGTTCCACAAATTAGAATACCAACGTTTTTCTTGTTCTTAAGAACCTCTTTTGTTAATTTGTGTGCAAAATCAGGATAGTCAACACTTTCATCTGTCTTTGTTCCTAAATCATTAATTTTTGGAAAATTCTTTAACAATTTGTTTTTTAGGTCAAATCCAGCATGATCTGAGGCTATATATATATTCTTATTTTGCATAATAATTTTTGTGGTTATTTACATCAAAATGATGATATTGCCTAATATTGTATGAAAGAAAATAATTGGTTTGATCCATTTTATATTCAAAGTCATTTAAATGAAGAAGAAAGTAATATTCAGAAAAATGTAAGAGATTTTTGTAATAATGAACTTAAACCTACAGTAGTTGAAAGAAACAGAAAAAATGAATTTGATAAAGAACTCTATCCAAAATTTGGATCACTTGGAGTTTTAGGACAAACAGTTAAAACACATGGTGGGTCTGGTACATCAAATTTAGCGTATGGACTTGTAACATATGAATTTGAAAAAATAGATAGCAGCTATAGATCTTCAATATCTGTTCAGTCTTCTCTTGTAATACATCCAATAAATCAATTTGGATCTCAAGAACAAAAAGATAAATACCTTCCTCCATTAATTAAAGGAGAAAAAATTGGTTGCTTTGGTTTAACAGAAAGCGAAGCTGGTTCTGATCCTACTTCAATGAAAACTTCATTTAAAAAAACTAAAGATGGATATATTATAAATGGATCTAAAAATTGGATTACGAATGCGCCAATTGCTGACATATTTATTATTTGGGCTATTGAAGAAAACAAAGATCATAAAAGTATAAAAGGTTTTATAATTGAAAAAAATACTGAAGGATTAAACACTTCAACAATAGAAAATAAAACAAGCTTAAAAATTAGTCCAACTGGTCAAATAATTTTAAATAATGTTTTTGTTCCAAATAATTTGCGCTTAGAAAATACCGAAGGATGGAAATCAGTTTTTAGTTGTCTCAATAAAGCAAGATTTGGAATTAGCTGGGGTGTATTAGGTTCAGCCTCTGAATGTTGGTTAATTGCAAAAGACTATGTAGAAAATAGAATTATGTTTAAAAAACCTTTAGCATCAAATCAATTAATTCAAAAAAAATTATCTGAGATGCAAATAGAGATAAATTTAGGATTAGCATCATGTCTTTTAAGCTCTAAAGCTTTAGATGAAGGAAAAGATATCATTAATGCAATTAGTATTTTAAAAAAAAATAACTGTAAAAAATCTTTAGACATAATTAGAAATGCTCGTGATATGCTTGGGGCAAATGGCTTATTAGAGGAATATCATATCATGAGACATTTGGTAAATTTAGAAACTGTTAAAACTTACGAAGGCGCTGAGGATATTCATTCACTAATTTTAGGGAAAAATCAGACAGGAATTTCTAGTTTTTAGTAATTTTCTTATTATTTATATGATTTGAAATTGATAGATTTTCTATTTTTGTATAATTCTATTAATAAATAAATTAATTTATTCATATAATCTCGGGAGGACATATGAAAAAAAACTTTAAAAGACGTGACTTCCTAAAAAAAGCAGGAATTGGTGCAGCAGCTGCAACAGCCGTTTCATCTTTCCCAGCTCCAGCTATTGCAGCTGATAGAATAGAAGTCAACTGCGTTGCTACTTGGGGTAGAGGCTATCCTGGATTAGGTACAGGCGCAGAAGCTGTTTCTCAAAGAATATCGGACTTAAGTGATGGTCGTATTGTTGTAAATCACTTTGCTGGTGGTGAAAGAGTAGGACCATTAGATGTATTTACAGAAGTTACATCTGGAAATGCCCAAATGTATAATAGTGCTGACTACTATTGGGTTGGACAGCATCCAGGTTGGGGATTCTTTGCAGCAGTTCCTTTTGGAATGATAGCAACTGAAATCAACGGATGGATACGACATGGTGGCGGACAGGAACTTTGGGATGAACTAGGTGATGAATTTGGTTTGAAAAACTTTATGGCTGGAAACTCAGGTGTTCAAATGGGTGGATGGTTTAATAAAGAAATTAATTCTCCAGATGATTTCAAAGGTCTTAAAATGAGAATTCCTGGATTAGGAGGAATGATGATGTCTAAACTTGGTTTATCTGTTGTAGGTGTGCCTGGTGGACAAATATATGAAAACTTGATCAATGGAACAATCGATGCAACTGAATGGGTAGGACCATGGAATGATGAAAGATCAAGATTCTATGAAGCCGCAAAGTATTATTACTGGCCTGGATGTCATGAACCAGGAACATTAATAACACTAGGTTGTAATAAATCTTGGTTAACAAGTTTAAGCAAAACAGATCAAATGATTATTGAGCATGCTTCAACAGTTCAAAATGAAAGAATGTTGACTGAATATAATGCAAATAATGGAGCTGCATTGCAGAGACTTGTTAATGATCATGGTGTTGAGCTAAGAGAATTCAACGAAGATGTTATCGATGCAATGGGTGAAGCAGCAGAACAACTGTATGAAGAACTTGCTGAAGGTAATGAATTAACTGGAAGAATTCTTGCAAGCTTTAGAAAATCAAGAAGTGAAATAAGTGGTTGGTTAGAAAAAGCTGACTCAGCTTTCTTTACTCAAAGAAATAGAGTACTTGAAGGTTAAATTTTAAATCATGTGGGGAGTTTACTCCCCACTTATTTTTATGAATATTTCAAATATTTCTAAATTTTTTTCAATTTGTTTAATCTCAATTGTATTTGCATTTTTAATTAATAACTATTTAACTTTTGCAGGTGATTGGCCTGGAGCGTTTACAATATATAATTCAGCAAATATATATTCATCGATTCAATTTTTTCTTTATGTATCAGCAATTATTTTTCCATTAATATTTATTTATAATAACCAAAAATTGGATAATCTGACTCTAGCCAATAACCTTGAAAGATTGAATGATTTTATAATTAGATTTGGTTTTTGGTCAGTATTAATAATAGGAATAATTGACGCCATAATTTCTTTTCTAATAATTGAAGGCTTCCTTGAACAAATGATTGGAAAAAGTTGGAACATAAAATTTTCAAATAATTCTTTTCGAGCCCCATATGTTCATTTTCCTCTATTATTTGTTTCATTAATATTTGCATATTACTTTAGAGCTCTCAATTTTTACTGGTTAGCATTTCTTGTTGTAATAGCAGAATTTCAAATTGTCATTTTAAGATTTGTTTTTTCATATGAACAAACTTTAATGAGTGATCTTGTAAGATTTTGGTATGGAAGCTTATTTTTATTTGGAAGTTATTATACTTTAATTAAAGATGGCCATGTTAGAGTTGATGTTTTGTATACTAATTTTAGTGAAAAAAATAAGGCAAGAGTAAATCTTTTTGGAAGTTTATTACTGGGTATTCCACTTTGTTTAACTGTGTTCTTTCTTGGGATGTACTGCAAACAATGTGTTTTAAACCAACCAATAATGAATTTTGAAACATCTCAAAGTACTCAAGGAATGAATATAAAATATTTAATGGCGGGTTTTTTAATAATATTTGCTCTTACAATGCTGATACAATTTATAATTTATTCATTAAGAAGTTTAGAAGTAATTAGAAAGAATTAATAATGGAATTATTTTTTCTTTTTTTATTAATATTTTTAATGGCATTTGCACTTGCTTCTGGATATCCATTAGCATTCGCTCTTCCTGGTTCAGCTATAATATCAATATTTTTAGCTGGTTTAGCAGGGTATTTAATTGAAGGTAACCCAAATGAATATTTTATATCTGATGGACCTTTTCAATGGCTAAATGCAGGAATAACAAATTTTCGAGGAGTATATTGGGAGGTAGAAAGAGATACATTGATAGCAATACCTCTTTTTATTTTTATGGGAATAATGCTTGAAAAATCAAAAATTGCAGAAGACCTATTGATCAGTATGGGGCAATTATTTGGACCTATACCAGGGGGATTAGGAATTTCTGTAATATTTGTTGGTGCATTATTAGCTGCTACGACAGGCATTGTAGGGGCAACAGTAGTTGCGATGGGTTTAATTTCTTTACCAGCAATGATGAAAAATAATTATAATAAATCACTTGCGTCTGGAATTGTTTGTTCTTCTGGAACACTCGGTCAAATAATTCCACCTTCAATTGTCCTTATTATTTTGTCAGACCAATTGGCATCTGCTTCAGATGCAGCAGATAATATGAGAATAGAAAATTATAAAAACGTAACTGGTTCTACAAATATACCAAGTCAATTTAGTGTAGATTCAGTAAGTGCTGGGAATATGTTTTTAGGAGCTTTCTTACCTGGTTTAGTTCTTGTTGGTCTATACATGTTATATGTTTTACTGATTGGAATATTTAAAAAAGAAGCAGTACCTCCAGTAGAATATGAAGGAAATTATGACAGAGATTTCTTTAGGAGAGTTTTTCTATCGCTTGTCCCGCCATTAGCATTAATTTTTGTAGTTTTAGGTTCAATATTACTTGGTATAGCAACAGTAAATCAAGCAGGTGCCATAGGTGCTGTAGGCGCAGGTGTGATGGGTGGTTATAGATTGTATGATAAAAAAAACAAATATACACCAGCTTTAATAACTATAATTTCATTAATAGTAATAACTTTTATTGTAATAAATTTTCAACTTAATGTTAAAAATATTTCATCAACATCAGAAGTGGTGGCTTTAGTAATTGCAATATTTGCAGTTATATTTTTACTTGTTGGTGTTGTTTGGAGTTTTTGGAGGACATTTAAAATAAATAATGTTTTAAAAAACGTAATGATTGAAACAAGTTTAACTACTTCAATGGTTTTTATAATTCTGATTGGTGCTGCAATGTTAACAGCAGCGTTTAGAGGTTTTGGAGGTGAAGAGATAGTTAAGGATTTTCTTACTAGTCTTCCTGGAGGTTTTTGGACGCAATTTATAGTTGTAATGGCAGTTATTTTTGTACTAGGTTTTTTTTTAGATTTCATAGAAATTGCTATTGTTGTTGTTCCTATAGTTGCACCAATACTATTAGCTGAAACATCAGCAAATGTTACTGCAGTTTGGCTGGGTGTAATGATTGGTGTAAATATGCAAACTTCATTTTTAACTCCGCCATTTGGATTTTCACTATTTTATCTAAGAGGGGTAGCACCAAAATCAATAAAAACGACTGAAATTTGGAAAGGTGCAAGCGTCTTTATTGTACTTCAACTAGTTGGTTTAGGAGTAGTTGGATATTTTCCACAATTAGTAAATTATTTACCTCTTAGGTCTTATTATTCATCAGAAGTTTCTCCTCCTCCAATTAATCCTAAACTTCAAGAATGTTTAATAGATTATTCTTATAATAAATATGAAGAAAATTTTTCAGAATCAATATTAATTACAAATGACTTAATAACTACCAATATTGATTTTTTACCAGAGAAACAAAATAAAAGTTTTACTAATATGATTAATAACATCAATGATTCAAAGAATTTGATAGAAGAAGTAAAATTATCACGTAAAAATTTTAACGATTACTCAATTAACTATAAACCACTTCATACAAAAGTAAGGAATATTGAGAAAAATATTTATAAGAAATTGTCCAAGATAGAAAAAATTAAAAAAGAAATTAGACTTGAAACTGAACTAAATAAAATTCAGAAGTTTGAAGAGGAAATTTTAGAATTAGAAAATGAAATTGAGAGTATAAAAATGACAATTCCATCAAATTGGAAAGAGGAAAATAATAATTTCAATGGAATATTAAATGAATTTAAGAAAAAGAAACTTAGCTATAACAAATTAGTAGACAACTCATTTAATGATTTACAAAAATTTATCAAAATTTTTCAAAATGCTGAAGAATTTTCAAAATTAGAAATTAATTTTAATGAGTTATTAAATAATGTTAATGAAGAGAATGATGGAATTGAAGAAATAATAAAAAATTTTGAGAGATTATTTAATTCTTTCAGTGACACTTCAGACATTACAAAACCAATCAAAAAAGCAAGAAAATTGTTGAAAAAAAATTACAATAAGAAAAAAGAAGCATTAGCTTTAATTAATGAAGCGAAAAAAATATACAATTTTGAAAAAAATTGGAGATTGAATGGTAATAAAATTATCTTAAGTGATTTAATTAAATTATCTGAAACTGGTACTGAGACTTTTGGGTTAAGAAAACAAGACAAACTGAATAAAGAGCAAGCTATTTATTTAGCTTCGTGTAAATCTGTACATGAAGATATTTCTTTATATTTTTAATTAATTTTTTTTTCTATATCCATTACTATATGAATATAATCCATTGCATGACCTGTTGGATCTTCTGCTACTTCCTCAAGATAAGAATTATAAAATTGATCAACAATTTGATTTATCTCATTAGGATTTCTTTTTTCTAATGCTGTTTTAAATACAGTTTCAGACCAACTTCTCATTGTTGGTATTAATGTTTCAGCATATTCCCTTGATGCCATAGTAGATTTATTTTTATTATAATGAATTTTAAAAGGACAATCGGTAAACATTGTTTCACATTTTTTAAGAATTAACCCAGATTTTGATATTTCTGAGTTAGGGTCATCAAAAGGTTTTCTAAATTCTTCAACAGTTCTATAATGTTGAGTAAAAGTTGCGTTAACAAATTCTTCATTTGTAATAATTCCTTTTTGCTCTAAACTTTTCCAATGTTTAGTAAAATTATTAAACATGTTATGACCACCAGTGTTACCTAAATATCGACCCTTTTCATCTATTCCAAAATTTATACAAATTAACCTTCCACCTGGAACTAATTCATTTGATCTATTTAATAAAATTGTTTCCCAATCTTTTAGAGCTTGGTTTTTAAATTGTTTTTTTTCTTCTTCATTTGAACCTACCATATGAACATGGTTATTTATCAAACATGGTCTTTCTGAAACATAGTGCATTGCAGTCGCAGAGAATCCTAAAGATAAACTATTATTAGACATCAATTGTTTATGAAAACCTGTACCGCATCCATGCACAAAAACATTTTCAAATTTATTCTGGTAAGCAAAATTATCATTACCTTGCATTCCTTGCATCATTCTAAATAAAACTGAAAAGTCATTAGATGCTAAATCAGTATACAACATCTCAATTTCTCTATTATCTCCAGATTTTTTTATTTTTTCAATAATATTAAACCACATTTCTTGACTTGTACCGCCATCAGCACTGCCAAAATCAGCTATTCTAAGTATGTCAACTTTAGGAATATTTTTAAAAGCTTCTTCAATTAATACTTCCATTTTATCTATAGCAATTTTTGCCCCAACAGTTTTTTGAGAGTAATAACCCTCCCCTTTCATTGATAAAACAGATTGTGTATTTAGATTAGGTTTGTTCATGTAATAATTTTAAACCTATTGAATAATAATAAAAGTATTTATTAATCAAATTTAAGATTTTTATTAAAATATTTAGGGACTTTTTTTCCTGCCTGAGCTCTTTTGCCCATCCAGAACTCGACATCTTCTAACTTTCTATTTTTAGAACCAGTGCTCCATTCTAAACCATCTTCAATGGTTAACTGAGTGACATCTGATAAAAAATCATCTTTCTTAATTTTGATTAATTGAACTCCTCCACCCTTTTGTAATTTTGGCAAAGCATCTATTTCAAAAATTAGCATTTTTTGCAACTTTGTAACACAAGCAATATGTTTTTTTGTAAGATTTAATACTTTAATTACGACATCATTATTTTTTAAATTAAATAATTGCTTACCTTTCTTTTGGTTTGTTACAAGAGTTTCAGTATTACTAATAAATCCTTTACCATTTTTGGATATAATTAAGAGCTCTTCATCGATTGATGAAAGTAACCCAACAATCTTATCTTTAGGCATACTATCAACAAAATAAATAAATGATTTAGGATTACTATTTCCACCTGGTAGAATATTTGGATCTATCGTGTAAACTTTACCAGAAGAAACAAACAAAAGTATTTTTTGATTTGAATTTAAATTAACTGAAAATAGATTTTCTTTATTTATTTTTTCAAATTCCTTTTCATCGGTTATCTCTTTAATTCTCTTGAGCTGAAAATCTTTATTAATAATAATGGTAAATTTTTCAATTTCTTTAAATTCATCAATACTAATATCAATATCATTATTTTGTTCTGATGAAATTAAAGATTTTCTATCCTTTATATCACTATCTAAATCATTATTTATAAGATCTAATTCACTTACTATAAATTTATCTAAGGTTTTTTTATCTTTTATTAATTTGTTAAGGTATTTTAATTCTTCATTTAATTTTTGGATTTCATCTTTAATATTTTTTTCATCAATCTTTCTGAGAGATCCTAAACGCATACTTAAAATTGAATCACATTGTAAATCAGATAATTTATATTTTTTTATTAATTCTTTTTTTGGATTATCTTTTGTTCTTATTATTTTTATTATAGAATTTAAATTTTTAAAGACAATTTGATAACCTGTAAGAATTTCTAGTCTCTTTTTAATTTTTTCTATATTAAATTTTGATTTTCTTTTAATTGTAACTTTTCGGTGTTCTAAAAAATTAGAAAGTATTTCAATAATTCCAATTTGTTTAGGCTCTATACCATCAATTAAAACATTAAAATTACAAGAGTACTTAATTGATAGGTCAGTTAATTTAAAACATAAGCTTATTAATTTTTCAGCATCAATATTTCTGGTCTTTGGTTTTAAGACAATTCTAATATTTTCATCTGACTCATCAACTACATCATCAAGAGGTAATTTTTTATTATTTATATTATTAGCAAGTTGTTCAATTATCTTAACTTTATTTACTTGATATGGTATTTCAGTAATAATCATTTGATATAAGCCATTTTTTAATTCTTCTATTTGGTATTTGGCATTAATATTAAATGAGCCCTTACCATTCTTATAAATTTGTTTTTTTTCATTGCTATCTAAAATTATTTCACCACCTGTGGGAAGGTCTGGTCCATTAATAATTTTTAAAATTTCAGTTAGTGATACTTTATCTTTTTTTATAATTAATTTTAATGCATCAATTAATTCTACAATATTATGAGGAGGAATGTTTGTTGCCATGCCTACAGCTATTCCCATTGCTCCATTAATTAAAATATTAGGTAGTTGAGATGGTAGAACCACTGGCTCTAAATTTTGACCATCGTAATTATCTTTAAAATCTACAGAGTTTTCTTCGATGCCATCAAAAAAATAATTCGTATAATCTTGTAATCTTGCTTCTGTGTATCGCATTGCTGCAGGGTTATCTCCATCAATATTTCCAAAATTACCCTGTCCATCTACTAATGTAATTCTTGTAGAAAAATCCTGAGCCATCCTTACTAAACTATCATATATAGCTTGATCGCCATGAGGATGAAATTTACCCATTACGTCACCAACAATTCTAGCACATTTTTTATAGCTTGAACTTTTGAAAAGTTTTAGTTGATACATTGAATAAATTATTCTGCGGTGAACAGGTTTTAATCCATCTCTAACATCAGGTAACGACCTTGAAACAATTGTTGATATTGCATAAGAAAGATATTTTTCGCTAAGAATAGTATCTAAATTGGATTCAATTATTTTGTTCATTTTTTTCTAAAAAACTGATTATATTTTTCTTAAATAAAATATACTGATTTGGCAATTTATGATTTAAATTTGATAAATGATTTTTAATAAAAATAATTTCAAAAATTTTAAAAAAATTATTTAAAGAGTTATAATCGAATGCAATATTTGAATTTTTCATAAAAAGATGATGAGGAAAATCAATAGTATAATTTGAGTAATTTTCTTTAAATTCTAAAGTATCTGTATCAAAAAATTTCAATCTATTATTGTTAACATAGTCTAATTCATATCCAATATATTTAAGTAAGTCGAATAAGTATATACAATAAAAATTTAACCATTTTTTTTTATTAATCATAATTTCTAAAAATTCTTTAGAAATTTTATATATTTTGGTTATTTTCTGACCTTCAATTACTGAGACATTAATTAAAGACACAACAGAAAGTAGGCAGCTTAGTTTATATTTATCATTAATAACACTTGATAAATAAGGTTTTGATAATTCAGCTTTTATTGATGGTGGACGGTTCCCAATGTATGTCACATCCAAATTTAAAAAAAAACCAAGTTGCATTATATTTTTTTTACTCTTTGAAAGCCCCCCGTATACAATTCCTGAGCATACTTCATCCGTATCTGATAAAAATTTAATTAATAGATCATTATCTTTGAAAACTTTTGAATGTATAAGTATTCCGTTAAATTTTTTTTGCATCTGATGAAATAATACTTATATAAAGATGAGTTTTTACATCTAAAATATTAGAAATTTCTTTTTGACTTTTTATTCTAATATCTTTTATTTTAGATCCTTTCCTACCCAATAATATTTTTTTGTATCTGTCATTTTTAATAATAATATCTTGCTTTATTTTTAGCTGTCCATTTTTCAAATATTTAAACGTTTTATTAGTTACTTCTATATTATATGGAATTTCTTTATGAATTAATGATAGTATTTCATTTCTTGTGCATTCATTGGTGATAAAAATATCATCTTTGTCTGTGATTTCATCATCCTTATATAGCCACCTTCCATATTTTGATTTTTGTAAAAGATAATCAATTAAATTTTCAAAACCTAATTTTTTTCTAGCTGATACGTTAAAAAATTTCTCTATTTTATATTTTTTAGAAATTAATTTTATATGCTTAAGTAAATTTTCAGCTTTTATTAAATCGGTTTTATTAAAAATAATTGAAATATTCTTTTTTAATTCATAAAGTTTAGGAAAGTCATTTTTTAAATCATTTAATTCAATCCTTTTTGAATCAATTAAATACAAAATAATATCTGATTGATTTAAGCCTTCCCATAAATTTTTCTTCAATTTAGTTTTTTGAGATTTATTGTCTCTAAGAAAACTAATACCAGGTGTATCATATAGAACTAATTGAGTATTTTTGATATTAACAATACCAATTACAAAATCTTCAGTAGTATTAATTTTTTTGTTTGTTATTGAAATTTTCTCACCAACAAGGTTATTTAATAGAGTTGATTTACCTGCATTAGTCTTACCGACAAGACTAATTTTTAATATTTTTCTTTTCATTAATTTTTTTTAATGCAATTTCTGCTGCATTTCTCTCTGCCTCTCTTATTGAAGAACCTTTTGAATTAATCTTATTTAAATTTACCACTTTAACTGAAACAGTGAATGTGGGTGAATGAGGTGGCCCTTCTTTTTTGATTAATTTATATTCAGGAAGTTTTTTATAAAGTTGTTGTGATATTTCCTGTAATAATGTTTTTGGGTCTAAGGTTTTAGAAACTTCAATATCTAGATGTTTTGACCAAAATTTACTTATAAAATCAAATGAAGAATTATATCCGCCATCTAGAAAGATTGCTCCAATTAATGATTCTACTGAGTCTGAAAAAATTGAATTTAACATTTTATTATTTTTTTTCTTAAAATTATATTGAAGCACATCTTCTATTTGCAATTCTTGAGAAATTTTAAACAAAAATTTTTTTTGAACTAAATAAGAATATTTTTTAGATAAATCACCTTCATTAAACTTTTTATTTTTTGAAAATAATAAATTTGCTATTATTAATCCTAACACTCGATCTCCTAAAAATTCAAATCTTTCAAATTCATTTATTGTAATTTTTTTTTCATTTTCTAAATAGAAACTTGGATGAGTTAAGGATTGAATTAGCAATTTGCTATTTTTAAACTTATAATTTATTTTTTTTTCAAATAATTTGATTTTTTTACTATCTATCATTGAATTTTTTGAAAAATTCTTTGATATCTAATTGAATTAGGCCATTTCCATATCTGTAAAAATCTTGCATTTTCCAAAGAAAAGAAAATAAACTGCGCTTTACCAACTAAATTTTCATAAGGAATGAATCCAACTGTACTTATAAATCTACTATCTTGTGAATTATCTCTATTATCACCCATTACAAAGAAATGATTTTCTGGGACATTAAATAACTGAGTATTATCTGCTATACCATTATCTGTGATATCAAGAATGTTGATTTCTTTGTTAAAAAAATATTCATTATACATTCTAACTCTTTTGTTACTCGTTTTGTTATCTGTATCTATAAAATCATTTAGTTTTTTTCTTAGAATTTCTGATCCATTGATAAAAATAATACCATTTTTAATTTCTATTTTATCACCAGGCAGACCAATAACTCTTTTAATATAATCAGTTCTATTATTTTCAGGAGTTTTAAAAACTACTACATCGCCTCTCTCAGGCGTGTTTGAAAAGATTTTACCGGGTATTAAAGGTATGGAAAATGGAAGAGAGTGCTTTGAAAAACCATATGAATATTTTGAAACAAAAATAAAATCTCCTACAAGAAGATTTGGTTTCATTGATCCTGAAGGTATATTAAAAGGTTCAAATATAAATGATCTAATTAATAAAGCTATAAAGATTGCTATAAATATTGATTTTAAATTACCAAAAAAACTATTTTTTTTACCTTTAGTCATAGATTGTAACATTTGCTATTGCGTATTTTTTTTCATCAGAAAGCGATACTTCGACTTTTGTATTCGAAGTTTTATTCATATTTTTAAAAATTTCTTTTGCATTACCATGAAGTTTAATAAAAGGTTTACCAAATTGGTTATTTTTGACTTCAATATCTTTCCAAAATACGCCCCTGGCTACACCCGTGCCTAAAGCTTTAGCACAAGCTTCTTTAGCTGCATATCTTTTTGCATATGATTCTACCGAATTTTTTCTTTTCTCTGATCTTTCGATCTCTGAAGAACTAAAACATCTTTTTTTAAATCTGTTTCCATATTTATCAATTACTTTTCTTATTCTATTTATATCAATAATGTCTATTCCATTTCCATAAATCATTTTTAACCTTTCAATCTCTCTAAGGAAGATACTTCTTTTTCCATTCTTAATGCTGCAATAATATTTTGTAAATGATTAGCATCTCTAACCTCAATATCTATTATAATTTCAAAAAAATCTGATTTCCTAACTGAAAACAGAATATTTGAAATGTTTCCATTATTTTTTGCAATAACAGTTGTAACTTTTCCTAAACTTCCAGGTTTATTAAATAAAACAACAACGATTCTTGCATTAGATACGGTTTCTAAATTACTTTGATTATCCCATGAAATATTTAACCATCTATCGGGGGCCTCTTGATATGAAGTAAGAGTATCACAATCAAGTGTATGAACAGCAACTCCTATTCCAGCAGTTACTATACCAACTATACTGTCTCCTTTTAATGGTGAACAACATCCTGCAAGATGATAAGACATTCCAGCAGTCAAGCCTTTTAACTTAATTGGATTTTGAATATTTTTATTAAATTTAGAAACTGGAATATAGTTATACTCAGGATAAATTTTCTTAATGACAGAAAGTGCTGTAATTTCTCCAGAGCCTATTGAGGCATATAATTCATCAATTGATTTATAACTAAAATCATCAAGTATTTTTTTTTCAATATTTTTATTAAATTCATAATTTTCTTTTTGAAAATAATTTATTAAAATTTCTCTACCAAAAATTATATGTTCTTCCTTCTTCTTAAATCTAAAAAATCTTCTTAGCTGAGATTTAACTTTTGTTGTTACAGCAAATCTTTGCCATAAAGGTGATGGCTGTGACGATTCAGAGGTGATAATTTCTATTTGATCTCCATTTTTTAAAATTGTTTTTAGAGGCTGTAACTTATCATTAATTTTAGCAGCTACACATTTATCACCTATTTGACTATGAATAGCATACGCAAAGTCTACAGGAGTTGCATTCTTAGGCAATTCAATTAAATCACCTTTTGGAGTAAAAACAAAAATATCATTTTGAAAAACTTTTAATTTAGAATTTTGAATTAATTCATCTTGAGAAACTGAAGAATTCATTGAATCTACTAAATCATGCACCCACTTATATTCTTTTGCATCTTTTTCTTTGATTTTTTTTGGATCCTTATATTTCCAATGAGATGCAACTCCGAAATCAGCAATTTGATTCATTATGTTTGAACGAAATTGAATTTCAATTTTTTTGTTCTTTGGTCCCATAACTGATGTATGTAGTGCTCTATACCCATTTGATTTGGGAGCAGAAATAAAATCTTTAAACCTTCCTTGAATGTATGGAAAGTTTCTATGTATTATTCCTAAACATCTGTAGCATTCTCTGGTAGAATTTGTAATAACTCTAAAAGCCATAATATCCGAGAGTTGTTCAAAGGAAATATTTTTATTTTTTATTTTATTCCATATTGAATATGGAGATTTAATTCTACCCTCTACTTTGCAAAATAAATCTTCTTGAAAAAAAATATTTTTTAAATCATATCTAATTTCATCAACAATATTATCATCCTTTGATTTTAAATATTCCAATCTTTCAATAATTGTTTTTTTTGCATCAGGATTTATTACTTCAAATGAAATATCCTCTAATTCATCTTGCCATTCCTTCATACCCAATCTTTGTGCTAAGGGAGCAAAAACTTCTAATGTTTCTAAAGCTATTCTAGTTTTTTTATTTTCATCTTTAATGAATTGAATTGTTCTCATATTATGTAATCTATCAGCTAATTTTACTAAAATTACTCTTAAGTCTTTTGTTGTAGCTAAAATTAATTTTTTATAATTTTCTCCAAATTTTTGATTTTTTACTTTTAATGAATATTTATTTATTTTTGTTAATCCATCAACAAGTTCAACTATTTGATTTCCAAAATTTTTATTAATGTCCTCTATATTTAAACTTGTATCTTCAAGTGTATCATGAAGGAGGCCAGCTACTATAGAATCAGCATCTAACTTTATTGAAGTTAATATTTTTGCAACTTCTAATGGATGTGTAATAAAAGGATCACCTGATTTTCTTAGCTGATTACTATGAGCTTCTTCACTCAATCTAAGTGCCTGTCTTACTTTATCTTTTTCTTTATCATTTAGATAAGAGGTAATTAATTCTATCTCTTTATGAATTTCTTTAACCATAAATAATATTTAAATTATTTATTTAAATTATATTAACTTTATTATAAATCTTGTACTTTATCTTCATCTGATGAATTTTCCAAATTATCATTTGAAATCTCTATTTGCGTTTCTTCTGCAGACTCACTAATTTTTTCTTCTTTTTGATTTGCTTCATCATTTACTGATTCACTTGCTTCAGATTGGCTTTCATCACTATTATCTTCAATTTCATTTATATCTTCATCTTCACTAAAAGTATTAGTTTGGTATTCTTCAATTAAGTCATTTTTGAGTTGCTCTGAAGTAATAGTTTCCTCAGCTATCTCTCTCAGTGCGATTACAGTATTTTTATCATTATCAATTTCAATAGTAGGTTCTTCACCAGAATGTAGTTTTCTTGCTCTATTAGAAGCAACTAATACTAACTCAAATCTACTTGGAAATTTATCAATACAATCCTCAACTGTTATTCTAGCCATTTAGAGGCTTATATTGATCAAATTATAAAAGTAAATAGTTAATTATTTTTAAGTAATCTCTCTTTTTTTATGTTCCAATCCCTCTGTTTTATTGACTCTCTTTTATCAATTTTTTTCTTACCTTTTGCAATACCACAAGATAATTTTGCAATTCCTTTATCTGAGAAGTAAAGAGATATTGGAATTATTGTAAACCCTCCTTGTCTTATTGATCCAGCTATTTTATTAAATTCTTTTTTTGTTACTAATAATTTTCTATTTCTACTTGGATTATAATTACTATCAGTTGAATTTTGATATTTTTTTATAAAAGAGTTTGATAACCACAATTCACCATTTTGTTCTATAATATATGATCCTCTAATTGATCCCGTATTTATACGTAAAGATTTTACTTCAGAACCCGTTAGTACTATTCCTGCTTCTATTTTATTGGATATAGTAAAATTATAATTAGCGCTGTTATTAGCCGCAATTATTTTCATTTATAAAAGCTGCAACTCTTCAAGGCAGCTTTTAACTAATTCTTTAGTATGATCATTTATAGAAGTTAATGGTAGTCTTGTATTTTCTTTACATAATCCTAACAATGAAGCAGCATATTTTACTGGTCCTGGACTAGACTCTATAAATAACGCGTTATGTAATGATGCTAATTTTAAATTAATTTCTTGAGCTTTTAAAATATTGCCATCTTGCCAATACGAATGCATTTCTGAACATAATTTAGGAGCTACATTAGCTGTAACTGATATGCAACCATGTCCGCCTTGAGCTAAATATGCTAATGCAGTTCCATCTTCACCAGATAGATAACAAAAATCATTTTGCATATTTTTTCTTGTTAACAAAGGTCTAAATAAATCATTAGTTGCATCTTTAACTCCAATAATATTTTCAATGTTTGATAATTTAATCATAGTTTCAATAGACATATCAACAATAGATCTTCCTGGTATATTATAAATAATTATTGGGATTTTAGTCTTTTCAGCGATCGTTTTAAAATGCTCATATAATCCTGATTGAGTTGGTTTGTTATAATATGGAGTAACAACTAAAGCAGCATCAGCACCCGATTTTTTTGCATGCTCAGTATATTCAATAGCTTCTAAAGTGTTATTTGAACCAGTACCAGCGATAACAGGAACTCTTTTGTCAGCAACCCTGATGGTTTCTTCGATTATTTTTTTATGTTCATCGTGTGATAAAGTTGGAGACTCACCAGTTGTGCCGCAAGGAACGAGTCCGTGAGATCCATTATCAATTAAATAATTTAATACATTTACTAAAGAAGCATAATCAACTTTATTGTCTTGAAATGGTGTTATAACCGCAGGTATACTTCCTTTAAACATTTTTATATGGCGGAGAGAGAGGGATTCGAACCCTCGGAAGGAATTACTTCCTTCGCAGGTTTAGCAAACCTGTGGTTTAAGCCACTCACCCATCTCTCCTGTTGTTGTTCTTTCAAAGTTGACCTTTCTAACTTAAAAAAAATCAAGTAAAAACTAGTTTTACCCGCTTCTATAAAATATTATTTAACATAAAACAAAGTAGGATTACACTAATTAATTGATCAAATTTTGATTCAAAGTGGTACGTAGGTGGTACGAAATTGATCAAATAAAATTAATTCTTTCAAAAAACCAATATAACCCAATACTAGAAATTAATATAGAAGATGGAACTTGAAATAAGAATCTGTAATTTTTATTTTTTGCAAAATTTAAAGCAATCAATAGATATAAAACCAATACTATAGATATTTGCGCTACTTCAATGCCAATATTAAAAGATACAAGATTTATAAATAAGTCTGTACTCCTATAACCTATATCACTCAAAACCAATGCAAATCCTAAACCATGAAGTAATCCAAAAAATAAAATTACAACATATCTCAAATATTCTTTTATATATTTTTTAAAAATATTTTCTATTCCTATATAAACTATAGAAAGTGCAATTATAGGCTCAACAATTTGAGGATTGATTCTCATTAAAGATAAAGAAACAAATATAAGGGTAATTGAATGAGCAATAGTAAAAATAGTTATTTGAGAAATTAATTTTTTTAAAGATGATGAAAATAAAAAAAGTCCAAATATAAATAAAATATGATCTAATCCTTTTGGAATTATATGTTGAATTCCTAATACAAAAAATTTTGTGAAGCTATTAAATGTTTTACTAAAATTATTTTCCTTAAACGAAAATTGACTTGATTCAATTCCTGATTGCAAATATTCTGTAACTAATTCATCTTCTAATTTGTTATTATTATTCTCTCTTAGAATAATTGGGCCGTAGTTTTTAACCCATCTAAATGTAAATTGTTCAGAATTTTCATCTAATAAAACTTTAAAATAAACATGCGTATCTCTACTTATTTCAAAATTTTTTATATCTTCAACTTCAGTTTTAATTAAATTTATTTTCTTTGTTTCATTATTAATTTTAATATCAATATTAGAACTTATTTCACTCCAAGAATTTTGAAACATTTCTTCAAGGTCTTTTTTACTTAAAATTCTAAATTCATCATAAATTTCACTTAGTGATGAAGAGTCTGTATTAGAAACAGTAGATGCATCAATATTAGATAATATCAATTCAGCGTTTAATCTTATTTTAAAATTCAAATAACTTTCATTATAAGTAAAATCTGCAATAGATGGCTTGATTTCATGACTAATAGAAGATGTTGAAAATAAATTTAAAAAACATACTGGAATTAAAAATAGATATAACTTTATAATTTTTATATAAGAGAACATGATGAAATTTACTTTAAAAAGATTAATATTTATTATTATCTTAACTTCAATAACAAAAATCTCTTTATCTCATGAATTTTGGATTGATCCAAAAAATTATCACTTATCAAATAATGAAAAAGCTTTGGCAAATATCTTTGTAGGAGAAAATTTTGAAGGATCACCAATACCATTTACAAAAGAATATTTTAAAATTGCATTCCTGTATGCTGAAGATAATAAATTAAAAATTAAAGGTAGATTAGGTGATATTCCAGCTCTTAATATTAAAAAAACGTTCAAAGGATTAAATGTAATACAAATTGAATCAGTGACTAAATATGTTGAATATGAAAAATTAGTAAAATTTGAAATTTTCACAAGAGAGAAAGGATATCCAAATTTAGCTCAAAAACATAGAGAAAATAACTATCCAGAAAATTTTTTTGAAAGTTATAAAAGATATGCAAAGTCATTAATTAGTGTGGAAAATTTTGATGGTAAAGATATCGATACAAATATGGACTTTGAATTAATTTTTTTAGACAATCCTCTTAAAAATTTAAATGAAAGTAAAAGAATTCTTTTAGAATATAAAAATAAAATACTAGCTGATCATAAGGTTTCTATTATGAGTTTAAATAATGGTTATTTTAGAAAAGAATACGTTAGAACAAATAACGGTGGATATTTTAATTATCTCTTTAAAAAAAATACAAAATATCTAATTGAAAGTGTTGTTATAATTGAAGGCAGTAATAAGAAAAAAGATTATTATGCTAAATGGCATTCTTTATGGACTTCTTATACATTAAAAACACCGAATAAATGATTTAAGAATGTTGAATTGCTATTAAAAATTTTATGAATAATTATAATATTAAAGATTAATAAAAATGACTAATACAAACATAATAAAAGATTTTTTTGAAGGAAAAATAAAACTCTGGAAATCCTATTGGTTAGTTGGTGAACTACTAAATGGTATTGTTTTGCTTATTATATTTAATCTTGAAATTTATTTTTTTAATACAGATAGCTCTGTTTCCCAAATACCATTTTTAGATTTTACTAATCTTGCGCTAATCTCAAAAATTTTTATTTTTATTTGGACAATATTTATTTCTATTGGAATTTGGAGAGCAGCAGAAAATTACAAAGGAAGTATAATTTGGATAGTTTTAACATTTATAATTGTTGCTTATAGATGCTATTCTTTACGTTTAATTTTTTTTATTTAATTTTTGTTTTAAAATATCATTTAACATTTTTGGATTAGCTTTTCCTTTAGTTAATTTCATAGCTTGACCAACAAAGAAACCTAATAACTTATCTTTACCTGCTAGATACTGTTTGACCATTTTGGGATTTTCTGCAATGACTTCATCAATAACTTTTGCTATTTCACCCTGATCTGTAACTTGTTGCAAACCCTTTTCATCTACGATTTGTCTAGCTGTTTTTCCTGAAGAAAACATATCGTCCAATACATCTTTTGCAATTTTACCAGAAATTTCATTTGTAGAAATTAACTTTATAAGTTGTCCTAAGTTTTCAGGTGATACTGGAGAGTTATTTAAATCTTGATTATTTTTATTTAATAATGAAAACAATTCAGAAGTAATCCAATTTACAACTATTTTTGAATGATTTTTTAATTCCGAATCTGAATTAATTGTTTCATTAAAATAATCAGATGTTTGTTTCTCTGCAGTTAATACTGAAGCATCATAATTAGACAATTTATAAGTCTCAATAAATTTATTCTTAAGCTCATCTGGAAGCTCTGGTATTGATGATTTAATTTTTACTATTTCTTCTTTAGAAATTTCTAGTGGTAATAAATCTGGATCAGGAAAGTATCTATAGTCATGAGCTTCTTCTTTATTTCTCATGGGTCTAGTTTTGCCAGTAGATGTATTAAAGAGCATTGTGTTTTGCTCAATAGAACCGCCAGACTCCAATATTTCTATTTGTCTTTTTGCTTCATAATTAATAGCCTGCTTTATAAACTTTATAGAGTTTAAGTTTTTAATTTCACATCGAGTTCCATATTCATCCCCAGGTTTTCTAACTGAAATATTTACATCTGCTCTTAAAGAACCCTCTTGCATATTTCCATCACATGTATCTAAATACATTAAAATTGATCTGATTTTGGATATATACATTCCAGCTTCATCAGGCGTTCTAATGTCAGGCTCGCTTACAATTTCCATCAAAGCAACACCAGATCTATTAAGATCTACATATGTTTTTGAAGGATTTTGATCGTGTAAACTTTTACCAGCATCTTGTTCTAAATGTAATCTTACAATTCTAATATCTTTTGATGTTCCATCTTTGAAATCAATTGTAACCTTTCCTTCTCCAACAATTGGATATTTATACTGACTAATTTGATATCCTTGCGGAAGATCAGCATAAAAGTAATTTTTTCTATCAAAGACAGAATAATTATTAATTTTAGCATTTAAACCGACTCCAGTTTTTACTGCCTGTTCCACACAATACTTATTAATAACAGGCAACATTCCTGGCATAGCAGCATCGACTAAAGACACTTGACTATTTGGTGATGAACCAAATTTTGTTGATGATGATGAAAATAATTTAGAATTTGATTTTACTTGAGCATGTATTTCAAGACCGATTACCATCTCCCAATCATGTTTTTCACCTTTTATTAAATTATTCATATGATCTTTCTAGAGATACAGCGGCATTAAAAACCTGTTGTTCATCAAAGTGTTTTCCTAATATTTGAATACCTAGTGGTAAATTATTTTTATCTTTACCAAAGGGAATGGAAATACCTGGTAGGCCAGCTAAAGAAGCAGGAACCGTAAACACATCATTTAAATACATTTTGATAGGATCATTTTGTTTTTCATTTAAGGGAAATGCAGCACTTGGTGCAGTAGGAGTAACTATAAAATCACATTCTTTAAAAGCTTTATTAAAATCATCAGCAATTAATTTTCTTACTTTTTGTGCCTTAAGATAATATGCATCATAATAGCCTGCAGATAATACGTATGTTCCTATTAAAATTCTTCTTTTTACTTCTCTTCCAAAACCTTGAGCTCTTGTATTTTCATACATTTCATCAAGAGAATCAATTTCATCAGATCTATAACCATATTTTACTCCATCATAACGAGCTAAATTTGAGGAAGCTTCAGCAGGAGCAATAATATAATAAGTAGGAAGTGCATATTTAGTATGAGGAAGTGAAATATTTTTAATTTTAACACCTTTTTTTTCTAAAACTTTGATAGCATCTTCCCATATCTGACTTATTTCCATTGGTGTAGCATCAATAGAATACTCTCTTGGTATACCAACGGTTTTTCCATTTAGATCATCATCTAAATTTTCAAAATAATTTGGAATATCTACTTTAGCACTTGTACTATCTCTTTGATCAAATCCAGCGATTGATTGTAATAATATTGATGCATCTTCAACATTATGAGAAAAAATTCCTGCTTGATCCAAACTAGATGCAAATGCAGCTATACCCCATCGTGAACATAAACCATATGTTGGTTTGATACCAACAACACCACAAAAGCTAGCTGGTTGTCTTATTGATCCACCTGTATCTGTTCCAGTTGCCCCTAAACATAAATCTGCTGCAACTGCGGCTGCGGAACCACCAGAAGATCCACCAGGAGCTAAAGGCTCATTCTCTTTTGATAGTGGATTAATTGTATTTCCAAAAAAACTTGTATTAGTAGCTGAGCCCATAGCAAACTCATCTAGATTTGTTTTACCAACAAAAATAGATCCTTCATCTAATAATTTTTGAGTAACAAATGATTCATAAGTTGGATTGAAATTTTCTAAAATCTTTGAAGCTGCAGTTGTAGGCATACTTTTAGTACAAAATAGATCCTTGATTGCAATCGGAATACCTTTTAATTTTTTTGCTGAATTATCTTTCTCTAAGTTATCTATCTGCTTTAAAACATTCTCTTCACTAAAATGAATAAAAACATTTAAGTTTTCATTTTCCTTAATTCTTTTTAAATAATCCTGATTTAATTCTCTTATTGATATTTTTTTTGTATCGAGATCTTTTAATGTTTGTTTCAAAGATGATTTAGACATTATTCTACCACCTTTGGTACTGCAAAAAAACCTTCGAGTTTATCAGGAGCATTTTCAAGAATTTCCTCACTAGAATTAGTATCATTAGATACATCTTCTCTTTTGGGTAAAATTGACGATGATATGTTACTTAACGGTTCTACATTTTCAGTATTTACTTCATTTAACTGCTCTACCCAGTCTAAAATGGAATTAAGATCCTTAATATAATCTTCAGATTCTTTATCATCTAACTTTATTCTAGATAGACGAGCAATTTTATTTATTGTATTTTTATCAATCTTCAACTTATGAGCTCCATTATATGAATGATCAAAATAATTTAATCGATGGCCTTAATACATCACAAATACTTGTAGGTCTAGACCTAGGAACTAAAACGATTGGTGTTGCAGTAAGTGATAGATCAAAAATAATCGCTACACCTCTTTCAATTATCCAAAGAAAAGGAACTAATAAAGATTTAATTATCATGAAAGATGTTTTGAAAGAGTATGAAATTGGTGGATTTATTCTTGGTCTGCCGATTAGCCTGGATAATAGTGAAAACAAACAAAGCCAATTAGTAAGAGATTTTAATATTAATCTTCAAACCTTTTTTAAAAAACCTACAGCTCTTTGGGATGAAAGATTTTCATCAGATGTAATCTTTAAAGAAATGAGAAAAGCCGATTTAAGTAAAACAAAGATAAAAAATAAACTTGATCAACAATCAGCTGCTTATATCTTACAAGGATATTTAGATAGATATAGAAATAATTAATAAATTAGTTTACACATATTGACACATTATTGACACATATGAATTCAAAGCTACTTAAATCAGGGCACATAAAATTATATAAAAGAGAAAATTCAAAATATTGGCAAATGAAAGTGAAAATGCCAAAATTAAAAGCAATCAGGTCATCTACAGGTTCAAAAATTCTTAAAGATGCAGAAAAAATAGCTTTAAAATATTATTCATCAATTTCTTCAAAAACAAATATCAAATTAAGAACGAAAAATATTTTTAAAAAAATTCATTTAGTAGAAACAGCTGATTTAACCAAGAAAGAAATTGAGCACATTTTAGATGAATCTAAAAAATATATAGCTTTTAATAAAAGGAAAATTAAAAAAATTAATGTTCTAGAAGGAAGAACAATATTTAATCTTTTTTTTGAAGATTCAACAAGAACAAGAACAAGTTTTGAAGTTGCTGCTAAAAGGCTAGGAGCAGATCTCATTAATGTAGTGGTAAAAGATAGTTCTATTAACAAAGGTGAGACCTTGCTCGATACTATGACTACTATTAATTCAATGAATCCTGACGTTTTAATTGTAAGGCATCCAGAGGAAGGAATTAGTAAAAAAATTTCAGAAACAGTAGATGCGTCTGTAATTAACGCTGGTGATGGTAGTCATGAGCATCCCACACAAGCCTTATTAGACGCACTTACTATAAAAAATAAATTTCAAAATTTTGCAAAATTAAAAATTGCTATATGCGGGGATATTTTACATAGCCGTGTTGCTCGATCAAACATAATCATACTATCAAAGTTAGGAGCAAAAATAAATGTTATTGGGCCTAAGGAATGGTTACCAAAAAGTTTAAATAAACTTCCTGTGAACGTTTATACGGAAATGAAAAAGGGATTACAAAATTGTGATATTGTTATGATGCTACGTATTCAAAAAGAAAGAATAGTTGGGAAAATAATGCCAAATCAAAAGACTTATTTTAAAAAGTATGGTTTAGATTACAATAAACTTAAATATGCAAAAAAAAATGCTTTCGTTATGCATCCAGGCCCAATGAACCGTGGTGTAGAAATAGACTCGAAACTTGCCGATGACGTCACGAGGAGCTTAATACAAGAACAGGTCGCTATGGGTGTTGCAGTACGAATGGCATGCTTAGACTTAATTATTAAAAACAGAGATGACTTTAGTAAGTAATTTATCATTAATCATATTGTTTTATGTAATTGGATCATTACCCTTTGCATTGATTTTTACAAAATTATTTGGCTTGGGAGATATTAGAAAGGTTGGTTCTGGAAATGTAGGTGCAACAAATGTTTTAAGAACAGGAAATAAATTTGTAGCATTCATTGTTCTTTGTTTTGATATTTTTAAAGGCTTTCTTCCATTCCTCATTTTACAAATGTATTTTCAAGATATTTCTTTATTGAATAAAATACTTATCTGTCACTTTGCCATATTAGGTCACATCTATCCAGTCTGGTTGAAATTTAAAGGTGGAAAAGGTGTTGCAACGTATATTGGTTTCTTATTTGGTCTTAATCCTTACATTGCACTTTTATTTTTATTAGTATGGTTTGTGACTGCTTTTGTAAGTAAATACTCTTCTCTTGGGTCTTTAATTGGAATTTTAGTAGCTCCAGCTTATTATATTTTTATTAATTTTAATTTTTATATTCTAATTTTCTTTATTTATTTAACTTTAATTATTTATCTTAAACACACAGAAAACATTAAAAGACTCATAAACAAAACTGAAAGTAAAATTAAATTATCCAAGTAAAAATATACTTTTTTTTAAAATTTCTTGACGAATTATCTTTAAACTGAAATTTGGGGCCAAAATTTATGAATGTTTTAATTGTTGAATCACCATCAAAGGCAAAGTCTATTAATAAATATTTAGGCTCTGACTTCAAAGTTCTCGCAAGTGTGGGACATGTTCGAGATTTATCAGCAAAAAATGATGCGATAGATACTGAAAATGATTTCCAAATGAAATGGGAAACCAGTGATCGTGGAAAAAAAGTGATAAAAGAAATAACAGATGCAGCAAAAAAATCTGAAAATTTATATCTAGCCACTGACCCCGACCGTGAAGGTGAAGCCATAGCTTGGCATGTAGAAAAACTACTTAGAGATAATTCATCACTTTCAAAATTAAATATTCACCGTGTTACATTTAATGAAATTACAAAAAATGCAGTTCTTGATAGTCTTAAAGAACCAAGAGAAATAGATGAAAATTTAGTAAATGCTTATCTTGCAAGAAGAGCGTTAGATTTTCTTGTTGGTTTTACACTTTCTCCAGTGCTGTGGAGAAAGTTACCAGGTTCAAAATCAGCGGGTAGAGTTCAATCTGTAGCCTTAAGAATAATTAGTGAGAGAGAACTTGAAATAGAAAAATTTATTCCACAGGAATATTGGTCTTTACAAGGCGAGTTTAGAAATAAAGAAGATAAAATTATTAATTCCAGACTTACAGTTTATGATGGGAAAAAAGTAGATAAACTTGATATTAAAAATGAGAGTGAAGCGACAAAAATTTTTAATGATATTAAAAATTCTACTTTCACTGTTGGAAATATTACTAAAAAAGAAGCCAGAAGAAATCCCTACCCTGCTTTTACTACATCTACAATGCAAATTGAATCTAGTCGTAAACTTGGTCTTAGTGCGAGTCAAACAATGCGCACAGCTCAACGCCTTTATGAAGGAACAGACATTAAAGGAGAAACAACTGGCTTAATAACTTATATGCGTACAGACAGTGTCGTCATGTCAAAAGAAGCCATTAACCAAGTTCGAGGTTTTGTTACTGATAATTATGGTGCAAACTATTTACCAGAAGCGCCAAGAGTTTATAAATCTAAGGCGAAAAATGCACAAGAAGCACATGAATGTATTAGGCCAACAAATATTTACCTAACACCAAAAGATATTAAGCAATACATTACCTTAGAAGAATATAAGCTATATGAAATTATTTGGCAAAGAGCGGTAAGTTCACAAATGGCGAGTGCTGTATTAGATCAAGTAGCTGTTGATATTACAAACGAAGATAAAAATATTATTTTACGAGCAAATGGATCAACAATTAAGTTTCCTGGGATGTACAAAGTTTATCAAGAAGCTAAAGATGATGACAAAGATGAAGAAAAAGAAACAATTCTTCCTGCCATTAGTGAAGGAGAGAGTTTAAATCTCAAAGAAGTTGAAAAGACACAACATTTTACCTCCCCTCCTCCTCGTTTCACCGAAGCTAGCTTAGTTAAAAAACTTGAAGAACTTGGTATTGGCAGACCATCTACCTATGCTTCTATTATTAAAGTTCTACAAGATAGAGATTATGTAATTTTAGATAAAAAACGTTTTAATCCTCATGATAGAGGACGAATTGTATCGATATTTTTAGAGAAATATTTTAATCAATATGTCGAATATGATTTTACCGCTGATCTTGAAAATCAACTTGATGAAATTTCTGATGGTAAGCTTGATTGGAAAGAAGTTCTAAGAAAATTTTGGGAAACATTTAAACAACTTTGCGATGAAACTGTAGGCAAATCAAATAGAGAGGTCATTGATGTGTTAGATGAAGCACTAGGTCCACATTTCTTTCCACCAAACGGAGCAGATGAAAAAAGGAAATGTCCAACCTGTGATAATGGAAGATTAGGAATTAAAGTTGGAAAGTTTGGAGGATTTATTGGCTGCTCTAATTATCCTGATTGCAAATATACAGTTCAGTTTAATCAATTAAACGATAAAGATGGCGCTGCTCTTAGCGGACCAAAAGAAATTGGTATTTATCCTGAAACAGGAGAAATGATTACTCTTCGAAAAGGTCCTTATGGATTTTATATGCAAGTTGGTGAAGGGACAAAAGAAAAGAAACCAAAAAGAGTTTCTATTCCTAAAAACTTTGAACCAGATGAAATAGGATTAAACACAGCAATCCAACTACTTGGCTTACCACGTAAATTAGGATTTCATCCGGAAACTAACAAAACGGTTAGTGCCGGTATTGGAATGTATGGACCATATATTTTGCATGATAAAAAATATAAAGCTCTAGAAAAAACAGATAATATTCTTGATATTGAACTTGAAAGAGCCATTGAATTAATTGCTAAACCTACACAGAGAGGTAATGCTACGTTAAAAACATTTGGAGAGCATCCAACAGAAAAGAAAAATATTACTGCTCATGATGGAAAATTTGGACCGTATGTAAAATGTGGAAAAATAAATGCATCAATTCTTGGTGATCAAACAATTGATAGCTTAAAACTAGAAGATGCCATTAGGTTAATTGATGAAAGAAAAGCTAAAATGGGTCTCAAAAAAAAGAAAAAAACAGTTAAGAATTGAATTAAGCTGAAATAGTTTTAAATAGAGAGTATGGCAAAAAATATATCTCTATCAACAATCAAAACTTTCAAAAATAAATTTTTAAGAAATAATAAAAACACAGCTTCACGAAATGCATTAATCAAAAATGATTTAGCCAATGTTGCGCTCAATTGGGAAAACTTTAGTCAAATCAATCATAATTTTTCCAATCTTATTAAAAAAGAATTACCTGCAACAAATCAAATGGCATCAGGTAGATGTTGGGGATTTGCAGGATTAAATCTGATGCGCTTACAAGTTGTTGATAGCCTTGAACTAAATACATTTGAGTTTTCACAAAATTATTTCATGTTTTGGGATAAGTTAGAGAAAGCAAATTATTTTTTTGAGAATATTATTAAATCTAGAGATGAATCATATGAAAGCAGATTAATAACCCATCTTTTAAAAGCGCCAGTGCAAGATGGTGGACAGTGGGATATGTTTGTAAACTTAATTAATAAGTACGGTGCAGTACCTAAAGATGTAATGCCTGAAACAAATCATAGCAGTAAATCTGGTGCTATGAATTATATTCTTACACACAAATTAAGAGAGTTTGCTTCTATACTAAGAAAGAAACCAGCTAAAAATTCTGCAGCTCTAAAAAAAGACATGATGGAAACAATTTATAATTTACTTGCAATGTTTCTTGGTCAACCACCAGATGTTATCAATTGGTCTACTAGAAATAAAGATAATAGACACATTGTCATTTCAGATATGACACCAATTGATTTCTGCAAAAAATATGCAGATATCAATATTAAAGATAAAGTTTGCTTAATTCATGCTCCAATGAGCAATAAAAAATTTAATACAATGTATACTGTTGAATATCTTGGTAATGTTGTTGAAGGACAAATTATTAAATATCTTAATGTAGATATTAAAGAATTAAAAAAATCAGCAATGGACTCTATAAAAAACAATGAAGCTGTATGGTTTGGTTGTGATGTTGGTAAACGTTTTAGTCGTGATATGGGTGTACTTGATATGGGCATTTACGACTATGAAAATGTCTTCCAAACTTCATTTAAGATGAATAAACAAACTCGTTTAGAATACGGTGATAGTGAAATGACTCATGCCATGCTCTTAACAGGAGTGGATATTAAAAAAAGAAATTCAACTAAATGGAAAATTGAAAATAGCTGGGGGACAAAAAGTGGTAATCAAGGGTATATGATGATGACTGATGAATGGTTTGACGAATATACCTATGAAGTTGTCATTGATAAAAAATATCTTAACAAAAGACTTCTAAAATACTTAGATATGGAACCAGTAGCGCTAGCACCTTGGGATCCAATGGGTGCTTTAGCTAGATAAATTGAATAAAGATAACGCATCTAAAATTTGGAAGTTAATTCAAGAAACAGGCGACTTTTTAAGAGGAAAATTACCTGATCACCCTAATCATCCAAAGGGTAGAAATCCTTATGCTCATGTTGCTTTAGAGGTAAAAAATCATTTTGGTATGACCTATAAAGATATTCCTGATGAAAAATTCAATGAAGTTATTAATTATCTTGAAGAGTTAAAATCTAATCCTGAGTAGCTATTCTTTTATTACCCTGAATGGGCAAGAAAATAATAAAAATTGAAACTATAGCCATCATTATTGCATTAATTAAAAATAAATAAGTAAACTCTAAAGTTATGGAATATATTTCTGAAATTAAGAATACCGAAATTGGTCCTGATCCAAATGCAAGAATAAACTTAATTCCATATACAACACCATGATACTTTTGGGGTGTAAATTTCCCAAGCAGGAGATTTTCTGTAGGCAGAATACTTGCATTAAATACGGCAGCTAGAACACATAACACTACTAAAGAGTAACCAGATATGTAAGCTATTCCTAGGTAGCAAGGAAACTGAAAAAATATACCAATTAAGTAAATAGTTTTTAAATTAAATCGATCAGCAAGTAAGCCTCCAACAAATGTTGTTGCACCAGAAATAAAATAGATAATTGCTATCATAAATCCAATTTGAATTGAGCTTGTGTTACCAATTCGTATTTCAAATACTTTTGGTAACGCTGTTTGTGTATTGTGAAAAGATAATCCAAGAGCAAACATTGATAATAGCATTATTAATGCAATTAAAATCATCTCATTACGGGAATGATCTTGATCATCATTTTTAATAAAATAATTTTTGTAAGATATTTTATCAATTAAGATTAAATAAATAAGAATAAACCCAATAATAATTGAAATTAAACCAGGTAATATAAAAGCTAATTGCCAATTTAGTAATTCTGTTAGAGTACCAGCTACAAATGCTCCAGAGCCTATCCCTACTCCACCAAAAATACCATTTACACCAAGCGCTCTCCCTTGTTTGTTTGCTGCGTGAATTACCCAAGGAATGCCTACAGGATGGTAAATTGAACAGAAAAGTCCAAGAAGAGATAAGGAAAAAAATAAAAAAGAAACTGATGTGCTTAAACCACATAAAATGGAGGCTAATCCCATTCCAATAAACATAATTGTCATTGTTCCTGAACGAGACCATCTATCACTTAACCATCCGAAAGGAATTGCCCCTAAGCCAATTAGTAAAGCTCCAAGAGACCATAATCTAATTAATTGATCATAAGAAATATTCCATTCTTTTTCTATAGTCAAAACGATCACAAAATAAAATGCTGCAAACATATGCATGAGTGCATGACCCATTGATGAAAATAGGAGTGTATAAAAAGTATTATTCAAATTCTTCGTAATTAATAGAAAGAGAATTTACACAATATCTTTTGCCAGTAGGCTCTGGTCCGTCATCAAAGACATGACCTAAATGAGCATCACATTTGGCGCACATAATTTCAATACGCACCATTCCATGAGATCTATCAGTCTCTGTTTTAATTGCTTCAGGTGATATTTGTTCAAAAAAACTTGGCCATCCACAATAAGAGTCATATTTTGTAGAACTATTAAATAATTCATTACCACAGCATTTACATTTAAAAATACCGCCATTAATAATTTCAAAATTTTTACCAGAAAAAGGTGGTTCTGTTCCCTTTTGTCTTGTTACGTAATATTCATCTTCTGTGAGAAGAGATTTCCATTCCTGATCAGTTTTGACTATTTTGTTCATTTTTAAATCTTATATTAGATAATATAATTCCTGTAATTATAAAAAAAACACCTACAATATGAAATATTGCAAAACTTTCATTTAAAAAAGTTATTGCCCAAATTGCAGCAAAGACAGGTATAAAGTGTAAAAATAAACCAGCTCTATTTGGTCCAATTAAATAAACGCCCTTGTTCCAAGCAAAATAAGCAGCAATACTTGCAAAGATAGCAACATAAATAATAATGAAAAAATCATAAGAAGATGAAAGTAAAAAGGTACCATTGAAAGATTCAAAAAGATAAAATGGAATAATAAAAAATAAGCCAATAATAATCATTACTTCTAAGCTTGCTAGTTGAGGGATTGATGTATCCATCTTTTTTAACAGGACGGAATATAAGCACCAAGATATTACAGCAGCAAACATCCAAATATCACCAATAGTAAAATTAAGGGTATATAGATTATTTAAATTTCCTTTTAAAATTATAGCTAAAGCACCTAATAAAGATAAAATTATACCAATTAGTTGAAGTTTAGAGATTTTAGTTCGAAACATTAGCCAAGAGAAACCAATCATAATTACAGGTGCAGTAGATGCCATTATAGTTGAATTTAAAACTAAAGTTGTCTGCAATGAAATATATGTAAATGAGTTAAATATTGTAACACTTAAAATACTTAATGTAGTCATTAGTAAAAAGTTCTCTTTGTAATACTTAAAATTTAACAAAATGCTTTTAATGGTGAAAGGTAGTAGTAAAAGCAAAGCTAAAGACCATCTAAAAAAACTTAATTTAAATGGTGAAAGATCAGTTATGTGAGCAACTTTTCCAAAAAAGAAATTTCCTGACCAAAATAAAGAAGAAGCTATTAACAATATGACTGCTAACATTAAGTTTCTTGACATTTATTTGTCTACAAGAGTCATTAAGGATGATGTATCAAACCTATTTCCACCATTTTTTTGAACTTCTTCATAATATTTATCAACTATTTTTGTAACTGGAAGTATTGCGCCATTTTTGCTGGCCTCGTTAAAACATATTGATAAATCCTTACGCATCCAATCTACAGCAAAACCATAATCAAACTTTCCATCAAGCATAGTTCTATATCTATTTTCCATTTGCCATGATTGAGCCGCACCCTTTGATATAACGCTAAGAACCTTTTCCATATCTACATTGGATTTTTTTCCAAAAGCCATTGCTTCAGATAAACCTTGCACTAATCCCGCAATACAAATTTGATTTATCATTTTAGCTATTTGACCCGATCCAGATGGACCTATAAGTTCAATAGCTTTACCATAAGATGAGAGAACTGGCTTAACAGTATTATAATCTTTTTCATCACCACCAATCATAATAGAAAGAACACCATTTTCTGCTCCAGCCTGACCACCAGATACAGGGGCGTCAAGAAAACTCAATTTTTTATCTTTAAGTTTTTGATAATAATTTCTTGCTATCTCTGCAGAAGCTGTTGTGTGATCAACAATAATTGATCCCTCTGCTACATTTGAAAGAATTCCACCTTCACCTTCCATTACTTCAATAATATCTTCATCACGTCCAACACACATAAAAACAATTTCAGAATTTTGAGAAGCTTCACCAGGAGTTTTAGCCATACTTCCTTCGTACTTTTCTACCCATTTTTCCGCTTTAACTGTTGTTCTATTATAAACAGTTACATTGTAACCATTGTTTTGAAGATGACCTGCCATTGGATAACCCATTACTCCTAAGCCAATAAAAGAAACATTTTTAATACTCATTAATATTCTCCTATTTTTTCTAAAATTTTAAAATTTAAATCTTCTGAATTACTAACAATTAAATTCTTATTCTTTTTTGTAAAGTCATATTTATTTTTATCAAAATCTATATCAGAACCTCCTGCTTCTCTCACAAAAAGAATACCTGGAATATGGTCCCAAGGAGATAATTTTGATAAAATAGCAAAATTTCTAATGCCAATACCTATATCTATATATTCAAAACCAATGCATCTATATGAGTTAACTTCTTTAAATATGTTTTTAAATATTTTTAATTTATCTTTAAATCCTGGTTCCCAATACTTTGTACTGATCGATCCTATAGTTTCTTCAATTATATTTGCATCTTTTGTAATAATTTTATTATTATTGATATAAGCACCTTCATTCACAATTGCTGAACACATAATTTTATCTAATGGTTTATAAATCCAAGATCGTAAAATTTTTTCTTTAAATGTTAAGGCTATCATAATTGCAAATTTATCTCTACCATTAGCAAAATTTGTTGTTCCATCAATTGGATCAACAGTCCAACAATATGCATCTTCATTATAAAAATTTAATATATTTTCATTTCTAGAATATTCCTCTTCACCTATAAAATTTGAAGTAGGCAAAATTTTTAACAAATTTTTTTTTAATTCTTTTTCTGCTTCTATATCAGCTGCTGTTACTAAATCAGATCCATTTTTATAATTAATATCATCGTCTGATAAATTTTTAAATTTTGGCAAGATAATATTTTGACTTACATTAAAACAAATATCCTCTATGTCCTCTTGCTTTATATTATCCATTTATACATGCTTCAGTATACATTTCGGCTAGTTTCAATGTGATATTGCCAATTTTACCATTATTAATTTTTTTATTATCAATTTTTAAAATAGGAGTAATAAAACTTCCAGAGCTAGTTAAGAATACTTCATCAGCATTAATTAATTGCTTTTGGGTAAATTGTTTTTCTATTAGTTTAAGTTTAGTTTTTTTTATAATTTTTAAAAGAGATGTTCTAGTTACTCCTTTTAAAATATCGGAATTAGCTGGATGAGTTATTAAATTATTTCTTTTTATAATCCAAATATTAGAAGATGTACCCTCAGTTACTTTTCCATCTTGTATTAAAATTGCCTCATAAGCATTTTTCTTTTTAGCCATATTTGCTGCTATAATATTTGGCAGTAAATTTACTGTTTTAATATCACGTCTTTTCCATCGAAGATCTTGGTATGTAATTGTATTTACCCCTACAAATTTTTTTCCAGGTAAATTAAAAATTTTATTTCTTGTGTATACAATCAAAGTTGGGGTTAAATTTTTTTGATATTTGTGCTCTCTAAATTGAATACCTCTTGTAATTTGTAAATATATTATACCGTTCCTTGTTTTATTTTTCTTTATTAAATTGAGAAAAATATTATTTAGGTTTTTTTTATTGATTGTAAAATTAATTTCTAATTCACGAAGAGAATATTTTAATCTCTTAAGATGAAAATCTAAATCAATTAAATTTTTATCTAAAACTGCGATAACTTCATAAACACTATCTGCAAATTGTAATCCTCTATCCTCTATATGAATTTTTGAGGATCTAAAATTTACAAATTTGTTATTTATATAAGCAAAATTTGGCATTAAATTAAACTTTTGATAAAAGTTTTTCTAGTTTTTTTATGCAGTTTGTTTCAGCAAAAAAAACAACATCATCATTTTCTTTAAATACAGTTTGACTATTAGGAATTATAATTTTTTTATCTCTTACAATGGAGCCGATACGTATACCTTTTGGTAATTCTAATTCTTTAAGATTTTTATTACAGAGAAATGACTCTGATTGAATATCAGCCTCAATAACTTCCCCAAATCCTTCACCTATAGAATAATCGTTTCTTATTTTTACACCTCTTACTTTTTCTAAAATTTTAGAAATCGTAATTATTTTTGGATCTATTGTCATATCAACACCAATATTAGATAACAAAGATGAATAATTGCTATTATTAATCAAAGTAATTGATGTTTCAGCGCCTGCTCTTTTAGCCAATAAGGAAGATAATATATTAACTTCATCATCTTCAGTAATAGATATACAGTAACCAGCTTCTGATATATTTACCTCTTCAAGTATCTGATTATCTAGCCCATCTCCACATGTAACAGTAATATTCTCTAAATTTGACGCAAGAAATTCAGCACGTTCTTTGTTAGTTTCAATTAATTCAGTTTTTATGAAAGTCTCAGAACTTTCAATTAATTGTGCCAATGAAAATCCAATATTCCCCCCACCAATAACAACTGCTTTTTTGGCTTGTAACTCTCGATGTCCAAATTCAGATAAAACATCAGTCAAATTGTCAGTTTCCACAACTAGAAAGATGGTATCTTTTTTTTCGATTTTTGTAGATGAATTTACAGTAAATTTTTGATCACCTCTAAATATAAACATTATGTTAGCAAGGTAATCAGGAAATTTTTGAGATAATTCTCTAACAGTTAGACCTGAATGTAAAAAATTATCTTCACATTTTAATCCAATTAATTTCAATTTTTTATCAGATAACTCAACCATATCTATAGTTCCTGGAGAGATTAATCTTCTGAATATACCTTTTGCAACCTCTTGTTCTGGAGAAATTATTGCATCTATTGGAAAGTTTTCATCATTATATAAATCTTTCCAATCATTTTTTAAATAATCCTGCTGTCTTATTCTTGCAATTTTCTTTTTAATTTTAAATAAAGAATGGCCAATTTGACAAGTAACCATGTTTGTTTCATCACTTTTTGTAACTGCAATCAGTATTTCACAGTCATTAGCACCTGCATTCTCTAAAACTGATGGCATACTAGGAATGCCATTTATTGTTTTTACATCCAACGTTTCAGATACTTTACTTAATTTATTTTCGTCTTCATCAATAACTGTAACTTCAAAATTTTCACGTGATAGTTTATCAGCTATGCTATATCCAACATCTCCAGCACCACAAATAATTGTTTTCATTGATTAGTTATTCAACTTTAATATCTAGTGACTTAAATTTTCTATAAAGAGCAGTTCTTTCCATTCCTGTAAACTCAGAAACCTTTGTTATATTACCATTAAATCTCTTAATTTGCGATATTAAATAATTTTTTTCAAACTCCGATCTTGCTTCTTTTAAAGACAAATCCAGTGAATTATTGGAAGAATTTGACGCAGTTTCATCTCCCATTTGTAAAGCTAAATCATCAACTTCTAACTCTTTTATATTTTGATCTTGGTTAAGTATCAGACTTTTCTCTACGTAGTTAATTAGTTGAGATATATTTCCAGGCCAATCATACATTTGCAACTTAGTTAAGGCTTTAGAAGAAAATTTAAAATTTAAATTTCCTCCACTTTTTTCATTTAAATAAAAATCAAGGATAGGCAGAACATCATCTCTCCTGTCAGAGAGAGATTTAAATTTTATTAAGTCTGTTGAAATTCTATCATATAGCCTTTTAATAAAATTACCTTTTTCAATTTCTATTTCTAAATTTCTCTCAGTAATTGTAATAATTTTATGATTTAATTTAATATCAAGATCTTCAAAAAATTTTTTGTTTTCTAGAAAATTTAAAAGTTTTTTTTGATAAATATTTGGCAGTGTTTCAATATTGAGCAGTATTAATGAATTATTGTTTGATCGATAAAAAATATTTTCATTAATTACATTTTTATTTTCCACAAACATATTATCCAAAGCTTCATTTGTAAGTTTTTTAAAATCAATTGATATAGGAAGCTTATCTTTATATTTTGAATTTTGATGTATTAAATTTGTAAAATGTTTTTTTCCTGATCCAAATGGCCCTTCAATTAATAATCTTGAATTACTTGAACTCTGTTCATTCAAATGTTTGTTAATTTTTTTAATAAATTCAGAATTCCCTATTAGCGGTATAGTTTTAATTAAGGTATTTTTTAAATTTTTATTTTCACTCAATAATGATGAGCTTTCTATTGCTCTCTTGGTAAGAATAATTAATTTATCACTATTGAATGGCTTTTCTAAAAAGTCGTATGCTCCATTTTTTATAGATTTGACTGCAAGGTCAACGGTACCATGACCACTTATAATAATAATTGGAATGTTGCTATTAATTGATTTGAATTCTTTTAAAATTTCAATACCGTCTAATTTACTGTTAGATAGCCATACATCTAAAATAACTAAATCAGGTTTAATTTCATTGAATTTACTAATTGCTTCATCTGAATTAAGAGCAATTGAAGTATTATAGTTTTCATCTTTTAAAATTTCAGAAATTAGAAAACAAATATCTTTTTCATCATCTATAATTAAAACTTTATGCATTGTATTCAAAATTAATTAGTGATGTTGTTCCTGCCATATTTTTATTTTTCTCAATTTTTATTTTACCACCATGATCTTCAATAATTCTTTTTACAATAGATAAACCAAGACCGGTTCCCTTTGTTTTAGTTGTAAAATAGGGCTCAAATATTTTACTCAACATTTTTTCATCAATACCTACACCATTATCCTTTATTTCAATTTTTATATTTTTAGCATCAGTAGCCATTAATACTTCTACTGCAGGGTTAGGTATTTTTTCCACAGCTTCAATAGCATTTTTAATTAAGTTACTGAAACATCTTGAGATTTGAAGGGTGTCAAAATGAAAATAAATATCATTTTCGGTTTTAATTAAATTAAGTTTTATATCCTTCCTTGTATTGAAATATAAAAGGTATGCCTCTTCTAAACATTTTGATAGGTTATCAAGCTTAATTTCTGCTTCAGGCATTCTCGCAAAAGATGAAAATTCATCAACTAACTTTCCAATATCGTCTACTTGCCTTGATATTGTTTTAGTTAGAAGTGAAATATCTTCCTTATCTGTTTTTGCATCTAAAAATTTCTTTTCTATTCTTTCAGCAGAAAGTTTAATGGGGGTTAGAGGATTTTTAACTTCATGTGCTATCTTTCTTGCAATATCAGACCAAGCGGCATGTTTTTCTGCTAAAATTAAAGATGTAGCATCATCTAGGGCAACAACATATCCCTCAATTTTATTATCATTAATCTCTTTAATGACTCTAATATTAAAATTCCTCTGATCATCATATAATGTAAAATCATATTGAAAATTTAATAATACTTTATTTGAGGTTTCAAAGTTCTCGAATATTTTTTTCCATTCAGGGAAATAGGATAGAAAATTTTCATTTATTTTAAAACTTTTAGTGCTTCTAAATAGTTTTGTTAAAGTTTTATTGTATAACAAAATATTAAAATTTTTATCTAAAGAAATTACACCTATTGTTAAAAGACTTAAGATCGCCTCTATAAAAATTCTTTTTTCTTCATCTTCTTGACTTTTTGATATTAGCTCATTTTGTTTATTCTCAATTTCAGAAATCATTTTATTATAAGATGATAGTAATACTTTTATCTCTTGAAATTGATCTGCCTCACTAACTTTAGCATCAAAATTCCCTTCTGATATCTTATTTGCTGATTTAATTAAGTTTGTAATTGGTTTACTAAGATTGCTAGCTAGATTAAATCCAATCAAAATTGCCACTAAAATAAAACAAATGGAGAAAAGAACAAATATCATTGAATAAGTTATTTGAATTCCTGAACTTTCCTCTTCTTTCATAGTATAAATTTCAAATGCCTCTTTTGTAGCGCTAATATGATCCCAGATATTGGTATTTAGATTTCTATTAACTTGCATGTAAACATCATTTAAAAAATTTATTTTTTTATACGCAGTAATAGAATTTTTATTTAATTGAAAAATATAAACACGATTTTGATTAACAATCTTAAATATTTCATTTGATGGCACTGAAAAATTTTTATTATCAGGATCTTTCAAACTTAAATATATGTTGCCTTCCGTATTAAAAATATAAATACTTGAAATTGTTCTTAAGTTAATAAATTCACTTAAAGCTGTTCTAATTGATTGAATATTAACCTCATTATTTTGAGAAACTTTTAATATTTCTCTCATTATTAACTGAGTATCAGACACAATTTCTGCCTGTATTTCATTTTCATAATTTCTTGCTACAATATTAGAATTTACAACAGCATCCCTTACAGCATCACCATACCAAGTTCTTAATTCTAAATTAAAGAATAATGATGTTATAATAACTAAACCAATGGCTGGTCCTAAAGCCATTGCAGCAAATAAATTTACAAATTTTATATATAATCGAGATTCATCATAACTTTTTCTTCTTCTCACTAAGATCAATACAATTTGTCTAATAATTATGGATATCAATAAAATGACAAAAATTACATCCGCCAATAAAAAAAATTGTAGTCTTCTTGGATCTTTTACTAAATCGTTATTTGGAAGCATTAAGTAGAATGTGATCGAAAAACTCAATATGATTAAAAAGATTAAAAAATAAAAAGATAATCTTGAAAGATGAATAGATTTAAGTAATTTTGATAGGTTAAACACTGTATACTTTAGTTAGTTTTTAAATAATGATAGTAAAACAGTATAGTATATAAATTAAAATGATGAAAAATGCACTTGTAATTCTAGCTGGTGGAAAAGGAAAGAGATTTGGTCAAAAAATTCCAAAACAATTCTTAAAAATTGGGAATACAAATTTTTTAAATTATTTTATTTCAAATTTAGATTTATCAAACTTCGATATTATTAATATTTCAATAGATAAAAAATATCAAAACACTTACTTTAATCATAAGGCTGTTTCTAAGAAAATAAAAATTACCTATTCAAAACCTGGGATTACAAGACAAATTTCATCTTTAAATGCTTTAAAAAATTTAAAAAAATTTAAAATTAAAAATGTATTAATACATGATGCTGCGCGTCCTTTATGTAGTAATAAATTAATTAAAAGAATTATATCCAAATTAGGCAAAAATACTAATGCAATTCCATATGTTGAATATAATGACAGACAACTAATAAAGAAAAGTAAATTGGAAACAAAAGCAATTAACGTACAAACACCCCAGGGTTTTAATTATAATTTAATATTAAAAGAACATATAAAATATAAAAATTTTGAATTTAATGATGATGCAGGGCTATTACAAAAATCAAAAATAAAAATAAATTTGATCAAAGGTGAAAAAAATAATATTAAAATTACTTACCCAGAAGATATTCTGTTATTTAATTTATACAGAAAGCCCATAACAAAATACGGTATTGGTTATGATATTCATCAAATTGATAAAAAAACTAAAAATGGATTAAAATTAGGAGGTGTTAAAATTCCTTTCTCTAAGTTAATTGGTCATTCTGATGCGGACGTTGTACTGCATGCAATTTGTGATAGTATTTTTGGAGCGCTGTCTATGAGAGATATAGGTTATCACTTTCCAAATACAGATAAAAAATGGAAAAATGCAGATTCATCGAAGTTTATTATTTATTGTAGAAATAAACTTAAAGAAAAAGGTTATTCTGTAATCAATCTAGATATAAATATAATAGCTGAAAAACCTAAAATTAATAAATATGTTTCAAAAATGATTAAAAATATTTCAACATTACTTCAAATTAAAAATACCTCTGTATCTATTAAAGCAACTACAAATGAAAAAATTGGTTTTATTGGTAATGGCGAAGGAATTGCAGCCGAGTCAATAGTTCATATAACAGATGATAAAATTAGCTAATTTTTTTGTATCTTTATCTTTTGCTGGATATATTAAATTAATACCATCAGGAACCTTTGCATCTTTTTTATCAATAGTTATTTTATTTCCTATTGTTGAATACAAAATTATTTCTTTAAAAATATTTGTAGTTATTTTTTTTGTAATCTTTTTACTATCTTTATTTTTTATTAATAAATTCTCTTCACACACCCAATCACATGACTCAAATATAATAGTTATTGATGAATTCTTAGGAATATACTTAATTTTAATATTTTATGATCAAATAAAAATAATAAATCCTTATGTAACAATAATGTTAATTTTTGTTTTATTTCGTTTTTTTGATATATTGAAAATTTTTCCAGCCAACATAGTAGACAGGAAACTTAAATCAGCTTTTGGTGTAATTCTTGATGATTTAATAGCAGGAATATATACAATAATAATTCTTTATATTATAAATGCCTATTATTAAAAAAGTTATAGATAAATTATTAAAAAAAAATATCTCAATTTCAGTTGCTGAGTCATGCACAGGTGGGCTAATATCAAGCACTATCACAAAATACAGTGGAGTTTCAAAAATTTTCTCTTATGGGATTATTAGTTATTCTAATAAAGCAAAATCTAAATATTTATCTGTTTCAAAAAGTAATCTCTCTAAATTTGGAGCTGTAAGTAAAGAAGTAGCTGAGGATATGATAAATGGTCTATACAAAAACGAAAAAACAAAAATCTGCATTTCTACAACTGGTATAGCAGGTCCTAATGGTGCGACAAAGTTAAAGCCAGTAGGATTGGTATATATTGGAATTAAAGTTAATAAAAGTAATTATATTTTCAAGAAAATATACAAAGGAAAACGATTGGACATACAGAGAAAAACTAGAGATTTTGTATTTAGCAAAATTAATCAATTAATCTAAAATTTCATCAGCACGAACTTTAAATGATTCAATCATTTTGTTTTCAATTAAAGGAAAAAAAGCTTCAGCAATTTTTTGGTGAAAAAATCGTTTAAATTCAAATTGAACATTAAAATGAATTCTTGTTTGATTTTTTTTTAATGATTCAAAAATCCAATTGGTTTTGAGATCTTTTAAGGGCCCTTCAATATAAGTTGTACTTATTGAAAGTTTTTTTTTATCAAAAGTGACGTGAGAACCAAAAGTTTGGGGCATAAAATATTTATACCATACGACCATATCAGCATATATTTCGTTTTTATTTTTTGAATGAATTCTCATTGCTGAACACCAAGGAATAAAATATGGATAACTTTCGATATCTAAAACAATATCAAAAAGTCCTTTTGCGTCGTGATCGACTATTTCCTCTCTATTTGAAGATTTCATTGAATTGAATAAAGTTTATTTTTCCTATTTTCTTGCATAATTTTAAAATCATCGGAGGCATGATAACTTGAACGAGTTAACGGTGATGATGCCACCATTAGAAATCCTTTTGCGTATGCCATTTTTTTATATTCGTCAAATTCTTGAGGAATAATAAATTTTTCTAGCTTAGCATGTTTTGGTGTTGGAGGTAGGTATTGCCCTATTGTAATAAAATCAACATTAGCTGCTCTTAAATCATCCATTACTTGATATACTTCTTCTTTAGTTTCACCTAAACCAACCATTAGACCTGATTTTGTAAATATACTTGGGTTTTTTTCTTTAATTTGACTAAGTAAATTCAAACTTACAAAGTAACGTGAACCTGGACGAATTGATGGATATAATCTTGGCACTGTTTCTAAGTTATGATTGAAGACGTCAGGTAAATTTTTTGATAAAATATCTATAGCTTCAGGTTTATTTTTAAAGTCAGGAGTTAAAATTTCAATTGTGCAACTTGGATTTAAAGATTTAATTGAATCTATTACGTTGATAAAATGTAGTGCTCCACCATCTATTAGGTCGTCTCTGTCAACACTCGTTATTACAACATGTTCTAAATTCAATTGCTTAACTGACTCAGCAATTCTTATAGCTTCACCGTGGTCAATATAATGAGGTTTGCCAGTTTTAATATTACAAAATGCGCAAGCTCTAGTACATATATCTCCGAGTATCATAAATGTTGCATGTTTTTTTTGCCAACATTCAGCTATATTTGGACATGCAGCTTCTTCACATACAGTTACGATTTTTTTATCTTTTAGGAGTTTATTTGTTTCTTTGAAAAATTTTGAAGTTGGTGCTTTTACTCTAATCCAACTTGGTTTTTTAGGAATTGGATTAGATTTATTTTTTACTTTTTCAGGATGACGAGGTCCACTCATGAAGGTTAAATAACTTCCATATCCATGCTATTCAACCATATTTGGAAGGGATCTTCCAAAATATCGCTAAAATCTTTGAGTAATTTTGCCGCAACGGCACCATCTAATGATCTATGGTCTGCTGAAATAGTAGATTTCATTGTATGACCTATTTCAATACTACCAGAGTTCACAACAGGTTTTTCAATTATAGATCCAATTGCAATAATACTTGATTGTGGCGGATTAATAATTGCTTGAAATTCTGTGATTCCAAACATGCCTAGGTTTGAGATAGTTATAGATCCTCCACTATATTCTTCTGGTAATAATTTATTTTTATTAGCTTTTTTTACTAATGATTTAATTTCTGTTGAGATTTCAGCTAATCCTTTTGAATCAGCTTCTTTAACAATAGGTGTAATCAATCCTTCTTTTAACGCTACCGCTATAGCAATATCGATATTTTTATATTGATGAATTTTACCATTAACCCAAGAAATATTTGTTTCTGGATTTTTTGCTATTGCCATTGCACATGCTTTAACAATAAGGTCGTTAAACGAGATTTTGATATTACTATTTGAATTTATTTTTTTTCTTAAATTAATTAGCTTATCCATTCTTGTTTCAATAGTAAGATAAAAATGTGGAACCTCATTTTTTGTTTGTGTTGTTCTTTCAGCAATTATTTTTCTAATACTAGACGGTTCAATTACAGAAATGTTTTCATCATTGATATGTAGTTCAAAATTTTGAATATCTTTTTTTATTATCCTACCATCAGGTCCAGACCCTTTAATAAGAGTTAGATCAATATTGTTATCTTTAGAAAATTTTTTTACAAATGGTGAAGCAAAATTAGTATTTTGTTTAGTGTTTGAATCTTTACTTATTTCTATTATTTGACTTTTATCTACTTCAGTATTTACTTTAGGTGTTTCTAAAACTTCATTTTTTTCTTCACTGCTTACAGTTTGATCTTTATCATTATAATCTTCTAATCTTTCATCTTTGCTGCCATTGATTAGAGCAATGACAGAATTAACAGCAATTTGTTTATCTGTTGTTGTATCAATTAAATGTGTAATTTCTCCCTCATCAACTGCTTCAACTTCCATTGTTGCTTTATCTGTTTCAATTTCAGCTAATATATCTCCAGCTGAAACAGTATCACCAACATTAACTAACCACTTATTAATTACACCTTCTGACATTGTGGGTGATAATGCAGGCATTAAAACTTTAATGGCCATTTATTTTATATAACTTACTTTTTTTGCAGCATTTATAATATCATCAACTTGAGGAAGATATAATTTTTCTAAGCTCAATGAGTATGGCATTGGAACATCCGCACTATTAACTTTTATCACTGGTGAATCTAAATAATCAAATGCATCCCTTTGAACAATATTTGCAATTTCAGAACCAACACTACCAATTGGCCAGGACTCTTCGACAGTAATTAGTCTATTAGTTTTTTTAACTGAATTTAAAATTGTTTCCGTATCCAAAGGTCGTAAAGTTTGTAAATCAATAATTTCTGCATCTAAATTGTATTCCTCTTTTAATCTTAATGCCGCTTCTTTTGATTTCTGCAACATTATTGAATACGTTACAATCGTTAAATCTTTTCCTTCTTTTTCTATATTTGCTTTTCCAATTGGTATTGAGAAGTTAATGTCATTATTAACAGGACCTTTTAATCCATAAAGAATTTCATTTTCTAGAAAAATTACGGGATTAGGATCTGATATTGCAGATCTTAACAAACCTTTTGCGTTATAAGGAGTAGATGGCGCAATAACTTTTAAACCTGGCACTTGAGAATACCAGGAAGAAAAATCCTGACTATGTTGTGCAGCAACTTGGGCCGCAGCACCATTAGGTCCTCTGAAAACAATAGGGCAATTAATTTGTCCTCCAGACATATAAAGTGTTTTTGCAGCTGAATTTATAATTTGATCAATTGCTTGCATAGAAAAATTAAAAGTCATGAATTCTAAGATTGGTCTCAATCCCTTAAATGCTGCTCCAACTGCTAATCCAGTAAATCCATGTTCAGAAATAGGAGTATCTAATACTCTTTCTTTGCCAAATTCTTCTAGAAGACCTTGTGTTACTTTATACGCACCTTGATACTCGGCAACTTCCTCTCCAAGTATGAAAACTTTGTTATCCTTTCTCATTTCTTCGGCCATTGTGTCTCTTAGTGCTTGGCGCATAGTAATTTCTTCTGAACTTAAATTTCTATCTTCTTCTATTTTAGGTGATGGTGTATCGATTATATCAGCTTTCTTATTCTCAATTTTTGTCTCAATATTTTTTTCAATTTTCTTTTCTTCAATCACTTTTTCAATGGGAGCTTCTTTTTTTACTTCAACTTTTTCATTTGGATCGCCAATAATCGCTATAGCTTTATTTACTGGAATTTTGGCTTCTCCTTCTTTAAATAAAAGATCAAGAACAACACCTTCATCTACCGCCTCTACTTCCATTGTTGCTTTATCAGTTTCAATTTCAGCAATCAAATCACCAGCTTTAATAGTATCCCCTTTTTTAATTAACCACTTAGACAGATTTCCTTCTGTCATTGTTGGAGATAATGCGGGCATTAAAATTTCTGTGCTCATAATTTATAGATAAACATCCGTATGAAGTTCGCTGTCCTTTGGAAAAGGACTATTGGTTGCAAATTCAGCTGCATTTTTAATTTCTTCTAAAGTATCTTTATTAATTTTTTCAATTTCATCATTAGTTGCAATTTTTTTCTTTAAAATTTCAGCTTTGACTATTTCAATAGGATCAGTTTGCTTATAATTATCTAATTCTTCTTTTGTTCTATATTTTGCAGGATCTGACATTGAATGTCCTCTATATCGATATGTTTGTACTTCAATAATATAAGGCCCATTACCTTCTCTGACATACTTACCTGCTTTATCTGCTGCTTCTATAACAGAGAACACATTCATCCCATCTACCTTCTCGCCAGGAATACCAAATGCCTCTCCTCTTTTATATAAGTCTAATCCAGCCGCCGCTCTATCTACAGATGTGCCCATTCCATATTTGTTGTTTTCAATAATGTATAAAACAGGAAGCTTCCATAAAGCAGCTAGATTAAAAGCTTCAAAAACTTGTCCATTGTTCATCGCTCCATCACCAATATATGTTCTGCATATATTTTTTTCTCCATTATATTTATGGGTGAATGCTATACCCGTTCCAATTGGTACTTGAGCTCCTACAATACCATGCCCACCGTAAAAATTATTTTCTTTTGAAAACATATGCATTGAACCACCCTTACCAGCAGAATAGCCATCTTCTCTACCAGTCAATTCTGCCATAATACGTTTTGGATCTAGTCCTCTAGCGATCATATGGCCATGATCTCTGTAAGTTGTTACAACTGAGTCATTCTTATCTATTGTCATTAATATACCAACAACAACTGCCTCTTGGCCAATATACAAATGGCAAAAACCACCTATTTTACCCATTCCGTAAAGTTGAGCTGCTCTTTCCTCAAATCTTCTTATTTTGAGCATAAATGAATACATTTTAATGTAATCTGCTTTTTGAAGTTTCTTCATATGATAATCTTTAATTATAATTAGGGTGATTTTTTGTCAAATAAATCAGTTTATTCTATAATTATAACTGTTTCGTTTTCTGAAGTAAATCCTGTAACCCTCCTAAATGTCTCATCTAAATAGTCCAAATCTATAGTATTTGGTTGTAATCTTTTAATTCTATCTAGGTGAAATTCATTTTCCTTTTTTAAAGACATATATTGTTTATTGTATTGAGCATTAAGATTTTTAAGACTGAAATATTTCAGTAATCCCCTCTCACCATTTACAAGAAAATAAAGAAGATAAACAAATAGAAAAAAAGTAAACATAAAGGACAGATAAAAATAAAATTTATTTTTTAAAACTAATGATTTGTTCATATTCTATATAAATAGCATATTTAAGATCGAGACTGTCAATTATTATTTAAGATAGAAGATCCAGCATAATTTGCTTTACCTTGTAATGCTTCTTCAATTCTTAACAATTGATTATATTTTGCTGTTCTATCTGTTCTAGATAATGATCCTGTTTTAATTTGACCTGCAGAAACACCAACTGATAAATCAGCAATCGTCGTATCTTCAGTCTCACCAGAACGATGTGAAATAATAGTAGTGAAATTATTTTCTTTTGCTAATTTAATCGACTCCAAAGTTTCTTTTAGAGTTCCTATTTGATTTACTTTAACTAAAATAGAATTTCCCGCACTCTCTGAAATACCTTTTTGCAATCTTTTTTTATTTGTAACAAATAAATCATCACCAACTAACTGAACTTTTTTTCCTATTGTTGATGTTAAATTAGACCAACCATCCCAATCGTCCTCTGACATTCCATCTTCAATAGAATAAATGGGATAAGCATTTACCAATTTCTCTAAATATTTTATCATTTCATCAGAAGACAAAACAATTTTTTCTCCTTGTAAATCATATTTATTATTTTTGTAAAATTCAGTTGATGCAACATCAAGTGAAAGAAAAATATCTTTACCAGGTTTAAAACCTGCATCCTCAACTGATTTCAAAACAGTTTCTATGACTTCACTAGAACTATTTATGTTGGGAGCAAATCCACCTTCATCACCAACATTTGTGTTTAAACCTTTTGATTTTAAAAGTGACTTTAATGAATGAAATATTTCACAACCATATTGAAGTGCTTCTGAAAAATTATTTGCACCAATTGGAGCAACCATAAATTCTTGAATATCAACATCGTTATCTGCATGAGATCCACCATTAACAATATTCATCATTGGAACTGGAAGACTCATTGTATGTTCTTTACCAAGAAAAGAATACAATTCATGACCTTCAGAAGAAGCCAAACATTTTGCAAAGGCTAAACTTGCAGCAAGCGTTGCATTAGCGCCCAAATTTGATTTATTTTCCGTTCCATCTATTTGTAATAAAAAATCATCAAAGGAAGAAATATCTTCAAATGATTTTCCAACTAGTTCATTAAAAATTCTATCATTGATGTTTCCTACTGCTTTCAAAACTCCTTTACCTTTATACTTAGATTTATCATTATCTCGTAATTCTAAAGCTTCATGCACTCCAGTAGATGCTCCACTTGGAACTGCAGCTCTTCCAAAGGTAGAATTTTCAAACTCTATATCGCATTCAACAGTAGGATTTCCTCTGCTATCTATTATTTGTCTAGCTTTTATATTAGTTATTTTAGGCATTATTTTTAGCTATATCATCAAATTGTTTAAGTTGAATTAATAAATTTTTTAAATCTTTTATGTTAATCATGTTTGGTCCATCACTAGGGGCATTATCTGGATCATCATGTGTTTCTAAAAATAAACCAGCTACACCAATAGATATGGCAGCTTTACATAATGAAGGAATATGCTCTCTTTGACCGCCACTTTTATCACCCAGTCCTCCTGGTTGCTGAACAGAATGAGTTGCATCAAAAATTATAGGATACTCATATTTTTTCATAATATCTAATCCTTTAAAATCATTGACTAGTGTGTTGTAACCAAAAGATGTTCCTCTTTCAGTTATCATTATGTTTTTATTATT
>CACBLW010000010.1 GCA_902540265.1 uncultured Alphaproteobacteria bacterium
ATTATGCAAAAAAGCTGAAAGAGAGACTGTTAAATATTTTCGTTCAAAACCAGTTGATATTAATTAAAATATATTTAAAAACATATTATGTCAGATAACTTAGTACTGGAAGCTAAATCAGTTTCAAAATTTTTTGGTACTATTACAGCTCTTCAAAATGTAGATCTTCATTTAAATAAAGGTGAGGTACTAGGTGTCGTCGGTGATAATGGTGCTGGAAAATCTACATTAATGAAAGTTTTATCAGGATTATACAAGCCAAGTGAGGGATCACTTTTTTTTGATAAAGAAAAAGTAAGTTTAAATAGTCCAAGAGACTCTCAAAATTTGGGGTTAGAAATGGTTTATCAAGATTTAGCACTAGCTGGGAATCTTCCTATTGGTGATAATATTTTTTTAGGAAGAGAGCCAACAAGAAAAGTTGGCCCTTTCAATTTTTTGGATCATAAAAAAAGAAAACAGTTAACCGAAGAGCATCTTGCAAAACTAAAAATAAACGTAAAGAGTGCTGATCAAAAGGTTGAAGAATTATCAGGTGGACAAAGACAAGCAGTAGCAATTGCTAGAGCTACAGCTTTTAATGCAAAAATTGTTTTGATGGATGAACCAACAGCTGCACTTGCTGTTAAGGAAGTTGGAAAGGTTCTAGATTTAATTTTAAATCTTAAAAAGTTAGGTGTTAGTGTAATAGTAATTAGCCATCGAATGGATGATATTTTTACTGTTTGTGATCGCGTAATGGCACTTTTTCAAGGAACAAATTTTGCTGAATCAGAATTAAAAAACACTTCAAGAGACGAAGTAATTGGATGGATCATGGGGAAAAAAGATTAATGGATAAGAGTCAAGAATCTTTATTTGTCAGACTTATTCCTTTTTTTGAAAGGTATGGGATCTTATTACTTATCCTAATAATGATTGCTGTCTTGCATTTGTTGCAACCTGATGTTTTTTTATCATGGAGAAATGTAACAAACATTTTTAAACAAGTTTCTTGGCAGTCTATGTTAGCACTTGGTGTCTTCATGGTAATAGTTACTGCAGGTATAGACTTATCTGTAGGCTCAATTATTATGCTATCATTAATGGGACTTGCTATTGCTTCAAAAGCAGGAATGCCTTGGTACGTGGTTATGTTAGTTGCACCAGCAATCGGATTTTTGTGTGGTATGTTTAATGGTATTGGCATTACCTTACTTCGAATGCCTCATCCATTTATTATGACGTTAGGAACGCTGTACATATTTAGAGGAATTGGAAACCTTATTTCCGGAGGAGTGCCAATAACAGGTTTTGCTGAACAGATAAGAGTTATTGGAAATGGTAAAATTAAACTGGATGCATTTTTTGGAGAAGGGGCAAGAGAGTATATTCCCACAAGTTTAATTTTAATGATTGTTATATTCTTTATTTTTTGGGTTTTTTTAAATCATACACGAATAGGTAAATGGATTTATGCGATTGGAGGCAACCCTGGAGCAGCAAGAGCAGCAGGTATTAATGTAGACCGAATTTTAATCGTAGTTTACACCCTTTGCGGTTTCTTGGCTGGTATTGGAGGTTTAATTTTAGCTGGAAGAACGAATTCTGCTTATCCAAATGCTGGTTTACAATCTGAACTAGATGCAATTGCAGCAGTCATTATAGGTGGAGCAAGCTTTTTTGGAGGCAGAGGAACCGTTTTAGGTGTATTTGCTGGAGTTATGATAATGGGTATACTCCGAAATGGTCTAAATTTAATGAATGTTAGTGTTTTCTGGCAACAAGTTCTTATTGGGTCAATTATTATTTTGGCTGTTTATATCGATGTACTTAGAAGACAACTTGCGACCAGAACATAATATTAAAAAATAATCACTTTCTGACAAACAGTCACTTGATTAGAATTTCATTTTTCATTATTGGTTAAGAAAAATTTAAGGAGGAAAAATGAAATTTTTTATTTCTTTAATTACTACTTCTTTATTGTTTTTTTCAGGCAGTCTTCTTGCAGGATCGCATGCTAAAACAATAATGCTAAGTACTAAAGGACCAGGTGCTGGAAATCCATTTTGGGCTTCAGTTGAAGCTGGTGCAAAAGACGCTGCTGAAGAATTAGGTGTAAACCTAATTATCCTTTCACCACCGCAAGAGAGTGATGTTATGGCTCAGGTAGCTCAAATTGAAGACCAAATTGCTAAAGGCGTTGACGGTATTGCGATCGCACCAACTGACCCTAACGCAGTTGCACCAATTCTTGATGATGCAATGGCTTCAGGTGTTCCAGTTGTTTACATTGATACTAACGGAATTAATGAAGGTGTAACTTTCATTGGTACAAACAATATCAATGGTGCTGCTTTAGCTGCTCAATACATTTGTGATAATGTTCCAAGTGGTTCTGATGTTGCAATTCTTCAAGGAATGATAACGCAAACTACTGGTCAGCACAGAGCAGAAGGATCTCACAAAGGTCTTGAAGCATGTGGTATGAACATCGTTGCTGAACTTCCAGCTAATTGGGATACTGCACAAGGTATGTCAGTAACTGAAGACATCTTAACTGGTAACCCTAATCTAAAAGCAATCTTTGCTTCTAATGATAATATGGGTCTAGGCGCTATCCAAGCATTAAAAAATGCTGATATGCTAGATGATGTTGTGGTCGTTGGATTTGATGCAAATCCAGATGCTGCTGCAAGTGTAATGGCTGGTGAAATGTCAGCTACTATTGCTCAATTCTCATATAACATGGGATACATGGGTGTAGAAAATGCACTTAAACTAGCTAATGGTGAAAGCATTCCAGATAACATTGATACTGGAACTGTATTGGTAACAAAAGAAAATGCTGCTGACTTTATGTAAGTCATAAAGACTATATAATTTAAAAAGGCCGCAATTTGCGGCCTTTTTTTGTTAAAATATAACATTTACATATTAAATTAATTCCTTAAATTGAAATTATTATTTAGGAGGAAATATGAAACAATTTATTTTAATTATAGCTTCGGCTGTAAGTTTATTAATTTTTTCTTTTTCAGCACATGCACTTAAAGTAGGTGCTCTATATCTTGATACTGCCGGTTTTTTTGGTGAGATTAAATATGGTATAGAAAAAGCTGGGGAAGAAGAAGGTATCGAGCTAACAGGTGCGAATTCTCAAAGTGATGTGGCAAGGGAAGCTGAATTTATCGATACACTTTTAGCAACTGGCGTAGATGTTGTAATAATGTCACCAGTTTCAACTGATTCTTCCGTTGCAGCTGTTGAAAGACTTGCAGAAGCAGGTGTTCCAGTTGTGTGTTACAATACATGTTTAAATGATGAAGATGCTAAAAGACTCGCTTATGCACTTGTTACTACAAGTCAGAGAGAGTTAGGTTATCCAGTTGGTGTTATTGCTGGAAATTGGGCAATCAAAGCTGGTATTGATTTAAAAATTGGTATTCATAATTGTAACAGATATGAAGCTTGTCAGGAAAGAGAAGATGGTTTTATAGATGGACTAAAATCTACAGGTGTAAATTTTGAAGTTATCAATAACCAAGAAGCCTTTGCAAATGATGTTGCAACTCAAGTTGGTACAGACATGCTTATTGCAAACCCTGAAATTAACCTAATGTATGCTGCTAATGAAGGTGGAACAATTGGTGCTGTTAATGCTGTTCTAGCAGCAGGACAAATTGGTCAAACATACGTAATGGGAACTGATGCAACTGCAGAATTAATGAATTTTGTAAGTGATGGAGAAATTCTATTAGCTGTTAATTCACAATTCCCAAGAGATATGGGAGCAGGTGCAATGAGAGCTGCACTAAAAGCAGTTAAAGGTGAGGCAATTGACGAATATGTTCAATTAACACCTACTAAAGTATTTACTTCTATAGACAAAATAGCCATTGATACATGGTTATCTGAAAGAGGATACGACTAATTATTCTTTAAAGGGGTATTTAAAGATACCCCTTTTTTTTATGACAGAACAGACTCTAGAAAAAACTAAAAAGAGAATTAAAATCAGTAATCTACATGAGATAGGATTGCTTATAGCGTTAATTATAGTCTTACTTTTATTTTCTTTAACTACTGAAAACTTTTTTACACAAAGGAATTTTACAAGTATTTTGAGAAGTGCCTCTTATGTTGGTTTAATTGCTTTTCCAATGACTTTTGTCCTTATTACCAGAGAAATAGATATTAGTGTTGGACCGTCAGTTGCTTGGTCAGGTTTACTTTTTGTAATTTTAATTAAGTGGTACGACTTTGGTTATCTAACTTCAGCTGTTATAGTAATTTTATGGGGCACCTTACTAGGGTATTTTATAGGAGTAGCTAGAACAAAATTATTCATTCCTACATTTATTACAACTTTAGCACTTTGGAGTGCGTTAAGAGGTTATTCTCTTTTTGTTACCGAAGGTCGGCCTATAGCAATAAGTAATAAGGAGTTTAGATATTTTTTTGGAGGAGATATTTTAGGTTTACCAACAGTTACATGGATAATGCTTGGAGCTTTTCTTATTTTTTGGTTTGCAAGCAAGTATACTGTTACCGGAACAAACTTCTATGCAGTGGGTGGTAATCCTAAAGCAGCAAGAAATATTGGTATTAATGTTGATAGAGTAAAGATTTTAGCATTAATAGGAACTAGTCTTTTTTCTGCTATTGTTGGTATATTATTTGTAGCTAGAGTTTCGTCTGGAAACGCAAATTTAGCTGATGGCATGGAATTTGATGTTATAGCCGCAGTTGTTGTTGGAGGAACAGCACTTGCAGGTGCTGTAGGAACTATGACTGGTACACTTCTAGGATGTGTTTTTATAGCAATGATTAGCAATGGATTAATACATTGGGGTATAGATCCTGATTTGAATAGAGTAGTAAAAGGAATAATTATTTTTTTAGCCGTTGTAATTAATTCAAATTTTACATTTAAATCAAATTCAGGTGGACCAAAAGAGGACTAATGGAGATTCTAGAATTAAATAAAATATCTAAAAATTTTGGAGCTATAAAGGCATTGGATAACGTTACACTTTCACTAAGATCAGGTGAAGTTTTAGGATTAATGGGAGACAATGGTGCTGGTAAATCTACTTTAATTAAAATTATAGCAGGCAATTTTAAACAGTCATCTGGAACAATAAATTTTGAAAATAAAAAAGTTCAATTTTCAAAACCTATGGAAGCGAGAGATAAAGGTATAGAAGTTGTTTACCAAGATTTGGCATTATGTGATAATTTAACTGCTGCATCAAATATTTTTCTTACAAGAGAGATTAAGAGAAATTTTGGAATATTAAAAATAATTAATTTTTCAGAGATGTTCAAAAGAGCTAAAGATATTTTCAAAGAACTTAAATCTGAAACTTTACCAGATGAGGAAGTGAAAATGATGTCTGGTGGACAAAGACAAGCAGTTGCTATTGGTAGAACAAAATTATCAGCAGCTAAAGTTGTATTATTAGATGAGCCTACTGCAGCAATTAGCGTAAGACAGGTTGCAGAAGTTCTTGAGTTAATTAAGCAGCTTAAAAATCAAGGTATTGCGGTTGTAATTATTAGTCATAGAATGCCAGATGTATTCGCTGTAAGCGATAGAATAGCTGTACTTAGAAGAGGTCAGTTAGTAGCTAATAAACTAGCGAAAGAAAGTTCACCTGAAGAAGTTACAGCTTTAATAACCGGTGCTATTGAAAAAGCTTGATTATAGAATTATTTTAAAACTATGCATGTAGATGATACTTGGTTTAAACCTGAATTAAATAAAAAATTATTAAAAGATCTTTCAAAAAAGAGTGATTGGGAAGGTTTAAAACATTTTGGGATTTATTTCTTTTTTTTATTCCTCTTTGGTTTTTGTATTTATTTAACATGGGGAAGCCTATTAGCTATACTTCCTCTCATTTGTTACAGTACTATATGGGCCTACAGTCCATCTAACTGGCACGAAACACTCCATAGAACAGCATTCAAAAGTAAATTATTAAATGATATTTTCTATTATTTAAGCTCATTTATGGCAAATATGGAACCAGTGAGATGGAGATGGAGTCATACCTTTCATCACAGCCATACTCTTCAAACGCATGGTGATTATGACCACGAAATACAATTGACAAGACCAACAGATTTAATTCATTTCTTTTGTCAATTTATTCCTTTTGGACAACTAATCTATCCGCATAAAACTCTTCAGTTCGAAATACTAAAACACTCAATGGGTTACTTAACAGATGTAGTAAAACAGAATGCTCCAGAAAAAGAAAAATCAATTATAATTAGAAATTCAAGATTCTTTGTTTTGTTGTGGTTATTAATTATTTCAATTTCGATATATTATAATTCTTGGTTACCAATTTTTTTATTCCTAGTTCCAAATTATTTAGGAGCTCCTCTAAACCAAATTGTCAACATAACACAACATTTGGGTGTGCCATTTGATGTTAAAGATCATCGATTAACAACTCATAATATAAAATTAAATCCTATCTTTAGTTTTTTATATTATCATATGGAATATCATCTTGAGCACCATCTATTTCCAACCGTGCCATCTTATAACCTTCCTAAATTACACAACCTCATCAAAGATCAAATACCTAAACCCCATCCTTCATTATTTTCATTTTGGAAATCAGTTCTTCCATCTGTTATTAAACAAGCTTACAATTCAAAGCATACATACAAAATGTATTAATATTTATCAGATAATTTCAAAAAACTTTCGTATTCTTTATCTTCAATTCCAACAGTGATCTTAGGATCATCAAACTTTTTATCTTCAGTGTCTTTAATAAACTCCTTATAAGCATTTACTCTTTCAACATGAAGTTTATCGAATTCTTTTTTAAAGTTTCTATAGATTTTTGAATGTCTTGGTACGTGGCCTGTATTGTATCCAAGAATATCTTGAGAAAATAAATATTGGCCATCACAACCAGAACCACTGCCCATTGAAATTGTTAATAACTTTACTTTTTTTGTAATTATTTCAGCTACTTTTGGCGGAACAACTTCAACCTCTAGACCTATTGCTCCTGCATCATCAAGTTCTAAAGCATGTTCTAATACTTCTATTGCTTCTTTAGCATTTTTACCAATAGCTCTAAAACCACCAATCCAATTTACATGACCTGGAATCAAACCAACATGACTAATTACTGGAACTTTTTCTTTTCTCAAACTTTTAATAATACTTGAGCTATTATTTGTATAAAATGAATCACAACCAATTGATAACAATTTGTAAGCCGCTCTCACTGCTTCATCAGCAGTTGCGTATGATTTTTCAGGTGCAGCACTCATCAGGTGTGTATTAGGTGCCGCATCTCTTATTCTTTTCACATCATTTAATTTTCCAAAAATTCCATGGTGCGGCATATCATACGCTGTACATATCATATCAATCCCAGCCTCTTCTGCTGCTATTGCCTCTTCTACATTATTTACGTATACCTCATGAATTTGTCTGACACCCTTAAGCTTTAATAGGTCATATACTGTTAGTTTTTTTTTCATAAATCTTGTTTATTTTTTTTTTATAAAAATTATATATATTAAATATATGACTGTCATTAGAGATACAAATGTTTCTGCGGATCTTGAAGCCAAACTTGGTAAGAATATTTGGTGGAAACCTGATCTTGACAGAAAAGTATTAAAAGAACTCTGTGTTAAAAGATCCTTACCAGGAATTATTTATGTCTCCTTATATTTTTTTGCTTTAGCTATTTCAGGTTATCTAGCATATTATACTTGGGGCACCTACTGGACAATTTTATGGTTTTGGGTCTATGGAACCATTTACACTTTTAGCGGTGCTTACGATCACGAAAGTCGACACAGAACACTTTTTAAAGAAAGATGGTTAAACGATTTATTTCAATATATTTTTTCTTTCATGACAAACTTTGAACCAGTTCGATGGAGATGGACTCACACATTACATCATAGTTATACATTACACACGAAAGAACCTCATGATTTTGAAATTCAAGTAGATAGACCAAGTAAGCTATTTAAATATTTCGTAAGTTTCATCCCTTTTGGACCTCTATTATGGATACATCAGTCCTACCTAGTAGAAACATTAAAAAATTCCCTAGGTATAATGACTCCGGTTATAAGAGATTGTGTTCCAAAAGAACATCAATGGAAAGTTTTTTTATCATCTAGAATTCACATGTTAATATGGTTATCTATAATTTTATTTTCGATATATTTTCAAACTATATTACCTGTATTATTTTTTCTTTTACCTACTTTTTATGGCAACACATTATTTTTTATGTGTGGTTTAACCCAACATGCAGGACTTGCGTTTGATGTTAAAGATCACAGAGTAAATACAAGAACAGTAATTCTTAATCCAATTTTAAGCTGGCTTTATATTAAATTAGAGTATCATATCGAACATCATATGTACCCTCAAGTACCTTGGTATAATCTACCAAAATTACATAAAATTATTAAGAATCAACTACCAAAACCAAACTATGGTTTAATTAGCGCCTATAAAGATATTGTGCCAGCTATTATTAAGCAGGCATTTGATCCAAACTACGTTCCTGATAGAAAAATACCAAACGTATAACGTAATTTTATTTTTTAATTTTTTATTTTAAATTTTGTAGTAATGTATATCATTTATCAGTATGAAAAATATTGGTCTTATAGGTTGTGGGAATATTGCAGAAACATATTTTAGAGCACAAGAATATTTTAATAACATAAATTTTGTAGCTTGTGCTGATATCAATCTAGATGCAGCTAAAAAAACAGCTGAGCAGTATAACATTGCAGCTTTATCAGTCGATGAAATACTTAATGATAAGAATGTAGATATTATTCTTAATCTAACAATTCCCCAGGCGCACTACGAAATATCTAAAAGAGCTCTTGATGCAAATAAACATGTTTATTGTGAAAAACCTATGAGTATTAAGTTTGATGAGGCAAAAGAATTATTAAACTTAGCAAAAAAAAATAGTCTATATATTGGGAATGCACCAGATACTTTTCTAGGAGGAGGAGGACAGCTTACTCGAAATTTAATTGATAATAATGATATTGGACAAGTTCTAACAGGTAATTTTATATTTGCCTTTCCTGGTGTTCAAGAATTTCATCCAAGTCCTGAGTCTTGGTTTCAAGAAGGAGGAGGTCCTGTAATAGATATGGGTCCATATTTCTTTACCACACTTGTAAATCTTTTAGGCCCTGTTAAAAATATTAGAGGTAGAGGAGCAAAATTTTTTGACAAAAGAGAATACAAAGCTGGTCCAAAAAAAGGAGAAACTTTTAATGTCGAAATCCCAACATCTTATATGTTTAATATTGAATTTCAAAATAAAGCCATCATTCAAGGTTTCATTTCATTTGATGTCTTAAATCATAAACGTAATCATATGGAGCTTTATGGAACCAAGGGTTCAATAGTAGTGCCTGATCCAAATATGTTTGGTGGTCCAGTATCCATATCTGGTGAGTTTGGATCTGAGTGGAAAGATATCAGTGTGGAAGATAAACCCCTTGGAAAAACAAATATCGTTAATCATAGTGGGAGAAGTAATGAGGCACCAGAACAAGCAAACTACAGAGGTATTGGGTTAGCTGAAATGATTGACGCCATAGAAAATAATAGAATGCATAGATGTAATGGAGAACTTGCTCTTCATGTCTTAGATGTAATTGAATGTGCGATGATTTCATCAATTTATAAAGTGGAGGTTGAACTTCGATCCTCATGCATCAAGCCTGAACCCATGCATGACGATTTCATAAGGCAAATCCTTAAAAAAATATAAATTTTACTAAGCTACTTACTAGTGCGATAATTTTACTGCCTAATTCCCAATATTTCTCCTTGTTTTACATACCTATTCTTGTTAGGAAAAAATTATTTATAGGAGGAATGCATGAAAAAAATTGCTTCAATTATTCTTGCTTCTGTAGCGCTATTTGCTACTTCAGCGAAAGCAGAATACAAATTTAACTTCGTAATGCACAGTGATACGAACAATGCTTTCTGGGCAGCTGTTCACAAAGGTTTTAAAGATGCTTGTGCACAAATTAATGCTGATTGCCAAATGTTAACTCTTTCAGGTGATGGAGACCAACAAGAGCAATTACAAAACTTAGAATCTTCAATTGCTCAAGGTGTTGATGGTATCGTAACTACAATTACTAACCCAACTATCTTTGATGCTGCAGTTGATGAAGCATTAGCTGCTGGTATTCCAGTAATTACAGCTAATACTGATGATCCAGAAGGTGCTGCTGGTAGTAACAGACTAGCATATGTTGGACAAGACTTAGAAGCAGCTGGTTATGAATTAACAGCTAATCTTTCTGAAATGTTTCCTGATGGAGATATTCACGTTTTAATCGGTGTTGCAGACATGAACCAATCATGGGCATACACTAGAGGAAACGGTATTGCACGTTTCATGGAAGATTACAAAGCAGCTAACCCTGATAGAAAAGTAACTTATGAGAAAATCGAGTCAGGTCTAGATCTTTCAACTGTTGGAAACAGAGTTGCAGCTTATGTACAAGCTAACCCAAATACAACTGCATATCTTGATGTAGGTTTCTGGGAAGCTGGTGCAGCGGCAGCAGTAAGAAACTTAGGTTATGGACCTGGTGAAATACTTCTTGCTGGTTTTGACTTAGTTGACGTAGTTTTTGAAGAAATGGACAAAGGTTATGTTCAACTAACAGTTGACCAACAACCATACTACCAAGGTTATATGTCAGTTCACCAATTATACTTAATGAACAAGTATGGTTTAAGTGCACTAGATATCAACACTGGTAAAGCTATGATTGGTCCTGATGATGTTGAAACAATCAGATCATTCAAAGGAATGTCAGTTAGATAAATATCTTAACCAGGCTCTTTAAATAGAGCCTGGTTTTTTTTAAAATAAAAAAAATATGAGTAAAAATTTTAGTCTTAGAAGTTTATTAGTAAGACCAGAAGTAGCAACCTTCTTAATGTTTCTAGCAATAATGATTGGATTTTATATTGCTAATGAAAGATTTTTAGATGCAAGAAATATAAGAATAGTTATGGGTATTACACCCGAATATATTATTGTTGCTATTGGGATTGCAATATTAATGATCTCAGGTGAATTTGATTTATCTGTAGGCTCTGTTTTTGCATTAGTCCCGATGACTATTGTACAAATGGTGCATCAAGGGATACCACCTTGGTTCGCTATTTTTCTAGGATTAATGATTGGTATTATTGTTGGTTTTGTTAATGGATTTATTACCTTAAGATTTGGAATTCCTTCTTTCATCGCAACTCTTGGAATGCTCTATATTGCTAGAAGTCTTACAACTGTAGCTACTGCAGGATTTCCACCACCATTTCCTCATATTTTACCAAATGAGTTATTCGTTTATCAATTTGAGTTATTTAGAGCTTCCTTGTACTGGGCTCTTTTAGTTGCCGTAGTTTTAGGTGTTATGCTTCACAGAAGTAATGTTGGTAACTGGATCTATGCAACTGGCGGAGATCAAAACGCAGCATCTTCAATGGGAATAAAGACTGGAAATGTTAAAATGTTTTGTTTCATCTTATGTGGTTTCTTAGCTGGCTTTGCTGGAATGATTCAAACATTTAGATTGGAAGCACCATTACCATCTCAAGGATACTTATTAGAACTAGAGTCAATTGCTGCAGCAGTTATTGGTGGTGTCAGTTTATTTGGAGGTATTGGAACAGTTTTTGGTGCAGTTATTGGCGCAATACTAATCAGGTTTTTAGAAAGTGGAATCATTATGGCTAGAATAGATGCTGAATGGTTTAGAGCAGGTTTAGGTTCTTTAATTATTATAGCCGTCGTGTTTAATACTTATATAAGTAGAAGAGCGACACGAATTGGTCAAAACAAGGCAAAGGATTAAAGATGGAAGATATAATAGTTTGTGAGGGCTTAAACAAATACTATTCAGGAGTTCATGCTTTAAAAGATTTAAGCTTAAAGATAAAAAAAGACTCGGTTGTTGGTCTTATTGGAGACAATGGTGCTGGTAAATCAACATTAATTAAAATTTTATCTGGAGCACATCAACCTGATTCAGGTCATATATATTTTGAAGGTAATAAGGTTAAATTTAAATCTACAAAAGAAGCAATGAATTTAGGTATTGAAACAATTTATCAGTATTCAGCTTTGATCCCTGAAATGTCTATTGCAAGAAATATTTTTATTGGACGTGAACAAACTCAATATAATGTTGGCAATTTTGGTTTGATGAAAACTAAAACCATGCAGGACGATGCTATGAAAGCATTAACAGATGTAGAATTGCATCTTCGATCTCCAGATACACCAGTTAACCAATTATCCGGAGGTGAAAGACAAGGTGTTGTCATTGCAAGAGCAATGTATTTTAAATCAAAAGTTTTAATATTAGACGAACCAACAAACCACCTATCAGTAAAAGAAACAAATAAAGTACTAAGGTTTGTAGAAGGATTAAAAAGCCAAGGCGTGACATCAATATTTATTACTCACAACTTGAGTCATGTGTATCCAATTGCTGATCATTTATGTGTAATGGCAAGAGGTGAAAAAATTGCTGATTTAGATAAAAAGGATACAACAATAGATCATCTCACTGATTTATTAGTAAATGGATAATTTTGGGAGGAATTATGATTAGTGATGCGCAAATAAAACAATATAACGAAGAAGGTTATACGATCGTTGAAAATGTTTTTAGTATGGATGAGTTAAATCCAATATTAAATGAATTTGAAGAAATTGTTGATGATTTTGCAGAAAAAGCTTTTCAAGCTGGAAAAATTACAAACAAACATGATGATAAAGATGTTTTTAAAAGACTAGCTGCTCTCGAAAGAGATTTTAAAGGTTCTTCGGTTTTAATTCATCATAGAGGTGAATTAAAACCAGCACTTGCTAACTTATGGGGATCAAAAAAACTTTTAGATATGGTTGAAAATTGGGTTGGCAAAGATATTTCTGGTCATCCAGTTTGGAATATTAGATCTAAAACACCTCAGACAGCTAGGATGACAGTTCCATGGCACCAAGATTCTGCTTATTTAAAAGATGGAGCAGAAAAAACCACTCAGCCTGCTGCATGGATTCCATTTCTTGATGTAAATAAACATAATGGATGCATGCAAGTTGTTCCTGGGGGACATAGACCTGAAAGAGTTTTGAATCATAAATTAGAAAAGAAAGATGGTTCAGTAAAAGATTCTTGGTATTTGTTTATTGAAGACAAAGATATTCCAGAGGAGAAAGTCGTTACTTGTGAAATGAAGGCTGGTTCAGTTTTATTTTTACATCAATTAGTTCCTCATCGATCACTTGAAAATTTATCTGAGGATGTAAGATGGAGTGTTGACCTAAGATTTCAAAATCCAAAAGATGAAGCTGGTTTTCATACTGGTTTGGTTGATCCAATCATAATGAGAAAATCAGAAGACCCAAGCTATACAGCTGATTGGGATTCTTGGTTTAAAGGTTATGAAGAACAACACACAAAATTTAGAGGGACTTCAAAAAAAGACCAATTTGACTCCACAGTTGACGGGTCATGGTTAGATCGTTGGGATAATTAATTTATTTATTAAGTATGGAAGTTAATCTCGATGATTGGTACAGACCAGAAGTCGACAGAAAAAAATTAAAAGCCTTAAGTAAAAGAAGAGATCTACCTGGACTAATCCATTTCTTTTTTTATTTTTTATCTTTATTTGCATCAGGTTATCTAGCGTACCTAACTTTAGGAACTTGGTGGACATATTTGTTCTTTTTTATTTACGGTACAATTTACGCATTTAGTGTAGCGAACTGGCACGAAACTGTTCATCGAACTGCTTTTAAGACACGTTGGATAAATGAATTTTTTTATCACATTAGTTCTTTTATGTGTGACTTTGAAGGTTTTAGATGGCGTTGGAGTCATACTTTTCATCATTCAAAAACATTACAAACAGAAGATGATTATGATCACGAAATACAAGTTTCAAGACCTATTGAGTTATTCGCATTCTTTTTGAATTTAATACCTCTTACAGATTTATTATATCCACATAAATTAATTAAGTTTGAAGTTCTAAAACATGCTTTTGGAAAATTTACTCCAGTCATTAATATAACTGCACCTAAAGAAGAAAAGAAAAAAATTCTTTGGAATTCCAGATTGTATGTCTTTATTTGGGTTTTGGTATTTGCTTACTCTTTTTATATTGGTTCTTTTTTACCAATTATTTATATTATTCTACCTACTTATATTGGAAAGCCAATTTGGTTTGCTGTTAATGTTACGCAACACCTAGCAGCAAAAGTTGACACAAAGGATCACCGCTTAAGTACATATTCTGTGAGAATCAATCCAATTTTAAGTTTTCTATATTGGCATATGGAATATCATTTAGAACATCATATGTTCCCAATGATTCCGTCTTATAATTTAAAGAAATTACGAAAAGAAATTGATAATGAACTACCTAAACCTTTTACTAGTCTTTTTGATTTTTATAGAAAAGTTTTACCAGCTGTTATCGCTTTAGCTACAGATCAAAATAAATATTACAAAGTAAAATTAAATAACTAAATTTACCAAGATCCAGAGTTTTCCATTGATTTCCATGGCTCTTGTTGGGGTAATGATTCACCTTCTTGTAAAATTTCAATTGAAATACCATCAGGAGAACGAACAAATGCCATGTGCCCATCTCTTGGAGGTCTGTTTATAGTAACGCCATTATTCATTAGTTTTTCACAAACTTCATATATATTTTTAACACTGTAAGCGAGATGTCCAAAATTTCTTCCCCCAGTATATTTTTCAGGATCCCAGTTATATGTTAATTCTAATAAACCAGTTTTTTCGTCACTATTTTCTGCCGCTAAAAATATTAATGTAAATCTACCTTTTTCATTTTCTACTCTTCTAACTTCTTTCAATCCAAGTTTATTGCAGTAAAAATCTAGTGATGCATCAATATTTTCCACTCTCACCATTGTATGCAAATATTTCATTGTAGACAAATATAATACTAATAATAATTTTAAATCAATTATTATTTATTTATAAAGAATTTATTAATGAAAACTGGAATTATTGGTTGTGGAAATATTGCAGACATATACTTCTTTAATTCTATAAAATATTTCAACAATTTTGAAATTGTAGCTTGTGCTGATATTAAACCAGAAGCTTCTAAACATTATGCTAATATTTATAATGTAGAAAATTTAACTATTGATCAAATACTTAATAATGAAGAAATAGAATTAATCATCAACCTAACAATCCCAGATGTCCATTTTGAAGTTTCTAAATCAATTATACAATCTGGAAAACATGCGTATTCAGAAAAACCACTATCAATTGAGTTTCATCACGGAAAAAAACTTTTAGAATTATCACGTCAGAAAAATTTGTATTTAGGATGTGCGCCTGACACCTTTCTAGGCGCTGGCATTCAAGAATCAAAAAAAATTGTATCTAATAATATAATTGGAAATATCGTATTAGGTAGTATTTCAATGGGTGTGGCTGGTCATGAAATTTGGCATCCAAATCCAGATTTTTATTATCAATATGGTGGTGGTCCAGTCCTTGATATGGGGCCATATTATTTTACAGCTCTTGTGAATTTATTAGGACCAGCTAAAAATATTTATTCACAATCAAGGACGGTTTACAATGAAAGAGTTATTGGAAGTGGAAAAAGAAAAAACCAACAAATAAAAGTAGATATTCCTACCACTTTAGTTTCACAAATTGAGTTTGAAAACGGTACATTAATAGACTCATTTTTCTCTTTTGATATCTGGAAGCATAATAAAAATCATATTGAGCTTTATGGGGATTTGGGATCTATAAATATCCCTGATCCAAATACTTTTGGGGGATCTATACAGTTATGTACAGAGAAAAATGGTGAATGGAAAACTATAGAGACTAACGAAAATAATTTAGGTAAAATAAATGTTGAAAACAGTAAAAAAACTAATGAAAAACCAGGGATAGCAAATTACAGAGGAATAGGAGTTAGTGAAATGGTTGATTCTATAAAAAATAATAGATTAAATAGATGTAACGGTGAGTTAAGTCTTCATGTTTTAGACATCTTAGATACAATAATTAAATCTGCTAAAGAGGATAAAAAATTGGAATTAAGAAGTTCTGTATCAGCAATTGAATATTTTTCAGAAGAGGAAAATTATAAATTATTAAAATGAAGGTAAATTTATAATGAAAAAAGCATTAATCGTGTTTGGAGGGTGGCCAGGACATGAGCCTGAAAAATGTAATGAAATTTTAAGTAAATTCTTAAATTCTGAAGGTTACGAAGTCAGATCTGAAAATTCAACAGAAGCTCTTGCTGAAGATTATGTACATGAAATGGATTTAATTATACCAATTGTTACAATGGCTTTTCATCATTCTCCCAAAGGAGAAATAAAGAAAAATGAAGTTAATAATTTAATAAAAGCAGTTGTAAATGGTTGTGGTCTCGCAGGTCATCACGGAGGTATGTGTGATGCTTTTAGACAATCAATTGATTGGCAATTTTTAACTGGTGGTCAATGGGTAAGTCATCCTAATGGTATTCACGATTATAAAGTGAATATTACAAAAAGAAATGATCCAATAATGGAAGGTATTGAAGATTTTGATTATCATTCTGAACAATATTACATGCACGTTGATCCAATGAATGAAGTTTTAGCAACAACTACTTTTCAAGGTCATGAAATATGGAAATTAGAACAAGAGCCAGGAAAGCCAGGAGATGATCAATACCAAACAGAATGGATAAAGGGTGTTGAAATGCCAGTTGTATGGAAAAGAAAAATTGGAAAAGGAAAAATTTTTTACACTTCCCTTGGTCATTTTGCAGATGAGTTTAATCATCCAGAAATGAAAAAAATTTATCATCGTGGTTTGCTTTGGGCATCAAGATAGAGTAAAATAATTTAGGGAGACTATATGACAGATTATTTTAAAAATATTCCTGAAATTAAATACGAAGGTGAAAATAGCTCAAATCCATTAGCATTTAAATTTTACGATGAAGATAAGGCTGTCTTGGGAAAAACAATGAAAGAGCATTTAAGATTTGCAACTTGTTACTGGCATACATTTACTTGGCCAGGTCTTGATCCATTTGGAGGTCAAACATTTAATAGACCTTGGATGCAAGCAGGCGACGAAATAAAAATGGCTGAAATGAAACTTGATGCTGCGTTTGATTTCTTTACTAAAATCAAAACTCCCTTTTTCTGTTTTCACGATAGAGATATATCTCCTGAAGGCTCAAACTATGCTGAGACACAAAAAAATTTCTTTCATATTATAGATTTAATGGAACAAAAAATTAATGACTCAGGAATGAAATTACTTTGGGGAACAGCAAATGCTTTTTCTCATAAAAGATATATGAGTGGAGCTTCGACCAATCCAGACCCAGAAGTTTTTGCATATAAAGCTGCACAAGTAAAAGATTGTATGGATGCAACGATGAGATTGGGCGGTCAAAACTACGTTCTTTGGGGTGGAAGAGAAGGATACGAAACTATTCTTAACACTGATATGACGAAGGAGACAGCTAATCTTCAAAGATTTTTAGAATTAGTTGTTAACTATAAACACAAGATAGGGTTTAAAGGTCAAATTTTATTGGAACCAAAACCTCATGAACCAACTAAACATCAATATGATTTTGACTCTGCAACTTGTTTAGCATTTTTACGAAAGGCAGGTTTAGAAAATGAGATTAAACTAAATGTTGAAGTTAATCATGCAACTTTATCTGGTCATAATTTTGAACATGAAATTGCTTACGCTACTTCAAACAGCGCCTTAGGAAGTATTGATATTAATAGAGGTGATACTTTGATAGGTTGGGATACGGATCAATTCCCAAATAATCCTGCCGACTTAATTATGTCATTTTATTTTATTTTTAAGAATGGCGGCTTAGGCCAAGGAGGGATGAATTTTGATGCAAAAATAAGAAGACAATCTATCGATGCTGAAGATTTATTCCATGCTCATATTGGAGGCATGGATGTTTGTGCAAAAACACTTATTGCTGTTGAAAAAATGATGAATGATAATATTATTCCTAAGTTTATTGAAGATAGATATGACGATTGGAATAAAAGTTTGGGGCATTTTATTCATAATAAAGATACTGGATTAGATGATATAAATAAAAAAGTAATCGACGATAATATTGAACCAGAACCTCGTTCAGGAAAACAAGAATATCTGGAAAATATCTTAAATAAATATTTGTAGTTACTAACCATAAGTTTCTATACTAATTGATTTATAAATATTATGAAAATTTATCAATTAGATACAGCATCAGATTTTGAAAAATTAGATCTTTGTCTCGCAATAGGTAATTTTGATGGAATACATAAAGGGCACCAAGAAATTATAAATAAAATTAAGGAGATTGCATCAAACAATAATTTATTATCTTCTATAATGAGTTTTAATCCTCATCCTCGTATTTACTTTAATCAAATTAATGAGCCTTTTAATATTTATACTCAAAATAATAAAATAAATTTTCTTGAAAGGTTAGGTTTAGATATATTTATAGATTTTTCTTTTGATAACAATCTATCAGTATTATCAGCTGATGATTTTGTAACTAAAATTCTTATTGATAAATTAAACATTAAATACTTAGTTATAGGTACTGACTTTAAATTTGGAAAAGACAGAAAAGGTAATTTTAAAACATTAGAAAAGTATGCTGAAAAAAATAATTTTAATATTTATTTAATCGAACCTATTATGCTTGCTGATAAATCTGATAAATATTCATCTTCAATAATTCGATCACAAATAAAAGAAGGTTATATGGAAGATGTTACAGAGTCTTTAGGTAGGCCCTGGCATATGCATGGAACAATAATTAAAGGTGATAAAAAAGCTAGAGAAATCAATTTTCCGACTGCTAATATGATACCAGATCAACACATATTACCAAAAAGAGGTGTTTACTGTGTGGAAGTGCTATTAGAAGGCAAAAAATACAAAGGTGTTTCAAACTTTGGTTTAAGACCAACAGTCGATGGAAGAAAACTCCTTCTAGAGACACATATGTTTAATTTTAATGAAGAAATATATGGTAAAGAATTGACTGTTGAATTCCTTACATTTATTAGATCTGAACAAAAATTTAATAATTTTGAAGAATTAACCAAGCAAATCAACAAAGATATAAATACAGCTAAAGAATATCATCAACTATAATGGAATATAAAGATACAATTTTTCTTCCCAAAACATCTTTTGAAATGAGAGCTAACCTTCCAGCAAAGGAACCTGCAATAATAGAGGAGTGGGATAAAGAAAATATTTTTAAAAAGCTAAGAGATAAATCTAAAGGTAGAGAAAAATTTGTTCTTCATGATGGTCCGCCATACGCAAACGGTCATATTCATATGGGAACTGCTCTTAATAAAATTTTAAAAGACGTCATTGTACGAACACAACAAATGGCTGGTAAAGACTCTATCTATGTTCCTGGTTGGGATTGTCATGGTTTACCAATTGAATGGAAAATAGAAGAAGAATATAGAAAAAAAGGAAAGAACAAGGATGATGTTCCAACTGTTCAATTTAGAAATGAGTGTAGAGAGTTTGCAGAAAAATGGATCGAGATACAAAAAAAAGAATTTAGACGACTTGGTGTTGAAGGGGATTGGGAAAATCCATACCTCACAATGTCAAATCAAGCAGAAGCACAAATTGTTCGTGAGCTTGGAAAATTCCTGCTTGATGAAAGTTTGTATAAAGGAGCAAAACCAGTTCTATGGTCCGTTGTAGAAAAGACAGCTTTAGCTGATGCTGAAGTTGAATATGAAGATCATACGTCCAACACTATATATGTTAAATTTTTAATTAAAAATTCTACTGATAAAGATTTAATTGACTCAAATATTGTTATTTGGACCACAACTCCTTGGACGATTCCAGGAAATAGAGCTTTGGCTTATGGTAAAGAATTAGATTATTCACTTATTGTTGTTGAAGAATTAGAAGAAGATAGTTTAGTCAAAGAAAATGATAGATTAATATTTGCTTCAGAACTTTTAGAAAGTGTAACTAAAGAAATTGGAATAAAAAAATTTAGTACAAAAAAGAAATTTAAAGGAGAGAATTTATCTTCTTGCGAATGTGATCATCCATTTAAACAATTGGGATACGATTTTATAGTAAAACCATTTCATGGGGATTTTGTAAATTTAGAACAGGGTACAGGAGTTGTACATATAGCTCCTGGACATGGAGATGACGACTATGTTTTAGGAATAGAAAATAATGTTGATATCATACAGACAGTTCAAGATGATGGTAAATATAATCAACATGCTGTTGGTTTTGAAGGTGAACATATTTATAAAGTAGATCACAAAATCGCAGATAAATTAGAAGAATTTTCAAAATTATTATTTAAAGGAACGCTTCGTCATAGCTACCCTCATTCATGGAGGTCTAAAGCTCCTCTTATTTATAGAAATACGCCACAATGGTTCATTTCCATGGAAAAAAATAATTTAAGAGACATTGCTCTCAAATCAATTGATGAAACTATTTTCTATCCTCCTCAAGGCCAAACAAGGCTTAGATCAATGATTGAAACTAGACCAGATTGGTGTGTATCTAGACAAAGAGTGTGGGGTGTACCTTTACCATTATTTGTAAATAAAAAAACGGGTCAACCTTTAAGAGATGAAAATATTATCAACAGAATAGCAGACATATATGAAAAAGAAGGAAGCAATACGTGGTTTACTGAAGATCCACAGAGGTTTTTAGGGGATGAATATTCACTTGAAGATTATGAACAGGTTAAAGATGTAGTTGAAGTATGGTTTGATAGTGGTTCTACACATGCTTTTTGTCTAGAAAAAAGAGAAGATTTGAAATGGCCTGCATCGATGTACTTAGAAGGAAGTGATCAACACAGAGGGTGGTTTCATTCATCTCTTTTAGAATCTTCTGGCACAAGAGGTAAAGCTCCTTATGAAAGTGTTCTAACACATGGGTTTGTTGTTGATGGAAGAGGACGTAAAATGTCTAAATCTTTAGGTAATGTTATTTCTCCAGATGATATATTAAAAAAATATGGAGTAGATATTTTAAGATTGTGGGTTGTCGCATCTGATTATTATGATGATCTGAAGCTTGATAATGCTATCCTCCAATCACAAGCTGAGTCTTATAGAAGAATAAGAAATACCTTTCGTTTTTTAATTGGCAATTTAAATGATTTCACTAAAGAGGAACCTATTGATGAGAGCGAGTTTCCAGAGTTAGAAAAATATCTGCTTCATCGATTATGGGAAGTGGATCAAGTTGTTCAAAAATGTGTATCAACATTTAACTTTCACTTGATGTTTACTACATTACTGAACTTTTGTTCAAGTGATCTTTCAGCTTTTTATTTTGATATTAGAAAAGACACAATATATTGTGATAGCAAAGAGTCCGTTCAAAGAAGATCTACTAGAACTCTATTAAATATAATTTTTAATCATTTAGTAAGATGGTTTGCCCCATCTATTTCCTTTACTTCTGAAGAAGCCTGGAAAGCTATGGGAAATAAAGAAAGTATACACCTACAAGATTTTTTACAATGTAAAAATGAATATGAGGATAATCAATTAAATGAAAAATGGAGTTTAATTAAAAATATAAGAAAAGTTGCTACTGGAGCAATTGAAAAAATAAGAGAAGAAAAAATCATTCGCTCAAGTCTTGAGGCACACATAGATATTTTTGTTTCTGCAGAGAGTTATAAAAAATTAGAGAAAGTAATGTTTGATGAAATTACAATTACCTCATCATTTTCTTTGTATGTAATTGACGAAAAATCCAAAGGTTTTTCTATTGAAGATATTTCTGATGTTATCGTAAAAGCTTCAAAGGTAAGTGGAGAAAAGTGTCAAAGATGTTGGAAATATGAGGCAAAGTTAATAAATGATGAAGTTTGTAACAGGTGTAATACTGTAATATTTAAGTGATTAAAACAGCAGTATTTATTTTTTTGATTTTATTAGATTTATTTACAAAATTTTTTATTAAGAATAATTTATTTTTAAATCAATCAATACAAATCAATGAATATTTTGATTTAGTTTATGTTCAGAACTTTGGTGTTTCTTTTGGTTTATTTTCTGGTTATGTTTCTCATTGGATATTAATACTTATAGCCTTAATAGTTGTTATATTAATTTTTTATTTACTTATTAAATCAGATAAACAACTTGAAAAACTGGCTTATTTCTTTGTTATAATTGGGGCCTTGTCAAATATTATTGATAGATTGATAAATAGTTATGTTGTTGATTTTATCTTACTACATTATGAAAATTTTTATTGGCCCGCATTTAATCTAGCAGATATTTATATTACAATTGGAATTATCATGTTAATAATGAGTTTTTTTATAAAATCAAAAACAGTAAAATGAAAAACGTTATTTTTGTAACAATCATTTCCTCAATTTTTCTATTTTCTTGTAATACTATTCGAAGTAGTGCCGGTGTAGAAAGAAAAGTAATAGATGAATATAATGTAGTTGAAAATCCTCCATTAGTAATCCCGCCAAATTTTAATTTATTACCACCTGATCAAATTGAATCAAAAGATATTGATGATACAGATAGTGAGCTTGCAAAGGAAATTCTTTTTGGCCTGGATGAAGAAAGTGATGAAACACCTTCTGAAAATTCTGTTATCGACAATATTTTAAAAGAAACTGAAGCAGATCAAGTAGATAATAGTATCAGGGAAGATCTTGATGGGAGCTCAGAAGGTGAAATAAATGAAGATAATACAGATGTTGAAAGTGAAAATATAGAAGAGCCAAAAAAGAAGAAAAGATTTTTCTTTTTCAACAGTAAAGAAGAAAATGAAGATGGCGAAGAAGGTGAACCTAAAAAGAAAAAAAGATTTTTCTTCTTTTAATTTTATAAATGGAAATAAAATACTTTAATTCAAATTTTGACAAAATTACTCAAAATAAAGATACTGATCAAAGTATAACTAATGTAATAGAAAAACTTCCTTCTCTTAATATTATTTCAGATAAAAATTTATTAGAAGAAACTATAAAAATTTCAAATCAATTTAAAGAGAAAAAGGAAAAAATAATTGTATTTGGAACAGGAGGTTCAAATTTAGGAGCTAGAGCATTAAATAATATTATTTTAAATAATAAAATTATCTTAGAATTTTATGATAATGTTGATCCTACTAATTTTGAAAAAAATTTTCAAAATATTAATTTTGAGTTAACTGGCTTCTTAGTTATTTCAAAATCGGGTACTACACCAGAGACATTATCTCAATTTTCATGTCTCTACCAAAAGGCAATAGAAGCTAACAAAGTTGAAGATTTTTTTTCAAATACTCTAATCATAACTGAATTTAAAGAATCACCACTTTTTAAAATTGCTAAAGATAATAATTGTTTACTATTAGAGCATCATAAAGATGTTGGAGGTAGATATTCTATATTTACCAATGTTGGGATTGTGCCGGCAATCATTTCTGGATTAAATATAGATGCACTTTTTGGCGGAGCATCTGAAGTAATTAATAATATTGATAATTACAAACCGTACGATCTTGGAAGATATTTAACTCAAAAAGAAAATGTAAAATTTACTAATAATGTTTTAATGACATATTCTGATTCACTTTATTTTTTTGGAAAATGGTATCTGCAACTTTGGGCAGAAAGTATTGGAAAAAATAATAAAGGTATTACAGCAATTCATTCAGTAGGGACTACTGATCAGCATAGTCAATTACAACTGTATTTAGATGGACCTAAAGATAAATATTTCACCTTTATCACTACAGATCATTCAAATAAGGGCATAAAAATTAATAATAATATGTTTGAAAATACCGATATTGACTATTTTAAAGATAAAACAATGGGAGATCTAATGGAAGCTGAACAGCGCGCAACCATTGAAACTTTTAAATTAAATAATTTTAGTTTTAGAGAAATCTATATTTCTAAAATAGATGAACAAAACTTAGGTAAATTATTATCTTTTAGTATAATAGAAACAATTGCTTCCTGTATGTATTTAGATGTTGATCCTTTTGATCAACCTGCTGTTGAACAAGGTAAAAAACTAACTAAAACTTATTTAAGATAATTTAAAAATATAAATTATTGTTTTACCGTAAGTCTTTTTTTGAAGCAGATTTAAATTTTCTGGAATTACAATATTATCTTTCACACCCGTTTCTAAACCAATGACGGTAGTATTTTTAATGTTACTAGATAAATTCTCTAAAAGCTTTGTTAAATTATACTTTGCATATGGTGGATCAATATAAACAACTGAAATATTTTTAAATTCTATTTCTAATTTAGAATGAATAAGGTCTTCTTCATAAATTTTAAATTGATTATTTTTACAAATACTCAAAGAATTTTTTCTTAAAATTTTAAGAACTTCTATATTATTCTCAAAAAAAATTACTTCACTCATTCCTCTAGAAATTGCTTCTAAACCCATTGTGCCAATACCTGCGAAAAGATCTAAAAAAATTTTATTTTTATATAATTCGATAGAATTTTTGATTGCATAACTTTCAATAATTGAAAAAAAAGCTTCTCTTTTTAGAGAAGAAGTTGGTCTTACAAAATCATTAATACTAGCTAATTTTTTTTGCTTAAACTTTCCCCCAGTAATCCGTATCATTTGCTAATTGAATTTAATTTTTGAAATTGCCCTTCTTTAAGTGTTCCAAGCTTATAAGGTCCATATCCAATTCTTATTAATTTAACTATATTCCATGAAAAATAATTACAGATATTTCTAATTTCTCTATTTTTTCCCTCTTTAAGTTTAAAAATTAACCAACTATGATTTTTTAATTTTTTTTCAAAGGCAACTTTAATTTTTTTATAATTTATTTCTTTAATTGTAATGCCTTTATTTATTTTTTGTAAATCAGTTTTTTGTACATTGTTATTTATACAAACTCTATAGATCCGCTCAATGTTTGAAGATGGATGTTCTAAATATCTTGAATAATCACCATTATTAGTTAGTAAAATTAATCCTTCACTCATGTAATCTAATCTTCCAACACTTATCAATTGACCAATATTTTTTGGTAATAAATCAAAAATTTTTTTTCTACCTAAATTATCTTTTGTACTACAAATATATTTAATTGGTTTGTATAACTTCCATAATTCAACTTTATTTATTTTTTTAACAATTTTATTATTAACTTTAATAACATCCAAATCACTTACTTTATGACTTGGATGAACACATAGTTGATTATTAATTTTAATTTTTTTTTCAACTATTAATTTTTCTGCATCTCTTCGTGAACAAATTCCAGCACTGGATAGATATTTTGAAATTCTAATATTCACTTTGTTTCACTAATAAAATTTTTAATTATTTTTATATCATATTTTGTAATTAAAAATTCAGGATGCCATTGTAAGCCAATACACCATTTGTGTTTTTTATGCTCTATTCCTTCAATAACACCATCATTGGCTGTGCATGAAACATTTAAGTCTTTACCAATTTTTTTTACTGACTGATGATGTGCACTATTAACTTTAATTTTTTGACTCCCACATATTGTATGTAGTCGAGATTTTTTTGCAATATTAACAATATGACTAGTTTGATTTCTTGGATTTACTTGTTCATGGTTTATCGGGTCTCTTTTTAAATCTTGTATTAATGTTCCACCACATGCAACATTAATAAGTTGCGCACCACCACAAATTCCCAATATAGGTTTGTTATATTTAAAAAAATTATTGAAAATATTTATTTCAAAATTTGTTCTCTTATTTTTAATATTTTTAGATTGAGTGTTACTTCTTTTATATAATTTGGGATTAATATCAAAATCTCCTCCAGTAATAATTAAACCATCAATTAAATGACAAAAATCATCAATATATTTTTTTTCGTGCAACAGAGGAATCGGAATAGCATTAAATTTTGTTAAGGAAGTTAAATAATTTTCCCTCAATGCATACCATGGAAACTTTGAGTATGTTTTCTTTTTTTCACTATCAAGAGTTATTCCAATAATTGGTTTTTTCATTATAATTCAATTATAATGTACAACATAAGTGTGTTCCAGAATGAACGTTGATTTTTTTATGAAAGAAGCAATTATTGAAGCAAACAAAGCTTATAATTTAAATGAGATTCCAGTTGGGGGAATACTTGTCGATAATACAACGAACAAGATTGTAGCCAGAAGTTACAATACAGTAAATAAAGATAAAAATGCTATCAAGCATTGTGAATTAAATCTAATTCAAGAAACTTGCAAAAGACTAAAGCTAAAATATTTAGAGAATATGACATTATTTGTTACCTTGGAACCATGCACTATGTGTGCTAGTGCAATAAGTGAGGTACATATTAAAGATGTATATTTTGGGGCTTATGATGAAAAAAATGGAGGAATTGAAAAACTCCGAGTTGCTTTTCAAAGAAAAAATATATTTATGCCAACTATTTATGGTGGCATTATGGAAAAAGAATGTAGTAGTTTACTAAAAAAATTTTTTAAAAATAAAAGTGATAAATAAAATTAATATACCAGAATTTGAGGTTTCAGAATTTAACCAAGCGTTTAAAGAAGTAATTGAGTCCAATTTTCATTATGTAAGAATTAAAGGAGAAATTTCTGAAGTTAAAACTGCAACAAGAGGTCAAATCTATTTAACACTTAAAGACGAGGATTCTATTTTAAGTGGAGTTATCTGGGATCAGAAAAAAAAATATTTAGATATAAATCCAGAAATAGGACTAGAAATAATAGCAACTGGCAGAATCACCACTTGGTCTCGCTATAAAACTACTTACCAAATTGATATTGATAAAATTGAAATTGCAGGAGAGGGGGCACTTTTAAAACTTATTGAAGAAAGAAAAAAAAGACTTCAAAGAAAAGGCTATTTTGATGAAGATAAAAAAATCCAATTACCTTTTTTGCCTGAGAGATTAGGTATTATTACCTCTCCCACTGGCTCTGTAGTACATGACATAATTAATAGGGTGAATGATCGTTTTCCAATGCCATTAGATATATGGCCTGTTTCTGTTCAGGGTGTTGACGCAGCAGATAGCATTATAAATGCTATTGAAGGTTTCAATAAACTTAAATCTAGTAAACCAGATATTCTTATTGTTGCTAGAGGTGGAGGTAGTACTGAAGACTTAATGGCATTTAATGATGAAAATCTTGCAAAAATTGTTTTTGAATCAAAGATACCAATTATTTCAGCAATAGGTCATGAAACAGATACAACAATTATTGATTTAGTATCAGATTTGAGAGCTTCTACACCAACTGCAGCAGCTGAAAAAGCTACCCCAGTTAGATTTGAATTAATAGAAAAAATTAAAAATTTACAACTTAGATTAAGCACAAAAGTAAATTCACAAATTCAATCCAAAAAAGAAAATTATGAATATTTAAATAAATTTCTCAAATCCCCAAGCTTGATAGTTAATAATTATAAGGAAAAGCTTTTTGACGATTTTAAAAATTTAACATTATCAATTGAAAATAAATTTAGTATATCAAAATTGAATCTTGTTAACTTGGGAAAATCTATTATTGCACCAGATTCATCAATAAACTTAAAACAAACAAAGATTAATAATCTTTCAAAAAATCTTAATTTGAATATAGCCAATAATTATAAAGATAAGCTTGAAAAATATAAGTCTAATATAAGATTGCTCAATTCAAATTCTATTTCTTCAAATCTTAAAAAAGGATACTCAATTTTGATGGATAAAAAGAAAATTGTTAAGACAAGTAAAAAAATTACTACTGACGATCAATTATCAGTGAAACTTATTGATGGCACAATTGATATAAAAGTAACAAAAATTAACTAAATCTTTTATGCTGCCAGAACCATTGACTGGGTTCTGCTTTAATCCACTGTTCAACCTTGTTATGAATTTCTTCCATCATCTGAGTATCATTAATTTCTAAATTATTATGATAAATTGGCTGTAAAAACGTTAGCTCAATATTTCCATTATCAATTCTTTTATTTTGTATTGGAATTATTGGTAAGTTATATTTTCTAGCTATTTTTAAAAAACCTGTTTGTGTTTTAACTTTTTTATTAAAAAACATCACTTCTTCTCCTGAGGAGTCTTTTTGATCTATTAATAATACAATTGATAAAGAATTGTTTATTGCATCAACAACATCTTTAGCACTTTTCTTACCTTTGGGGGTGTAAAAGCTATTTTTAGAAACAAGAGAATTTTGTCTAATATTAAGTATTAGTTTATCAATAAAATTATTGTTTATATGCCGATAAATGCCACCAATATTAATTCCAATTCTATCTAAACCTGGAACTAATACTTCCCAATTAGATTGATGAATACTAATAAAAATTGCTTGTTTTTTGTTTTTAATAAAATCTTCTATATTTTCAAGATTGATAAATTTTATTTTATTTCTAATAAAAATATCATTTATTCTTAGAAGTTCACAAATTGTAATTCCAAGATTGTTCCAACTTTTTTTAATAATATTCTGTATTTCTTCATCTTTAAGATTTGGGAAAACATACTTACAGTTATTTATAGCTGTTTTGTTGGCTCGTGAAAATTTGCCAAAAGTTCTAAATAAAAATGATGAGACTTTCAAAGATAGATTGAGTGGTAAAATCTTATATAAAAAATAAATAAAAATAAATCCAATATACTGTAAAAAGTAAATTATCTGTTTCATATTGCTAAATCATTAATTTTATTTTCTAGTACATTACTTAAAATCTCTTTTAGCAAATTTTCATCTTCAAATTTAATTTCACCATTAAGTGTGCTGACTAAAGAACGATATGATTTTGGTATTCTTACAAAATCTTTTTTTGTAGTAACTAATACAGATTTTGTAAGATTAGCATTTTCTGCAAGATTTAACATGTCATTTTCATCAAATATATGATGATCTGGATAGCTAATTTTTTTTTCTAAAATAGCACCTTGTTCACTTAGTGAATTATAAAATTTTTCAGGATAAGCAATGCCTGCAAAAGCTGTTACTTTTTGGTTTTTATAAATTTTATTATCTGTACTAATTTGAAATTTTGCATGAATAATAGGAACAGTGCTAGGAATTTTATTTTTAACATCTTGAGCAATTTCACCAATTACAATTACTAAATTTGCTCTAGAAATACCTCTTGATATGCTTTCCCTAAGAGGTCCAGAAGGAATAACTCGTTTATTTCCAAATCCTTGCTCACCATTAATTACTATAATTGAAAAATCTTTCTGAAGAGTTGGATTTTGAAAGCCATCATCCATAATTATACAGTCAGCACCTTTTTCTTTAGCTAAAATAAAGGATTTATTTCTATCCTGACCAATCCAAGTTGGAGCAACTTCAGCTAGCAATAAAGATTCATCTCCAACACTTTTTGCCGAATGCCACTCTTTAACGAGAACATTAGATGTTTCAACTCCACCATAACCCCTTGAAACAAAGTGAGGATTGTATCCATTAAGTTTTAATAAATTTCCAATTTTTAATGCAACAGGTGTTTTACCAGCACCTCCCACCACTATATTCCCAATACAAATTACAGGAATTCCAGAAGATGTTTTTCTACTAATAAAATTTCTTATTTTAGTTCCAAATCTAAATAGTAATGAAAGTGGATATAAGGAATTTGATAAGTATGTGTCATTTTTTTTATACCAAAATTTAGGAGCTTTAAGCATTTTAATTAATGTACTTTTCGATGTCTTTGAAAAGCTTTTCTTTTTCAAAGAAAGATCTATTAGAAAACTCAATTGCATTTGCTTGAATTTTTTTTACTTCAAAATTATTATTTAGTAATTCTTTCATCTTTACATCAATATCTTCAAACTTATTTACAATTATACATGAATTTGCTTTTACCATATCTTCATAAATATTAGTCCAATTATCAACATAATTACCGCTAATAATAGCACATCCATAACTTGCAGGCTCTATAGGATTATGTCCACCAATATTTTTTAAAAAAGAGCCACCTAAAATAACTAAATTACTAATTTTAAAATATTGATCTAATTTTCCAAAACTATCAATTACTACGATATTATTTTCTTCAATTTCTTTTTTAGATTCTATAGAAATATTAAATCCTTCTTTATTTAATTCTTGCTTAATTATACCAATTCTTTCTAGATGCCTTGGTGCAAGATAAATTTTTAAATTAAATTCATGTATTGTTTTTTTAATACATTTAATTATTTCTTTTTCTTCATTAGAATGAGTACTTGCAATCATAATTGTATTTGATTGATCTTTATTTATTGAAGAATTTTTTTTATTCTTAGCTAATTTTAAATTTCCAATATAGTCAATTTGTAAGTTTGTTAATTCTTGAATTCTTTTTTTGTCATCTTTGCTTTGTGCAAAAATTTTATTAAAACTCTTTAATGAATTTCTGTAGAAATTTTTTGTACTTTTCCATTTTTTAAAAGAAGTTGGAGAAATCCTTGCATTTAAATATAAACAATTGATATTTTTAACTCTAATTTTATTAAGCATATTTGGCCAAATATCTGACTCTATCCATAGAACCAGATTTGGATTCCAAAAGTTTAAAAATCTTGAACACCAAAGAGACACATCAAATGGGATATATTGATGGATAATTTTATTTTTATAAAACTCCTCAATATATTCTGCTGAAGATTTTGTTGTTGTAGTAACTAAAATATCAAATACTTTATGATATCGTTCTATAATTAAATCTGAAGATTTAAATTCGCCAATACTTGCTGCATGTATCCATAAAATTTTTTTCTCATTATTTTTTTTTACCGTTGGTTTACCAAACCTTTCAATAAATCTTAGATTATCCTCTTTTTTTCTATAAATCCTAATAAATATATTAAAAATAATTACTGGTATGAGAAGAGCGCTGAGTATTTGATATATTCTAAGCATTTAGATTATTTTCTGCTGATTCCATGCAATCATTAATTTTTTCTTCTAAAAAATTTTTATATTTATCTAAATCATCATCTTTAGTAGAAGAAGGAATAGTAATTGGTTCACCCCAGACAAATCTACATCTTGAAAATGGATATGTAATTAAAAATGAGTCCCAAGATTTAAGTTTAAGATGTTTATTTGAAGCAAAACCAAGTGGTATAATAGGGACTTGAGAATGAATTGCAATTTTTATAATTCCTTCTGAGACTTTCTTATTTGGTCCCCTTGGTCCATCAGGAGTAATACCAATATAATTTCTATCTTTTAAAATTTTAAATACTTTCCTTAATGAAGGTGATTTATTTTTTGACATTATAGAAACATTTTTTAAATTAAAATGACTTGCAATATATGCACCAAATCGACCATCACTATGGCTAGATGCTAACATATTTAACACAGCTTTACTTTTCCATACATATCCTATCATCATCAATTGACCATGCCAAAATGCTAAAATAAAAGGTTTATTCTCTCTCCACAATTTTTCTGGTAACTCAGAGTTTATAATCTGTATTTTAGAGGTGTAAAATACGAATAATATATATAGGTAACCTATAAATGCCAAAATCTTTTGAGATATAGAAAATTTAAAAATTTTTTTTTTAAAACTCATTTTCCAACTGTTCTCTTAGTTGTAATTTTTTATAAATGGTTGATTTAGAAATTAACTCTTCATGTTTTCCTTGACTTTCAATTTTGCCTTTATCTAAGACGTAGATAATGTCTGCGTCTTCTATTGTGCTTAATCTATGTGCAATTATTAGTTTGGTTTTATTATTCATCAGACTATTTATTGTTTCATGAATTTTATTTTCAGTTATGTTATCTAAAGAAGATGTAGCTTCATCCATAATTAAAAGTGGCGCATCTTTAATTAGAGCTCTGGCAATAGCAATTCTTTGTCGTTGTCCACCTGATAATTTTATGCCGTTTTCTCCAATAACAGTGTGTAGTTTTTGATCCAATTCTTCTGAAAAACTATCTACCCCAGCATTTTTAGCGACTAAATTAATCTCTTCGTCAGTTGCTTCAATGTTTCCATATTTAATATTATTAAATATACTCTCATTAAATAAAATTGTTTCTTGAGTAACTATTGAAACACTATTTCTTACATCTGTTAGATCTAGTTCTTTTATATCTTTAGAATTAATCAATATAGAGCCTGAATAATTATCATATAATCGCAAAATTATATTTGCTATAGTTGATTTACCAGATCCAGATAAGCCAACTAATGCAACTTTTTTTCCTTTTGGTATTCTTAAACTTATTTTATCAAGTACTGTATTATCGTAATATGCAAATGAAACATCTTTAAAAACAATATCTCCATCTAGATCTATGGTTTTTTTTGGAGAAATATTTTCCATATTTTTTTCACTTGTATCTAAAAGTTTAAAAATTCTCTCAGCTCCAGCTAGTCCTTCTTGGACACTAATGTTTAGATTGCCAAGTGCCTTTACCGGTTGATAAGCTAGAAGAAGACTTACTAAAAAACTCATAAATTGACCTGTTGTCATACTTTCATTTAAGACAAAAACACCCCCAGCATAAATTGAGAGTGCTACAGCTAAACTTCCAATGAATTCCATCAAAGGGCTTAAGCGATTGCTAATAAAAGCAGATTTTGTAAAATATTTTTGAATAAAACTAATTGTTTCAAAAGCTCTTTGTTTTTCATAGTTTTCTCTGGAGTATGCTTTTACTTGTCTAATACCTTTAATGCTCTCAGCTAATACATTAGAAAAAACTGCAATTTCGTTTTGGATAGTGTAAGTAATTTTTCTTATACTCCTTCCAATTTTTCTTATGGGCCAGATTGCTAAAGGGAATGCAAAAAAAGCAAAAAGAGTTAGAGTCCAACTTTGGTAAAACATATTACCTAGTAAAAAAATAATAACTAAAACATCTTTTATAATTCCTGTTACAGATTTAACTATTGCAAGTCTTAAGTAGTAAGTATCATTTATAAGTCTTGAAATTAAATTACCTGACTTAGAGTCATTATAAAATTTCATATTCAAATACATAAGTTTTTCAAACATCTGAGTTTGAAGTTTTGCAATAATAGAATGTGCAACTTTACTCATTTGATAAGAGTGAGTATATGTCGCCAATCCTTTACAGAGGGTCACTATAATAATTGCAATTGGAATTAAAAATAACATTTCTTTATTCCCTTTGATTAAAACCTCATCAAGCGCAGGTCTTACTAACCAAGCATGTAAACCTGTTGCTGCTGCTGAGATAACCATCATCAATAAAGCTAATATTATTTTGAGTTTATGACTCATTAAATATTCAAAAACTATTCTTGAAGTAACTGACTGTTTTTTATCTGAAGACATTAAAAAGTATGTAAAAGTAAAAATAACATAATTGCAAAAATATTATTTTGTCTGAAATAATAATTTGAACTTAATGGTGAAGTTATATCCCATTTCTGAATTGCTATATACGTACAAATTGCGATAGTGGCTATAATAATTGAACTAAGTAAAAAATTTGAGGAATTCCATACAAAATAAGACAATATAATTAAGATAATAAGATAGCATGTTTGAACAAATCTTTTACCATTTTTATCAAAATAAACTGCAGTAGATTTGATTTTATTTAAAACATCATCTGACCTATCTTGGTAGGCATAAATCGTATCATATGCTAACGTCCAAAAAATACATAAAAAATATAATAAGAGAAAATCAAATGTAATCCCTATATTAAATTGCATTGAAACTATTAGCACACCCCAACTAAAAATAATTCCAAGGAATAATTGTGGGAAGAAAGTTATTCTTTTCATAAAAGGATATAAAATAACAAATGGCACACTTAACAAACCTAATACAATTGATTTAAAATTAAACTCGAGAAGAACAAAAAAACTAATTACCAATAATATTATTAATAATAATATCGCTTCAGTAATAGAAATCTTTTTCGATGCTAAAGGTCTAAATTTAGTACGTGTAACTTTTTGATCAAAATCAATATCAATAATGTCATTAATTATACAACCCGCACTTCTCATTAAAAAAGAACCAATTAAAAAAAGTATATACCAAAATAATAGTTTAGAAGTTTCTGTTTTTAGTAACGCTAAACCAAACCAGCAAGGCCACATTAATAGAAGGAAGCCAATAGGTTTGTTAAGTCTGATTAACTCGCAGTAATCAAATATTTTTTTTACAACTAAGTTATCCCACATATATGAATATAATGTTATAATTCTAAACTATTGTAATGAAAATGTCTAAAACACGATTATTTATATCAAAAAAATTATCAGCCAATATTTTAATTTATATAAAAAATAAGCAGCACCACTTTCTGAAAAATGTTCTTAGAATCAAAAAAGAAGATAACATAAATTTATTTGATGGTTTGACAGGTGAATGGCTATCTAAAGTAATTTCTATCAATAGAGATAACATTGTTTTACAAATACAAAACAAATTGAGAGATATTCCTGAAGAATCTGATTTATGGCTAATATTTGCTCCAATCAAATCTTATAGAATGAATATCACCATCCAAAAAGCTACCGAGCTTGGCATCTCTAGATTTATTCCAATTTTGACAGAATATACAAATCAATCAAAAATAAATTTTAAAAACTTTGAATTAAATATGATTGAAGCATCAGAACAATCTGAGAGATTGTCAATTCCGACTTTAGAAAAAACAATTAAACTAGATGATTTAGTTGACAATTTCCCATCTGATAGAGGGTTAGTATTTTGTGACGAAGGAAATGAAAATTTACCAACTATTTACAATGCATTAATTAATGAAACAAAAAAATACAAAAAATGGTCTGTCATTATTGGACCTGAAGGTGGTTTTTCTGAAAAGGAACGAAGAACCATCTCTTCTTTGTCTTCATGTATATCCGTTTCTTTAGGAAAAAGAATTCTACGATCAGACACTGCAACTACAGCTGCAATTTTTTCTATTCAATCGGTTATTGAATAAATCATAATGAGCGACAACCTGTCCTAGAATTTTACCTCTAAATCACTGGTTAATTTACTGAATAATTTATTTATTAGTGTATACAATAAATAATTAAGATGCGCATTTTATCCTTTATTACCGCTACATTTATGACTTTTGCTTCTTCAGCAAATGGCATTTCTGATTGGCAGTTAGGTTTTCAAACACCTGCAAGTGACGTTATGAGAAATGTTTATGATCTTCATAATTTTGTATTAATTATGATGACTGCAATCACGATATTTGTTCTGTTTCTAATCTTTTACGTTGTATTTAGATTTAGAAGAAAAGTAAATCCAGTTGCTTCTAAAACTACTCATAACACATTTATAGAAATACTCTGGACTGGGATTCCAGTAATAATATTAATTTTTATGGCTATCCCATCATTTAAGTTAGTATATCAGCAAGATGTAATACCTGAAACAGATATGACAATTAAAGTCATAGGCCATCAGTGGTACTGGGAGTATCAATACCCAGAACATGATGACATTTCTTTTGAGAGTTATATGACACCTGATGAAGAATTAGAACCTGGTGACATAAGATTATTAACAGTAGATAACCACCTTGTTTTACCAGCAAATAAAAATATTCACGTATTAGTTACTGCTGGTGATGTGCTTCATAGTTTTGCAATGCCTTCATTAGGAGTAAAAAAAGACGCGGTTCCTGGAAGACTTAATGAAACATGGTTCAATATAGATGAGCCAGGAATATATAGAGGTCAATGTTCCGAATTATGTGGAACAGGTCATGGGTACATGCCCATTGTTATAGAAGCACTTAATGAAAAAGATTTTAATAATTGGATAATTGAACAAAAAAGTAAGTTAGCATTAGCAAACGAAATAACCACTAAAGAGAATACAATAGAATAGGAGAAAAATGAGTTACGCAGATTCAGCAAGTCACGACCATCATGATCATAAACCAGGTTTTATAAAAAGATGGTTTTTTTCTACCAACCATAAAGATATTGGAACTCTCTATATAATATTCGCCATACTAGCTGGTTTAGTTGGAGGTTTCTTTTCATTATTAATGAGAGCTGAATTAGCTGCCCCAGGTTTAGATGTTGTTGCTGATGGTCAAGTTTGGAATGTAATTATCACTGCTCATGGTTTGTTAATGGTATTTTTTGTTGTAATGCCTGCATTAATAGGTGGCTTTGGAAACTGGTTTGTCCCATTAATGATTGGAGCGCCTGATATGGCTTTCCCAAGAATGAATAACTTTAGTTTTTGGATACTTGTTCCTGCTCTAGTTTTATTAGTTGTTTCAGCAACAATAGGAACTGGCGCTGGTACAGGGTGGACAATTTATCCTCCACTCTCAAATAAACTTGGACACGCAGGACCTTCTGTCGATATGGCAATTTTTGCTCTTCATTTAGCAGGTGCTTCCTCAATCTTAGGTGCAGTTAATTTTATAACAACAATACTTAACATGAGAACGCCTGGAATGACTCTTCATAAGATGCCTCTTTTTGTATGGGCTATGTTAATTACAGCATTCTTACTTTTATTAGCTGTTCCTGTTTTAGCCGGAGCAATTACAATGCTTCTAACTGATAGAAACTTTGGTACAACATTTTTTAATCCTGCAGGTGGTGGAGATCCAGTTCTCTTCCAACACTTATTTTGGTTCTTTGGTCATCCTGAAGTTTATATTATGATATTACCAGCTTTTGGAATTGTAAGTCAGGTCATTTCTACTTTCTCAAGAAAGCCAGTATTTGGATATCTAGGAATGGTGTATGCTATGATATCTATAGGATTTATAGGTTTTATTGTTTGGGCTCATCATATGTTCACAGTTGGTATGAGTGCAGATTTAAGAGCATATTTTATGCTAGCTACAATTATCATTGCTGTTCCAACCGGTATAAAAATCTTTAGCTGGATTGCAACTATGTGGGGTGGATCACTTACATTTGAAACTCCAATGTTATTTGCAATTGGATTTGTTTTCTTATTTACACTCGGAGGTGTAACTGGTGTTATTTTAGCCAATGCTGGAATAGACACTGTAATGCATGATACGTATTATGTTGTTGCACACTTCCATTATGTTTTGAGTATGGGAGCTATGTTTGGAATCTTTGCAGGTATTTACTATTGGTTTGGTAAAATGTCTGGAAGAAAGTATAATGAATTCTTAGGCAAACTACATTTTTGGTTATTTTTTATTGGGGTAAATGTAACATTTTTTCCTCAACATTTCTTAGGACTTGCCGGAATGCCTCGAAGAATTCCAGATTATCCAGACGCTTATGCAGGATGGAATCTTGTATCAACTTATGGTTCTTACATCTCTTTTGCCGCTACCTTGATATTTCTTTTTGCAATTGTGTATGCTTTATTTTTTGGAAAGAAAGAAGTCGCAAACCCTTGGGGAGAGGGAGCTGATACTCTTGAATGGACACTTTCTTCACCTCCACCATTCCATCAGTTTGAGACTTTACCTAAATTCAAAGGATAATTTACGTGGATGCTAAATCCTTAGAAGCTGGTTATAGTAATAATTTTCTTTTAAGAAAATTTAAAGGTTATTATGAACTAATGAAACCAAGAGTTATGTCCTTGGTTATTTTTACTGCGTTTGTTGGAATGTTTCTGGCACCTGAGCAGATAACATTTCTAAATAGTTTTCTTGTAATAGTTGCTATTGCGTTGGGAGCTGGCTCTTCAGCAGCTATCAATATGTGGTTCGATGAAGATATAGATAAAACTATGGAAAGAACAAAACTAAGACCAATTCCGCTTGGAGTAGTTTCTAAAAATGAAGCCTTAGTTGTAGGGATATTAACAGGGACTATTTCTTTAATTTTGATGCAATGGTTCTCGAACTCGTTAGCAACTAGTTTACTTCTTTTTACAATTCTCTTTTATGTATTTATCTATACATTTTGGCTTAAACGAACAACTTCATTAAATATAGTTATTGGAGGAGCAGCAGGAGCAATTCCTCCAATTATTGGATGGACAGCAGTTATTCCTGAATTAAATTTCTTACCAATTAGTTTATTTGTAATTATATTTTTTTGGACCCCGCCTCATTTTTGGGCTCTATCCGTATATAGATATAATGATTATAAAAATGCTAATGTGCCTATGTTACCAAATGTAAGCAGTATTGAAGATACAAAAAAACAGATTGTTTATTATACTGTAATATTAATTTTATCGAGTTATCTTCCATACTTAGATAGCAATGTTGGAATAATATACTTAACTATAGTTACTATATTAAATTTATTATTATTTAATAGTTCTTTAAAGTTAAAAAAATCTAGAGAAAAAAAATCAATGCCAAATTCTGAAGGGTTAAAATTTTTTGCTATTTCAATTCTTTATTTATTTAGTTTATTCTCAGCATTATTGATCGATCATGTGGTACTAAGATGAAAAATAGAAGAAGAAAAAATATTATCACTTTAATTATTCTACTTTGTATTGTCGCATTCTTTTATTTGTGGACTTTATTTAAGGCTAATATTTTTGGAGTATAATGACAAACACTAGAACAGCTTTAGGATTATCGTTAATTGTTTTAACAATGATAACTTTAGTTGCTTTTTCGGTACCTTTATATGACTTATTTTGTCGTGTTACTGGTTATGGTGGTAAGACAAGTACATCTGAGTTCCTTTCATCATCAATTTTAGAAAGAGATATTAATCTTAAATTTAATGCCGATGTTAATGATAGTATAAATTGGACATTCACCGCACCAGAAAATATTAAATTTAAGGTTGGTGAAAATAAACTTGTTAACTATAAAGCTACAAATCAATCTGACGTAGAAACAATTGGAACTGCGACATTTAATGTTTTACCAGAAAAGGTTGGTCCGTATTTTATTAAAACACAGTGTTTTTGTTTTGAAAAGCAGGCTCTAAAACCTGGTGAAACAGTTGAAATGCCGATTGTGTTTTATATAGACCCTTCAATTAATGAAGATCCAACAATGAAAGATGTCGAAGAGATAACATTGTCATATACCTTTTTTAAATATATAGAATAACCAATGGCTAATAAATCAACAACAGGGCAGAAACATCCATATCACTTAGTTGATCCAAGCCCACTTCCATTTTTATCATCAATAGCTGGTCTAGCAATGGCTGCCGGTCTTGTATTTTATATGCATTATGGAACTTCTTGGCTTCTTATCCTTGGTACAATTGGTTTGTTAACTATTATGTTTTTATGGTGGAGAGACGTAATCAAAGAGTCAACTTTTCAAAAGGTTCACACACCTGTTGTGGAGCTGGGACTAAGATATGGAATGGCGCTTTTTATTGCATCAGAAGTAATGTTCTTTGTTGCTTTTTTCTGGGCTTTTTTTGATGCAAGCTTAACACCTAAATTACCTATAGAAGAATTTTCAGAAACTTTTGATAGTAATGGTGCTGTTGGAATTTGGCCACCAGAAGGTATTAAAACTTTTGATCCACTTGATGTTCCTTTTTTAAATACATTAATATTATTAATGTCAGGTACTACTTGTACATGGGCTCACCATGCAGTTAGAGAGGGTCATAGAGATCAAGCCATTCAGGCATTATGGTGCACTGTTGGTCTTGGAATCTTTTTCTCATTTATGCAGGGTGTAGAATATTATGAGGCAGCTCATCATTATTTTAGTTTTACTGATGGAATATATCCATCAGTATTTTATATGGCTACTGGTTTTCATGGATTTCATGTAATGGTTGGAACAGCATTTCTAGCTGTTTGTTTGTACCGTGTTTATAAAAATCATTTTACTCCAGATAGACATTTTGGATTAGAGGCTGCGGCATGGTACTGGCACTTTGTTGACGTTGTTTGGTTGTTCTTGTTTGTCTGCGTTTATGTTTGGGGTGCATAAATTAAAAACTTTCCCATAAAATTTTTTTTATTTAGTTTATTTTGTATTGTGCTGACAATATTTTTAGGAATTTGGCAATTGCAAAGACTGGAATGGAAAGAAAAAATTATTGCCGAATTTAATGAACTAAAGGATCAAAAACCACTTTCACTTTCAATGGGAAAAATGAAGTATCCAAACATTGATGAGTTTACTAAAGTTATCACTTTAGGAACTGTTGACAGAAGTAAAAAAATTTTTTTTCCTGCTAAAACATTGAATGGGATTTCTGGTGTTAGAATAGCTAGTTTATTGTCAGATAATCATGGTAATAATTATTTAATTGACGAAGGTTGGTTTGAGCAAAGTAGATATGATTATTTTAAAGATAATAATGACATAATAAATGCTGAAATTCTAGGGTACATCCGATACCCAACTCAAAAAAAGACGTTTACTCCCGAGAACTCTATCTCTTCAAATGAATGGTATTATTATGATTTGGAGCAAATTCAAACTTTCTTAAATGTTAAGATAAATCAGAAGTTTTTCATTAAAAATATGAGTAATTACGCAGAGAATTTCTTAATACCATCATCTCAAAATCATAATTTTTCAAATAATCATTTGCAGTATGCAATTACATGGTTTTTGATGAGTTTTTCTTTTTTGATTATTTTTATAGTTTATTTATTTAGGAAGAAAAAATGAAAACATATTTAAAACTTAAAGAGATCTTTAATGAAGCTTCACTGACATCAGATATTGCGGGTATTTTACACTGGGATATGGCAACAATGATGCCTAGCAGCTCAAGAGATCAAAGATCAGATCAATTAGCCTATTTATCAAAACTTAGTCATAGTAAAATTTCATCTTCTGAAGTCGGTGATTTAATTGAAGATTCTAAGAATCTTAATCTAAGTAACAGTGATCAGAAAAACTTAAATGAAATGGATAGAGAATATAAATTAGCTTCTGCTATTCCAACGGAGCTTGTAGAAAAAATTTCAAAATCTTCAGCTAAATGCGAAGGTGTTTGGCAAGAGGCAAGGGAAAAGTCTGAATTTAATTTAGTAAAAAAAGATTTAGAAGAACTTATAAATTTAACGAAAGAAGAAGCTAATATTCTAGGGGAAACTTTTAAAATTTCTCCTTATGAAGCACTAATAAATAAATTTGAACCTTCTTCAGAAGAAAATAAAATATCTGGAGTATTTGATGATTTACAAAAATTTCTCACACCACTTATTGATAAAATTATTGATAAGCAAAAAAAAGAAGAAACACTTCAATTTGAAAAAAGTATTGATGAAGAAAAGCAGAAAAATATTTCTGAATATATAATGAAACAAATAGGTTTTGATTTTACAAGAGGGAGACTTGATAAAAGTGTTCACCCTTTTTGTGGAGGATCTACAAATGATGTTAGAATTACAACTAGATATAATAATGAAAATCCATTTTCATCTTTAGATGGTGTTATGCATGAAACTGGACATGCATTATATGAGCTAAACCTTCCAAAAGATTGGATGCATCAGCCAGCAGGTAAATCTAGGGGGATGGCCATGCATGAAAGTCAATCACTATTAATTGAAATGCAAATCACTAGATCTTTAGCTTTTAAAAAATTTTTATCTAATACCTTAAATAATAAATTTGATATAAAAGACAAAGCTACAAATCCAGACAATCTTTACAAATTAGGTACTCGAGTAAACAAATCTTTTATAAGAGTTGAGTCAGATGAAGTAACCTATCCCTTGCATATTATCTTAAGATTTAATTTAGAAAGAAAAATTTTTAACAATGAAATAAATATTGCAGACATTCCCGATGCTTGGAATGATGAATTTAATAGATTATTTAATTTATCGATAAATAAAGACACTGATGGATGTTTACAAGATATTCATTGGTTTGCTGGATTATTTGGATACTTTCCAACATATTCATTAGGAGCACTCACTGCTGCTCAATTTGCGTCTCAATTGAGAACTGATCAAAAGGATTTAGATAAGGAAATAGAAAATGGTAAATTTTCAAATTTAGTAAATTGGCTTAAAAAAAATATCCATGAAAAAGCTAGTTTTTTTTCAACTAATGAGGTTTTAGAACAGGTTACAAAGTCGCCTTTAAATGCTAAATATTTCAAAGAATATATTACTAATCGCTATCTTTAATGAAATATTTAAGCACAAGGGATGATTCTCTAAGCAGATCATTTAACGATATCCTTTATCAAGGATTATCGAGAGATGGTGGTCTGTATTTACCCCAAAGCTGGCCCAGAATAGACTTACTAAGTTTAAAAAATAAATCATACGAAGAAGTAGCATGTGAAATTATTTTTCCTTATGTATATGAAAATATAGAAAAATTAGAATTACAAAAAATTTTAAATGAAACTTATGCAAATTTTAATCATGAAAAAATAGCTCCATTAGTAGAATTAAAAAATAATAAATTTTTATTAGAATTAATTTATGGACCTACTTATGCTTTTAAAGATTACGCTTTACAATTTCTTGGTAACCTATTTTCTACAAGTTTAGAGATGTCTCCAAAAAAAATTACTGTTTTAGGCGCAACCTCTGGCGATACTGGGTCAGCTGCAATTCATTCTTTTAAATCAAAAAAAGACATAAATGTATTTATTCTACATCCTCATAATAAAGTATCACCTATTCAACAAAAACAAATGACTACAGTAATTGATAAGAATATTTTTAATATTGCTGTAGAGGGTAATTTTGATGATTGTCAAAAAATTGTCAAAGAACTATTTGTTGATGACGAAATACAAGAGTCTACTTCTTTAACTGCAGTAAACTCTATAAATTGGGCTCGATTAATTGCGCAAGTTGTTTATTATTTTTGGGCTTACTTGCAAGCTGATAAGCAGCAAATTAATTTTATTGTTCCTTCAGGAAATTTTGGCAATATTTTTTCAGCCTTTGTTGCTAAACAAATGGGATTACCTATTGGTCATTTACATATTGCAACTAATTCTAATGATATCTTGAAGTCCATAGTAGACACTGGAGAAATGAAAAAAAAATCTGTTTTTCAAACATATAGTCCTAGTATGGATATACAAGTTTCAAGTAACTTTGAGAGGCAAATTTTTGAAAGCCTCAATAGAGACAGCAAAAGAGTAAATGAGGTATTTGAAAGTTTTTCATCAAAAGGTTTTTATCAATTTGATGATTCTGTTTTAGCTAAGTTTCAGCAAATATATAAGGCTTCCTCAATTGACGATAGTCAGACTCTGGAAACAATTAAATATGTATACGAAAAATTTAATTATATTGCTGATCCACATACTGCAACAGGACTAAAAGTATTATTAGATAAAAAAGATGATGAAGCATGGGTATCTTTGGTTTGTGCACATCCTGCTAAATTTGACAAAGCTGTGAATAAAGCAATTAATAAAGAAATTGAAATACCTAAAGAATTGAGCAATCTCTTTGATAAAGAGGAAAAGATGACTATATTATCCAATAGTACTATGGATGTAAAAAACTTCATCTTAGAAAAAACAAGCAATGCATAAAATTACAACACTAGAAAACGGATTAAGAATAGTAACTCAAAATATGCCCGGGCTGGAAACAGTATCAATGGGTATATGGAATTTTGTTGGTGGTAGAGATGAAACAAAAGACATAAATGGCGTTGCTCACCTTTTAGAGCATATGGCTTTTAAAGGCACCTCAACTAAAAATGCTCTTCAAATTGCTGAAACAATTGAAAATGTTGGCGGAGATATAAATGCCTATACTTCAAAGGAAATAACAGCTTATTATGTAAAACTCTTAGCTGATGATCTACATTATGGAATAGATATTCTGACAGATATTTTGCAAAATTCTACATTTGCTGAAGATGAACTTAACCGAGAAAGAGGAGTCATAATTCAAGAAATTGGAATGTACCTTGATACTCCTGATGATATGATTTTTGATTATTGGCAAGAAAAAGCATACCCGGACCAGCCAATGGGACGTTCCATATTGGGTAAAACTGATATTATTAAAAATATTTCAAGAGATGAAGTTAAAGACTTCATGATGAATCATTATAATCCAAAAAAAATGATTATAAGTGCAGCTGGAAAAATTGACCATGATCAATTTGTAGAATCAATTAAAAAATCATGCACTAATCTTCCAACTGGATTATCTACTGAAAGGGAAAAAGCAGATTATAAATCTGGTGAATACAGAGAAGATAAAAAATTAGAACAGATTCATCTATTGCTTGGTTTTGAAGGTATAGATTACCACCATGATGACTACTACTCTTTATTAGTTTACTCTTCTTTATTAGGGGGAGGTATGTCATCAAGATTGTTTCAAGAGATTAGAGAGAAACGTGGCCTTGTATATGGCATTTCTTCTTTCAGCTCATCTTACACTGATACAGGTGTTTTTGGTATCTATTGTGGGACAGGAGAAAATCAAATTCAAGAACTCATACCTGTTTTATGTGATCAATTAAACGAAAGTCCTAACTCGATTACAGAAAAGGAAATCAATAGAGGTAAAGCTCAGTTGAAAGCAAGTTTAATGATGGGAAGAGAAAGTGCATTTAGAAGATGTGAAAGTGCTGCTAGACAACTTCTGGTCTTTAATAGAATAATCGAACCCGCTGAAACTATTAAAAATATAGACAAGGTCTCTAAAGAGACTGTTCAAAAGATTGCTAATGAAATTGTAAAAGGGCCAATAACTATATCGAGTATTGGACCATTATCTAAACTTGAAAATATTGATAAAATACAAAATCGTATTAATTAAATTTTAAAAAATTATTTTATTTTTAAATCTTCTTTAATTGAATGATTAAGTTCTCCATCTTCAGATGATAAATTCATAGACACTTTTATAGATTCACCTATTTTGATACTTCCTTCCGAAAATTTTTTTCGTATGTAATTTTCTATTTCACGTTGCGAGCTAATGCCAACTTGTTTAAGAAATTTTCTAATCTCCAAATTTAAATTATCTTCATCCATGATTTACTATAAATTATTTTGATAGATTCATTCAATAATGTTATTAATTTTATATGGAAACAGCTTGTTTTGAAACTAAACTTGGTTGGATTACAGTTAAAAAAAACAGAAGTAATGTTTATTCACTTAGCTTTGGTAAAACAAATAAAACAATTGATTTAATTAACATTAAAAATCAGATTAATTTATATGCTTCTGGAAAACTTAAAAATTTTAAGATTAACTATTCTTTTGAAGGTTCCCCTTTACAAAAAAAAATTTGGAAAGAATTATCTAAAATTAAATATGGTAAAGTTTCAACATACGGAGAAATAGCAAAAAAAGTTGGTACGTCTCCAAGATATGTAGGTAATGTTTGTGGACAAAATAAACTTTTACTTATTATCCCCTGTCACCGTGTAATTCGTAGTGATGGTAAACTTGGAGGATTTTCTGGTAGAGGGGGAATCAAATTAAAAAAAAGATTACTCAACTTAGAACAAAGTGTCTCATAAAATAATTATTCTTCAACATACACCCTTAGTAACACCTGGGTACTTTACCAAGTTAATGAATGAAGACTTAGTAGAAACAACTATTATTCGATTGGATGAAGGAGAAAAGATTCCTATTAATCTTGATATATTTGATGGAATGATATGTTTAGGTGGACCAATGGATACTTGGATGGAAGAACAATATCCGTGGATGGTTGATGAAAAAAACAAGATAAAGGAATTTGTTCTAAATAATCAAAAACCATATCTTGGAATCTGTTTAGGCTGTCAATTTTTAGGTGAAATTCTTGGTGGTAAAGTAATTAAATCTAATCCTCCAGAAATTGGGGTTTTAAATATTAATATTTTAGATAATAAAAAAAAGGATCAAATTTTTCAAAATTTTGATAATCAGATTAAAGCATTGCAATGGCATAGTTACGAAGTAAGTGAACTAAATAATTCTGAAGTTACTATTTTAGGTTCATCAGATATTACAAAATTTCAAATATTTAAGTATAAAAATCATGCTTATGGTATTCAATTTCATATGGAAGTCGATGAAAACACAATCATTAAATGGTCCAAAGTTCCTGAATTAAAAAATGCTTTAGAAAAATATTTAGGAAAAAACTCCATTGATGAACTTGATGTATTGCTTAGAAATAATATTCAAGAAATGAACAATAATACTAAAAAATTATACGAAAATTTTAAAAATTTAATGACTACCTAAAAGTTTCATGTTTAAATAGTTTTGGAGAAAATGTATGAAAAAAATTAAAGGACCTGCAATATTTTTAGCACAGTTTATAGGAGATAAAGAACCATTTAATTCACTACCTAGTATATGTAAATGGGTATCTGATCTTGGATATAAAGGAATTCAATTGCCAGCAGAAAATTTAGCAGTTTTTGATTTGGATAAAGCAGCTTCGAGTAAAGATTACTGTGATGAAATAAAAGGAATAGCAAAAAATTTTAATCTTGAAATAACTGATATTGCCTCTCATCTAACCGGTCAATTGGTTGCAGTTCATCCTGCTTATGACACACTCTTTGATGGTTTTGCTGCTGATGAGGTAAAGGGTAATCCAAAATCTAGACAAGAATGGGCAGTAAAAAGGATGATGAATGTCGCTCAAGCATCAAAAAACCTTAATTTAAAAACTGCTGCTACATTTTCTGGTGCGTTATGCTGGCCCTTTCTTTATCCATTTCCTCAAAGACCTGCTGGTTTAGAAGATGAAGCTTTTGGTGAATTAGCAAAAAGATGGCATCCAATTTTAGATAAATTTGATGATTGTGGAGTAGATCTTTGTTACGAAATTCACCCTAGTGAGGATTTACACGATGGTTCAACTTTCGAAATGTTTTTAGAGAGAGTAAATAATCATAAACGTTGTAATATGTTGTATGACCCAAGTCATTATGTTCTTCAATGTTTAAACTATCTCGATCACATTGATATTTATCATGAAAGAATAAAAATGTTTCATGTAAAAGATGCTGAATTTAATCCCTCCGGTCGGCAAGGTGTATATGGAGGTTATCAATCATGGATAAACAGAGCAGGTAGATTCAGATCACTTGGTGATGGGCAGGTTGATTTTAAATCAATTTTTTCAAAACTATCTGGTTATAATTTTGATGGATGGGCAGTTTTAGAGTGGGAATGCTGTATTAAAAGCCCTGAACAAGGTGCAGCTGAAGGAGCTCCATTTATTCAAAATCATATTATTGAAGTTACAGACAAAGCATTTGATGATTTTGCAAGTTCTGGAACGGACGAGCAAGCTAACAAAAAGATTTTAGGTATATAAGGAGTAATTATGGGAAGAAGATTAAAACTTGGGATGATTGGTGGCGGCCAAGGAGCTTTTATTGGAGCCGTGCATCGTCTATGTGCAAGGATGGATGATAAGTATGAATTTGTTGCTGGTTGTTTATCTTCAACTCCTGAAAAAGCAGCTAAGTCTGCTTCAGAAATTGGTCTTGATCCTTCAAGAAGTTACCCTGATTTTAAAACTATGGCTGAAGAAGAATCTAAAAGAGATGACGGCATTGAAGTAGTATCCATTGTTACACCAAATCATATGCATGCTGCACCAGCAATAGAATTTCTAAATAAAAATATTCATGTTATTTGTGATAAACCTATGACTTCTACAATGGAAGATGCTCATAAATTAGTTGAAGCAGTCTCTAAATCTGATGCTCATTTTTTCTTAACTCATAATTATTCCGGATATCCAGTTGTTAGAGGTATGAGATCACTTATTGAAAATGGAGTACTAGGCAAAATAAGAATTATTAAAGGATCTTATCTTCAGGGTTGGCTTGGCTCAAAAGAAGAAGATTCAGGTTCTAATAAACAAGCAGAATGGAGAACTGATCCTTCAAGAAGTGGAGCTGCAGGAAGTGTGGGTGATATAGGAAGTCATGCTATGCATTTGTTAGAATTTATAACCCAATTAAAATTACAATCAGTTAGTGCAGATCTAACTACCTTTGTTGAAGGAAGAAAATTAGATGATGATGCTTCTATAATGATCAGATTAAATAATGGAGCTAAAGGATCATTATCCATCTCTCAAGTTGCAACAGGTGAAGAAAATAATTTTAGTGTTGCTATTTATGGTGACAAGGGTTCATTGAAATGGAGTCAAGAAAATCCAAATTATGCTAAATTTAATCAAGTAGGGGATGCGAGTCAGATAATAACCAGAGGTGGTTCGATTAAAGTTGAAGGAAGTGAAGCTAATGTCCGAATCCCTGCTGGTCACCCAGAAGGATATCTTGAGGCATTTGCACAAATCTATTCAGATGCTGCAGATGTTATTCAAAATAAAGAAAATAAGGAAGAATTATTAAAGATGCTTCCAAATATTGATGATGGTTTGCACATAATGAAATTTATTAATGCTACCGTAGATTCGAGTAATAATAATTCTAAGTGGATAAATTTATCTGAAATAAATTGATATTTTGGCAGTATTATTAGTTTTTTTTATATATGCAAATATTGCATACCAATATTCTCTTAAATATTCTTACTAAAATTCAATAATAAACTAATTCAATCATCACGTTCATCACTCTTTTAGGGTGACGGAAGTAGACGAAAGTCGAAGGAACGCATGCAAAGTTATAAATCGTTCAATTTGCCTTCAGGCAAATCGGAAGTAGGTTAAACCGAAGGAACGCGGATCTTAGTAATTAATTTCCATAGCTAAGCATGAAAAGTAACGCATGACTCAATGTGAGCCATGTACTGTGAAATTTATAATGGAGGATTAATGTTAAAAAAATCTATATATTTCATTAGCATTATTGCCGTCTTTATGCTCTTTAGTTCATACGCGAGAGCAGAAGTAGATGGTGAAGTGCAATACATTTTAAATACATTCCTATTTCTTGTATCTGGATTCTTAGTCATGTGGATGGCAGCAGGATTTGCAATGCTTGAGTCAGGACTTGTTACGTCAAAAAGTGTAGCAACAATTGCTGCAAAAAATATAGGCTTATATTCTATAGCTGGTTTAATGTTCTGGTTAGTTGGATATAATATGGCATATGGTATTCCTGCAGGCGGATTTATAGGATCTCCAATTCCTTGGAGTGATGGTAGCGCTGTCGATACAGGTTATTCCGATGGTTCTGACTGGTTTTTTCAGATGGTATTTTGTGCAACAACTTGTTCAATTGTATCTGGAACACTAGCTGAAAGAATCAAAATTTGGCCATTCTTTATTTTTTGTGCACTCTTAACTGGTTTTATATATCCAATTGAAATGGGTTGGCAGTGGGGTGGAGGATATTTAGCGGAAGCTGGATTCTCCGATTTTGCCGGATCTACTCTTGTACACAGTGCAGGTGCAGCAGCAGCATTAGCCGGTGCAATTCTTCTAGGCCCAAGATTAGGACGTTTTACCGATAGTGGTGATGCAGCTCCTATGGAGCCATTTGCAAATTCATCTATTCCTTTAGCTACTCTCGGGGTATTTATCCTATGGCTTGGATGGTTTGGGTTTAACGGTGGTTCACAACTAGCAATGGGTACTTTTGATGATGTTACTGCAGTTGCAACAATTTACATAAATACTAACTTAGCAGCTGGTGCAGGTGTAATGGCTTGTGCAGTTATTTCTAGATTAGTAACTGGTAAAACAGATGTAGTAATGATGCTTAATGGTGCATTGGGTGGCCTTGTAGCAATTACTGCAGAACCATTAGCTCCATCACCAATACTGGCAA
>CACBLW010000011.1 GCA_902540265.1 uncultured Alphaproteobacteria bacterium
CTAATTATAGAAAAATTATCAATGAAGGAGATATTGTAACACTTTTAAGACAAAAGGGTTACAGAGTTATTAACCCTCAATTGTATGAAATAGAAGAGCAGATAGAAATTTTTTCAAATGCTGAAAAAATAATCGCACCTCATGGTTCCAATTTAGCAAATATTATTTTTTGTAAACCTGGAACAGAAATATTTGAGATCACTCCTTCTTTTAATGACAACGAAAAAATACTTGAAGACAGATATTTAAACTTAGCACTAAAGAATGATCTTAAGCATAATAAAATAATTGCTGATACAGTTGATGTTGAAAATCATTCACCTTTAGCAATAAAATATATTCACACTAATGTTTTATCTCAGAGTAATTACTATAAAAATCTAATTGTTAAAATTCAGAAACTCAGTGAATTAATTTAATTTAACAATCTTTTAAATAAACTGGAAATAAAACATTTATATTGGTTTTTAAACTACCACAAATTTTTTCGAAAGAATATTTATTACTAGGTTGACCTTTATATCTAGCTAAAAGGCTTTCTATAAAAGAATTAACAACTTTATTTTCATAAATTTTATAATCATCAAATTTGTTCTCTTTAATGATTAATTCAACAAGTGTTTCATAATTCAAAATATCATCAATCAAAAAAATTTTTTTTGCTTGATTACTATTATAAATTAAAGCTCCAATATCATTTTTTATATTGGAAATTTCAATTTTTCGACTTTTGGAAACTTTCGCCGTAAAGTCATTATAAAGATCATCGACAATATATTGTAAGTGTTCAATTTCATCATTTTTAGGCCGTCTATATGGGTTAAATAAATCCTTACCTTCTCCAGCATTCTGGTTAAATACTTCTATCCCATCTTTAGTTTCAATTGATCCACCAAAGACTCCAGAAGATAAGCTTAATGGCTTATTGTAATAAAACCAACTTGGTCCACTTACTCCTATACTACCTATAATTGATCCATATGATGCAAATATCTTATCACCTGTAGTTGCAACCCAATATCCACCAGATGCTAATATTTCTTTTGTAAAAAAATATACTTTAGTATTAGTTTCTTCTTTAAATTTGTAAATAATTTGCTCCAACTCAGCTGTAGCACTAACAGTTCCGCCAGGAGTATTAATATTTATAATTAGCGTATTAATTTTCAGTTGTTTTAATTCTTCCAAATAAGATTTTACTTTAGCAGGGTCTATATAATCATAAAAATTATTTCCAAAAACATTACTGTTGTTATTAAAAATTGGCCCATTTAAATTGATTTTTGCGATGATATTATTTGAACTTTCGGTGCCATCGGTCATTACAAAACGTTTTTTTTGCAAATCATTAGAAAAATGTAGCAAAATATTAATTATGATTAAAAAAATTAATACTGCACTTAAAAAACCTAGGGTTCTTAAAAAAACACTAAAAAATAACATTTTTTTCAAAATATCATAACTTTGGATAATTCGGATTTTTTTTTGTTTTCTTCTTGAATAGACTTTAATAATGCTTAAATAACTAGCACTCTCATAATGAGAGTGCTAATAAAAAATGTATTAATTTCAATTAGTTAACAAAAGAGGAAATATGAATTTTAGACCTTTACATGATAGAGTCTTAGTCAAAAGGGTTGACTCTGATCAAAAAACAGCAGGGGGAATAATTATCCCTGATACTGCCCAAGAAAAACCAATGGAAGGTGAAGTATTAGAAGTTGGTTCTGGAGCAAGAGATGAAACAGGAAAACTAGTACCTTTGGATGTCAAAAAAGGAGATAAAATACTTTTTGGAAAATGGTCTGGTACTGAAGTAAAAATGAATGGTGATGACTTTTTAATAATGAAAGAGTCAGATATCATGGGAATTATAACTTCAGGTAAGAAAAAGAAATAGAAATTAGAGAGGAAATAAAAATGTCTGCAAAAAATATATTTTTTGGATCAGATGCTAGATCAAAAATGTTAACTGGTGTTAACAAACTAGCTGATGCAGTAAAAGTTACATTAGGACCTAAGGGTAGAAATGTAGTTATGGATAAATCTTTTGGTGCACCTAGAATTACTAAGGATGGTGTAAGTGTTGCAAAGGAAATAGAATTAAAAGATAAATTTGAAAATATGGGCGCTCAAATGGTAAGAGACGTTGCAAGCAAAACTAATGATATTGCTGGTGATGGAACAACTACTGCAACCGTATTAACACAAGCAATTGCAACTGAAGGAATGAAAGCTGTCGCAGCTGGTATGAATCCTATGGATCTTAAAAGAGGAGTTGATCTAGCTGTAGATGCTGTAGTTAATGAAATCAGAAAAAAATCTAAAGTAATTAAAACTGATAAGGAAGTTGCACAAGTAGGAACTATTGCCTCAAATGGTGATGCAGAAGTTGGTAAAATGATTTCAAGTGCAATGCAAAAAGTAGGTAAAGAAGGTGTTATTACCGTTGAGGAAGCAAAAAGCTTGGACACTGAACTTGATGTTGTTGAAGGTATGATGTTTGACAGAGGTTATCTTTCACCATATTTCGTAACTAATGCAGAAAAAATGATTACCGAACTTGGTGATTGCTATGTGTTACTTCATGAAAAAAAATTATCAAGTTTACAACCAATGTTACCTCTGCTTGAATCAATTGTTCAATCTACTAAACCACTATTAATTATAGCTGAAGATATTGAAGGTGAAGCTTTAGCTACTTTAGTTGTAAACAAACTAAGAGGTGGATTAAAAATAGCTGCGGTAAAAGCTCCAGGTTTTGGAGATAGAAGAAAAGCTATGTTAGAGGACATTGCAATTCTAACTGGCGGCCAAGTGATAAGTGAAGATCTTGGTATAAAGTTAGAAAATGTTAATCTAGAAATGCTAGGTACTGCTAAACGAGTAGTTGTTGACAAAGAAAATACTACTATCGTTCAAGGAGCTGGGAAAAAGAAAGACATTGAAGGTAGATGTAATCAAATCAGAGCACAAATTGAAGAAACAACTTCTGACTATGATAGAGAAAAACTTCAAGAAAGGCTTGCAAAATTAGCAGGTGGTGTAGCTGTTATTAGAGTTGGTGGAGCTACTGAAGTTGAAGTTAAAGAGAAAAAAGACAGAGTCGAAGATGCAATGCATGCAACAAGAGCAGCCGTTGAAGAAGGTATAGTACCTGGCGGTGGTTCAGCTCTTGCCTATGCTACAAATTCATTGAAATCAGTTAAAACTGCTAATGATGACCAAAAGATTGGAGTTGATATAGTAAGAAGAGCGCTCTTTAATCCAATGAGACAAATTGCAGAAAATGCTGGAGTTGATGGAGCAGTAGTAGCAGGTAAAATTCGTGAAAGTAAAGATCATAATATTGGCTATGATGCTCAAACGGACAAATACACCAACATGGTAAATGCGGGTATAATTGATCCAACTAAAGTTGTTAGAACTGCACTACAAGATGCAGCATCTGTAGCTGGCTTACTAATCACAACTGAAGCTATGGTAGCTGATGCTCCTGAAGATAAATCCGCAGCACCTGCAATGCCTGACATGGGCGGCGGCATGGGCGGCATGGGCGGCATGGGCGGCATGGGCGGCATGATGTAATTATAAAAGTTAATTTTTAAAGAAAGGGGCAAATTTATTTGCCCTTTTTTTTTAGATTAAACGATCAATTTGTTTAGTAATTTTTGAACTGTCTGGCTTTGTCATAGAAGACCAAGATTTAATAAGCTGTCCATTTCTATCAAATAAATATTTGTAAAAATTCCACTTTGGTTTTTCGTTATACTCTTCCTCAATCCATGCATAAATTGGATGAGCATTGCTTCCTTTTACATCCATTGGTGAAGAGGTAACAAAACCTATCCCATAATTAACTAAACAAATTTGTTTAATATCCTCGGTGTCTAAGTACTCTTGATTGAAGGAATTGCTTGTTGTAGCTATTATTGTTAAATCACTATTTTTATAGTTCAGAAATAAATTTTGGAGGTCAGCATACTGAGGAGTGAAACCACACCTAGAAGCTGTGTTCACTATTAAAATTGGCTTACCGTTAAACTTCTCTAAATTTACTTGATTACCGTCTATATCTTCAAATGAAAAATCGTATAAATTCACTGTCTCATTAGCTAATAATGTATTCTTTAAGTTAAGCATCATCAAAAAAACAAGTAAAAATTTAAATTTCATGTTAGTGAGTAATAAATATATCGCTTATGGAAACATTCAATAGCTTTACCTACCTTTTTTTAGATGTTTGGAATAATGGTGTTTTTGGCATAAATGCTACAGATATCATAGTAAGCCTTGTAATTTTCCTTCTTTTTTATTTACTTAGAAGACTTATAGCTAGATTTATTCTTAATCGATTATCAAGAATTGTTTCAAAAACTTCCAATCAAATTGATGATGCTGTAATTGAAGTACTTGATGGGCCATTAAAATTTCTCCCTGTCGTTTTAGGTTTTTTTATAGCTTCATCATATTTAGATGTTTCTGATAACAACCAAGATTTTTTAGATTTACTAAACAGATCATTAATTACAATTTTTATATTCTGGTTACTGCATCAATTAATTATACCGTTTTCATTTGTAATAAAAAACTTTGAGTCAAAAATTTCAAAACCTTTGGTTGATTGGACGCTTAAAGGTTTGAAGATTCTTGTTATTGTTCTCGGAGCAGTAGCAATTTTAGAGTTGTGGGGCATAAGAGTGGGACCAGTAATTGCGGGATTAGGTTTATTTGGTGTAGCAGTTGCACTGGGTGCTCAAGATTTATTTAAAAATTTAATTAGTGGTATCATGATACTAATGGAAAAGAGGTTTACTGTTGGTGATGTTATATTAGTTTCAGGTGAAGTAGAGGGAGTTGTTGAACAAATTGGATTTAGATCAACCCTTGTTAGAAGATTTGATTCAACTCCAGTAATGGTTCCAAATTATAAATTTGCAGAGCAGTCTGTAACTAATTACACAAGAAGACATCATAGACGTATAAGATGGCTAATTGGATTAGAATATAGAACTAGTATTGATCAATTAAAAAATATCAGAGACGAGATAAATAATTTAATTGAAAAAGATGATAACTTTGCAAAAAATCAAAATGCAAGTTTCTACGTTAGAATAGATAGTTTTTCTGATAGTTCTATCGATATGCTAGTACAAACATTTACTGTTACGAATGAATGGGCAGAATTTTTAAAAATAAAAGAAAACCTTGCTGTCAAAATAATAGAAATAGTTGAAAATAATGAAGCTGGTTTTGCTTTTCCGAGTCAATCACTTTATGTTGAAAAATTATCAGATGAAAAAACAGAAATTTTTAACCCTCAATCTGCTAAGAAATAATGAATGAAAATAATCGCGTAATTTCTGGCTCTCTTTTTATATTGGCTAGTATCGCTGTTGCATTTATCTTAAATTTCTCTCAACCTATTATGGTACCATTTGTTTTGGCACTGCTTTTAAGAATATTAATTGATCCAATAATTGATTTTCAGACTATTAATCTTCATGTCCATAGATTTATCGCAGTTTTAATAAGCATTTGTTTAATTGTATTATTATTTTCAATTATAGTTCCGTTCATTGTTTCTTCAGTAGCTACATTCTTAGAGTCTGCGGATGATTACAATCAAAAGGTAATTATTTTAATAGAGGCGATAATAATACAGCTTCAAGAATTTGAAATTAATATTGATAGAGAAACAATTAGAAATACAATTGCAGACCTTCCAATTACTAATTGGGCAGGAACAATATTAAGTAATAGTGCAAACTTTATTTCAAAATTTCTTCTAGTTGTAATTATAACACTATTTTTGTTGTTAGGAACTCCTCCTAAAAATACCTCAGATGAATGGAATGATATTATTAGATTAGTTAAAAAGTATATTTTTACTAAATTTTTAACATCAGCTTTTACAGGTATTGCTGCAGGATTAATTTATTGGTTTTTAGGACTAGAATTAGCTTTTATTTTTGGAAGCTTAACATTCATTTTAAATTTTATTCCTGTAATTGGATCTGTAATTGCTGTTTTATTACCACTACCAATAGCTTTTCTTCAATACAATGATCCAACTTTTGTTGTATTAATTATTATTTTACCTACAATTATACATCAAATTGTAGGAAATTTTGTAGAACCTAAAATTTTTGGTGAGAGTTTTGGATTACATCCAATTACAATTATTTTATCTTTAATTTTTTGGGGAATGATTTGGGGATTTATAGGAGTTCTTTTAGCAGCCCCTCTAACTGCAATTATAAGAATTTCATTTGAAAGATTTGAAACTACTAAGCAGATAGCAAGATTATTAGAGGGTAAGATACACATAAAGGAAAACTAACCTAATATTTTTTTACATATATCATAGCTAAAACCCGCTCTTGCCATCTTAGCTAAATTTTTTTCATAACTTTCATTTTTTTCTAACAACTTCTTTTTTTTAGCAAATATTTTAGCTGAATTTAATTCCCAATTATCATTATCTTGTTGTATTAAATTTAAATTATTTTGAATTTGAGATTTATTTACTCCTTTTTTTATCAAGTAATTAAATATAAAATTCTTAGATTTTCCAGAGTTTGACAAAGATAATATTTTTGTTGAACTATATCTATCGTCATCAATAAATTTATTATTTTCTAATTTTATTATTATACTTTCAATTATATTAAAGAGTTTTCTCTTTTCATAATTAGTAGTTTTTAATTTTAAAACTTTTCTTTTAAGTACATTTACCAGATTCTTCTTAGAAGAATCATATTTACTTAAATAGTCAACGGCGTATTTTAAGAGTTTTTTTTCGTCCACTAAACTAATATACAAATTATTTAAATATATTAAAAGAAAACTCCTAATATGTTTAATTATAATTTTCTCTGTTTTCTTACATTAGTTAAAAAAGAAGTTTTTAGGTTCTTAAAAGTTGGGATTCAAACTGTTATTGGACCGGCTATAAGCTCTTTATTATTCTTAGCTGTTTTTAGCTTAGCCCTTGGAAGATCTGTAAATTCTATAAATGGTATTGATCTTCCTTATTTTATTGCACCTGGTCTAATAATGATGACTATGCTGCAAAACTCTTTTGCGAATTCAGCATCAAGTATTGGTCAATCAAAATTTCAAGGAAATATCGTAGACATATTAATGGCCCCATTAAACAATGTTGAATTAGCGTTTGGATTTATTATAGGTTCAGTTTGTAGGGGTGTTGTATGCGGTATAGTAACAACTTTAGGAGTCATGATATTTGTACCTCTTTATATACACTCTTATATGGCTTTGTTATTTTTCACATTAATGGGATGCACAATGATGGGTACTTTAGGAACAATCGTTGGTATTTGGGCAGATAAATGGGATCAACAACAAGGTATAACTAACTTTATTGTCTTGCCTCTTACTTTTTTATCAGGAACATTCTATTCAATTTCTAGACTTCCTGAGTTTTGGCAGAAAATTTCCTCATTTAATCCATTCTTCTATAACATTGATGGTTTTAGATATGCTTTTACAGGTACTTCTGACAGTTCTTTAATCCAAGGATCAATCTTCTTAATAATTATTAATATTATATTAATTTTATTATGCTATTTTATGTTTCGTAAAGGATATAAAATTAAATTTTAATATGGTTAGCAATCTTTTATCACATGTTATGCCAACTTATGGCAATAAAGATCTTGAATTCATAAAAGGTAATGGGTGTTATTTATATACTAGCCAAAATAAAAAATATTTAGATTTTGCAAGTGGAATAGCTGTAAATTCTCTTGGTCATTGTCATCCTAAACTTATAGAGGTGCTCAATAAGCAATCGAAACAACTCTGGCATGTTTCAAACTTATATAAAATTAAAAAACAAGAACAATTTGCAAAATTACTTTGTAAAAATTCTTTTGCAGACAAAGTCTTTTTTACTAATTCAGGAGCTGAATCTATTGAATGCGGAATTAAAATAATAAGAGGATATCATTCATATCACAAGACTAATAAAACAGAGATTATTACTTTTGATGGTGCTTTCCACGGAAGAACTTATGGGGCTCTTTCAGCACAAAAAAACAATAAATACTCTAAAGGTTTTGGCCCTATGCTTAAAGGCTTTAAACAAATCGAATTTAATAATGAAAAAAAATTAATATCGGCAATAAACAAAAAAACAGCTGGTATTATTATTGAACCAATTCAAGGAGAAGGGGGTATTCGTCCTGCCAATCTAAGTTTTTTAAAATTACTAAGAAAAATCTGTAACGAAAAGAAAATCTTACTGTTTTTTGATGAGGTTCAGTGTGGATTTGGAAGATCAGGTAAATTATTTTCACATGAATGGGCTAAAATAAAACCTGATATTATATCTGTAGCAAAAGGCATTGGATCGGGTTTTCCACTCGGAGCTTGTATGTCAACAAACAAAGCATGTGTTGCAATGACTAAAGGTAGTCATGGATCAACCTATGGTGGTAATCCGTTAGCCATGAGTGTAGGTTTAGAAGTTTTAAAAATTATCTCTAATAAAAAATTTCTTTCAAAAGTTGATAAAACAGCAAGATATTTCTGGAAAAATTTAAAAAAATTAGAGAATTCATCAAACATTATTTCAGAGGTTAGAGGTGCAGGATTTTTATTGGGAATTAAAACAAATATTAGCAATATAGATTTTTCTGAGCAACTTAAAAAAAATAAATTACTAAACGTACCCGCGGCAGATAATACAGTAAGATTAGCACCACCGCTTATTGTATCTTATAAAGAGATTGATAAATCAATTGCTATAATTAAAAGAAGCTTAAAGGAATTATCAAGATGAAACATTTTATTGATATAAATAATTTTAAAAAAAAAGAAATTGATGAAATAATTTCAATTGCTAAAAAAATTAAAAAAAATCCAAAAAAATATTCTTCATCTTGTAAAGATAAAACTCTGGGTCTAATTTTTGAAAAGCAATCATTAAGAACGAGACTTAGTTTTAATGTAGGAATGCAAAAATTAGGTGGTTCCGTTTTAGAATTGCAAAGTAAAGATATTGGTTTTGATAATAAAAGAGAAAAGGCTGAAGATGTTCTTAATGTATTAAATCAATATATTGATTGTTTAATGATAAGAAATGATAATCACAAACAAATAGTAAATTTAAGTAAAGAAAATATTCTTCCAATTATAAATGGCTTAACTGAATACAGTCATCCGTGTCAAATACTTGGTGACTTTTTAACCTTGCAAGAGAATTTTAAAAACTACAAAAATTTATTTATTGTTTGGATAGGTGATTACAATAATGTTTTACGCTCACTTATTCATTTACAAAATATTTATAATTTTAAACTTAATATTGTTGTCCCACATCAAATATTTAAACATCATAAAAATGAATTTCTAAAATTTAAAAATAAAAATTTAAAACATTTAACAGATCCTATTGAAGGTGTAAAAAAATCAAATTGTATAATGACCGATGTTTGGGTTTCTATGGGTGAAAAAAACAATAAAATAAAATATTTTAAAAACTTTACTGTAAATAAAAAAATTATGAGTAATGCATCAAATAATGCAATTTTTATGCATTGTTTACCAGCAAAAAGAGGAAAAGAGGTAACATCAGATGTTCTTGATGGTAAAAATTCTGTTGTATTAAAGCAAGCTAAAAATAGAATGTATATTCAACAAGCGATATTATTTTATGTACTTAAAAAATAGTTTTATTTTAATTTTTTTTGTTATTCTATCTTGTCAACCAGTTGAAATATTAAAGCCAATTGAAATTGATACATCTAGATTTGAAAAAATATCAATAAATGCAGGACAAATTGAAGTTAATAAGAAATACAATTCAGTATTTTCCAAATCTAATATTGAAGATCAAATACAAAAATCTCCTATTAATTTAATGGCAGAATGGAACAGTCAAAACATTCTTAAACTTGGAAATGAAAACAAGTTAGTAATAAATATTTTAGATGCTTCTATTAAAAAAACTGAAATAATGAACGTTGGTGCAAAAAAATATGAGGAAAGAACTATATTTAATTACGAGTTATTTTATTTAGTTGAATATGAACTTTATGATAATAGTGGTTTTTTAATAGCTAATTCAACAGTAGAGACTTCAAGGTCTACAACTTCTCAAAAATATATTTCTTTAAATGAAACTGAAATAATTATTAATGATTTATTAATTTTAGCAATGAAAGATTATATAAATGAAACAAAAAATCAATTATCAATTTATATGGGAAATTATTTAAGTATTTAATTTCTCCAAAAATTCATAGATAGTAAAACTAATACAGTAAAGATTTCTAGTCTTCCAATAATCATAGTAATTGCTAATATCCATTTGGCTCCATTATCTAGAAAAAAATAATTTCCATTAGGACCAATAATTTCACCTAAACCAGGACCAACATTTGATATTGCAGAAGCTGCTGCTGAAAAGGCAGTTAGAAAATCTAAATTGAATAAACTCAAACTTACTGCCGATAAAATAAATAAAAAAATATACATAAAGAAAAAACCCATAATTGAGTTATAAGTATTTTCATTAACTGCTTTGCCATTAAATCGCATAACCAAGACTGCATGAGGTTGAGTTAATTTTCTAATTTGTGTAATTGCTCCTCTAAACAAAATTTGCAATCTAAATATCTTAATTCCACCAGTGGTAGATCCAGCACATCCGCCAACAAACATAATAATCATCATTATTACAATTCCAAAACTTCCCCAATTAGAAAAATTACTACTAGTATAGCCAGTACCAGTTAAAATTGATGTAATATTGAATAGAGCAATTCTAAAAGCAGATATTGTGTCTATAGATTGATTAGTAATTAACCAAATTGTCGTTAATAAAATAATTATAAACAGAATTAGAAAGAATAATTTTATTTGATCGTCTTTAAATATTAACTTTTTTTGATTGTGTAGAAATTGTAAATATAAGACAAATGGCAAACTGCCAATCAACATAAAAATAACACTTATAATCTCAATTTGAAAAGATTTAAAATATAAAAAAGATTCATTGTAATTGGAAAATCCACCAGTTGAAATTGTAGTCATTGCATGAATAATTGAATCAAAGCCTTTCATTCCATTTACAAAATATAAAAAGGCACAAATAACTGATAAAAATACGTAAAGTAGAAATAATTCAATTACAAATCGATTAACTTTAGGAATAGTTTTTTCATAAGGATCATCATGTTCCATGTGTAACAGCTGCATTCCACCAATTTGTAAAGTTGGCAATATAGCCATTGCAAGAACAATAATTCCTATTCCTCCAAACCATTGAAGAAGAGATCTCCAAATTAATATACCTTCTGATAAGTTTTCTAAATTATTAATAACCGTTGCGCCAGTTGTAGTAATTCCACTCACAGATTCAAAAAAAGCATCCGTATATGAAAGTGAAGACGATGAATACACAAATGGAATTGCACCAAAAAGAGATATTACTAACCAAGATGAAATTGTTAACAAAAATGCCTGTCTAATTCCAAGCTTAATATTTTTTTTTCTAAATGAAAAATATAAAATTATACCTATAAAAAATGTGATTAAACTAGAATAAAAAAACTGTAACCATTCATAATTGCCATAATAAAGATCAAAGCACATTGGTATTAGCATTGCCAATGCTTCAATACATATTAGTAAACCGATTATGTTTAATATCGACCTAAAGTCTCTCATTCTTTTTTATAAATTAATTTAATTTGTTATTTTCAAATGGTGTATCTAATGAAAATTGAGGAATTTGAACATCAAAAGTATTTCCATTATCATTTTGCATCTCGTAAGTTCCTTCCATAAAACCAGATGAAGTAGTTAAAGGAGTTCCACTTGTGTATTCAAATTTTTCACCAGGATTAAGTACAGGTTGTTCTCCAACAACACCTTTTCCGCGTACTTCTTGTAATGTGCCATTAGCATCAATAATTTTCCAATGTCTGTTTACAAGTTGCACTTTTTCTTTGCCTTGATTATCAATTGTTACCTTATATGCCCATACATAATGCTGATCTTCTGGTTCAGATTGATCTTCTAGATAATATGGTTTTACAGTAATGTTTATTTTTTTTGTTGTTTTAGAATACATTGAAGAAAGCTCAATATACCAAAATTATTATAAACAAAAGTTAATTTGTTTTTTTTATTTCTACTCTTCTATTTGCCGGTTGTTTAGTATCATCTGGAGTATTTACAGCTAAAGATTCTTCACCTTTGCCTAAAATTTTAATACTATTTTGATTAATTCCATAATTAATTAAAATTTCTTTTACAACTTCAGCTCTTTTAATAGATAATGATAAATTATATTTATTTGTTCCTTTAGTATCAGTATGTCCAACGACTAGATACTCATTAATAACACTTCCATAATTATTTAAAAATTTTTTTATTTTATCTTTACTTACTTCAGATAAATTGAATTTATCAAAATCAAAATATATTATTTGCATTAATTCTTTATTTTCATTTTTAGTAACAATTGTTACTTCATCTTTCGTTTCATTTTCTAAATTATTATTTTTATCAGTATTTTCCTGTTCATTTTCTTGAGTAGATATTTTTTCATAAATATTATGCATGGCATTTAAGAAATCATTCTTACAACTATTAATATCCCATGTTTGCCAATTTTCTTCCTGTTGCTCTGACCAGCAATCTAATGATGAGATAGCTTTAGCTAAATTAAAAGGATCAATTTTTTTTGCATCTTTATAAATTGTCATAAGGTTATCATAAGCAATTCTTATTTCGGTAATATTTTCTTCAGGAAGTTTCCAATTTGAAATTTCTTCTGGATATATTTCATCAGTTTCTAAACTCTTTAGAGCTTTCTCAGAATATAATTTAGCTGAATTCCAATCATGCATCTCTTCTGCTTCAAAAGTAGCTCTTTTTTTGTATTCGGACAATAAGTGTTCTTGAAAGTTTCTTGGTTTATTAGTTTCCATAGTAGATAGTTCTTTATAGCTAGCAGAGCAACCCGTTAAAAAAATTAGAATAGAGATAATTGATATTAAATATTTAAATTTCATAGATTTCCATTATCAAATTTTGCTGTCAAAACTAAGACTAAATTTTGACCAAATTAAGGTCCACCATTTTCTTTGTATCACACACATTTTATTATTGCGGAGTATTTAAAGTTTAAATACAGAATTATCATATTTATTTAAGGAGTTTATGATGATTAAACATTCTACGTCAGTGGATCAATCGGACAGAAAGGTTCCCTACAATTTAAGACAAAGTGGTCCTACACCAGTTCAAATGCTTATTTCAACAAGAGTGAGAAAATCACCTTATTGGCATTTGTCAATGGAGGCGGGATGTTGGAGAGCAACAGTTTATAACAGAATTTACCATCCAAGAGGTTATGTAAAACCAGAAGATGGTGGAGCAATGGTTGAGTATGAGGCAATTAAAAATCATGTTACCATGTGGAATGTTGCAGTTGAAAGACAAATTCAAGTTAAAGGGCCTGATGCTGAGGCTTTTGTTGATTATGTTATAACAAGAGATGCTACAAAAATATCTCCAATGAGAGGAAGATATGTAATTCTTTGTAACCAGTACGGCGGTGTTTTAAATGATCCTATTCTTTTAAGAATTTCAAAGGATGAGTTTTGGTTTTCTTTATCTGACTCAGATATTGGTTTGTATTTGCAAGGTGTAAATCATGATAATAGATTTAATGTCCATATCGATGAAATTGATGTAAGCCCAGTTCAAATTCAAGGACCTAAAGCGCATGCTTTGATGAATGATTTAATAGGCGATCAAGTTAAAGTTGATGAAATGCCATTTTATGGACTTGCTGCTGCTAAAGTTGGTGGAAGAGATTGTATAATTTCACAAACTGGTTTTTCTGGAGAAGCAGGATTTGAAATATACTTATATGACTCAACGAAATATGCTGATGATATGTGGAATGCTGTTTTAGAAGCAGGAAAAAAACATAATCTTATGGTTATAGCACCGGCTCATCATCGTAGAATTCAAGCGGGCATTCTATCTTGGGGTCAAGATATGGATAATCAACACAATCCTTTTCAATGTAATCTAGGTTATCAAGTATCTTTATCTGGTAAGGGTGAGTGGAATAAAACTTCTGACTATGTTGGTAAGGCTGTCCTTGAAAAGATGAAGGCTGAATTAAAAGAAGGAAAAAAACCATATAAGCTTCAGTTAGTTGGATTAAGCTTAGGAGGAAAACCTATCGAAGAATATGCTCCTGATTTTTGGCTTGTTTCTGAAGATGGAAATGAACCCTGTGGATTCATAACGTCTCCTTGGTATCATCCTGAGCAAGGAAGGAACATTGCTATGGGCTATATACCATTTGATGGAACTCTAAATAAAAATGGTTTTCCTATTGGAAATTATGGTCGCAAATTCAAAGTTCATCTACCTGATCAATATGCAGATACACCTGGTGTACCAGTAGATGCAGAAGTTGTGCCAATTCCTTTTACTGAATCACACAACGCTAATACTAGAGAAGTAGTAGATAAATAAAATATTTTAAGAAGCTCTATTTAATGAAATAGAGCTTCTTTATTTTAATAAAGCTTTTATTCTATCAATAGAGATATAACCAACAACAAGTTCTTCATTAACAAAAAAAGTAGGAGTACCTCGAGCACCTGATCCATTAGCTAAAAAAGAACTTAGTCTTACGATATTATTAACACTTTCTTTTGTCATATCGATATTTAATTTAGCATCATTTAACTCAAGATTTTCAATTATTTGTTTTAGTTTTGCATTATTTAAATTTCCTTCAACTTCAAACAATGCATTATGAAAATCGATACCTTTGTTCTGCATGTTTGCAGCTATAACCATATTTGCTAGTAATTTAGAAGACTCACTTAAAATTGGATGTTGTAAGAATACTATTCGTGTATCTTTTCTTTCACTTGCAATCTGAAGTAATTCAGGATGAACTTTTTTACAATATCCGCAAAAATAATCCATAAATTCAATAATGGTATTGTTTGCATTTTCATCACCAATTTGAACAATTCCCTCTTCAGGAATAACATCTAAAATTTTTAAATGAAAAGGCTTAGACTCATCAAAAAACAATTCTTTAAGAGTCATTTCAGCTTTTATAGGAAGACAAATAAACGCACTCATTATAACCACCAAAATTATTTTTTTAAAGTATCTCATGATTGACCCACCTTATTTAATATGATTAATGAAGTACAGTATTAAATAGTAATAATGAAATCAAAGTCAAAAGTAGTTGTCATCGGTGGAGGTGCTGTAGGCGTTAGCACTCTCTATCATTTAGCCAAAAAAGGTTGGTCAGATGTAGTCCTGGTTGAAAGAAAAGAATTAACCTCAGGATCAACATGGCATGCAGCAGGTTTACTTCCATTATTCAATATGAGTTATTCAGTAGGTCAATTGCATAAATACGCAGTCAAACTTTACAAAACTCTTGAAGAAGAAACAGGACAAAAAGTTGGTTTTAGTGTGGTTTCAAATATCCGTTTAGCAACTACTCAAGATAGAATGGATGAGTATTATCAATATTCAGGAGTTGCTAAAACAATAGGTGTAGATGTTAAATTTTTAACACCTGAACAAGTAAAAGAAATTTGGCCCCTTTGTAATACAGATGGATTGATAGGTGCAATTCAACATCCTGAAGATGGATACATTCAACCAGCCGATCTAACTCAAGCTCTAGCAAAAGGAGCAAGAGATAAAGGTGCAGAAATTTATAGAAATACTTCTGTAACTGGTATTAAAAAAAATAAAGATGATTTATGGATTGTAGAAACTGATAAAGGTTCTATTGAATGTGAGCATGTAGTGTCATGTAGTGGTAATTTTGCAAGACAAACTGGAAAGATGGTCGGACTTGATATTCCAGTTATACCTGTTGAACACCAATACATAGTGACTGACGATCATCCTGAAATATTAAAAAGAAAAGAACAAGGACTTCCTGAAATGGGAGTCTTACGAGATTCTGATAGTTCTTGGTATATGCGTGAAGAAAGAGGAGGATTGATATTAGGGCCTTATGAAAAAGGAGCTCCCGTTTGTTATGTAGATGGACCTGACAAAGAATCTGAATTTGAATTATTTCAAGAAGACCTGGAGCGTTTAGAGCCTCACATTGAATCAGCAATGCACCGTGTTCCTATTTTTGGAGAAGTTGGAGTTAAGAAAGTTTACAATGGTGCTATTTGTTATACACCAGATGGAAGTCCAATTGTTGGACCGGCATGGGGACTTAAAAATTTCTGGTTAAATGAAGGACATAGTTTTGGAATTACTGCAGCTGGTGGAGCAGGATGGCAAATTGCCGAGTGGATAGTAGACGGTGAACCTACAATTGATATGTTAGGTGTAGATCCTAGAAGATTTGGTGATTATGCAACAGAGGCATATTTGATTAAAAAGAATGAAGAAGCTTACGCGAATGTCTTTACTGTACACTATCCTGATGAAGAAAGAGAAGAGGGACGTCCATTAAGACAAGCTCCTTGTTATGATAGATTAAAAAATCTTGGTGCAGTTTTTGGTCAAAAGTTTGGTTGGGAGCGTGCTAACTGGTTTGCACCTTCAAAAGAATTACAAAAAGATGATTGGTCATTTAGAAGATCAAAATGGTTTGAACATGTAGGCAACGAGTGCTTGAATGTTCATAATAATGCTGGCCTTTTAGATATGACGGCCTTTGCTAAATGTCGGATTTCAGGACCTGGTGCAGAAGAATTTCTAGACTACTTAGTTGCAAACAAAATCCCTAAAAAAATTGGAAGAGTTAATCTTTGTCATGCACTAAATACTGCTGGAGGAGTTCACTCAGAATTTACAATTGCGAAAGAAAAAGAAAATTCGTTTTATTTAGTTTCAGCTGGAGCATTTCAACGATTAGATCATGATTGGATTCATAAATGGATGCCCAAAGATGGAACAGTATTTTATGAAAATCTAACTAACAGTATGGGTGTTCTTGTGTTAGCAGGACCTAAATCAAGAGATATTCTTTCCAAAATTACAAAGACTGATTTATCTAATGAAAATTTCCCATGGTTATCTTCAAAAAAAATCAATGTTGGTTTAGCCCCAAGTATTGCTATGCGAATGAATTTTGTTGGAGAACTCGGATGGGAATTACATCATCCAATTGAATATCAAAACCATATTTTTGATAAATTGATGGAAGCAGGAAAAGATCATGGGCTTAAACCATTTGGTATTAGAGCGATGGAAAGCTTACGTGTTGAAAAAACCTACAAATTGGTTGGTACCGAAATGTCTATAGAATATGCAGCTTTTGAGTCTGGATTAGAAAGATTTGTAAATTTAAATAAAGGGAATTTTATTGGAAGAGATTCTCTTGTTAAATGGCAACAAATTGGTTTTAAAAACAAAATGGTAACTTTAGAGGTTCATGATGTTGAAAACGCAGATGCTTTGGGTAATAATCCTATTTATAATAATGGAAAAGTTATAGGTCGTGCGACAGGAGGTAACTATGGTTTTAGAGTGAAAAAATCATTAGCTATTGGTATGGTGGATCCTCAATTTGCAGATGTTGGTCAAAAATTAGAAATGGATATATTAGATAAAAAATACAATGTAACAGTTATAGAGGATAGTCCTTATGATCCTAAAAATGAAAAACTAAAACAATAGTATGAAGTTACTTGTCACCGTAAAAAGAGTCATAGATTATAATGTTCAAATCAGGGTTAAAGCTGATGGTTCTGGAGTTGAAAAAGATAATGTAAAAATGTCCATGAATCCTCCTGATGAAAATGCAGTAGAGGAGGCTTTAAGAATTAAAGAAGCTGGTAAAGCAGATGAGATTATAATTCTTTCTGTAGGTAATGATAAGGCTCAAGAAACTATTCGAACTGCATTAGCAATGGGAGCTGACAGGGGTATACATGTTAAAACGGACAATGATTTAGAACCTCTAGCTATTTCTAAAATAATTTCTAAAGTTGCAGAAGAAGAAAAACCATCAATTATTTTAATGGGAAAACAAGCAATTGATGATGATTCTAATCAAACCGGTCAAATGACATCTGCTTTACTGAATTGGCCTCAGGCCACATTTGCTTCTAAAATTGAAATTGATGGACAAAATGCAATAGTTACTAGAGAGATTGATGAAGGTTTGGAAAGGATAAAAGTTTCTATACCATTTGTAGCATCATGTGATCTTCGACTTAATGAACCAAGGTATGCATCTTTACCAAATATAATGAAAGCAAAGAAAAAACCAATTGATATAAAGGAAGCATCTTCACTTGGCATTAATATAGAATCTAGGATTGAACAGATAAAAGTAGAAGAACCACCTGTTAGACAAAAAGGAATCATGGTAAGTGATGTTGCAGAATTGGTTCAAAAACTTAAACATGAGGCAAAAGTTATATGACAATATTAGTATTAGCAGAACATAATAATATAGATATTAAGTCATCAACCTTAAATACTATATCTGCAGCATCGCAAATAGACCAAGATATCCATGTTTTAGTAACAGGTTATGAATGTGAAGAGCTAGCTAAAAATATCTCTAAATGTGAAAAAGTTTCAAAAGTATATTTAGCCAATAATGAAAAACTTAAAAATCCAATTGCTGAAAATATTGAACCTATAGTTGTATCTTTAGCCAATAACTATTCGCACATTATGGCACCCGCAACAACATTTGGAAAAAATATTTTTCCTAGAATTGCTGTTAAATTAGATATTGCACAAGTTAGCGATGTTATAAAAATATTAAGTTCCGATACTTTTATGAGACCAATTTATGCTGGGAACGCTATCGCTACAGTTAAATCAAATGATAAGATTAAAGTAGTAACGGTACGACCAACATCATTTGATCCTGTAGAAACTAGCGGTGGAAAAGAAGAGATTGAAAATATTTCTTTTGATAATGATAGTGGCAGTGTTGAATTTATAGATAGAGAAGAATCTCAATCTGAAAGACCAGAGTTGAGTACTGCTCGAGTTGTCATATCTGGTGGTAGAGGATTACAAAGTGCCGAAAATTTTAAACTTTTAAATGAAATAGCAGATAAGCTTAATGCGGCAGTTGGTGCTTCTCGTGCTGCTGTAGACGCTGGTTATGTTTCTAACGATTATCAAGTTGGGCAAACTGGCAAAGTAGTTGTTCCAGATTTGTATATTGCTGTAGGTATTTCTGGTGCAATACAGCACTTAGCAGGCATGAAAGAAAGTAAGGTAATTGTTGCAATCAATAAAGATGAAGAAGCACCAATATTTAATGTTGCTGATTATGGATTAAATGCTGACCTATTTGAGGCATTGCCTCAATTATCTTCTGAACTAGATAAATTAAATACTATTCAACAATAAATTAATTTATTACAATAAATAAAATGGAAGTAAAACGCGAGTCAATGGACTATGATGTTGTGGTTGTAGGTGCTGGTCCATCAGGCCTATCAACTGCAATTAAACTAAAACAGCTAAACCCTGAAATTAATGTTTGTATATTAGAAAAGGGATCAGAGGTTGGGGCACATATTTTAAGTGGTAATGTCTTTGAAACAAGAGCATTGGATGAACTAATACCAGATTGGAGAACTAAAGATTCGCCAATTAAAACTAAAGTAACAAAAGAAAAGTTTTTATTCTTATCTAAGAATGCTTCATTAAATTGGCCTACATGGCTTCTTCCTAGTGTTCAAAAAAATCATAAGAATTATATCATTAGTCTTGCAAATTTATGTAGATGGCTTGCAAGTGAAGCTGAAAGTTTAGGAGTAGAAATTTTTCCAGGATTTGCGGCATCTAAAATATTATATTCAGATGATGATAATGTAATTGGTGTTCAAACTGGTGATATGGGTATTGATAAAGATGGTAACAAAAAAGATAGTTTTGAACCAGGTATTAATATTAACGCAAAAGTAACAGTATTTGCTGAGGGTTGTAGAGGTCATTTAGGTAAGGAATTAATTAAAAAATATAATTTATCGAAAGATAAGTCACCACAACAATATGGAATTGGATTTAAAGAAATTTGGGAAGTAGATGAAAGTCAGCATAATGAAGGTCTTGTCATGCATACTGCAGGATGGCCATTAGATAATGCAACTTATGGTGGCAGTTTTTGTTATCATGCTGAAAATAAACAAATATTTTTAGGATATGTAATCGGTCTTGATTATAAAAATCCTTATTTATCACCCTATGATGAATTTCAAAAATTTAAAACTCACCCAGCAATTAAGAAAATCCTAACTAATGGAAAACGTATCGCATATGGAGCAAGAGCACTTATTGAAGGCGGTATTCAAAGTTTACCTAAAATGTATATGCCAGGTGCATTACTAGTTGGATGTGATGCAGGAACCTTAAATATGCCAAAGATTAAAGGTTCACATACTGCAATGAAAAGTGGAATTATAGCTGCTGAAACAATTAATGATTATTTAAGTAAATCTGTATCTCTTGCAGCATATGAAAATAAATTTAAACGTTCATGGCTTTATAAAGAATTATTTGCAGCAAGGAATGTGAAACCTAGTTTTAATTGGGGGCTAATACCTGCAATAATATTTACAGGAATTGATCAAATAATATTTAGAGGCAGGCTTCCTTTTACACTACAACACAAACATGCTGATCATGAAGCTCTACAATTAGCAAAAGATTCAAAAAAAATAGACTATCCAAAATACGATGGAATATTTACCTTTGATAAAACCAGTTCTGTTTATTTGACTGGAACTAATCATGAAACTGATCAGCCAGTGCATTTACAATTAAAAGATAAGGAACTACCTATAAAATTTACTTTAAATACCTATGATGAACCATCTCAAAGATATTGTCCTGCTGGTGTATATGAGATTGATAAGACAGATATTCAAAATCCTAAATTTGTAATTAATGCACAAAACTGTATTCATTGTAAAACATGTGATATTAAAGAGCCATCACAAAACATAAATTGGGTTGTACCTGAAGGTAGTGGTGGACCAAATTATGCAAATATGTAATATATTTTTAAAATACTTATTTTAATTAAATTGACTCACTTTCATTATGAATAAAAATAAAATTGTATTTACTTTTGCAACAGCTGAAGTAAATTTAATTGGTCAAATATTTATAAAGATTACTGAATTATTAACAGGAAAATTAAAATTAAAAAAATTATATGATGAATACTTATCTGAAAATAGACCACCTGAGCTTTTTTGGGATGATGCAGTAGATAAACTAAATCTTAATTTAATAACTAATTTTAAAGACGGTAGTTACATTCCAAAAAAAGGAAAATTAATTGTTATAGCAAATCACGCTTTCGGAGTTGCAGATGGTGTATCCATATGTTCAGCAATTTCAAAAGTAAGACAAGATTATAAAATGGTTACACATAAAGTTTTAAGACAAGCAGAGGCAGTGAAAGATAAAATATTACCAATTGATTTTAATGAAAATAGAGAAGCCCTATTAACTAACATTAATACACGTAAAGAAGCTGAAAAAGTTTTACATAATGAAGGTGTTTTGGTGCTTTTCCCTTCTGGAACAATAGCAACAAAACAAAACTTAAAAAAGAATACAAAAGCTGACGATGGTGAGTGGAAACAATGGGTATCGAAACTAGTTCTCAAAACTAAAAGCCCTGTGTTACCAATTTTTTTTGACGGTCAAAATAGTCAATTATATCATATTGCTAATAAAATAGGACAAACCTTTAGATATTCTTTGTGTATGTACGAACTTAAAAGAAAAATTGGCGATAATATTTATATGTATTTTGGATCTTTAATTTCATATGAAACTTTAAAAAATATCGGAGATATCAAACAAATTACCGAATATCTTAGATTAACAACATACTCCTTAGATCCACAATTTAACAAAAATTAAATATTTATTTTTTATAACTAGCGCCTTATAGAGCTCTTATGGTAGGTTTTGTTGGGGCACGTGCAAGAAAAAGAAGAAGGAACAGATATTTATTTATTATATTTATTCTGGCAATATTTGGTATTTTTTTCTATTTACCCTCTATAGATTTTACAACAGAAGAAAAACAACCTTTGGATGAAATCATCCCAAGTAATGTTGTCGATGAATCAAGCTTAAGAACTGAAATAGAAGAGTTAAAACTTGAAGTATTCCAAAAAGATCAAAGGTTAAATTTTAGAGATGATCAAATTAAAAATCTTCGCAAAGAAATAAATGATTTAAATAAATCGTTTAACACTGTCAAAAATGATTATGAACAATCCCTTAGCAACATCTCAGATTTAGAGAATAACTCTGAAGAAAATTATTCACAAAATATTGAACAAATAGTTTCACTTGAAAATCAAATTACTGAATTAAAAAAACAATTATCAAAGTATGAAAATTTAGTTCTTAAATTAGAAACTGAATTAGCTAATTCTATATCTTCTGAAAATGTAGAAGAAGTAAATATTGAAAATTCAATATTAAAATCAGAAATTAACCAAATTAAAGAAAAAAATCTTAATTTTGAAAAAGAATTAAATAAATTAAAAACAACAATCGAAAATAAAGATATGGAAATTGAAAAAAAAGATAAGGAACTAGAAGATTTAATTTATTTAAAAGATTTACAACATCACGGTTGATTACTTATTTTTTTTTCTAAATAAATAAGGTTCTACAAAATCTCCAATCCATATCCCTCTTTTCTCCTGTTTTGCTTTTTCTTCTTCTTCAACATAATCTTTTGAATAATAGCGATAAGCTATAGCCCATCCATTCAGAACCATTTCACTATTTAAATCTAAATTATCTTTGTAGCAGATTCCAATAAATCTATTATATCGATCCTTACCTTGTGTTATGCACTCAATTCTATTATTACCAATTAATTCCTTTAAGAACTTTGTTGATTCCACACCACAATTCCAGACTTTACTATTTTTATTACATGTTTGATTTGTTTCAGGGGCGTCAATCGCATGCAGTCTTATTTTATTTTTATTAATATGTATAGTATCACCATCAATTACTTTTGCTTTTCCAAATATAGTTTTACTAGATAATACTGTGCTAAGAGTAATTAAGATAAGAAATAAATTAAATATTAAGATTTTTACTACCATCAACTAATAAATCATAAACATATTTTGCATGTGATCTGTTTAAATGTAAATCTAATGAAGTTTCTTCTTTATCAGTATTATTCCTAATAAAAAGTACTGGAATTTTTATAAATATAGTTTGAACTACAGAAAAATTAGTTTCCAAAATTTTTTCTAAGTTCGCGACAAGAAATTTAGAAAGTAAAATAAATACCTTTTCCCCCTCAAGCCGTAAAACAGTTTTATTAAATGAAACATCAGTTATTGCTGTTTTTTCTGGATTGAGTTTAGATTCTAATAGAGAAATAATTTCATCTTTCTCATTTTCTGGTGTTTCGACTAACCATTCATTAGGACCAAGCCACATAATACTAATATTATTATTAAAAATTCTTACATTTGGTTCTATTGGTAAAACCAGGTTTAATACTGAGCCTATATTTTTCATAAATTCTTTATCCGAACTTTTACCTCGTATATTTATTTTACCTGATAGAGCTCTTTCTTCTATTGTTACTCCATTGTAATTTTTTTTATCTATATCCAAAACATTACCGTAAGTTAAACTCATTGATTAACCCTTTGATTCTCAGGATCTATAAATATTGGACTAGTTATTTCTACCTCAATATTTTCATTTTCCATTGGAGCAATTAAAACACTTCCTTTTTTTTCAAGACCACCTTTAATTAAAGCTAAAGCAAAAGAACATTTTAAATTAGGTGAATAATAACTAGACGTCACGTGACCAACCATTTTCATAGGTAGGGCAGTTATTTCTTCAACCAATTGAGATCCTTCTTCAAGAACTTTATTTGGATCTTTAGTTTTTAACCCAACTAATTGTTTCCTATCTTTTTTAATAGTATCACTTCTATATAATGCCCTTTTACCAATAAAATCATATTTCTTCTTACTAACTATCCAGTCCATATCCAGATCTACTGGTGTCACTGATCCATCTGTTTCTTGACCAACAATAATAAATCCTTTTTCAGCACGAAGTACATGCATTGCTTCAGTTCCATACGGAGTAATATTAAATTCTTTACCTTTATCTATACAAAGTTCCCAAAGATTTTTAGCATAGCCAGATGGAACATTTATTTCGTAACACATCTCCCCTGTAAAACTTATACGCATGACTCTACACTTTATTCCGTCAATATTAATATTCTTAAAACTCATATGAGGAAAATTTTCTTTTGAAAAATCAAAATCTGGAACTAATTTTTGCATTAATTTTTTTGAATTTGGACCATTTAAGCTTATCGTTCCATAGTTTTCTGTTACGGATGTTAAATATACTTCTAATTCTGGCCATTCTGTTTGTAACCAATCTTCTAATTTTGACATTACTGACGCTGCGTTTCCTGTAGTTGTTGACATGAGATAATGATACTCGTCTAATCTAGTTGTTACACCATCATCAATAACCATCCCATCGTCACCTAACATTACACCATATCGACATTTTCCAATTTCTAATTTTGACCAAGAATTTGTGTAAATTCTATTTAAGAATTCGCTAACATCTCTTCCCTTAATATCAATTTTACCAAGCGTTGATGCATCTAATATTCCTAGACTATCTCTAGTTGCTTTTACTTCTCTATTTAAAGCAGACTGAAAACTTTCATTCCTTTGAGGATAATACCAGGCTCTTTTCCATTGACCTACATCCTCAAATAAAGCTTTATTATCAATATGCCATTGATGCATTGGGCTTGTTCTCTCTAAATCAAAAAATTCTTTAACATGACGTCCAGCAATTGCTCCAAATGTCACTGGCTTATAAGGTAAACGAAATGTTGTCGTACCTAATTCAGAGATTTCAGTATTTGTTAACTCTGATATTATTCCAAGTGCATTAACATTACTGGTCTTACCTTGATCAGTTGCCATTCCTGTAGTTGTATAACGTTTGACATGCTCAATTGATTGAAAACCCTCTTTTAATGCTAATTTAATATCTTTTGCTGTTACATCGTTTTGGAAATCTACAAACATTTTTGTTCGTGAAATATTTTTCTTTGATGTAATCCAAACATTTTCGTGTTTGCCGTGCTTTAGATCATCTGATTTGTAGTTTACTTCGCTAAGTTCATTTTGCTGATTATCATTTAAATAGTTATATGTATCTTCTTGAGTTTTTAATAATATTTCATTTAAATTATAATTACCATTGCAACTTCCAACACACAATGTATCTTGATAAACTTCATTAGGAATAAAACTTCCATCTACATCTCTAAATTTGAGTTTTCCTTTTGATTGAGTAAATAAATGAACAGTAGGAGTCCAACCACCAGCAATTGCTAAAAGATCGCATTTAATATTAATAGAAGATTTTTCATTATTGTTTTCAGTTTTTATTTTTCTTAATTTAACTTCTCTAATTTTTAATCTTCCAACAGTATCACTTATTTCATAACCTCTTAGTATAGTAATACCTAATTTATTTGCTTTTTTTGGGTAATATCCATCACTACTATCTCTTGTATCGACAATAGCCTCTACTTTTATACCTTGTTCAAAAAAATCTATTGCAGTTTCATAGGCACTATCATTGTTTGTAAAAAAAACTAAATTTTTTCCAGGTGCAACTCCATACTTATTTAAGTATTTTTTTGCACTGTTAGAAAGCATAATTCCAGGCCTGTCATTATTGTTAAATATTATTGGTCGTTCAATTGCGCCAGTTGCTAAAATAACTTTCTTTGATCTAATTTTCCAAATTCTTTCTTTAATATCATTTTTTTTATTTAAACCTTTTTCTGGGTCAATTTCTTGCACTGCTAGTAATAAATTATAATTCAAGTATGCAAAACAAGTTGTGTTTTTAACTATTTTTACATTTGAATTTTTAGAAAGTTTATCAACTAATTTATTTTTCCATTCATTAATCGGTAAATTATCAATTTTAATGTCTTGATTTTTTGTAGATAAAATTTCACCACCGAGATCCTCTTCTTGCTCAACTAGTAAAACTTTATAATTTTTATTTGCTGCAATTTCTGCTGAAATTAATCCACTCACTCCTGCTCCAACAATTAGAACATCACAATGATAATGAAAATGTTCGTATTTGTGGGGATCATCTTTTTTTGGAGATTTACCAAGTCCTGCAGCGTGTCTTATAAAAAATTCATATGCTTTCCAAAACTTTGGCGGCCACATAAAGGTCTTGTAATAAAACCCTGCAGGAAAAAATGGGGATAGTAAATCATTTATGGCGCCAGCATCAAATTTCACTGACGGCCAATTATTTTGACTAAAAGCTTTTAACCCATCATATATCTGGACTTCAGTTACTCTTCTATTAGGTTCGGTATATTCTTTGGTCTCAAGCTGAACTATTCCATTAGGTTCTTCACTACCTGCGGTATAAATACCCCGCGGTCGATGATATTTAAAACTTCTTCCAACTAAATGAACATCATTTGCAAGAAGTGCAGAAGCTAGGGTGTCACCTTCAAATCCAAAATATTCTTTATTATCAAAATAGAACCTAACAGACTTATTATTTTCTAGATTTTTATTATTTTTGTATCGCATCTTTATTTTTAAAACCTATCTTTTTTCGATGTTGATAAATTCCCTGATCCAATACTTGGCTCACCTGAAGGAGTAGCTGGAATATTTGCTTTTAATATAGGAGGAGCTTCTCCCATTTTATATACTGCAAGAATTTCATCGGTTGCTGTATTTCTTGCTAAATTAAACCATTGTCTGCATCCATATTCATGGTTCCATCTTTCATAATGAATACCTTTTTCGTTCTTTCGCAAGAATAAATATTCTGCCCATTGATCATCAGAGAGTTCAGGAGGATTTTTTGGTCTTGCAATATGCGCTTCACCTCCACAAGAAAATTCAGCTTGATCTCTTTCTCCACAGTATGGGCAATTTATTAAAAACATGATTTAATGTGCTACGGCAGCTGCACCATGTTCATCAACTAATTCACCACTAGAAAATCTATTTATTGTAAAAGGAGCATTTAATTCATGTGCTTGATCATTAGCTATAGTGTGAGCAAATACCCAACCTGAACCTGGTGTTGCTTTAAAACCACCAGTTCCCCAACCACAATTAAAATATAATCCATTTATGTGCGTCTTACTGATAATGGGGCTTGCATCAGGACAAATATCTACAATTCCTCCCCAATGACGAAGCATTTTCATTCTAGAAAATATTGGAAACAATTCAACTATTGCCATTAATGTATCTTCAACAATGTTAAAGCCACCTCTTTGAGTATATGAAGTGTATCCATCTGTTCCAGCACCAATAACTAGTTCTCCTTTATCTGACTGAGATACATACGCATGAATTGTATTGGACATTACTACAGTATCAATGACTGGTTTTACTGGTTCTGAAACTAGTGCTTGTAATGGTTTACTCTCCAAAGGTAATTTGATACCCGCCATATTGGCAATAACACTGGTATGCCCTGCAGCAGCTATTCCAATTTTATTTGAATTAATGGTTCCTTTTGTTGTTTCAATACCAGTTACATTTCCATTTTTTACATTAATACCAGTTACTTCACAATTTTGAATTATATCAACTCCCATTTCATCGGCTCCTCTTGCATAACCCCATGCAACAGCATCATGTCTTGCAGTTCCTGCTCTTCTTTGCAGCGTTGCTCCTAAAACAGGGTATCTAATGTTTGGTGAAGTATTTATTATTGGACAAAATTCTTTAACTTTCTTAGTATCAAGCCATTCACAATCGATATCATTTAGTCTGTTTGCATGCCACCGTCTTTTTAATTCTCTTACATCATGAAGATTATGAGCAACATTCAAAACCCCTCTTTGAGAAAACATTACGTTGTAATTTAATTCTTGAGACATACCTTCCCAAAGTTTTAATGCATGCTCGTATAAAGCTGCACTTTGATCCCATAAATAGTTTGATCTAATTATAGTGGTATTTCGCCCTGTATTCCCACCGCCTATCCAACCTTTTTCAATTACTGCAATATTATTAACTCCATGGTTTTTTGCTAGATAGTAAGCAGTAGTTAAGCCGTGTCCACCACCACCGACAATTATTGCATCATAACTTTTTTTTGGCTCAGGACTATTCCACGTCTTTTGCCAATTCTCATGATGATTTAAAGCATTTCTAGCAATAGATAGAAATGAGTATTTATTTTTATTAAACATTATAACTCTTTATAGCAGTTTTAAAAAAGACCTTCAATTTCTCCATGGTCATTTAGCTTTATCGAATTTGCCGCAGGAACACTTGGTAGACCCGGCATGGTCATAATATCTCCGCAAACAACTACTATAAACTCTGCTCCTGATGACAATCTTACCTCTCTAATAGGTAAAACGTGGCCAGTAGGAGCGCCTTTTAAATTAGGGTCAGTTGAAAAACTATATTGAGTCTTTGCAATGCAAACAGGTAATTTGCCAAATCCTTTAGTTTCAAAATCCTTCAATTGTTGACGTACTTTCGTGTCTGCCACAACTTCACTTGCGTGATAAATCTCTTGTGCAATTTTTTCTATTTTTTTGAATAGAGTTAAGTCATCTTCATATAAAAATTTAAATGTATTCTTATTATCTTCACAAATATCTATTACATTTTGAGCTAATTCAGTTGCACCATCACCACCATCCGACCAGTGAGTACACATAGAAGCCTTGACTCCTTGAGTTGTACAAAAACTTAGAACGGCATCAACTTCAGCTTTAGAATCAGTGACAAAATGATTAATAGCAACAGTTACTGGTAATCCAAATTTTCTAATATTATTAATATGTCTTTCTAGATTTACTAAACCTTTTTTAAGAGCATTTACATTTTCATTTTTTAAATCTTCTTTTGAAACATCGCCATGCATTTTTAGTGCTCTAATTGTAGCTACCAAAACCACACAATCAGGTTTTAAATTTGATTTTCTACATTTTATATCAAGGAATTTTTCTGCTCCTAGATCAGCTCCAAATCCTGCTTCAGTTACAACGTAATCACTTAATTTTAAACTAGCTTTAGTTGCAATTACAGAATTGCAACCATGAGCAATATTTGCAAATGGCCCACCATGAATTATAGCAGGATTATTTTCTAAAGTTTGTGTTATGTTGGGCCTAATGGCATCTTTTAATAATACTGTCATTGGACCTTCTGCCTTTAAATCTTTTGCATAAATAGATTTTTTGTCTCGTGTATAAGCAATAGTTATATTTCCAATTCTCTCTTCAAGATCTTTTAAATCTTTTGCTAAGCAGAAAATTGCCATTATCTCCGATGCAACAGTAATATCAAAACCATCTTGTCTAGGATATCCATTTGCAACTCCTCCTAAATCAACTACAATAGATCTAAGTGATCTATCATTCATATCCATTACTCTCTTCCAAACAACCCTTCTAACATCAATATTTAATTTATTTCCCCAGTAGATATGATTATCAATCAATGCAGAAAGTAAATTATGAGCGGATGTAATTGCATGAAAATCCCCAGTAAAATGTAAATTAATTTGCTCCATTGGTACTACTTGAGCATAGCCTCCACCAGCTGCACCACCTTTCATACCGAATGATGGTCCAAGACTCGGCTCTCTTAGACAAACTATTGATTTCTTTCCTAGTTTATTAAGACCATCACTTAATCCAACTGAAGTTGTTGTTTTACCTTCTCCTGCTGGTGTTGGAGTTATTGCTGAGACTAGAACAAGTTTACCATCTTTATTTTTATTAAGTGACTCTATGTACTCCAAGTTTATTTTTGCTATATGACGACCCATAGGACTGAAGGCTTCAGGTGTGTCTGGTACATCAAGCCCTTTTAGAATTTCACTAATAGGCTTCATTTTAGCTTTTCTTGCTATTTCAATATCTGACATGAGACTCCTTAATTATTAGATTCTTAATCTATAAATTAACTTAAATATCAAACAACTTTTGTTTCATTAAAAGATAAAAAAATTGTGAAGAAGCTAATTTAACTCGAATTTCTGTTTATTATTATAAGAAAAATCTGAGTTATTAAATTGATTTAACCACTCTGATGTTTTTTTCATACCACCAAACGCATAGAAGTGTATTTTTTCAAGTTTAGAGTCTTTGTTTATTTCGCTATGTTCAGCAAGATCATAAATTAATTTGTCAGGAGTCCTCAATGTTGCAAGTTTAGTTAAGTTAAAAGCCTGTTTTGTAATAAATCTTAAAGAATTTCCAATACCGCAAGACCTTGCATAATTAACTAATGTTTTAATAGAGGCAGGACCTGGTATCCCAGCGTGGATTGGTAATTTATTTCCAATTTTTTCTAAATGTTTTTCCCAGTCGATTAAAGATTTAGCTTCAAAAAAAAATTGTGTTGCTAAATACATTTTAAAATCAACATTTTTTGCAAAATCATTCTTCTCTTTAATTGCTAAATCTAAATTTTCATTTGAAATATCTGGGCTTCCTTCGGGATGTCCAGCCACACCTACAAATTGATAATTATATTTTGAAAGAAAATCTGTTTTTAAAACATCAATTGAGGAAGAGATTTCGCCAGCTTGATTTCCACCGCCACCAATAATTAACATTTTTGAACACCCAGATTCATTTGCAAGTTCACCAATATATTTTTCTAAGTCATTTTTATTTACAATAGTTCTCGCAGGTAAATGAGGTATAACATCATAACCTTCTAATTTTAATTTTTTTGCCGTTCTAATAACATTTTTTGAATTTTCATCTGGTAAATAAGTTATATAAACGTCATGATTTTTATTAAGAAATTCAGAAAAGCCTCCATATTTTTCGTAAACATTTGGAGTTGTTTCTATAGAATAACTATTGAGAAAATTTTTAACAATATTAATGGTTTCTTTAGACATAAATTTTTAAAGTTTTTTTATATTAATTAGATAAATGAACAACAAGTACTTTACTATAATTACTTTTTATCAATTCAAAGTAATTAAATATAAAAATGATATCATTACTAAACTTAAAGATTTTTGTAAATTTAATAAAATAAAAGGTACAATATTGATTGCTGATGAAGGCATTAATGGAACAATAGCTGGCTTAGAAAAAAACATAAATTCTTTCATTCTATATCTTGAAAATTTTAATTTTGAGAAACTCAATCTTAAACGATCAAAATATAAATATATGCCTTTTCAAAAACTAAAAATTAGAAATAAAAATGAAATAGTCACACTCAGAACCAAATTTGCTGATCCTACAAAAATATCTGGAAAAAAAGTTAAATACAATGAATGGAATAACCTAATTAAAGACAAAGACACTATTGTGATTGATGTAAGAAATGAATTTGAGGTTAAAATAGGATCTTTTGAAGGGGCAATTAATCCAAAAACTAAAAGTTTCACTGACTTTAAATCTTTTGTTCAAAAAAAACTAAATAAGTCAAAAGACAAAAAAATTGCAATGTTTTGCACTGGAGGTATCAGGTGTGAAAAGGCTTCATCATATATGATGATGAAGGGTTTTAAAAATGTTGCTCAGTTAGACGGAGGTATACTAAAGTATTTAGAAAAAACTCCAAAAAAGGATTCAATGTGGAATGGTGAATGTTTCGTATTTGATGGAAGAGTATCTTTGAAAAATGAATTAAAAGATGGAACTTACAAACTTTGTCATGCTTGTCGGATACCCATTAGTATTAAAGATACTTATAATAAATATTATGAATCAGGTGTATCTTGTCACAATTGTTTTGATAAAACATCTGAAGAAAAGAAAAATAACTTACTTGAAAGAAATAAACAAATTAAACTTGATAAAAAAAGAGGAAATTTTAACCGTTTTATTAAGCAGTCAATTTCTGATTATGAATAAATAATACTTTATTTCATATAATTATTCTGTATAGACACCACATGGCAAAAAAAACTTCATTCGCCCTTAAACAACTAGTACCTGAAGAAAATCCAAAAACAGGAACTAAGTATATTGTAAGAAAACCGACAAAAGGATTGAAAGTTGCTGAAAAGCTTCGAATGAAAAAATATGATCCTGTGTTAAAAAAACACGTCTGGTTCGTAGAGAAAAAAATGCCTCCTCATAGTAAATAATAGAATTACCTCTTTAATTTATTCTAAATTAACATAATTTAAATTCATGATAGCCACTTATGGAATTCATTGGTTTAGACAAGATTTGCGATTACAAGAAAATCCATCTTTATTGTCACTTTCAAAAAAAGTTGATCAGATAATTCCAATTTATATTTTAGATTTAAATCAAAGAATTGGATCCACATCCAAATGGTGGTTAGAAAAATCCTTAATTAGTTTATATGACTCAATACAAAAACAAAATGGCAAACTAAATATATTTGCTGGTGATCCAGAGAAAATTATATCTTCAATACTAAAGAATTCAAATATTAAATATATATCCTGGAATAGACTATATGATCCATATTCAATTAAAAGAGATACTAAAATTAAATCTATAGTTACCTCATCTAAAATAGAATGCGACTCACACAATGGATATCTTTTAAATGAACCTTGGAATATTAAAAATAAAAGTGGAACCTTTTTTAAAGTATTTACCCCTTACTGGCGACATTGTGATGAGCTACTAAAACTAAAAGATGTTAAATTTAAAAATACAAAAATAAACTACGCCAATTCAAAATTTAAAAATGAAATAACTATACAAGATTTAAATCTAACAAACAAAAAAGAGCAATGGATCAAAAAAATTGAAAAATATTGGATACCCGGTGAAAGTAATGCAAAATTACAATTAAAAAAATATATTTCGCAAAAAGCAAATAACTATTCAGTTGGAAGAGATAGGCCCGATAAAGATTTAACTTCAAAATTATCACCGTATCTTCATTTTGGAGAAATATCCGCTTTGGAAGTTTATGATACCGTAAATATTGAAAAAAAAATTAATCTTGAAAATAAAAAAAAATTTCTTGCTGAACTTGGCTGGAGAGACTTTTCTTATAATCTTTTATTTCATTATCCAGATATGACTCATAAACCTATACAAAGTAAATTTAATAAATTTCCATGGATTAAAAATGCTAAAAATTTATCATTATGGCATAATGGTAAAACTGGTATTCCAATTGTTGATGCTGGAATGAGACAACTATATAAAACAGGCTGGATGCATAATAGAGTAAGAATGATTGTAGGTTCGTTTCTAACAAAAAATTTATTGTTACACTGGAAAAATGGGGAAGAGTGGTTTTTTGATACTTTAGTTGATGCTGACGTTGGGTCTAATTCTGCAGGTTGGCAATGGATCTCTGGTTGTGGTGCTGATGCAAGTCCATATTTTAGAATTTTTAATCCAATATTGCAGGGTCAAAAATTTGATCCAGATGGTGATTATGTAAAAGAATTTGTTCCTGAGTTGAATAATATTCCTAAAAAATATATTCATAATCCTTGGGAGATGTCTATGGAGGATCAAAAGAAATATAATTTTGAGATTGGTACTTCATATCCAGCACCAATTGTAGATTTAAAAGAAACAAGAAATAGAGCACTATCAGCATTTAAAACTATTAGTTGATGTGAGAGAAAAAATAGCAATTATTGGTTCTGGTATTTCAGGAATAAGTGCAGCTTACCTTTTGTCTTCAAAATATGATGTTCATTTATTTGAAAAAAATAATAAATTGGGCGGACATACAAGAACTATCTATGTTGAAGAATCAACAAAGACAATCCCAGTTGATACAGGGTTTATTGTATTCAATGAAAATAATTATCCAGATTTAACAAATTTTTTTAAATTACTTGATGTGAAATGCAAATATTCAGATATGTCTTTTGCCGTCTCAAATCAAGATCCTCAAATTGAATATAGTGGCAAAAATATATTTTCTCTTTTTGCTAATTTCAGAAACGTGTTTTCTTTTAATTTTTTTAAAATGTTATTTGAAATAAGAAAGCTTTATTTATTATGTAATAGCTTGAATGTTAGTGATTTAGATCAAACTAAAACCTTAAATGATTTTTTAAAAACTAATAATTTTTCAACATACCTAATAAATTATCATATTTTACCTATGATATCATCTATATGGTCAAGCAATATAAGTGATGTAAAAAATTTTCCTCTCATAACATTTATTAATTTTTTTAAAAATCATGCTTTATTTAATTTAAAAAAAAGACCTCAATGGAAATACGTAGAAGGTGGTAGTAACGAATATATAAAAAAAATTATTAATAAAAATGTTTTTGAGTATGAAACAAATTTCAAAATTAATAAAATTATTAGAGAAAATAGTAAAATTAAAATAGAAGATGAGAAAAATAATATATTAGAATTTCATAAGGTAATATTCGCAACCCATGCAAATCAAGTATTGGATATTTTGGAAAAACCAACAAAAGAAGAAGTAAAAATATTTTCACAATTTAAATATTCAACTAACTCAGCAATACTTCACTCCGATCACTCTTTAATGCCTAAATCAAAAATTGCGTGGTCGAGTTGGAATTTTTTAAATAAGTCATCATCTTCTAAATTTACTTTAACTTATTGGATGAATTTCTTGCAAAAATTACCAACCAAACAAAATTATTTTGTAACTGTAAATCCATATAAAAAGCCTAAAAATATAATTAACGAAACAACATTTAATCATCCAATATATACCACCGATACTATTTTAGCTCAAAAAAACGTTATGCAAATTCAAGGAAAGAATAATACTTTTTTCTGTGGAGCTTATCTTGGATATGGTTTTCATGAAGACGGCATTCAATCATCTTCTTATATTTGTAAATTATTAAATTGTGATTTACCTTGGAAGAGAGAGAAAAATTTTTATAATAGATTGCAAATTAATTTTAAATGATTTCTCAAATACTATTATCTAGCATTATACATAAAAGATTTATTCCATTTAAACACACGTTGAAATATGAGGTACCAAGTGTTTTTATTAATTTGGATAATCTAGATCAATTAAGTAAAAACTATAAACTTTTTTCATTAAACTCTTTTAATCTTTTTTCTATTTATGAAAAAGATCATGGATATAGAGACAAAAGGTCAATAAAGACATTCGTTAAAGATTCCCTCTCTAAATTTAATATTAAATATAAACATCTTAATATAATGATATTATGTTTTCCAAGAATTTTGGGATATGTATTTGATCCCTTATCAATTATATATTGTTATGATGATAAAAAATTAATATCTATTTTCTATGAAGTCAAAAATACGACTAATGAACAACATACCTATATTTTTAAAGGAAATGTAAATTTTGAAGATTTTAAATTATCTCATGAATGTGCAAAGCAGTTTTATGTATCTCCGTTCATAGAAATGGAGGCAAATTATAAATTTTTTAATCGAATGCAAAAAGATACAATAAATATTAACATTGATCTTTATGATAAAAATAATAAAAAAGTTCTAACAGCTTCTCAGCATGGCAAATTTACAGATTTTAACTCGAAAAATATGTTTAAATTTTTATATTACAATCCACTTTTAGGCTTCAAGGTAATGGCTGGAATTCTTTATGAAGCTCTAAAAATAATTTACAAAGGTGGTAAATATTATGCACGAAAAAAGAAGCCAAATGATACAGTGAGTTTTGAAGGTAATTTTTAAATGAATTTTTTTAAAACAAATTTTGATAAAACTGTCGAAAAATTATTAGTAAACTTTCTATCTAAAATTCGATACGGAAAATTAACAGTTGAATTTCCTACTGGCGAGGAGAGAGTTTTTGTCGGAAAAGAGGAGGATATATCTGCAAATATAAAAATTCATAATTATAATTTTTTAAATTTAATTTTTAAAAAAGGTTCTGTAGGTTTTGCAGAAGCCTATATGAATGGTTACTTTACAAGCACCGATTTGACTAATTTATTACTACTTTCTCACAAAAATGAGAGTTATTTTTTACAAAGCATAAATACTAATCTTTTTTTTGCTACTTTTGCGAAATTAAAGCATTTTTTAAATAACAATTCAAAATCACAGAGTAAAAAAAACATTAAATATCATTATGATTTAGGAAATAATTTTTACGAAAAGTGGTTAGATAAAACCATGACCTATTCTTCTGCTCTTTTTGATAATAAGAATACCAATTTATCGGATGCACAATTTAACAAATATAGAAAGATTGCTGAAACTTTATCATTAGACTCAAATTCTAAAACTTTAGAAATTGGATGTGGATGGGGCGGGTTTTCATCATTTGTAGCGAAAAATTACAATTGTTCAGTTGATGCTATAACTATTTCTAAGGAACAATACGAATATGCTTCTGAAAAAATTCAAAATGAAGGTTTGTCTGAAAAAGTATCAGTTATATTCAGAGATTATAGGGATATCAAAAAAAAATATTCAAATATTGTATCAATTGAAATGTTTGAAGCAGTTGGGAAGAAATACTGGCATAATTACTTTGATACAATTCATAATTCTCTCAACGATGGTGGTATGGCTGCGCTACAAGTCATAACGATTGATGAAAAAAAGGCTAAAGATTATCAAAACAGACCAGATTTTATTCAACAATATATTTTTCCAGGCGGAATGCTTCCAACTAAAAAACAATTTGAATATTCGGCAAAACACGTTGGACTAAAATGTATTGAAAATCTAAGTTTCGGTGGTTCTTATGCAAAAACACTTAAAATGTGGAATAAACAATTTCAAAAATCTTGGACTGATTTATCAAAGTTTGGTTTCGATATTAAATTTAAAAGAATGTGGGAATTTTATCTATCTTATTGTGAAACAGGTTTTGCAAATAGTTCAACCGATGTTTCTCATTTCTTAATTCAAAAATAGAAATGCAAAAACTAAAAGTATTTTTAGTCTTAACTGGCTATCAACTAACTTGGTTAGCCTGTGTATTTGGTGAAACAAAATTTTCTAATCCTATGTTAGGCATTTGGGTTGGAATTATTTTCTTATTAACTTATTTTTATTTTAATTATAATAAACAAAAATTTTTTAAGATTTCACTTTTGATTTCAGTTCCAGGATATTTTTTTGATACTTTATTAGTTTATTTCCAAATTTACGATTTTGAAACTATTGCTAAACTTGGTACTCTGCCATTATGGATGATTGTTTTATGGTTTAGTTTTAGTACTCTTTTTGATGAAATTCTTACTTTTTTTAAAAGTTATAAAATTTTAGGAATTATTTTAAGTGGAGTTTTAGGACCTTTAACCTATTATCTTGGTGAGCCTATCGGAGTTATAAAAATATATAACTTTCAGATTTTTATTATTTCAATGGTTTTATTTTGGATGATCTTGATGTTCTATTATTTAAATTACGTTATAAAAAATGATTAATTTTCTTGATCTACTTTTTTTGTTCTAGTTCTATTTAAAGTTCTTTCGAGATCCTTATAAGTACATAAACCAACATCCATTGGACTCTTTGCCTCAAGAACTGCTTCTCTGTATGTACCATTTCTTATGGCCTCAACTGTATTTTTTGTTGAGCCGGTAAGTTTTGCAATTTGAGAACTACTTAATTCAGTCGGATATCTTTTTATAAGCCACAAAATAGCATATGGCTTTTCTTGTCTTAAAGAAAGAGGTGTGTATTTAGAATCTTTTTTTCTTGGTGGTAAATCTTCAATTATATCAGACTTAATAAGACTCAAACGAGCTCCATCATCTTTTTCACATCTTTCAATTTCTTCTTTTGTTAATTGATTATTATCAATAGGATCATAACCTCTCATACCGACAGCAACTTCTCCATCAGCTATTCCTTGAACCTCTAGTTCATGTAATCCACAGAATTCAGCTATTTGATCAAATGTTAAAGCTGTATTTTCAACTAACCATATTGCTGTTGCTTTAGGCATTAAAGGATATTTCATAATTGGCTCATATAATATAATCAAAAAATAATATATAACAAAATATGACTATGACAGATTTTTTTGAAGTTGATGAAAAGCAAAAGACGGTTAAAATATTAAATTTGGATGATTTCAGTGTTGAGGATTTGCAAAATTATATTTCTGAACTTCAAACTGAAATACTAAGAGTTCAAGATGAGATAACAAAGAAGGAAAATTTAAAACTTAATGCTGAAAAGTTTTTTAAATAATTATTTATTAATTTTAAGACCTTTAAATCTTTTTTGGAATCTAGCTACCTGTCCTTCAGATTCATTAAGACCAGCCTTACCACCGGTCCATGCTGGGTGAGATTTAGAATCAATTTCTAATTTAAGAGTATCACCTTCTTTACCCCAAGTAGATCTAGTTTTAAAAGTAGATCCATCAGTCATAACAACGTTTATTTCATGATATTTAGGATGTATATCTTTTTTCATGCCTGTCTTATATTTATATAGATTTCAAAGTAAAGTAAGTTTTTTAATTAATTCATTATGAATTTTATTATTTGAAGCAACTAAATCACGAGAATCTATTTCCCATGCATTTCCATCTATTTTAGAAATTTTCCCCCCAGCTTCTTTAACCAAAAGAATGCCCGTTGAAACATCCCATAAATTTAGATCTTTTTCCCAAAAACCATCTAATTTACCAGAGGCAACATAGGCAAGATCAAGGCCTGCAGAACCGAGTCTTCTTATTCCTGCAGATGATTTTAGGATTTCATCAATCTCACTTAAATAGTTTTTATAAATTCTTTCTCCAAACGGAAGCCCAGTGCCTATCAAGCAATCAGAAAAAATTTGCCTGTTTGACACTCTAAGTCTACTATTATTACACCACGAGCCTTTACCCTTAGAACTCCAAAAAAATTCGTTTAAAATTGGATTATAAATCACACCGTCTGTGATTTCATCATTTGTCATTTTAGCAACGATTATTCCAACATGAGGTATTCCATGAATAAAATTAGATGTTCCATCAATGGGATCAATAATAATGGTGTTTTCATCACCCTTTATTTCACCAGTTTCTTCAGTTATGTAGGTATAATTTGGATAATAATATTTAAGAGTTTCTAAAAGTGTTTTTTCTACTTTAATATCTGCATTTGTTACAAAATCTCCAACTGATTTAGATTGTATTTGTAAATTTTCTAATTCTCCAAAATCTCTTAATAATATTTTACCAGCTTTTTTTACTGCCTTTTCAAAGATATTAATTACAGCAGGCTGCATTAATTTTTTGATTTTTCGATATAACTACTGTCAATTGTACTTATTACTATTTTATCATTAACGGCAATAAATTGCGGTACAGATGTTTTAATTTTCTTTTCTAAAGTAGCTGGTTTATATGATGAAGCAGCTGTTTGACCTTTTACAACACCTTCAGTTTCTATAACAGTTAATTCTACAGTATCAGGCAAGTCAATTCCGACCGGTTTTTCATTATAAAAATTAATAATAACATTACTATTCTCAACTAAAAATTTTGATTGATCCTCAGTTAGTATGTCTGAGCCAAGTTCTATTTGTTCATAAGTTTGTTTATCCATGAATATAAAATTATTATTATCATTATAAAGATATTGAAATTCTTTTTCATCAAGGATAGCTCTTTCTACTGTTTCTGATGATCTAAACCTACTATTCATTTTAGTACCTTCTCTTATTTCTTTAAGTTCAGCTTGTAAGTAGGCACCACCCTTTCCTGGTTGAGTATGTTGAGTTTTCAAAACTTTCCAAAGTTTGTTATTAATTTCTAAAATATTTCCAACTTTAATTTCATTTCCATCTATTTTCATAGTTTTATTTTAAGTTTTTTTTGTATATTTTTAATTTTCGTAAGATCTACTACATCAAAAGTTGGATTTAATAAAACCTTATTTTTTTTTGCAATTTGATTAATTTTATTTAAGATGATTTTATTATTTTTTAATTTTAAATAATCAATATTTTCGTGAGTTAATAATATACTAAGACCTTGATCATAGCCTGAGTCGACAAAAAACTTAATATTGTGTGTCTTATATTTATTTTTAAGATGGTTTATTAACGTTCTAAGCCACTCTATCCCAAAACCTTTAATTAAAAAATATTTTATAAATATGATCGAAGTTTTGAACTTTGATTTTCGAAATTCTATTAAATTTTCAATTTGTATTAGTGTCGATACTGCAAAACAAATTTTTTTAGGCACTAAATAAATTTTTTAAGATTAACCATAGTCTCTACCATTCTATTTGAGAATCCCCATTCATTATCATACCAAGATAAAACTCTACAGAATTTATCTTTGACAACTTGTGTTTGACTCATATCAAATACAGAACTGCTTGAATTATGATTAAAATCAATTGAAACTAGAGGTAATGAGTTTGTTGTTAGTATTCCATCTAATTTTTTAGTTTTTGAAGCTTGGAGAACTATAGAATTAATTTTTTCTGGGCTAGTTTTTTTCTTACTTACAAATGTAAGATCTATAAGTGAAACATTAGGAGTAGGTACTCGAATAGCTGTTCCATCTAGTTTACCCTTTAATTTTGGTAAGACTAGACTCAAAGCCTTTGCTGCTCCTGTAGAAGTTGGAATCATTGACTCAGCTGCAGCCCTTGCTCTTCTAAAGTCAGAATGGGTTTGATCAACAGTTCTTTGATCACCCGTGTAACTATGAATTGTTGTCATAAAACCACTTTCAATTCCTAATTTTTCATCAAGAACCATAGCCAAAGGAGCAAGACAATTAGTAGTACAAGATCCGTTTGAAATTACGTTATGATTTTTTTTAATGGTATCATTATTTACACCTTGAACAATTGTTGCATCTACATTTGAAGCTGGTGCTGAAATAATAACTTTTTTTGCTCCTGCATTTAAATGAGAAATCGCCTTTTCTTTTGAAGTAAAAACACCACTACATTCAAGAACAACATCTACCTTGAGTGATTTCCAAGGAAGGTTATTTGGATCTCTTTCGGAATAAAAATTAATTTTATGTTTACCAATTTTTAATCCATTTTTGATTGAGCTAATCTCATCTTTAAGAATACCGTGAACACTGTCATATTTAAGTAAGTGAGCACTGCTCTCAACACTTCCTAGTTCATTAATAGCTACAATATTAATATTTTTAGGATTTTTTTCTAATAAAGCTCTAAAAACGAGTTTTCCAATTCTTCCAAATCCATTTATTGCAACTTTCATATTTCTCCTTTTTATAAAGTTTTAATTATTTTTTCAATTAAGTAATCATCTGTTATCTTAAAGTGCTTATATAAATCTTTGTATGGACCACTTTCACCAAAAGTTGACATACCAACAAAATTTTCATTTTTAATATATTTTTCCCATCCATTTATTACTCCAGCCTCAATAGCAAAAATAGGTTTATTTCCTAAAATTTCATTTTTATAACCATCATCATTCTTCTCAAACAATTCAAATGAAGACATGCTTATAACTCTTATCTTTAAATTATTGTTTTCAAAAAGTTTATTAGATGCAGAGCAAGCAATCTCAACTTCAGAACCAGAAGATAAAATTGTTGCATCATATTCTTTAAAATCTCTTATTTTATAAGCACCTTTATTTACAAGATTTTCTTTTCGGTTATCTTTTTGTAACATTGGTAGATTTTGTCTTGTTAAAACTAAGATTGTTGGTCCAGTATTGTTAATGGCACATTCCCATGCTTCTATAGTTTCAATAATATCACAAGGCCTAATGATTGTTAAATTTGGTATAGCTCTTAGAGATGCAAGATGTTCAACTGGTTGATGGGTTGGCCCATCTTCTCCTAATCCTATTGAGTCATGTGTCATTACATAAATAACTGGTATATTCATAATAGCTGATAACCTAATTGAAGGTCTGCAATAATCAGTGAATACCAAAAAAGTTCCTCCGTATGGAATTAAACCTTTATGCAAAGCAATGCCATTCATTACTCCTGCCATTCCATGTTCTCTAATGCCGTAATGAATATAATTTCCATTAAAATTATCAGATGTAATTACATTCATATCTTTTGCTTTAGTGTTATTTGATCCAGTAAGATCAGCAGAACCACCAATAAGATTTTTTTGATAGTTTGAAATTAAATTTAAGGTAAGTTCACTTGATTTTCTTGATGCACAATTTGTTTTTTCATTAAAATGCTCAGATTTTAATTCACCTAATTTTTCTGGAAGTTGATGATCAATTTTTTGATAAAAACTATCTTTAAAATTTTTACTTTCAATTAATTCTTTGTTTTTTGATAACCATGAATTTCTTGTTTCTTCATTTTTTTTATAGAAACTTCTCCATTCACGTAATAAATCATTTGGAATTTCAAACGGCGAATAATTCCATTCTAATTTTTTTCTTGTTAAACTAATTTCATCTTCACCCAGAGGTGAACCATGTGATGAAGCTGAACCCTCTTTGTTAGGAGAACCGAAACCAATTTTAGTTTTACAAGATATAACTGTAGGAGCATCGCTTTTTTTCGCTTGAATTATAGCTTGATCAATTTCATCATATTTATG
>CACBLW010000012.1 GCA_902540265.1 uncultured Alphaproteobacteria bacterium
TTCAATTTGAGAATGACTAATATTTAAATCTGAATTTCTTATTGTATCAAAATCACTATCTTTTCTAAAACCTTTAGTGGTTATAGGTGACACAACCCTAACATTAATTGCATTGCTCATTTTATTTCCTCTATAGGAATAAATTTATCATAAACTTTAAATGGAACAGGGCCAAATGTATCAAGTGCTGCCTTCGTTCTCATATTAGGTGGTGTACTTACACCTATTACATTTACTCTTTGTCCATATCTAACATCTTCTGCAGTTATTGGTTCAGCATTTTCTAAATCTACTAAGCAAATCAAATCAGGTACCATTGCTAATGGCTTACCATCTTTTAAGGCAATAAGAAATTCATTTTGCAATTTAACCAGAATACTGTCATTTGGATCAGTTAAAGAAGTAATTTTTACTTCACCTCGTGCCCAGCCATCTGTAGTTTCTCTAAGTAAATCAGTAACTTTTCCTTGAAAGAGTAACTTACAAAATCTTTTATCAAAACTATTTTTAAAATAATCCACTATTCCTTCTAAAGGATCAGTTCCTTTAACTCTTGCATCCCCAATAGATTTACCAATTTCATAAGCTAATGTAACAGTATGATGAACAGATGTTTCTTTCATTTGTTTTCCAGTCATTGGATACAAACAAATTTCTGATTTTGTTCCCATTTGCATACATATAACTCTAGCAAACATTTCAGAAGCATGGTTATTTTCTGCATCAACAACCATTTCATTATCTTTTTCATCTCTTACAATTACAGGAGAGCAATTTACTCCATAAACTCCAAATGTACACATCTGCAACTCAGGAAAAGCTCTTCCCATGCCATCAGCATCAATAACAGGTAATCCAGTGTAAGCACTTACTATAAATGGTAAAGTTCCATTTATACCGCCAGCTTCAGCTGCAATTAAGGCTGTAGCTTTTTTACCCATTAGCTCTTCCATTTTTCTTAGAGCTTTCACAGCTGATTTTGCATTTGGAAGTTTTTCAACTAAAACAGTAGGTGCGCCCATGTTTGCAATAGGCAAAATCAAATCATCATCACCCACTTCATCACCTTTAATTAATTTAGGTTCAAAACCTTTTTCAAGTTCTTGTCGCAGCATTAAACCACCAACGTATGGATTACCTCCTCCACCAGTACCTAAAAAAGCAGTTCCTCTTAAAAAATCATCTATTTTATCTAAAGTTAATTTATCCATATTAATAATTCTCCAAATCGCCAATTGCTTTAATTTGCAGTCTAACAGATTTACCAGGTAAATAAGCTAGAGGGTTTTCATTTATTTCATTTATCTCAATTGAACTTTCTTTCGCACCAGCTTCTTTTGCAAGTTGTTTAGCTTCATTAGATGCTTGTTCAATAGTTTTTTCTCTACCTAATTTTTCATAATGAAAAACTCGATCAACTTCTCCACTTACTTGTCCAAGTGCTGCACCTACTGCATTCGCAACAGCAAAATTATCAGGAATGACCAATTCAGATATTCCATTAAGATTTTCTTTATTAAGAATTGTACCACCTCCAACAAAAACTGCAGGTACATTTTCAGCACTAGTTTTCATTTTATCTACTGCCTCTTCTAATAATCTTGTAATTTCTTGTTTTGCGTTTTTGACTGTACTATCATCAAGTTTATTTAATAGAGATTTATCACCAATATCTAGATCATAATGTTTAACCGCTATGTCAGTTGCTGTTAATGTATCTCCTCCAAAAACTAATGCCTTTTCTGTTAATCTATATCCAACACTATCAGGACCAACCTTGTTACCATTGTCTCTGATTAATGACCCTCCCCCAAGACCTATTGAAATTATATCCGGCATTCTAAAATTTGTTCTGACACCACCAACATCAGTAGCTATTGCTGACTGTCTTGGGAAACCAGCTTTAATGTATCCAACATCTGATGTAGTACCACCAATATCTACAATAATTGAGTCCTGAATTCCTGATAAATAAGCTGCTCCACGCATACTATTTGTCGGTCCACATGCAAATGTTAAAACTGGATACTGTTTAACTTTATCCGGTCTCATAAGTGTGCCATCGTTTTGACTTATATAGAGTGGTGCATCAATATTAAGTTTTTTAAGAGCATTTTTAAAAGATTCAACAATCTCAACTGCTAAATTTGCTAATGCTGCATTAATAATAGTTGCGTTTTCTCTTTCAATTAAACCAACTTTACCAATTGAATGTGATAAAGATATATTAGCATCTGGAATAATATTTTTAATAATTTCATTTGCTTCAAGTTCCATTTCAGAATTTAGAGGCGAATACACAGAATTAATTGCAATATTTTTATAATTTTTATTTGCTATTTCTTCAGTAATTTTTTTTATCTCATCTTTATCTAACTTAGATATTTCCCTACCATCTACTTCATAACCACCTTTAGCGAAGTATTTTATGGGATTAATATTATCAATTAAATCTGATGGCCATCCTATCATTTGTTCAAGGCTATCTGCGGCGGGTAATGATAATCTTATAGCTGCTATTTTTTGTAATTTTTTTCTCTCAACAAGAGCATTTGTAAAATGAGTAGTGCCTATCATTACACTAGAAATTTTATCTGGAGAAATATTGCCTTTAGTTAAAACAGTTTTAATAATATTAAAGACACCATCACCTACATCTTCTGTAGTTGTCGTTTTTTCAGATACTAAAACTTTGCCTTCAGATAAGATAACTCCATCTGTATTTGTTCCTCCTACATCAACTCCAATTTGCATATTTAATCCTTTATTATTACAAGGCTATTTGGGTTAAACCCAACTGTTACATTGTCACCTTCTTTTAATCTATTTAAATTCATACTATTTGAAAATTCAGCTGTTAAGGTTTGTTCATTAACTTCAACTATATATTTGATTAAAGACCCTTGATAAGAAATTATCTTTATTCTAGCATTTACTGAAACTAATTCACTTTTATTTGTCGGATTTATAAATAAATGTTCAGGTCTTAATATACATTTAAAATTATCATTAAAGTCACCATCAATTTCAAATTCTATATCTGAAAAAGACACTTTTGATTTACCACTTGAACTATTTATAAGTTTTAAATTAATAAAGTTTGAAGTTCCAATAAAGTCTGCAACAAAAGTATTTTGAGGTTTTTCATAAATATCGTCAGGAGTTCCAATTTGTGAAATATTACCTTTATTCATAATTGCTATTCTATCTGACATAGTTAAAGCTTCTGATTGATCATGTGTTACATATACCGTAGTAATTTTTAATTTTTTCTGAAGTTCTTTAATCCAAATCTTCATTTCTTCTCTAAGCTTCTTATCTAAAGCACTTAAAGGTTCATCTAATAATAATATTTGAGGTTCTGTGACAAGGACCCTGGCTAATGCTACCCTTTGTTGCTCACCACCAGATAATTCTCTCTGATATCTAGTTTCGTATCCAATTAAATTTACTTGTTCTAAAGCTATTTTTACCTTCTCATTAATTTGTTTCTGATCAATATTTCTCATTTTTAATCCAAAAGAAATATTTTCAAAAACATTCATATGAGGAAAAATTGCATAATTTTGAAAAACAAAACCAATATTTCTTTTTTCTGGAGCTTGGAATGTAATGTCATTATTACCTATGAAAATTTCACCAGCTGTCGGCATTACAAAGCCAGCAATCATTCTTAATGTTGTTGTTTTACCACAACCAGATGGGCCTAAAATTGAAAAAAACTCTCCAGAATTAATTTTAAAATCAATGCCGTTAACAGCTACATTATCTTCAAACTTTTTTGTTAGTTTATTTATTTGAACATCAAACATATAAAATAAACCAGCTACTTATTAAGTAGCTGGTTAAATATATTAATTAACTAGTAAATATTTCATTTACAGTTTCAACAATATCATCTTCATTTTCTAAATAGAAATTCCAATCAGGTGTATGTAAACCATCTAATGCATTAGCATCATTTTTTACACCTTTAGAAGTTAGAAGCTCTGGAAGCTCTGCATTCTTAATTGTTGGACGTAAATAAAACGTTTCTCCTGCTTTATTCATAAATTTAGGATCTAGCTTTTCATTAACATAAGCTAAAGCTAATTTCTTTTGAACAGGATCAGAATATTTACTTACTGTATGAGTTTGAGTTAATAATGGTTTCTGATGTTGCCAGATAAAGTTATCTACTGGAATACCTTTATCCATTTGCAGATAACATTCTCCTTCCCATTGAACACCAATTTGAACCTCTCCTCTTTCTACAAGAGTTTGCATATTTCCAGTAAAATCAGAAATTTTAGCTGGCATAGCATCTCTCATTGCTTGATATCCAGCTTCAAGATCATATGCATCTTTTCCAAATGCTTGACATGAAGCAAGGAAAAATACCATTTGAAGAGTATTTGAAGTTATGTAAGTACCTCTCATTCCATCAAATTTTTTATCCCAGAATTGTTTAAAATCTGTAATTGGTGGATCAACTAGGTCGCTTCTGTATACATAAGCATATTGTCCAAATGCCCAAGTTAGACCAACACCAGTGTCTTTAGCAAAATCCCATACATTCGCTCCGTTAGGAATTGCTGATGCAATTTCATCTGGCGACATAAAGAAATCACCAGCTCTTGCAGTTTTAACCATTTCGGGAATATTCCAGTTACATATATCGTAAGCTGGATTTTTATCACCACTAGCTATAAATTTAGGGAACCAAGGCCAAGCACCATCGTAAGATATTTTACAATTGTATCTTTTTTCAAAATCATTGATAAATGCTTCACGCATGAATTCTTCCCAGAAACCACCCCATTCACCAAGTTTTAATTCAGCACCACCAGCATCAAAAGGTTCTCCATCAAAAACAACATCTTGAGACCATGCATGATTAATATTAAATAATGGTAAAGTAGAGGCAGCAGCAGTCAAAATAGCAGTATCTTTAATAAATTTTCTTCTGCTATTATTTACCTTATTTTTTTTTGACATAATGCCTCCTAATAAGTTTGATAAAACCTAATACAACAACATTAAATTGCAACTAAATAATGCTAATTTAAATGAAATTTTCAAATTGTTATTAAATTAATCATCACTTTTTAATAACAAATTTCAAAATGGATAAAGTACTAAAACAGATATTTATTATGTTTTAATTACATAAGTAAGTTATTCATAAATTCTAAACAATTTATTGATTGATACTTTAAAATTTTTAAATAATGTAAAAATATATGTTTCGTATTGGGGTTGATGTAGGTGGTACTAATACTGATGCTGTATTAATGCAAGGTAAGGAAGTTGTTGACGGTTATAAATCTGCAACAACAGAAGAACCTGGTTTAGGTATAATTAATGCAGTTTCAACAATATTAAATAGAAATAATATTGATACAAAAAATATTGAGTCAGTGATGATTGGCACTACTCAATTCACAAATGCATTTGTTGAAAACAAAAGATTAGAACAAGTAGCTGTAGTAAGATTGGGTTATCCAGCCACAGTGAGTGTTCCACCCTGTATAGATTTTTCAGATAATTTAAGAAAAATAATTGGAGAAAATTTTTGGATTGTAAATGGGGGATATGAATTCGATGGAAGATTACTTGGTGATTGGACAGCTGAAGAAATAACTAAAGTTGCAAAAGATATTAAAAATAAAAACTTAAAGTATATTTCAATTTCTTGTGTTTTCTCTCCGATTAATGAGCAACAAGAAATAGATACAGCTAAAATTATTAAAGAACATAATCCTGATGCAATTATTACAATGTCTCATAGGATAGGAAGAGTAGGATTTGTAGAAAGAGAAAATGCAACTATTATGAATTCTTCTTTAGGAAAACTTGCCGATAAAGTTATTTCATCTTTTAAAGATGCATTAAAAGAATTAAAAATTAAAAGTCCATTTTACATTAGTCAGAATGATGGCACTCTAATGTCAGCCGATATAGTTAAAAACTATCCAGTACTAACTTTTGCTTCGGGTCCCACAAATAGTATGAGAGGAGCAGGTTTTTTATCAAAAAAAAATAACGCAATTGTTGTTGATATTGGAGGAACAACAACTGATTTTGGTGTTATAAAAGAGGGTTTTCCTAGAGAGTCTGCAATACCTGTAGACATTGGCGGCGTTAGAACTAATTTTAGAATGCCGGATTTAATCTCTATAGGACTTGGAGGTGGAAGTATAATTAGAGAAAATAATAATCAAGTTTCAGTAGGACCGGATTCAGTTGGTTATAAATTAGATAAAGAAGCTTTAATTTTTGGAGGTAAAACTTTAACAACTTCTGATATTACTGTTGCTTCAGGTGATGCTAATTTTGGAGATAAAAGTAAAATAGAATACATAAGCAATGACTTAATAACTAAATCTCAAAATAAAATTAAAAACATGATTGAAGAAGGAATTGATAGAGTAAAACTAAATAAAGATGATGTACCAGTAATATTGGTTGGAGGTGGAAGTATATTAGTAAATGGTAAATTAAAAGGTGCTAGTGAAGTTTTAATACCTGATCATTCAGATGTTGCTAATGCCATAGGTGCTTCGCTTGCACAAGCTGGTGGAGAAATAGATAAAATTTATTCATATTCTGAAATGGGTAGAGAAAAATCAATTGAAAATGCTAAAAACGATGCGATAAGTAGAGCGCTTCAAGCTGGAGCAATTAAAGATACAATTAAAATTATAGAATTAGAAGAAATACCTTTGAGCTATCTACCTTCTGGTTCTGTTAGAATACATGCTAAGGCAGTTGGAGACATATTTTAATGATTGAATTAAACTTATTAAACTTGGAAGATCTTGCCAGAGGTACAGCATTCTTAGCTACAGGCGGTGGTGGAGATCCCTATATTGGAAAGTTAATGTTAAAACATCAACTAGAACAGGGAAAAAAAGTAAAAATAATTAGTCCAGATGAAATTGATGATGATACATTTGCCTGCAACGTATTAACTATGGGAGCACCAACTGTGTTTGGGGAAAAAGCTCCAAATGGTTTAACTTCATATGAAGCAATGAAAAAAGTTGAAGAGATAATAGGGAAAAAATTTAATGCCATAATGCCTATTGAAGCAGGTGGTGTTAATGCAACATTACCACTTGTTGTTGGAGCATTGTCAGGATTACCAGTAATAGATGCAGATGGCATGGGAAGAGCTTTTCCTGAATTACAAATGGTAACTTATAATGTTGGCGATGTAAGTATTAATCCATTAGTTGTAATTAATGATTTTTATGAAACTGGAATTTTTAATTCTAGAAATAGTAGTTCAGGTGAATGGTTATCGAGAGCTGTTTGTGTAAGAATGGGTGGTATTTGTCAAGTAGCTTGTTATCCAATGAATGCAAAACAAATTAGAGAAACTTCGGTTCATAACACTATAAAGCTTTCTTTTGAAATTGGATCTTTAATACAGAAAGCAAGAGATGATAAAAATGATCCGGTTGAAGAAATTATAAAATATATGGGAAAAAGTAATCCTCCTCGAGTTGGTAAACTTCTCTTCACAGGCAAAATTGATGATCTTTTAAGAGAGACAGTTAATGGATGGACTAGAGGAAAAATGTATTTGAAAAGTTTAAATGATAAAGATACTTTATTAGTTGAGTTTCAAAATGAATTTTCTTATGCTAAACTTAATGATAATAAGGTTTTAGCAATGGTACCAGATTTAATTTGTGCTCTTGATAGTGAAACTGGAGAGCCGATTACTACTGATAGTTTAAGATATGGACAAAGAATAAAAATAGTGGCAGTTTCAGTTCCACCAATAATGAGATCAGAAAAAGCATTAAAATTATTTGGACCACGAGCATTTGGACTACCATTTAATTATACTCCTCTTGAGGATATTAGCTAATGGAAGATATAAAAGACAAAAATAACTTTCTAAGAATTTTCTATACATATAGACCAATTCTGCTTGTACTACCGGCCTTAATATTATTTATTATTTTTTTTATAATTCCAGTTTTAAGTATGTTTGTACTAGCTTTTGATAAGCCTGTAACCGGTGTACTAGATTTACAAGGAAAATGGACGTTAAAAAGTTTTCTTAGAATTTATAATCGTTCTTTATATTTTGATGCAGCTGTAACATCTGTTTCATTGGCAGCGTTAGCATCTCTTATAACTCTTATTATTGGTTATCCTCTTGCATATTTAATAGCTAAAACAGAAAATGTTGCGAGAAATACATTCTTAATGATTTTAGTATTATGTGCAATGCAACTAGATATGGTTATTCGTCTTTTCGGACTTATGGTTTTAATGGGAGACAATGGTTTAATTAACGGTGCATTAATGTACTTTAATATAATCGAAAAACCTATTGGTCTTATGTATAATAAACTTGGTGTTTTAGTTGGTCTTGTACAATTTTCTTTGCCCTTTATGGTTCTTTCGTTAATTGGAATTATAAGAGGAATTTCACCGGCAGTAGTTGAAGCAAGTAGAAGTTTAGGAGCTTCACCAAACCAAGCATTTTGGAAAATTATTATTCCTCTATCTATGCCTGGAATTTTGGCTGGTACATTGCTTGTATTTGCTATTTCCATAAGTTCTTATATCGTTCCTGCTCTAATGGGTGGTTGGAAAGTTATGGTTATGCCACTTCATGTATATCAACAAATTGCAGAAATGGGCAAATGGCAATTTGGTTCTGCAATTGCAGTTGTATTATTTTGTACAAGTTTATTATCAGTTATTGTTTATCAAAGAGTTGCAATTAGAATTGGCGGTGGAAGAGCATGAGTAAAGCGAAGATTAGAGAAGTTAATGAATTAGGAACATTAGTTAAAATTGGATCAGGAATTGCTTTAGCAATTCTATTAATACCAGTTTTTATTGTTGTTTTAACAGGTCTCAATTCAGGAGATCATTTAACATTTCCTCCTGAAGGAATTTCACTAAGATGGATATTTGCTTTTTTTAGAAGTGAGGAATTTCTATCTGCTTTTCTCTTTAGCTTTGGTTTGGCATTAATAACTATGACTTTATCAACTATTTTTGGGACTCTGGCTGCAATTTTTATAACAAGATTTAGCTTTCCAGGATCCCAACTTTTAAGAGCTTTATTTCTTTCACCATTAATTTTACCAGGAATAGTTTTAGGTCTAGCTCTATATATTTTTTATGTTTCAACTGATATTGGTTTAGCTCGATCGTATCCAGGTATGGTAATAGCTCATATGTTAGTTACAATGCCATATGTTATAGGGACTGTCTCCGCCTCTCTATTTAATTTTGATTTAAATTTAGAGCAAGCGGCAAGAAGTTTAGGCGCATCACCTCTTACAGCATTTAGAAAAGTCACACTTCCTAACATTAGTAACGGGGTTATGGCAGGCTCAGTCTTTGCTTTCATTGTTTCTTTTGGTCAATTTGATGTCTCTTTGTTTATGGCAACGCCAAACAATACTCCTTTACCAATAGCTCTGTATTGGTCTTTAAGATATACTTTTGAACCTACTGCTGCTGCTGCTGGAATATTTGCAATAGCGCTCGTAATAACTTCTATGTTGATTACTTCTAAATTAGTTAATTTACAAAAATTCTCTGGAGTTAAATTTGATTAATTGATTATACTTTTAATTTTACTTAACAGCTCCCTCTGTTAATCCAGATACAAAGTATTTACCAATAAAAACAAATAATAAGATAACTGGTAGACTAGCAAGAACCGCTCCAGATAATAAAAAACCCCAATCAATTTGATATTGTCCAACTATTCCCGCTAAGCCAACAGGTAATGTTTTTAAATTATCACCACTTATTAAGATTGAAGCAAAAAGATATTCTGTCCAAGAAATAATAAAGCAAAAAATTGCTACACTCGCTATACCTGGAGCAGCCAGAGGAACAATAATTCTAGAAATTACAATGTATCTAGAAGCCCCATCAATATATGCCGCTTCCTCTATTTCATTAGGAATTAGCTTAAAAAAAGCTTTTAACATCCAAACTGCAAATGGAGTGGCAAATAAAACATTAACAATAATTAATGCAAAATAACTGTTGAGTAGGTTTACTTTTGCAAACAATAAATAAATTGGTACTAATAAAATTACTCCTGGAAAAGCATAAGTAACAAGCAGTGAATATTCTACAAATTTATTTCCATAAAATTTAAGTTTGTGTAGACCATATGCAGCAGATACAGATAAAATAATTGAAATTATCATAGAGGAGAATGAGACTATTAAACTATTTTTTAAATATATAAAAAAATCTGAGTTAAATAATATTTTATTATAATGTTCTAAAGTAAAAGATCGAGGAATAATGGTTGTAGATGTTGCAATTATTTCTTCAGGACTTTTAAATGATGATGTAATTATCCAGAAAAATGGAAAGAAAAAAATTAGTATTATCAAAAATAGAGATAAACTTAAGAATATAAATTTTATATTATTTTCTTTAATCATCTTCTTTAGGTGCCATTGATTTAATAAAGATTATTGAAAATAGTAATAATAAGAGACTAGTTATTATTGACAAGGTTGCAGCCTGACTGATTCTAAATTTGGTAAACGCTGTTTCATATATTAATAATGGTAATGTTGTAGTAGCACTTGATGGCCCACCTTTTGTAATTAACCATATAATGTCAAATATATTGAATGATAATAATGTACCAACTAAACCTAATACAAATAGAACACTTTTAAGATTTGGAAATGTGATAAAAAAAAATTGTTGAATAAAATTAGCCCCATCAACCTTAGATGCATCATACATTTCTCTATTTATGGAATTTAGTCCAGAAAGAATAATTAATGCCAAAAAAGGGCTCCATCTCCATGAATTAATTAAAACTAAACTTAAGAAAGCTTTATTTGGTGAACTAAAAAAACCCGTAGCTTCATCTAATAAACCAATGTCAATTAAAACTGAATTTATTACACCACTACTACTACTTAGCATTAATTTCCAAATTACAACAACTACTACTGTTGGAATAATAAATGATAAAATAATCCAATTAGCCATAATTTTTTTGCCAGGGAATTTGTAGTTAATAGTTAAGGCTATAGTGAATGCAAAAAATGTCTGGCAGATTGCATTGCCAATTATCCAATACAAACTATTTAAAGAAGCGTTTAAAAATTTCGATTTACCAAGTAATTTTATATAGTTATCAATTCCAACAAATTTTCCTGAAGTGCCAATTATCTTTACGTTAAATAAACTTAATTCAAATGCAATATAAATTGGAACTAAAATAATTAGACATATCCAAATAACTAATGGGGATACAAATAACCAACCTTCAATATTATTTTTTTTCACAGAATTAACAGCACCCCTTGTATAGAGGTGCTGAAAAGATTTTAATTTATTCAATAGCTTCAGTCATTATTTCCATACCTTCACTAACCGCATCTTTTGCACTTTTGCCGTCGATTAAAGTTAATTGAAGAGTTTGAGCTAATAAATTCTGAGCTGAGATAGATGATATACTTGTAAAAGTATTTCCATTCGTAAAGCCAAATAGACTTCCTCTTGTAGAGTTGTCTAACATTGTTTCTACTTGTGATTTATATTTTACAACAACTGGATCATCCCAATAAGTTGAATCTTGACTTCCAGCTTCAGTTATTGGTAAAAATAATCCTGGCTCCATGTTAATAAATCTTCCATAGTTTCCAGGTTCCATTAAAAAACTTAAAAACTTCTTAGAAGCTTCCATTTTCGCTTCATCTGCGGTCATAATCATTGCAGAGTTCACGTATGAAACTGTTCCAGCTCTATGAGCTTTACCATTTGCATAAGGGATTTGAATAACACCTAAGTCACTAGCATCGCCACCAGCTTGTGAGTCATATGTAGAAATTACAGTAAACTGCAATATCATTGCACAACCTTTACTTGCAAAACAGGCTTCTGCTTCTCCCCAAGTCCAGTTTGCAGCATCTGGAGCTGAATATTGATATAATTCTTTATAAACATCATAAGCTGCTACAGTTTGAGGGTTATCAAATCTTAAAGTACCATCAGAATTATAAATTTCTTCAGCACCTGAATTAACCATAAAACTATAAATTGTTTGATCTGTATAAAGTTGTTTATTTCCTGGAAGACCTATTCCATAAACACCATCTTTAGTTAAAGCCTTAGCAGCTTTTTTTAGATCAGACCATGTTTTTGGAGGTTCAATTCCAGCAGCTTCAAAATCACTTTTTCTATACCAAAGTGATAAACCCATGTTCCATAAAGGAACAGCCCAGGTGTGACCATTATAGGTATATTGATCGAGAGCTTTTTGGTAAAAACCATATTTTGAATCTAACTCTGAAACAAAATCCTCGACAGGTTGTGCTGCACCCATATCAGCAAGTATAGGAGTAAAATCTGGAATACCAACTAATATTTCTGGTGCAGTTCCAGCAGCAACTGAAGCAGGAGCTTTAGCATAAATTTCACCCCAGTTTTGTACCTCTTGTGTTACATTAATATCTGGATTTGCAGAATTAAATTCATCTATTAATGTTTGAATTCTATCTACTCTATGCGGAACACCTTCCATATGCCAAAAAGTAACATTTGTTACAGCATAAGCATTCAAAGAAAATAGAATTGTAATAAAAAATAGTAATATTTTATTCATTTTTCCTCACTTAATTTATGATTAATATTTTAATATGAATATACTAATATTATCAACTAAATTTGAGATTTTCACCAAATATTATTCAATGACTCTCTTAATTTTTTATATTTTTGATATTTATTATGAAGATATTTGGAATGTTTTCTTTTGGGTGTGTAAATATGACCAATAATTTGGTGATCATTAATTAATTTTTTTAAATCTTTTTTATGTAAATAACTATCAATTAAAAATGAAATACCTAAGGCACCTAGTTCAGAATTATTTAAAATTTTAACTTTAGTATTTAAAACATTTGAAATTAATTGAGGTAAAACTTTACTTTTTGATGCACCTCCTGCAAGATAAAGACAGTCTTTAGTTTTAATTTTATTTGCATAACAATCCTTAATAGATAATGCCAAACCCTCATAACAAGCAGTCATTATATCAAAATTATTATGATGTGGTAAAATTCCAAATATTTCAGCTTTAGAATTTAAATTTACAAATGGAGATATAGATCCTCCATAATTTATGTATGGAAGAAATACCAATGAATTTTCTGGATATTTAAAAGTTAAATATTTTTTTTCAAAATTATTAATTATTTTAATTTTATCTAAATACTTTTTAGAATTTTTATAGAAATTATCAATGACCCAATCAATATTAGTTGTTCCTGCAACATTTATTTTAGTTTCTAACCATGTATTATTTAAAGAAGCAAAAAATAATCCTGAGCCATCTTTAGAAATTTTTGAATTATTTTTAACTATAATATTATGGCATGTAGTTCCAATAATACTTATCTTTTTATTATGATTAATTCCTCCAGCACCCAAAATAGAAGCTATTACATCTCCACATCCTATAATAACAGGTGTACCGACTTTTAAACTTGTTAATTTTGATGCACTTATAGTAATGTATCCACCTAATTCATTTGATTTTTTTATTTCTGGGAAAAGTTTAAAATATTTTGTACTTATTCTAAATATTTTGAAAATTTTTTTTGATAATTTTTTATTTTTTATATCCCCTGGATATACTGAAACTTCTGTTTCATCATTATTTATATTACCTGTTAATTTAAATCTTAACCAATCTTTACAAGTTAGGATGTATTTTATTTTCTTTAAATTTTCTTTTTCAAATTTAGTCATCCATTTTAGAATGGGTATAGTGCATCCGTATTGTGCAATAGAGCCTGTAATTTTATAAATTTGATCAAATATTTTTTTATTAGTAAAAATTTTTTGACTTCTTGTGTCATTCCACAAAATTGCATTTCTTACTGGTATATTTTTATTATCAATTGACCAAAAACCAACCATATTTCCAGTTATTCCTAAACCAACAATTGATTGTGTATTAATATTAGATTTTTTTATTAAAATTTTAATACATTTTGCAGTAAGTAACCAAAATTTTTCCATTTCAATTTCAGATTTACCAAATTTATTAGTTAGTACTGGATTTTTTACACTATAAGAATTTACTTGTTTAAAATTTGTATTAAAAATAACAGTCTTTATTACTGAAGTTCCAGCATCAATTGCAATGTAATATTTCAAGAAATAACTCTTAAATTTATAACCACGAGTAACCTACACAAACTAAAGCTATTATTAATAAAAAATTCATAACTCTTTTTCTATTTTTTACCTGTTGATCATTTAATTTTTTATTTCTAGAAAGATAGTATACGTAACAACCAATTGCAAAAGCTACAAATCCTCCAAGATATGCATACCATTGTAATTCAGTCATTTATTTAATTTATATATTATTATATAAAATTTATAATTATTTTTAAACATGTCTTACAAAGCTAATACAAAAAGATATCAAGAATTAATCTACAGAAGATGTGGCAATAGTGGGTTACTTTTACCCCCTATTACACTAGGTCTTTGGCATAATTTTGGTGGAAAAAAATCTATGTCAAAAGAAGCAAAGAAGATGCTTTTTAGAGCGTTTGATAGAGGTATAACCCATTTTGATTTAGCAAATAATTATGGTCCCCCAGCAGGATCGGCAGAAGAAAATTTTGGTAAAATTATGAATTCTGATTTTAAAAAATATAGAGACGAAATGATAATATCAAGTAAGGCTGGCTATCATATGTGGGATGGTCCATATGGTGAATGGGGTTCAAAAAAATACTTAACTGCAAGCCTAAATCAAAGTTTAAAAAGAATGAAGCTTGAATATGTAGATATTTTTTATTCGCATCGTTTCGATCCATTAACACCATTAGAAGAAACTGCTGATGCTTTAGTTCAAGCAGTGCGTAGCGGGAAAGCTCTATATATTGGTATTTCATCTTATAGCTCTAAGCAAACAATTAAAATGAACAAACTTTTAAAACAAAAAGGAGTAAGTTGCTTAATTCATCAACCATCCTATTCGATGATAAATAGGTGGGTTGAAAAAGATTTATTATCTACTCTTAAAAAATTACAAATAGGATGTATTGCTTTCTCACCGCTAGCACAAGGCATGTTGTCAGGCAAATACATAAAATCTATTCCAAAAATTTCTAGAATTTCAGATAATTCCTCACTAGATAAAAAAATGATTACTAAAAGTTATTTAATTAAAATTAAACAATTAACTAAAATAGCTAAAAAAAGAAATCAATCATTACCTCAAATGGCATTATCATGGGTTTTAAGACATAAAAACATGACATCAGCTCTTATTGGAGCAAGAACGGTAAAACAATTAGATGAATGCTTAGATAGTCAAAAAAATTTAAACTTTTCATCTGAAGAATTAAAAGCAATTGATAAATATGCAAAAGAAGAAAAAATAAATATTTGGGCAAAATCAAGTAAAGATTGAAATTAAATATTAATTAAATAATTTTTTAATAAGAATCATTAAAATTTTGCTATTTAATTTAAAAAGGAGATTTTATGAATGAATTGATTGCAGAAGCTGGAGGAAATTTAGCATTTTTATTCCATGTTTTGTTTATGCTCTTTAATTTATTTATTATTTATCAATTTTATTTAAACGATAAATTTTTTAATGAATTAGGATTTTCCAATGAGGAGCCTAAATTAGTTTTCAGAGGTCCATTAGGTGCGGTTTTTCTTACAATGCTATTGATGTCTATACTGTTAACATTTGATGTAACTGGAAATACTTATGAAGAAAATGTAGTACAATATAAATTTTGGTATTCATTTTTATTTATGCTTATGGCAATAGCCTTAATTAGCTCTGTTGTTAGGTATTTCAATTTTGTAAACAACTATGGAATTACTCCAAATATAAGAGGAGTTATGTTCCCATTAGTTGGTCTTGTTTTAATAATCCTAAGAACAATTTTTGAAGCGTATTGATATAATATACAAGCGGTTTATAACCGCTTGTTTTAATTAAAATAACTTCTAATTTTATTTCTTGATGCAAAATGTAAGATTAATGAAACTATAAATAAGAAAAAAACAAAATAGTATTCTCTAAATTCAACTTGACTTGTGTAAAAAACAAATAAACAACAAACTGTTAATGATTTAATATAAATTTCTAAAAACTGAATAGGATAAAGTTTTTCTGATTGAAAAAAAAGATATCTAAAACCAAAGTAAGCAAAAGTAAGAAAGACGGCTAATCTGACTGAAGTAATTCTATGATATGGTAATTCTTGTTTTTCAACTATAGTGAAGGGAAAATAGATAGTTACACCAATAATCTCTGCAATTATAAATGCTACCGCCCATAAACTTAATAAACCAATTATAAATTTAGCTAATGTTCTTACCATAATCAAATTTATGGTCTTTTTTTTACAAGGGTTTTGACCAACCTATTTAAATATTGTAACTAAATTTTAATAAAAAATACATAAATATTGATTTCATTGCAGAAAACTAAGTTATTTTTTATTTAAAATTATCTTTAATTGGTGAAAAATATAAAAGAATTAGAATTGCTCCACTAATCAATCCACCAATTTGATCAAGCATACCACTAAAAGCAGTATAAATAACAGAACCACTAAAATAATTAAGTACTATGCCAGCTACTACTAAAAATAAATACAGTGGTTTTCCATAAGAGATAAATCGATAAAGTAGATTTAAAGTAAATAGATATAAAAAAAATAAACTTATTGATATTATTCGAGAAAAATTTTCAAAATTAGATAATAATCCATCATTTAAATTTTCATAAATATTAGAAATTTCTGATGGTTGATACATAGATGATATAACCATTAAAATTATAACAATAAAGTCTGCTAAAATTAAATTTTTAAAAATTTTTTCAATTTCCATTATCATATAGATAGGCTAGCTAATGTATAAAATAAAGCTAAATAATGATTATAATGAAGAAATGATTTTAAAAATCAGATATAGATTTATTTTTTATATTAATTTATATTGATTGAATTACATCTGAAGAATGAATAGTTACTCTTTGTTCACAATTTTTTGCAAATTCATCTAAATCATCTCTAAAATAGCTTCTATTATTTTGAGCAAGCATAAAATGATTATCTATTCCAGCCTGGTTTTCATAAATTTCTGTTAAAATAAGAGCTATGTTTCCTGTCTCGGCTCCTTCTTTAAATTCAGGTCCAATTGACCAATTTAATACTATAAGAGCCTTTTCTCCTTCTTTAGTGTGTGTTTCATTCATCCATTTAACATGATCTTCAGCTACTCGCTTTGCAACATCTGAAAATTCAGGTTTAAAAATCCATATAAATTGAAGTTGTTTTTTATTTTGGTACATATTTTTCCTTCTTTATTTTAGAATTTTAACAAATTTTTTTATTGTTGAGAATTATTTTCAAGTGTTTGAACGTGTATATCTAAGTTTTCAATCAAATTGTTTTGACCATTATGTCCGTAGAAAACCCCTTTTATAGGTGCAGCTTCACTTGCATCAAGGCCACAAGATACCCTTATATATCTTTCATCAGGGCTACAACCATTTGTAGGATCAAAACCAACCCAACCAAGATCATCTATAAAAAATTCTGCCCATGCATGTGTTGACTGAAATTCTGATGAATGTGAATTATTATGCATATAACCGTTAACATATCTAGCAGGTATATTGATTGATCTAGCAGCTGACACCATTATGTGTGCTTGATCCTGACATACACCTTTTTTTTGATTATAAGCTACCTGAGCTGTTGTTTCATTATTTGTTGAAAGAGGTTTATATTCAACTTTTTCTCTTACTAAATTCATTAAATTGTGAGAAATAAGTAATCTTTCATCATTGTTAAAACCATTTTTTGCTTCTAAAGCTAAATTTTTTATGTCTACATCTGGAATAGTTAAATTTGAATTCCTTAAATAAACACATGGATCTAATTTATCATCTGGGTTAAAATAAATCCCTTTTGTATCAAAAGTTTCTACTTTACCAAGAACAGTAAACTGAATTTTTTTTACTTTTTTTAAACTAGTAAAACTTTGTATATTATTTGCTTCTCCATCTTTATAGACTGCAGATTTTTCTGCAGAGTCATGATGAACATTCCAATCTAGAATTTTTAAACCATTATATTCAGATGGATAAAGTTTAGTTGATTGTATAAGTCCAGCTACAGGATTTTTATATTCATATTTAGTTGTATGCTCAATTATTATTTCCATTAATTAAAAAACTCCTTTTGAATATCAGAATCTACGCTTGAAATTTTATTAATAAATTGTGTAACAAATTCATGAAGGCCAAAATCAACAATTGACTCTATTTTCTCTTCTTGAATTTTAATATTAAGATCTTTTAAGGTATTATAAATTTTATTAACTTTCTCAGGACTGCAAGTCAAATTTGTTAAGTGTTTTACAATGTTTTGTATACAAAAACTAAGTGATCTTGGACAATCACTGTTTAGTACTAAAAAATCAGCAATTTTTGTAGAAGTAACATCACCATCGTATGCCCAACGAAAAGCTCTAAAAGATGATAAAGATCTAAGGAGTATACTCCATTGCATATTATCAATATTACCTCCAATATATTGAGGTTTAGGTAGTAAAACAAAATATTTAACATCTAATAATCTTGCAGAATTATCTGCCCTTTCAACAAATAATCCTAAATAAAGAAAGTTATAACCATCGTTTCTTAATAAAGAACTTAATGAACCTCTAAATAAATTTACTTGTTCGATAGTCCATTCAGTTAAATTAGGAAGGTCTGATGCATTAAAATTATTATTTTTTAATTTTAAAATTTCTTGATAAGTTTTGTTAATAGCTAGCCAAGATTCAGGTGTGAATGAAGTTCTTACAACTAAAGCATTACTTCTAGCATTAAGAATACAATTAAAAACAGATGATGGATTATCTTCATCAAAAAATAAATAATCTTCAACTTTTTTTTGTTCAATAATATTATATTTATTCTTGTATCCTTGTATTGCGCCTGCAGCAGCTAAAACAGATTCCCACTCATTATTGTATCCATTTGGATTAGGAAATAATGACATTCTATAACCTACATCTAAGAGTCTAGCATTAGTCTCAGCTCTCTCCATATATCTACTAATCCAGTAAAGATACTCAGCTGTTCTACTTAACATTGTATCTCATTCCGCTAAAACCCATGTATCTTTGACTCCACCACCTTGACTTGAATTAACAACGAAAGATCCCTCGTTCATTGCAACTCTTGTTAATCCTCCAGAACTTAATTGTGCATTTTCTCCCATTAAACAAAAAGGTCTCAAATCAACTCTTCTTCCTTCAACTTGATTTTTTATCAAAGTTGGAGAGAATGATAGATCTAAGAGAGGTTGCGCAATATACCCCCGAGGATTTGCGGAAAGTTTTCTTCTAAATTCTTCAATTGAGGATTTAGAGGATTTTGGACCTATTAGCATCCCGTATCCTCCAGAGCCATCAACTTCTTTTACAACAAGATCAGATAAGTTATCTAATACATAATTAAGATCATCATCTTTGTCACAACTCCATGTTTGAACATTTTCTAATATTGGTTGTTCTCCTAAATAAAATTTTATCATTTCTGGAACATAAATATAAATTGCTTTGTCATCTGCGATACCAGCACCCGGAGCTGAACAAATATTTACTCCTCCAGTTCTATACACATCCATAATTCCAGGAATTCCAATTACTGAATTTGGGCTAAAACAAAGAGGATCTAAAAAATCATCATCTATCCTTCTATATACAACATCTACTTTTTTGGGACCATCCACGGTTTTCATGTATAGAAATTCACCCTCAACAAACAAATCAGTAGACTCTACCATTTCAATACCCATTTGATCGGATAGAAAACTATGTTCATAATAAGCACTATTCAATGGACCAGGTGTAAGAAGAACACATACTGGCTCAGATGTGTTGCATTTTATTGGAGCTAAACTCATTAAAGTCTGAAGTAATCTAGTTGGATAATCATCAATAGGTGTAACTCGATTTGTATGAAATAAATCAGGAAACATTCTCATCATTATTTCTCTATTTTCTAACATGTATGATACACCGCTAGGTGTTCTACAATTATCTTCTAATACAAAATACTCATTATAATTTGTTCTTACTAAATCTATACCTACTATTGGACTATAAATTGATCTAGGTGGTGTAAAACCAAACATTGAAACTTCGTAAGATTTTTTTTTAAAAATTAATTCTTTAGGTATAATATTAGCTTTTATTATTTCTCCTTGATTATAAATGTCTGCTAAAAAAGCATTTAAAGCTTTCGCTCTTTGAATTACTCCTTTTTCTAATTTAGACCATTCACTAAAAGTAAAAATTCTTGGAATTAAATCAAATGGTATTATTCTCTCTCTTGCTGTTTCACTATTAGTTGAGAATGTTATTCCTATATTTCTAAAATGAGTCTCAGCCTCAGCATTTTTTTCATTAATCACTTTAGCAGTCATTTTTTCTAACCATTCATTTATATTGTTATAATGATTTCTGATTAGACTCTCAGATTGATACATTTCATTAAACATATTTAGTACGATGAAATGAATGAAGTATTTATAAATCCAAACTTAATACCTATCATATTTAATAACAGTCCTTTCAATCTGTTATAGTTCATGCTTAGCTATGGATTTTTATAAGATCCGCGTTCCTTCAGCTTTAGCTTACTTCCGATCTGTTAAAAAACAGATTGAACGATTTAATAACTTGCATGCGTTCCTTCAACTTTCGTCTACTTCCGTTTTGAATTATTCAAAATGAACGATGTAAAAATTAATAATAAAAATTATTTATATTTAAATTGATTATGATCATATTTAGATATGCAAAAAATGCATATATAAAAAAATAGCTAAATTGCTTACTAAGAGAAGTCTTTTAATGACTTATTTAAACAAATATATGAAAAATAACCTGTGCAGATTAACCAGATAATTAACACTATAGTATCATTTATAATTAAATTTATTTCAGATTTAGTAACTAATCTCAATGTTGTTGCTGACCATATTACGGTAAAAAAAATAGTTAAGTTTCGATAAGATTTTACTCTTAATGGATGAACAAATTTAAAAGGAATAAAAGTTAATATTGATAAAATAATAATTACAATAAGATTTATCCAAACATTTGTATTTAATATGAAAAAATAAAGTACTACAATATTCCAAATTGCAGGAAATCCTCTGAAATAATAATCATCAGTTTTCATATTAACATTAATAAAAGTGTACAATGAAACTCCAAATATTATTGCTGGCATTATAATTTCAAAACCATTTGGGACTAATTGAAACCAGTAAATCATTAAAGCAGGGTTAATAACATAGTTAAGATAATCGACTATACTATCTAAAATTATTCCATCTAAATTTGGTGCTTTTTCCTCTACCCCTATTCTTCTTGCTAATGTACCATCAATCCCGTCAACTAATAATGCTAAACCTAACCATAAAAAAGCACCAGTTTGATCATTATTCAATATTGATATTAAGGCAAGGAATCCAAGTATAGCTCCTGATCCTGTAAAAGCATGGACACCCCATGCTGATATTTGGTCCTTATTAACTTTCATAAATTCCATTGGTCTTTATCACTAAAATAAAAGAAAATAAAATTTTTGAAAAAAAAAGTAGAAAAATTAAGGATTTAAACGAATTTAAAATTAGACTTATAATAAGTTTATAATATCACTATCTCCTTCTGCAAAATTATAATTTTTAAATTCATTTTTGGTAACCCAAGCTGAGTCCTCGTGTTCACTCAAAATAATTTCACCTTTAGCATGAGAGCACATAAAATAATGTAATTTCACATTTATTTTGTCATCTTGATAATTTTCTTCACCTAATTTATTTTTAACATTTATTTCTATATTAAGTTCTTCTTCTATTTCTCTTTTAAGTGCAATTTCAAAAGATTCCCCTTTTTCTACTTTTCCACCTGGAAATTCCCAACTTAATCCCATATGTTTATTTCTGTTTCTTTGTGCAATAAAATATTTATCATCTTTTATTATTATTGCTGCAACAACATCGAATTTATCCATTAATTGGTATTATCACGAATAAACTGATTTGCTTTCTTTATTATATGATTTTTCCTCTCTGTATTCATTTTATCATAGATATTAACCATCATATTTAAGCGTGGATTAGATTGAAAAAATTTTCTATTTTTATTAATAAAACGCCAATACAATCCATCCATAATATCATTCCAATTACCTCTTTTAAAATTCATCATTTTCATAAAATAACTTGAACCACAAATATAAGGTTTAGTACTAAATATTCCACCGTCACTAAACAATCCCATACCATAAACATTAGGTGACATTACCCAATCAGAGCTATCTACAAACATTTCCATAAACCAATTATAAACTTCATTAGGTTTAATTTCACATAAGTTCATAATGTTACATAAAACCATTAGTCTCTCAATATGATGGGTGTACCCATATTTTTGAGCATTTTTAATTGAGTAATCTAAAGGATCTAATCCAGTTGTACCGTCATACCATTTTTTAGTAAGAGAATTTTTGTGTTGAAAGAAATTATTTTCTTCTAATTGTTTATCATAATTTTGGTAAATTCCCCTAATAAATTCTCTCCATCCAATAATTTGCCTAATGTAGCCTTCATAAGAATTAATTTTAATTTTATTTTCTACTTTTCTAACTCTCTCAATTATTAATTCTGGTGTTAATAAACCTAAATTAATCATAGGGCTAAGCGCACTATGAAATAAAATGTTATTATTAGTATCAACTGCATCTTCGTAATCACCAAATAAATTAAATTTTTTAATAATAAAATAATCTAGCCATTTAACAGCATCATCATATGTTGTGGGTAGCCAAAAATTATCAACTTGGCCTGGATGATTTTTAAAAATTGTGTTTATTTGTTGTTTTAAAACTTTTGTATGCTTTGTTTCTTTTGCAGTAATCATTTCTGGTATTTTAATATCTTTAGGTAGTTTTTTTCTGTTATCTTCATCAAAGCTCCATTTACCACCTTTGGGCTTATTATTTTCCATCAATATATCTGTTTTTGCACGGGCAATTTTATAAAAATTTGCCATAAAAGGTTTTTTTGTTTTACTTAAATAATTTTTAAATTCATCTCTTGAATTTAAAAACATGGGTGATTGTATAAAAGTAAATTTAATCCTATTTTTTTTACATAAGTTACTTATTTTTTTTTCAAAAAATTTATCTTCAATTTCAAAAGAAATTAATTCTTCAAATTTATTTTTTTTTATAAAATTTTCTAATTTCTTTTCATATGATATTTTAAAATCCTTTTTTAAATCAATATAATTTACTTTAAATTTATTTTTTTTTAATTCATCAGCATAAGATCTCATTGAGGACAGAAAAAGAATGAGTTTTAATTTATGATGTTTTTGAAAAGTACAAAGATCAAAACTTTCACACATAAAAATAGTTGAGTCTTTATATTTTCTTAGATGTTTATGTGGGAATAATTGATTTCCAAGAATTAAAAATAAACTTTTCATGAATATTTAAATAGTAAGTTATTAGAAAATTTATATGATTTATTAAAATTAATTGCTTATTTTAGACAATTTTTAGCTATAATAAGTTATAAATTAATGACCAAATTAGTAAATTTATTGGTAATTCCCTTTTTAATTAGTTTTGCACTAATTTCTTGTAATACAACATCTCCAAATAAGGTAAAAAAATCTGATGCGCAAAAAGTAACTAATATAGAATATGGAACAATTAAAACCTCTCTTCCAGTAAAAATTGAAGGTGAAAGTGATTGGATTGGAGCAACTGCTGGAGCAATGATAGGAGGTCTTTTAGCATCTCAAATATGTGGAGAAGAAGAAATATTAGGAACAAAGTGTCAAGATATTGCGATAGTATATGGAACTATTGGAGGAGCTGCTATGGGCTCGGTAATACAAGCTAAAATTGGCAATCATGATGGTTTCCAGTATATAGTGAATATTGATGAATGTGGTAATGACATTTCTAATTGCCAAAATGATCAAGAAAAAGCTTTTGTGCAAGGAGATGACAAAGCCCTTCCAAATGGTCAAAGAGTTGTGATTATTTACGGAGATGTAATAAGAGTTATGCCGTATGAAGAATAGTTTTAACTATAACTAGATATGAACAAAAGAAATTTATATGCAGCTATTGCTATAGTATTTATCTTTGCTGCTTTAAATTTAACTATATATTTTTTCTATTAAATTATGGTTATCAGAAGAAAATCTAGTATTTATAAAAAATTATATGAAATTAATGGTCAGAAAAAGATGTTTGGTCACGATAATATACATTTTAAAACAATCAATTTACCTGCAAAACAAAGATACAAAAATCTATGCAGTAAATTTGGTTTAAAAAAAATTAAATCTTCAGATAAAAAAAATTTTCAAATAATTAATATTAATTAATGTGAAAAATATTGCAATAATTGGAGCTGGGATGACTGGTTTGTCTCTTGCTTATAATCTTCAAGAACATAATATTACGATTTTTGATAAATCATGGAGACCAGGAGGAAGAGTATCTACTAGAAAACATAATAATTACTTTTTTGATCATGGTGCACATTATCTATCGACAAATCATTCTGTAAATCAATTAAATGAAGTAATAAGTAGATATAATTTGGGACAAGTAATAGAAATAGATTTTGCAACAGATTATTCAAAAAATAAAAAAACTAGAAAAAAAATTATTATTGGTCAAAATGGAATGAATTCTATTCCAAAGTCTATTTTTGATAATATTAAAGTAAAAAGTTATTTAAATTCAAAAATAATTAAAATTTCAAAAAATAGTAATGATCTCTTCTCACTATTTTCTGAAAAGGAAGAATTTAAAAATTTTGATTATGTGTTAATTTGTATACCGTATTTACAATCAAAAGAACTTTCAAAAGATTTGATTGATTTTACTCAGATTGTTAGCGAACCATCTTACGATCCAATACATACTGTAATGTTAAGTTATAAAAATATTAATAACATAAATATTAAAGCAGGATTAAATCTTCATAAAGATGTTAGTTTCTTTATGAACCAAAATATTAAATTTAATGAATTATCTGATGATTGTTGGGTATTAAATATGAGTTCTGAATATACGAAAAACAATATTAGCATTGATAAATATGATCTAGAAAAATATGCTCAATCAATATTTGAAAAAACATTTGGTATAAAAAAAAATGAGATAAGTTTTATTAAATCACATAGATGGCTATTTGCACAAACAAAAGTCAGTTATAATAGTATTTCAAAAAAAAATTGGATTAATTCAAAGGATAACAAATTATTTTTAAGTGGAGACTGGGTTATAGGAAAAAGTCTAAGTGATGCATGGGATGCAGGTGAAAAATTATCTCATTATATTAAAATTTTATCAGTTTGATATTAAGTATTAAAATATTTTTTAATATTTTTAGCCGCCTGTCTTATTCTTTGAGTATTTTCTACTAGACCAATACGAACAAAACCCTCCCCTCCTTTTCCAAAAGCTAAACCAGGGGCTACTGCAACATCGGCATTTATCATTAAATTTTTGGCAAACTTCATAGAACCCATTTTTTTATATTTTTTTGGTAAAGGAGCCCAAACAAACATTGATGCCTCAGGTTTTGGAATTTTATCCCAACCAGCTCTTTCAAATGACTCTATTAAAACATCTCTTCTCTTTTTATAAGTATCCCTAATATCTTCTACACATTTTTGAGAGCCAGTTAAAGCAGCAGTGGCCGCAACTTGAACAGGTGTAAAGGCGCCATAGTCTACATATGATTTAATTTTTGTTAATGCTTCAATTAAAGTTTTGTTTCCAACCGCAAAACCTATTCTCCATCCAGCCATTGCATAAGTTTTTGATAAGGTTGTAAATTCAACTGCTGTGCTCTTTGCTCCATCAACTTCTAATATTGATGGAGGCGGATTATTACCAAAGTAAATTTCAGAATAAGCTAAATCGGATAGAATAAAAACTTGATATTTTTTTGCAATTTTTACTAATTCTTTATAAAAATCTAAATCAACTATCTGAGCTGTTGGATTTGATGGAAAAGAAACGATAATAACTTTTATTGAAGAATATTTTTTTAAATTATTAACTATGTTTAATAAAAATTTATTTTTATCGAACTGTCCATTAAAAAATGTTTGCAAAGGTGTTAGTTTAGCTCCGGCAATCATAAAACCATATGGATGAACAGGATATGATGGATCAGGACATAATATCCTATCTCCTCTTGAAGTTATAGCTTGTGCTAAATTTGCTAAACCTTCTTTTGAACCAATTGTTACTATAATTTCACTTGATGGATTTAAATTAACATTAAATCGTTTTTTATAATATTTTGCTTGAGCTTTTCTTAATCCATTGATACCTTTAGAAACTGAATAACGTCCAACACCTGGCTTATCTATAACTTCTTTTAGTTTCTGCCTTATGTGAAGAGGTGTTGGCATATCAGGGTTACCCATACCAAAATCAATAATATCTCTACCCGCTGATCTCAGTTTCATTTTTAATGTATTTATCTCCCCAAATATATATGGGGGCAATCTATTAATTCTTTCAAATTTAGATTTCACTTTTTAAGCATTAATTAATTATTTTTGATATTACCAGTCTAAATAAAATTGATTTTTAATAATATTATTCCTATTTTTATAAGGTGATTAAATTATTTTACTATTTTTTACCATTTATCGTGCTCTTTCTTCCAAGTTTATGGGTAAACTATATTTTAAAAAAATATAATAAAATTTTACCAGATATGCCCTTCACTGGAAGAGAGCTTGGAAAAAAAATACTTGAAGAAGAAGAAATTACCAATGTATCAATTAATTCTATTCAGCAATTAGATCATTACAATCCTAAAGAAAAAAAAATACATATTGCTACAGATAAACTTGATAAAAAAAGTATAACAAGCATTGCCGTTGTTGCTCATGAAATTGGTCATGCAATTCAAGATAAAGAAAAATATAAGCCACTTATCCTTAGACAATCATTAATTGAGAAAACAATGATCTTTCAAAGAATTGGATCATTTTTATTAATTATAGGATTACCATCAATATTTGCTTTTACTAAAAGTCCATTTATCACTCTTATTGCTGCGATAATAATAATGGGATGTTTATCTACAAATGTGTTAATCCATTTGATTACTCTTCCTGTCGAATTTGATGCAAGTTTTAAGAGAGCTTTACCTATACTTACAAGATATGTTCCTAAAGAGAATATGTACCAGTGTAAATCTGTTTTAAGAGCTGCTGCATTGACATATTTAGCCCAATCCATTGTAAGTATATTTAGATTAAAAATAATACTATTATCTTTTATTAATATTTTTAAGTCTATTATAAGAAGATAATATTTTTCTCTTTAAATAAAAAGGGAAATTTATTAAGCTAGATAATTAATGAATTTAAGTGAAAAAATATCTTTAATACTAGTAGATAAAGGTTTTTCTTTATCTCCCAAAAAAAATACTGAAGATTTAATCAATTCTGGTGCAGAATTTCACAAAAGTAGTGAAGATATTAAAATTGCAGAACAGCATGGAATTGCTGATCAAATTTTTATTCTTTTGAAAGGTGAGGCGGAATTCGTAAAATATCATAATAATGTTTTTTATAATCTAGCAACACTAAAAAATTCTGGATCACCTCTTGGTATTTCAGGATTAAATGCACCAGGTAGATATATGTCAGATATATTTATTAAAGGTAATTCAGAGTATATCTCTTTTAAAATAGAAAAATTAAAAGAATTAGAAGAGATAGATCCTGACTATGCAAGTTTTTTTTATTCTTATTTATTATTTGAATCTATTAATTTAATTTGGTCATCACGCAATTTAGAAAAACCAATTGAACAAAAAAATATTAATTTATCAGATGGTGTTAAAACAGGTGGAGATATTGTAAATACAAAAAGAATTAAAAATTCTGCATTTTTAGCTTTTCTTGATGATAACGATTTAGATGAATTAATAAACTATGCAAACGTCAGGCTATTTTCTGCTGGTGAATATATAACGCTAGAAGGCACTAAATCAGATGGAATAAATATTTTGTTAAAAGGTAAAGTAGAAGCTTCTTTTACAAATTTAAAAAATGATCAGATAGAAAATAACTCAAGATCAATAGCTAGACCGGGAGTAGCATTATCCTTATCTGCAGGTTTGCATGATATTGAGTCGCCTTATTCTTTGAAATCAACAAGAGATACAACAATTTTAAAATTTTCAAATGAGTTTATTGATAATTTAATTAAAACCAATTCAGAATTGGCAATCAAATTTTTTAAAAGACAATTATGGCAATTAGGTCGTTATATTCAAAGCTCAACAGGCTTAACAACGTATCCAGCTAAAAATGAAAAGGAGTTTTTTCAATTTTTATTAGATGATAATTCTGCTACAATACCTAGTAATTCAAAACTTTATACAATACCTCACTTATTAGAAAATCATTTAACTCATTCTTTAGCATTCGATACAATTTATGATTTAATAATTACAGGTAACGATGATGAAAAATCTATAGCTAGTTTAATGATTGATACATTGAGTGGTATAGAAAGAAAAAATAGATTTTTCAAACAACTAAATAAAATATATAACAGAGTAGCAACTTCGTATGATACAATAAATAAACAAGCTTTACAAAAATTAACAAATTCAGATTTTATAAAAGCATTTGATCAAGTACCTTATGTTATTAAAGGTATAGAGAATTTACCAGACGAGCCTACAAACATATTTTTTTATAATCATTTGGCAAGTATTGAAGAAAATGGTTTAGCTAATGGACATCAATTTAGTATAGATAGTCATTTTATTAGTGCAAAAATTTTATTTCCAAAATATGGTGATGGTGGTCAAAGAATTGCTCGATATTCTAGAAATACAGAATTTTGGAGATATAATTATTATGAGAATTTAGATTATATTTTCATTCATACACCAGAGTCAGACTATTTAAATGAAACTCAAGAACAAAAAAAGAAAAGAAAAAGTAAATTATTTATTGAAACTCAAAATATTTTTGATCAAAATAGACCTTTAGTTATTGCGCCAGAGGGGACATCTGAAACTGAAGATAATTTGACTCCAAATTCTCCAGGTCCATTAAAACCAGGGGCATTTTTATTAGCAGACCAATTAAAACCAGAGCCACTACTTGTTCCAATAGCATTAGCAAATTTTGATTATTCAATTTCTGATACTATTTATTCTGCAGTTATTAAAGAACCAATCAAAATAAAAGATTTTGTAAATGATATGCAAAATAAAAAAGAGTTAGAAAATTTCCTATCTAAATATAGAAAAACATTTAGATCTTATGTTGAAGAAGCAATTGAATTAGCAAAATCAGCATCAAAAAATAAAATTAATAATGAGGATATAGTAAGTAACATAAATTTAGTTAGCCCTATTGAAGAAGAATTTGAAGCAGATGTAAGAGAATTAGAAATTAAATTACATTCAGATCAATATAAAAATAACAAAATAGTCTTATTTGGAAGCTCAACTTTTAAAGATTGGGAAAATGCAAAAACCGATTTGTCATTTGATAGTTTATTAAATTTAGGATTTGGAGGTTCCACATTAGTATCATGCCGTACATATTTTAACAGAATAGTAGTCCCTATTAACCCTGATAAGATGATTTTTTATGCTGGAGATAATGATATAGGTAGTGGAATGAGTGCTGAAGATTTAGAAAATGAATTTTTATTATTTGCTTCTGAGGTTAATGAAAAATTACCGCATACATTATGTTTTTTTGTATCCATTAAACCAAGTGTATTCAGGAATAATTATTTAAATACAATTCTAGATGCAAATGAACGTATTAAAAACCAAATTGAAAATTTTAGTCAATGGCGTTATATTGATCTTTGTTCTCCTATGCTTAAAGCTGGATTTGAAAAATTTTATTCTGAAGATCCGTTACACATGAATGTACTTGGTTACAGTCTCTTAAGTAAGTTAATAAGAGATGAAATATCAAAATTTATAATTTAAACTTTAAATAAAATTAAATTTTAATTTCTTTTCTTAGTTTATTAGATTTGTATGAATTGAAGACTAATGATAAACTCTTTATGTTATCTTCACCACTAGTGTCATGTTCAACTCTATTAATTAATGAATCAATGAAATGTTTGTGTGTATTGATTACACTTTCTTGAATTTGATCCCAAGGTTTTGAAATCCAATTATATTTTTTTGGTTTTCCATCATAAATCTTCTTCTTTTTATTTTTGTGTAATGTAATTTTATAATTATAGTCTAAATCTATTGAGCCATTAGAGAATTCTAAATTAACTAATGTTTGAGCAAATCTATCAGGTTTTTTTATTGAAGAAATAGAAGCATCAACAATAGTAATACTTTTATTTTTATTTCGTATAAGTGATATAAAATCCGTTTCACCTTTAAATTTATTATTTGTATTTTGATTTACGGTATAAATACTTTTAGCTTCTCCCATAAAAAATCTACTTAAATCAAATAAATGAATTCCTACGTCTAAGGTTAAATACTCTTTTAAATCGTATAAATATGTTTGATTGGTATATCCAACAGGATTTGCATGTCTGAAAGATATCTTGGCATAATGTGGTTTAGTTAATTTCTCTTTATTTATAATTTCTTTTAATTTTAATAGAGGACTTTGCCATCTAAAATTTTCATGAACCATAAGTGGAGTTTTGTTTTTTTTATATAAAGAAACAATTTTTTTCGCATTCAATAAATTTTCAGCAAATGGCTTTTGTACAGAAGTTGGAATTTTATATTTAGATAAAATTTTACAAATATCTAAGTGTGTCTCCATTGTTGTTACAACATCAACAAAGTCAATTTTATGTTTTTTTAACATTAAATCTATTGATGAATAAGAGTGTAAAATATTAAATTTAGATTTAAATTTATTAGCTTTTTTTATATCTAAATCACAAACACATATTATTTCTATATTTCTTAATTCTTTCCAAGCTAAAATATGATTTTCTGCAAAGAAACCACAACCGATTAATGCTCCTTTTAATTTTTTCATTTATCTTCTATAAATTTAATTTCTAATGGCTCAAACGTATATGGATTTATATCTTTTTTAAAATTAAAAAAAGAGAAATCATTCTTAAAAATATCAGTAAAATTTTTTAAATTTAGCTTATATTGATAACTAAAATTTAACTCAGAAATATCAATTTCCTTTTTTTGTTTTGAAGAATTTACAAATAAATAATATTTTTTATCATTTAATACAATTTTTAATCCATACACTTCATTAATTGAATTAAATTTAAAAATTTTTGAATTTGATAATGAAATAAGAAAATTATTTAAATGATACAATGGTCTTTTGGTATTATCTTTATTTAATATTCCATGATGCCCATAAATAGAATTAAAAGTAAAAAATTTAGACTCTTTATTTATTGATTGAATAAAAATTGCCAGTGTCCAAGTCAGTGAAAATAATTGATCATGTCTTGGATCGCTATCAGCCATTTCTAATCTTATCTTCTTTTTATTATCTACAAGACTTTCACCATAAGGATTGAAATGCATTCCAATAGAAATTGGGCCAATATGAACATCTGAGCTATTAGAAAAATTTTTTAGAGTTTTAAGGATATAAGGTATAGTTTCAGGTGTATTCAACACACCAAAATCACTAGAATCATGCACAATTGGAGTGAAGGAAAAACTAACCAAGTCATAAAACATTTTTGGTCTCTTTCTATTTAATTCTGTAAAATTAGTGACCATTCCTGAAACAATTTTACAATCAGAAAACATCTTTTTCGCAATTTTATAGTATGAATTTAATTCTGGAACTTTTGGCCATTCACCAGCAGGTTGAAAACTATTCAAATATATTTTTGGACAAATTAAAATTTTATCTAAGTTAATAGTATTTTCAGTTATAAAATTATGAATTTTAGTTAACTCTTTTTCAGGATCATTAATATGGTCAACCAAGGCTATAAGAAACACCTTGTTTAAAGATTTTGAAGCTACACTTTTAAAATCTTCAGTAAAATCAATAAGATAGTAATAATAATCAAAATTATCTATTAAATTATCATCAGGAAGTATTGGAGAATCAATTTTTATACCAATTTTAGGAAATTTATAAGAGACAGTATCATCAATTTTTATGATATTCTTAGATTGAAATGATCTTTGTTTTTTATTTTCCACATCTATTTTAACGGTTTGAGAGAAATTACCCCCCTTCTTTTCGACGTATGGAAAAGGATCTAATAAAGAACCACTATATATTTTGTAAGAAGCATCACCCCAGTTTCTTTGATCCTCCATTTCAAATAAAATACCCTCAAAATTAATATTAACCAACAAACTATCATCTAAAGTATAAGCAAGGTTTTTAAATTTAAAAAATGGTTGGTCAGGTTTTATAAATTCTGGAAATTTTTTTTCCTCTTTTACATCAGTCTCTCTTGTAACAATGATGTTTGAACCAACGTGATTTTGTAATGGAATTAATAAATTAAAACCTATTCTATTAGTCCAAAAATCAGTTAAAAATTCTCCTTCAGAAGATAAAGTTATAGAATTTTCAGAAAATAATATAGTATTTCTTGTTTTAAGAATTTCTTTTATACCATATTCTAAATCGAATATATATTCCAAGGATGTATCAAAATTCTCTTCATAATTTATAATTTTAGGATCATAGTTATTCCAATTTTTGTCTCTTACCAAGAATGATATCAATTTTAATATTTGAAAATTTTGAAAAGTTATATTTCGAAAAAAAAGATTATCTTTTAATAATGTAAAATTATTATTTGATTTTTTTATAAATTTTTCTTCTAATAATTTAGAGTTATACATATAATTTTGAAACTGATTTATAATTATAATATTCTGATATTAAATTAAGTTTATTTTTTTCATATTTTGCATTTTGGATTAAACTTAAAAAAATAAGTTCTCTTTGAGCAAAACTACCCCCAAGATATTTAAATTGTGATTTAATTATATTTTTATCTAATAGTTCATTTTTTTTCATACTAAGAATAATTGGTTTTAAGAAATTAATATAATTTTCTTTAAAAGAATTTTCTAAATAATTTTTTTCCATTTTTTCTTCAAGTTGCAGAAAATAATCTAAGTCATTATAGTATGAATAATAAAAAATAAGATGATAATCTATAAAAGGAAGTATGTGTTGATTTTTAAAATATTCAGCATAATCTTTTAATTTATCCATTCTGTCTTTAACATCTATCCTCTTGTAATGGAGTCTTAATAAAAAAGAACAAGCATTGCAAAAATCTAAATAAAAAATTTCTGAAGACGAGAAATATTTATCAAATAATTTTAAGCTTTCCTCATATTCTTGATTATAAAATAATATTAATGATTGATGCCACCATATATGTCTTTTAATTGGTCCATAAATTGACCAATCAATCTTATTAAATTTATCATTTGTATTAATTGAGTTGTTATTTTCATTATCATGTACATGCAAAAGAGCGTGCCAACTCCATAAATCATTAGTTGATTTTTCAAGTGAATTTAAGGCTAGAAATTTAGCTTTATCGATTAAATTATTTTCTTCATAAGCATAACTAGACATCCCTAGCAGTAAATTGTAATGTTGATCATTTTTTGACCACTTACTCAGTATTTCTTCGTGTTTATCTAAAAATTTACCATCAATACCTAAGAAAATATTATTAAAATGAAATAATCTGATTGCAAAAATATCTTTGGGATTATCTTTTATAATTAATTCTAATTTCTTTAATAAGTTTTTTAAATCATTTTTAATCCAGAGATTTACTATCTCTAAATATTGGTGAAAATAATTATTCACTTTATCGGTAGAAATTGATGTTAAAGTTTCTCTAGCTAATGAAATTTTTTGTATATCTCTAGAGAAAAGCAATAAAACTATTTTTAATAATTTTGGAGCATTAAATTCTGGATTTTTTACAATTAATTTGTTTGTTTTGTGAAAAGCATCTTTTTTAAAATAAATATATGAATCAATACATTGTTTAAAACTATTTATTTCATCATCTTTTTTACTATCTATCCATTTATAAAAATAATTATTTTGCACAAATTAATAATACATGTAATTTATTTATGTTAAATATTTATATTATGAATTAATATCTAATCTCTTTCTTGTAATTTCTTTATTTAATTGAAGTTCTCTATAAGAAATTAAGATAACACTGCAAAATATAACCGATGCACCTAACCAGGTATATAAATCTGGTTTATCACTAAAAACAAAATAACCGATTACTGAAGACAAAACTAAACCCAAAAATGAATAAGGTTGAGTCATTGAGACATCAACTAATTTATAAGCATGATTTAAAGCTATATGCAAGATTGTACCAGACATTGCTGCACATAAAATGAAAATGATAGTTTTTAAATTTGGCTGATCCCAAAAATAAATAACTAATGGCAATGAAAATAAGCTCATGTAAAGATATTGGTGTGATAATATCGTTATAGCACTGTCATCCTTAGATACCTTTTTTGTTAAAATAATTACTACAGACCATATTAATGAAGACGTTAGCGCCATATATATGCCAATAGAAATATCTACGATGCCTGGTCTTAAAATGATTAAAACACCTAAAAATCCAATTATTAATGCTAAAGATCTATATAAATATATTTTTTCTTTTAAAAATATTACTGCAAGAATTGTAACCAATAAAGGTACTACAAAATGTATAGCTGTTATTTTTTCTAAAGGCAGAATAGCTAATGCTGCAAATCCCAAAAGCATAGCAGGTAAATTTAATACTGATCTTAAGATATGTATTTTTAAGTTTGAAGTATTGAAAACCTTAAACTTAGTTTTAAGAATGTATGGTATTATAATTAAAAAACCAAAAAAAAATCTTAAAAAACCAGTGGTAAATACGTTTAATTCTTCTTGAGCTAGTTTAATAAAAGTTCCCATTAATGTTCCAAAAATTATTGATATAATTATTAGAAGAATTGCAAATTGATTTTTATTTAACAAAAGAAAACCAAAATAAAAAAGAATTTATATCTAAGATAACACATTTATTCCTTATTTATATCAATATTAAAACAATATTTAGAAATACATAATAAATGTGGCACTTATTAAAAGAATAGTTCTTTTTTTCATTTCATTATTTTTAATAATAATTCTTCTTGTGGGTGCCACAAGTTCATTTTAAAATTATATAATGATAAATTTACAAGATGAATTGATTATTCATACAAAAGGTCAAGGAATGTATGAAATAACAAATATAATAAATAATTGGATTACAAAGAACACAATCAATAAAGGTCAATTAAATTTATTTATACAACATACATCGGCATCACTAACAATTATGGAAAATGCAAGTTCTGATGTTCTAGAAGATATAAATTCTTTTTTTAAGAAAATTGTACCTGAAGACGCATCATTATACAAACATGGTTATGAAGGAGATGATGATATGCCATCACATATAAAGAGTATGTTAACACAAACGTCACTTACAATACCTATACAAAATAAAAATCTCCTACTAGGAACTTGGCAAGGAATTTATCTTATTGAACATAGGTACAACAGTTTTAAAAGAAATTTAATTATAAGTTTTGTAGGGATTTAAAATTATTTTTTTCTTACACTATAAAGAAACAAACTTGTATTAACAAACCAAATAAAACATAAAACTTGAACATTAAAAGTTAATCCAAAATAATCAGCAGAAAAACCAACTATAGCAGGACCTATCAAAAAACCTCCCATTGCTAAAGTACTTAAATTAGCTGCTGTAGTGTTTATGTTTTGCGTTGATTGTCTGAGAGCAAATCTTATTACAACTGGATAAAAATTAGAAGAGCATAATCCTATCAAAAATATACCAAATAATATTATATAAGGGTTCATAGTTAATATTGAAAGAAAAAATAAAAAACAACCAATTAAACCTAAATAAGCTCCAACAAATTTTTCATTTACTAATTTTATCAAATAAGATCCTAAAAATCTTCCAATTGACTCTCCCGACCCCCAGGCAACAACAGCTAAACTTGCAAGAAATAATGTTGTTTTTAATTCTTTCTCAAACCAAACTGCAGACCAATCGCCAACAATTCCAACAGAGGCATAAAATACAAATAAGTAAATACCAAAAATTAATATTTTTAATTCTGGTAATTTAAATTTTTCAGATTTATCAATACTATCTTTCTCTCTAGGAAATCCATATTGATGAATTAGAAAAAAGCCAATCAATCCCAAAAAAGATAATAAAATAAATAAATTATATGTAGAGAAATTCATAAATTGCCATAACGATGAGAAAATTGCACCGCACAGAAAACCAAAACTTAAAAATGCTCCCCAAAGAGGTTGTAAAATTTTATTTGTTTCTCTTTCAGCGATTCCTGTAATTGCTGTACATGTAGTAAAAAAAAGACCGACACCAAAACCACAAGGCAAAGAAGCAAGTAAGAAATGAAAAGAATTTTGAGAATTAATCAAAATTATTGGAAACAATGAAAAAATTAAAATGCCTATTGATAGTGTGTTTTTAGAACCAATTTTTGGGATGATTAATCTTCCTGCAAATTGACTAAATATTATTTGAATACCAGATAAGATCATAAAAAAGAAACCTAAAGATGTACTAGGCATCCCTATTTTATTCATAAAATATGGAAGATGAGCAATTGTATTACCCCACATAAACAAGGGCATATAAATTGCTATACATGCACTTAAAAAACCTCTTAAGTAAATATTAATAAAATATTCTTTCATTTACTATCTCATCAAAAAAAATTAATTTATAAATAAATTTTATACTTAATTATAAATAGAAATTAATATTATTATGTTATTTTATTACATATAGATATTTTTATAAAAATAATGTTAATATAATTTAATAGTAAGAAATAATTGGAGATTTATAATGTCTAATGTAATGAGAAAATCATTTTCTGAAGGAAAAATTAAAACTCCAGATAAAGCTCATTCATCCACAGTAACTTTAGGTAATGTAACATTAAGCAAAACAACTTTACAGCCTGGTTGGAGTTGGAGCTCATGTATTAAACCAATTGTAGTAACAGATAGTTGTCAAGCTGGGCATGTTGGTGTTGTAGTACAAGGTGAGATGAAAGTAAAACATGATGATGGATCAGAAGATTATTTTAAGGCAAGTGATGCTTACTATTTAGCTCCTGGTCATGATGGTTGAATTGTAAGTGATGATGAATTTATATCTTATGAGTTTACATCAGATCAAAAAGATTTTGGTCCTTGGAAAAAATAATATTATAAGTGATTGGTTTGTTAATAAACCAATCACCTAAATTTTTATAAATATATTATCTTTAATTTTCTGTTAATATAATTTAATTTTTTCTAATTATTTTATTATAATGATTATTAAGTTCGAGAAGATGTTGATAAGCATCATGGTCAAAATCATCCTTAGCTATTTTGTCTGTTTTAAAATGTTTATATTGATCCTCACCTCTTACACAAATAGCACTATCATTTTTGCTTTTTAATTGTTTCATATCTGTAGAAATAAATTGGAAATTTAATCCTATTCTTCGATCATTACTAGAATTGGGTTGAGATGCGTGTAATGTTAAACCATGATGAAAGGAAACTTCACCAGGTTCTAGGGGGCATGAAACTGCATTATTAATATCAATATCTTTTACAGTTTGACCTCTTAATAAAACATTATTTTTATCTTCAGTTGAATGATGTTCAAAAAAACCATTTTTATGAGAACCTGGTATCATCTGCATACACCCACTTTGATCATTAGTTTTTGATAAAGCAAGCCATGCACTAACTTGTTTTTCATTATTATCAAAACCCCAATAGGTAAGATCTTGATGCCAACTTACATGTGTTTTTGTATTTGGTTCTTTTATTATAAAAGTTGCATTATATAATAATATATTTTTACCAATTATTTCTTCTACAAAATCAAGCAAAATTTTATTAATAGCTATTTCATACACCCATTTCATTATTGTATAAGTTTTTACAATATAATGAAGTTTACCTAGTTTTTTTTCTGTGTCTTCTAGTTTGCTTCTAAAAAAATTTGCTTCTTTTGTGTTATAAATTTTCAATGGTGAGAAATAACCATTACGTTCATAAAAATCTTTCATTATTTAAATATTATTAAAATTGGTTATTTATTCAATAAAAATTAACAATGAAAAAACCAACTAAACAAATAATTAATAAATCAAATATTAAAATAAATTCCATATGGTTGTGACACTAATACTTTATGGATAGAATACATTTACTCACTAAATATATATTGGTAGATTAGTGCCACATAACCTATGTACATATTAATTTAGGCATAAATTGAGTTAAAAAGAGGCAAATTTATGAAAAAAATCAGTTGGGTAACACATGAAGATTATGACATTTCTCTGCCAGAAAATCATAAATTTACTGCCAGTAAGTTTTCAGATTTGTATAATGAATTAAAAAAATTAGATTTTTATCATCGTGCAAACATTCTCAGTCCTCAAAAAGCAAGTGTTGATGAGCTTTCTATATGCCATGATTTGGATTACATATTAAAAATTAAAAATGGTGGTTTATCCGATAAAGAAATAAGAAGATTGGGTTTTAAATGGTCCGAAACACTTTCTAATCGTTCATTTTTAGCAGTTAACGGAACTTTATTAACATGCAAAGAAGCAATTAAGAATGGTATTGCAAATCATTTAGCTGGTGGCACACATCATAGTCATAGAGATTTTGGTTCAGGATATTGCGTTTTTAATGATATGGCTTATGCTTCATTACACTTGATAAGAGAACAACTAGTTAAAAAAATATTAATTTTTGATACCGATGTACATCAAGGAGATGGTACAGCTTCAATCCTTAAAGATAATAATGAAATTTTTACATGTTCTATTCATTGTAAAAATAATTTTCCGTTTAGAAAATCAATAAGTGACATGGATGTTGAATTAGATGATAATTTAGAAGATGATGAGTATTTGAAAATATTAAATCAAACTCTTAATAGTTGTATAAAAAATTTTAATCCAGATTTGGTAATATTTGATACTGGAGTTGATATTCATGAGAATGATAAATTAGGAAATTTAAAAATAACAACTGCAGGATTATTAAAAAGAGATATTACAGTACTAGAATTTTTTAAGAATAAGTCAATTCCCATTGCAACAGTAATAGGTGGCGGATATTCAAATGATAAATTAGAGTTAGCTAAAAGACACAGTTTAATTTTTAAAGCTACATCGATAGTTTTTAACTAATTACATTTAGAAATAACTGCTTGTATAGACTTATCATTATAGAGATATTCAAAGCAATAATTTTTAAAAGAATTAAAATGATCCTTTATAATTTTTAAATTTTCTTTTTTATGATCAAAATAAATATATTCAAACTTAATTTTTTTAACGATGTTATTAGAAAATATTGGCATTGTAATTATTTCACCATCTTTAAATATTGTTTTTAAATTAAACGTATCAGATTCATTATCCACTTTAGCAAATGAATTTTTTTTTATTAGAAAAAGAACATTTTCATTCCAATCATTTTTTTGAAATTCAAAAAGGATATTTAAATCATTAAGATTTATTAATTTATTAGAATCTATGGCTTTAGTATTTAATGATACAAAAATTAAACATAAAAAGAGTAGTTTTTTCATAAAAACAAGTGTGATTTAAAGTATGATACTGATAGATATATTATTTATCTATTTATTTTCAAATATTTATGAAAACTAGAAATAAAGGTCTTATATTATCATTTATTGGAGTTTTAATACTTAGCCCTGACAGTTTATTAATTAGATTAGTAGATTTAGATGATTTTAGTTTAATATTTTATAGAAGCGCTTTACCGATTGTAACAATATTAATTTTTCTTATTTATACATACCAAGAATCATTTCTTAAATCATTTTATCTGATTGGTGTACCAGGAATAATATACGCTATTCTTTATGCTATAACTCATATTTGTTTTGTATATTCAATTCAGAACACTGCTGTAGCAAATACACTAGTGTTAATTGCTTCCGCGCCAATTTTTGCAGCTTTATTTTCAGTTTTCATACTTAAAGAAATACCTAGTCTTTTTACGTGGATAGTAATCATAATAGCAATGTTAGCGATGATAATAATTGGTGTAGGAAGCTTTACAACTACTGGGTTATACGGAGATTTAATGGCTCTTGTTGTGGCCATAGGTATGGGTTTTAGTATGGTTCTTGTAAGGTTATTTAAAAATAAAGATTTAGTACCAGCTTGTTTATTGGGATGCTTAATTTCAGCAATTTATGCTCTTCCATTTGGTATCAATTTTAATTTAAATAATGATCAATTTATTTTGATTATAATTATGTGCTTAATAATTTTACCAATACCATTTATGATTATGACGATTTCTCCTAAATTTGCTCCTGCACATGAAGTAGCTTTAATTTTTTTACTTGAAAGTGTTTTAGGAACAACATGGGTTTGGTTTGTTATTAAAGAAGTTCCTCCATTGAATACAATAATTGGTGGTATTTTGTTACTAGGATCAGTTGCTATATTTATTTATCAAACAACTAGAAAATCAAATTAATTTAAGTTTTTCTATTCTCTCTAATGAAAATATAAATACCGCTAAATACTATTAAGGATAAGCCTAAATAAATCCAAATATCTGGCAGATCACCAAAAAAAATATAACCAACTAATATATTTGTAGATATTTCAAAATAACCCAAAGGTGCTAATTTAGAAGCCTCACCAAGCCTTAAAGATAAAATAATTAAAAAATGTGCTAGAGCTCCAATAGAAGCTAACAAAATTAATAATAGTAATTGTCTCAAATCTATATTTGTCCAATAATAAGGTAAAATTAATGAAATTAATATACAGCCTACAACACCGGTAAAAAGCAATGTAACTACAGGACTATCAATAAATGATAACTTACGTGTGTATATTATATAAAATGCATAAGCTGTTCCTGCACCAATAGCTGAAATAGAAGCAAAATTGATTTCTAAAAATCCTGGTCTTATGATTATTAAAACACCAATAAAACCAATGATAACTGCAGACCAACGATGAATACCTACTTTTTCTTTTAAATAAAATATTGATAAAATTGTTACTATTATTGGAGAAACAAAAGCAAGAGTTAAAGCTTGAGCTAAAGATATAATTGAAATTGCATAAAAGAAAAACACAGTTGAGAGGAATAAAAAAAATCCCCTAAATAGCTGTACTGAAATATTTTTAGGAAACTTAATTTCTTTTCTAAAAAAAATTAAAGCTATAGGAAAACTTACTAAAATCATAAAAAAATATCTACCCCAAATAATTTGAATAAAATGCATTTCAGAAGATAGGTATTTAGCTATACCATCCATAAAAGGTAATAAAAGCCAACCGGATATATTAAGGATATAAGCTAGCATTAATTTAATTAAAAGGCATCAGGATCACAAATTTTGCAAACTAAGTTACCTACTCCTTTTTGAGGATTATATGTTTGGTAAAAAATATCTTTTGATTGAATATTTTTTTCATACAAATATTTTTCAATTTCCCAATAAAAACGATAACATCTTGAGCATTTTGGAGCGTCTAACTTATGAGCTGGTTTATAAATATTAATCCATAATTTGTGAAATTTATCTAAATTTTTTATATTAATATTTTCAGATATATTTGTTGGAATATCCATAAAGCATGTAGAACATTGTATTTCTGCAACAACATCTTTATATGGTCCTTCAAAATATTTTTTCCCCATTGTTGTTTTAGATTTATATTTATTGGAATTACAGTTTGGGCAATGAAAATTTATATCTTTTTGCATAAAAAACTATAGAGAAATTTTCTTATCACTTATAGATGTATAATAATATACTTTTTGTTATGAATTTATATTTTCCTTATCTTTTTGTTTTTTTCTGGAGTTCAGCATTTATCAGTGGTCAATTTATAGTTCAGTCAGCAAGTCCATTTGCTGCATTATCATTTAGATTTTTAATCGTTTCTATTTTTTTCTTATTATTTTCTTTTTTCTTCAGAGAAAAAATTTTAGTTAATTAT
>CACBLW010000013.1 GCA_902540265.1 uncultured Alphaproteobacteria bacterium
TTAATATGATTAAGCAAAAAAGCTTTATTTACAATTTCAATGATAACAATGATAATGAATTTAACTTTTTTGTAAATAACACAAATTTTTATGCATTCAATGCCCTTATCAATAATGATACAAAATGTTCTTTTTTATATGGACCAAAAAAATCTGGTAAATCATATCTTTCTAAAATTTGGTTAAAGAAAAATAATGCAATTAAATATAACAATAATTATCAAGAACTTCTTAATTTTAATAAAAATATATTAATAGATAATTTAATATTTTATGATCAAGAAAAAATGTTTCATATAGTAAATAATTGTATTTTAAATAATTCAAAAATTTTAATTACTTCAGATATAAAAATTAATTCAATTGATTTTAAATTTAATGACTTATCTTCACGTCTTAAAACATTTCAACATTTAGAAATTAATCAACCTAATGATGAAATGCTTTTAGTTATTTTAACAAAGTTACTAGTTGATAAACAATTTATTATAAAATCTAATGAAATTTTTGAATATATTTTAAGAAGAGTAGACAGAAGTTATCAGGGTATAAATGAAATAGTAAATAAATTAGATATATTATCATTAGAAAAAAAAAGACAATTAACAATACCATTAATAAAAGAAATAATGTAGATGGTTCAAAAATTATGAATAAATATAGATCTCATTTATGTTCTGATTTATCAATTAAAAATTTGGGTGAAAAAGTAACTTTATCTGGTTGGGCTGATACAATTAGAGATCATGGAAACTTATTATTTATTGATTTAAGAGATAATTATGGAATTACGCAGTGTGTTATTGATGGAACTCACTCTTTATTTGAAAAAATAAGTAAAATAAGTAATGAAAGCGTTTTAACAGTTAGTGGAGAAGTTGTTAAACGATCTGATGAGACAATTAACAAAAATCTTCATACAGGTGAAATTGAAATAAAGATTCAAGATTACAAAATTTTATCTAAATCTGAAATTCTTCCCTTACCTGTTAATTCTGATATCGAATATGGAGAAGAAATAAGATTAAAATATAGATTTTTAGATTTAAGAAGAAATAAACTACACAAAAATATTATATTAAGAAGTAAAATAATATCAGATATCAGAAAGAAAATGATAAATAGAAATTTCGTTGAATTTCAAACTCCCATCCTTACTTCATCATCTCCAGAAGGAGCAAGAGATTATTTAGTCCCATCTAGGATACATCAAGGTAAATTTTATGCTCTTCCTCAAGCACCTCAGCAATTTAAACAATTATTAATGATTGCTGGTTTTGATAAATATTTTCAAATTGCACCATGTTTTAGAGATGAAGACAGTAGAGCGGATCGTTCTCCAGGTGAATTCTATCAACTAGACTTTGAGATGAGTTTTGTAACTCAAGAAGATGTGTTTAACGCTATTGAGCCAGTTTTATTTGAGATATTTGATGAAAATAAGAAAAATAATGAAATTAAGGTAAGTCCGTATCCATTTAGGAGAATACCTTACAAGGAGTCAATGGAAGTTTACGGTTCTGATAAGCCTGATTTACGAAATCCACTTGTTATAGATGATTATACAAATGTATTTAAAGGTTCAAATTTTAAAATATTTCGTAATCAAATAGAAAAAGGATCAGTTGTTAAGGGAATAATTGTTAAAAACACTGGCGATCAACCTAGAAGTTTCTTTGATAAATTAAACAATTGGGCAAGAGAAGAGGGTGCAGCTGGATTAGGCTATATTTCATTTACAGAAAATAGTTTCAAAGGACCTATTGCAAAGAATTTAAATGAAGATCAATTATTATTATTAAAACTTGAAGAAAATGAATCAATATTTTTCATTTGTGATAAATTTAAAGAGGCTCAATTATTTTCTGGTAAAGTAAGAGAAAAAATTTGTAATGATTTAAATTTACTAAATAAAAACTCTTTTGAATTTTGTTGGATAGTTGATTTTCCAATGTTTGAAATTGATGAAAAAACTAATAAAATACAATTTAGTCATAATCCGTTTTCGATGCCGCAGGGTGAGATGGATGCTTTAGAAAAAAAAGATCCTCTAGATATAAAAGCATATCAATATGATATTGTATGTAATGGTGTAGAGCTATCTTCTGGAGCAATTAGAAATCATAAACCTGAAATTATGTATAAAGCATTTGATATAGCTGGGTATTCGAGAAAAGATTTAGAGGAAAAATTTTCAGGAATGCTTAATGCCCTTAAGTTTGGAGCACCTCCTCACGGAGGTAGTGCACCAGGTATTGATAGGATTGTTATGTTACTTGCTGATGAGCCAAACATTAGGGAAGTAATAGCATTTCCAATGAATCAGCAGGCTATGGATTTAATGATGGATGCCCCAACAAGTATCGATGAAGAAAGATTAGAAGAATTAGGTATTAAATTAATAGATAAAAATTAAACCAGTTCCAAAAATAGCAATCATTGTACCTATCCAGGCACCAAAAGATGGTATTTTTTTTGTTAATATCCACAAAAGAAATAATATCATTATTGGACTAGTTGAAGATAAAGTTGCAACAATACCTGCATCAGCTTTTTGTAACGCAATTAAAAGTAAACTCATTCCTAAGGCCATTCCTAAAAAGCCACTAAGAATTGATTGGTAAATAATTTTTGCTGTAAGATTAACTTTTGTATTAAAAACTTCATAATTTAAAAAAAATGTAAATGATAAAAAAATACAAGAAATAGTTGTTCTAATTGCAGCTGAAGCTATTGGATCTGCTCCATCTGATAATATAGGCTTCATCATAACTAACCCAATTGCTTGGCACAATGCAGCTCCAATGGATAATATTATTCCTACATAAATTGATCCCTCTATTGTTTCCCATCTATGTTCAGATCCTTTTTTGTCTCCATAGGAAATTGCAAAAATAACACCAAAAAAAACAACAAAACATCCAATAATACTTATCGTTGAAGCAAGTTCATTTAAAAAAAAAATATTAATTACTACAGTAAAAGGAGCAGCTAACGAAAATAGAATATTATTTCTTCTAGGACCAATTTTTTGTAAAGCAATAAACAATAAAGTATCACCTAAGAATATCCCTACAATTCCTGAAATTATAATAACAGTTAAATAATCAACACTAATTGTATTCCAAGTATTTATATAAAATGTGTAAGTAATTAACATTACAGATACAAAAAATAATCTAAGACGATTAAAGGCCAAACCACCAATAGTTCTTGTGACATCTGCTGATACTAAAGATGCAACTGCCCAACAGAGTGCAGCAGCCATTGCAATAAGGTAATAATAAATCATGTTAATTATTAAAATAAACTTAAAATAAATTTAATAGGTATTGATAAATACTCACCTAAAAGATGTTCTTGTAATGCAAATCTCTTAATTAACCCTGTAGCTCTTAATACTGCATATATAACCAGAGCCCATAAATAAATTCCAAAAATAAAATTTATGTATGATATTATTTTTTTAAATTTGCTATAATAATTCATATGAAACCTAAATATTGGAATAAAGGTAAGTTTCATTTATCAAATAAAGATAAAGTTTTGAAGAAATTAATTCAAACTTATAGGCATGAATATTTAAATCTAAATTCTAATTATTTTCATTCATTAATTAATTCAATAATTGGTCAACAAATATCAGTATCAGCAGCTGATTCGATGAAAACTAAATTTTTTAAACTTAAAAGAAATATAACACCACAAACTGTATCTAAATTACGTACTACAGATTTACGAAAATGTGGTCTATCTAGACAAAAAATTTTGTATATAAGAAATATTTCTAAATTTTTTTTACAAAACAAGAATTTCATAAAAAATATTAACAAATGTTCTGAAGAGGAAATTTATAATAATTTAATTGAAATAAAAGGAGTAGGGAATTGGACTATTCATATGTTTTTAATGTTTAGTTATGGAAGTTCAAATATTTTTCCAACAGGTGATTTAGGGTTTTTAAAAGCTATTTCAAAACTTTATAAAGTTAAACTTCCTATAAGTGAAAGAAAACTTAAATTGCTTTATAAAAAATGGAGTCCATATAGTTCACAAGCCACATGGTATTTATGGAGATCATTAGATCCCATCACGGTTAATTATTGATATTTGCTCCTTGCTCTATCCAAACTTTCAATATCTCTCTTTCATTTTTTGTAATTCCAGTAAGATTATTTGGAGGCATAATTTCAGCATCAATAGCCTGAGCTTTGATTAATTTGATATTATTTACAATATCTTGAGCCGTGTCATATACAACTCCTTTTGGTGCCGCTTCAATTCCTTCAAAAGTTGGATATTTTGCATGACATGTTCCACATCTGTATTTAATAATATTCTGTACTTCATTGAAACTAACTAATTCTAAAGAAAGAGATGCATTTGCATCTTTTTTTTCAAATATTGAAAGACTACTTAAAGTCATTAAAAAAAACATTATTAAACCTGCTGATGGTAAAATCCAAAATTTATATTGTTTTTTATTTCTTAAATTAAAGTAATGGCGAGTTAAAATGCCAGCTATCGATATAACAGCTAAAATTAACCAATTATTTACTGCCCCATATGTAAAAGAAAAATGCGAGCTAATCATGATAAACAAAACGGGTAGTGTAAAATAATTATTATGTATTGATCTGTTTTTTGCTTCTATTGAAAGATTTAAATTTGGCTTTTGTTTGTTTTCAGCAGAGTTAACAAGATTTCTTTGTGCAGGAATAATGACTCTGAACACATTAGCTGCCATAATAGTTCCAATAATTGCTCCAACATGTATATATGCTGCTCTCGATCCATATATTTGGGTTAAAAAATAACTTAATAATACAAATAATAAAAAACCAGTTGCAATCAAAGTTTGTTCATTATCTTTTAAAACATTTTTACAAAGATAATCATATAGAAGCCAAGATCCTATAAGTAAGAATATAGATATTAATATTGCTTGAAAGGGTGTTAATATAATACCGCTTGCACCCAACATCATTGAGCTTGCATTTAAGTAATAAACTAAAATAAGTAGCACAAAACCACTTATCCAAGTTGCATACGCCTCCCATTTAAACCAATGAAGAACTTTTGGAAGTTTTTTAGGAGGTCCTTTTAATTTTTCAATTCTATAAAACCCACCTGAATGAACAGACCATAAATAACCATCAAGGTGTTTAAAATCTGGATCATCTCTTTCCAGTCTACTATCTAGCCAATTAAAATAAAATGATGTTCCAATCCATGCTACACCAACAATTATATGAACCCATCTAACAATTAAATGTAACCACTCAGAATATACTGCAAATAAAGTTTCAGTTGGGACTCCTAAATTATAAAAAGCTGCAGTAAAAGCTATAACTATTGTAGTTGCAATTACAATATAAAGCCTTTGTTCTTTAGATTTTAAACCTGAAAATGCCCCAAGGATAAAAAATAATAATAATCCTAATAATGCTGATGCTGGTAGTGACAAAAGTAAATTATGAAAAAAGGTTTGGAAGTCATAAGATTGAACTGGTGCAACAATTTTAAGAAACAATTCCATATTAATATCTTATTTTATTTTCTTCTTTTTCCCAAATATTAAATGCTTTTATTGCCTCGTCACGTGATAATTGACTGATAGGGATTTTTCTCTCTTTCATTTCTAGTGATAGCTCATCATAAATAAACTTGTCATCAAATTTAATTTTTGCAGCATCTTCTCTAGAATTACCATAATATACTTTGTCTATATGTGACCAATATATAGCACTCAAGCACATAGGACACGGTTCGCAACTTGAATACAATTCACAACCTTCTAAGTTAAAGGTATTTAATTTTTGACATGCATTTCTAATAGCTACAATTTCAGCATGAGCAGTAGGATCATTCTTAAGTGTTACTTTATTTACTCCTTCTGCAATAATTTCATTTTCTTTTACAATAACACACCCAAAAGGACCTCCATTATTTTTGATATTATCAATTGATAGTAAAATAGCTCTTTTCATAAAATCTATGTTTGTCATATAACTTTTTTAATTTTATTATTTGATAAATGTTTCAAGCTATTTTTTATTGATATTATTCTTGTAATTATTGATAAAGCTATTTCATTCGGATCTTTTGAATTACCTATATCAATTCCAATCGGACACTCAATTCTATCAACTATTGATTTATTGTGACCATTATCAATCAATCTTTTATAAAACCTTTTTTTCTTTGTAAGAGATCCAATTAAACCAACAAAAGTATTATTTTTTTTCAAAATTTCATTTAATATTTTTAAGTCATAATCATGACTGTGAGTTAAGACTATAAAATAAGAATTATCTTCTAGTTTTGATACAATCTCCCAAGGTTTTTTTGAAAGTAAATAATTTATATCTTTGATATTTGTCATTTTTAAATAATCTTCTCTTGAATCAATTATAAAAGTATTAAAATTAATATTTTCTAATTTAGAAATTAATGCTTGACCAATATGTCCTGATCCAAAGATATATAATTTAGGTTTAACATTATTAACAATATATTCATCTTTTAGTGCATCTTTGGAATTATTATGTAAACTTAATTTAACTTGTACGTATCCACCACAACATTGTCCAATTCCTGGTCCAAGCGGAATATTCATTACTTTATTAGCAATATTTTTATCTATTAATTTTTTCGCTTCATCTATAACTAAATATTCTAAGTTTCCGCCACCGATAGTTCCAAAGATAGTATCAGTTGAGATTAATATAATGTCATCTAAACTATTGGGTGATGATCCTTTAACTTCAATAATTTTAGCTTTAACTATTTTATTGTTAAAACTTATATTTTTACTTAACTTTTTAAGCTTCATATTAGTGCAAACTTTTTAATATATTTTCAGCAGTAGCAGGTGCAATTAAATTTTCTGAATTTTTTCTTTTGTTGGCATTATATACTGCGTCCTTTAATGCGATAAAACTTGAAATTGCTAACATAAATGGTGGCTCTCCAACTGCTTTAGAGCGATTAATAACCTTTTCTTTATTAAAACCACGATCATATATTTCGACATTAAATTTAAATGGTGTTTCACCGGCAGTAGGTATTTTGTAAGTAGAAGGACTATGAGTTGTTAGAATTCCATTTGATTTCCAAGATACTTCTTCAGTTGTGAGCCAACCTAATCCTTGAATATAACCACCCTCAATTTGCCCTTTATCAATTCTCTTATTAATAGAATTTCCAACATCATGAATTATATCAACTTGAAGAATTTTATTTTCACCCGTTAATTTATCAATGATTACTTCAGTTACCGCTGCTCCGTAAGTAAAATATAAGAATGGTCTTCCTTGAAGTGTTTTTGTATTTACATTAATTTTGTCAGTTTTATAGAAACCTGAAGATGACAATGGAATTCTATTTAAGTAAGCTGAATTTATCAATTCTTTAAAAGATATTTTTCTTTTATCAAAATAAACAAAATTATTTTCATATTTTATTTTGCTATTTGTTTTAAAATAATCATAGATAAATTCATTTAGACCTGATTTGATATTATTGATAGCATTAACAATTGCTGCCCCATTTATATCAGTTGTAGCTGATGCTGCACTCGCTGATGTGTTAGGCACTTTTTCTGTGTCCGTTGAGGAGACTTTTATATTTTCGTAATTAAGGCCAAATTCATTTGAAGCCACTAAAGCAAGTTTTGTCATTAATCCTTGACCCATTTCAATTCCTCCATGATTTAAATGAATGGATCCATCAGTGTAGATATGAACTAAGGCACCACCTTGGTTTAAATGAGTAGTTGTAAATGATATTCCAAACTTTACAGGTGTTATTGCTATTCCTTTTTTTAGAACTCTATTTTTTTTATTAAAATTATTAATTTCTGCTTTTCTTTTTTTGTAATTAGATTTCTTAATTAGTTTATTAAAAATATCTTCAATCACATTGTCAGTAATTCTCATCCCATAATGAGTAGTATTTTTAATTTTTTCTTTATAAAAATTAACTTTTCTTATTTCACTTGCTTCTAGTTTTAATTTTTGAGAAATATTTTCAATTATATTTTCAATACAAAACATTCCTTGAGGCCCACCAAATCCGCGAAAAGCAGTATTTGAAACAGTATTTGTTTTACATCTATACGAATTAATTTCTATATTTGGTATGTAGTATGCATTATCGATATGATAAATGGCTCTATCATTTATAGCTCCTGATAAATCTGGAGAGATACCACATCTCGAAGCCATCATTAATTTTAGAGCAAGTATTTCGCCATTATTTTTAAAACCTACTTCATAATCAAATAAAAAATCATGCCTCTTTCCAGTCATGATCATATCATCATCTCTATCGACTCTTAGTTTTACAGGTTTAGATAACTTTTTTGCTGCAATGCTTGTAATGGCTGCAAATAAAAAAGATTGTGTTTCTTTTCCACCAAAACCACCACCAATTCTTCTTACTATCACATGGATACTATTGTAATTTTGTTTTAGTACCTTACCAATAATTTGCTGCGTTTCTGATGGATGTTGTGTTGAAGAATATACTAAAAAATTATTATCTTCTTGAGGAATAGTCATTGCAATTTGACCTTCTAAATAGAAATGGTCTTGTCCCCCTGAATACAATTTACCTTTTAAAAAGTTGTCAGATCTTTTAAATCCATCTTTTATATTTCCTCTAGTTAGATACTTCGGTTTTAAAACAAATGATTTTTTCTTTAATGCTTCTTCAATTGAAACGATTGGTTTAGATATTTTTAAGTCTATTTTTACTTTTAATGCAGCTTTTTTTGCTAAATTATTAGTTTTTGCAACAACTGCAAAAATTGGTTGCCCATAGTATTCTATATTTTTTGAAGTAAATATTTTATCCCCTTTAAATATTGGCCCAACATCATTTATACCTTCAATATCTTTTTCAGTTATAATGTCTACTACACCTTCTGAAGATAAAACATCTTTATAATCAATTTTTTTTATCACCCCTTTACTACAATTACTGTATCCAATTACTGCGTGAAGTAAATTTTTAGGTTCTGATATATCATCAGTATAAATTGCTTTTCCAGTAACATGTTTTACTGCACTTTCATGTTCAATATTTTTTGTAAATATTTTATCCATTAATATAACGTTGATTTAATTTTATTATTTTCATTTAAAAACCTCTCTAAAAGGTTTTGACTAATTTTAATTCTATAATTTTTTGACGCTCTCATATCATCTATAGGATCAAATTCTTTTTTTATAATTTTCTTTGCTTCATTAATATTTTCTTCATTAAATATTTTATTTAATAAAAATTTTTGAGATTTTTCAGCTATTTTTGGTGTTTCTGCTAAACCTCCACAAACAATTTTTATTTCTTTGATAATATTTTTTTCAATTCTAGCATTTATAGCCATGAAAACAGAGCTTATATCATCATCAATTCTTTTTGAAATTTTATAACATTTAAGAATATTTTTTTTATTGATGGGTATTATAATTTCTTTAATTATTTCATTAGGCTTCAATTTTGTTTTTCGATAACTGAGAAAATAATTATCCAATAATAAAGTTTTTTTAACTTTTCCTTGAATTATAATTTTACTATTGAGTGCAATTAATACAGGCAAACTATCACCTATTGGAGATGCACTTCCAATGTTACCTCCAAGAGATGCAGTATTTCTTATTTGCTCAGATCCGTATCTTTCAAACATTTTAGCAAATGTTGGATAAATATTTACTAAAATTGGTAAAATATCATTTATGGGAGTAGCAGATCCAATGTGTAAATTGTTATTTTTATTTTTAATATAATTTAAATCTTTATTTGAGCCTAAATAAAAAATATTTTTTAAATCTTTTCTTTTTTTTGTTACTTCAAGAGCTAGATCTGTACCCCCAACTAGTAAATGTCCATTACTAATCTTTTGATAGTCTTTTATTAGAGAATTTAAATTATAATGGATGAAAAACTTAGAACCATTTTTTTTAATAACAGTATCAGTTTTCTTAATTGATTTTAATAATCTAATAACTTTACTCTTTGAAAACTTATCACTTTTATAGTTATACATATTCTTAATTGCATTTTTAATTGGAAGATAACCTGTACATCTACATAAATTTCCAGAAAGAAATTTATCAATATTTTCTTCTGTTGGTTTTATTTTATTTTCATACATATTGTACATTGACATGATAATACCTGGTGTACAAAAACCACATTGAGATCCGTCACTATCAATCATTGATTGTTGAACTGGATGAAGTTTATTTTTTTGTATATGCTCAACTGTTATTAATTGCTTACCATGCAAAGAATACAAAAAAGTAATACACGTGTTTATACTTTTATAAGAAACTTTATTTTCTTTTAATTCACCTACAACTGCAGTACATGCTCCACAATCACCAGAAGCACAACCTTCTTTTGTTCCAGTTAACTCATGATTATTACGAAGATAATTTAGTACCGTTGTATTTGTGTCTAAATCTTTGATAGATATTTTTTCTTCATTAAGAAGAAAATCGATATGCTCTCTAGACACTAGCTTCCTCTATATGTTGAATAACTCCACGGGGTAATAAGAAGAGGAACATGGTAGTGCTCTTCTTTGTTAATTCCAAATCTAATTATTACGTCATCAAGAAAGAATGGTTTATGAAGATTTGTAAATTCCTTAAAATAACTCCCGCAAAGAAATAATAACTCATATTTTCCAAGAATAAAATTCTCTTTACCTAATATAGGTTCATCACACCTGCCATCTTCATTGAGAGTGAAATTTGAAATTTTAACTTTATTTTCACCATCAATTTTAAAAAGAGACCCTTTTATACCAGAACCAGGCTTACCATTATAGGTATCCAAAACATGAGTAGTTAAATATCCTTTAGACATAATACTTATTCGTTTATACAGTATTTAACTAAATATTAAATCAAGCATTTTTATGAAAGACGACAGAAATTATATAGGTTACGGAAATAATGACTCTAACTTTTTTTGGCCCAACAAATCAAAACTCGCTCTTCAATTTGTTCTAAATTATGAGGAAGGTGCTGAAAATTCAATATTGAATGGTGATGAAGGATCAGAAACTTTTTTATCTGAAATAATTAATGCTAAGCAAATAATAGGTTCCAGAAATATGAATATGGAGTCAATTTATGAATATGGCTCAAGAAGAGGTTTTTGGAGAATACATAATGAGTTTGAAAAAAGAAAATTACCTCTAACAATATTTGGTGTTGGTATGGCTTTAGAAAAAAACCCTGATGTTTGTGAACAAATAATTAAATCAAAGTATGAAGTAGCTAGTCATGGTTATAGATGGATAGACTATCAAAATATAACTGAGGAGGTTGAAAAAGAACATACTATAAAATGTAACAACATTATTAAGGATATTTTTGGATATTTTCCTTTTGGTTGGTATACTGGTAGAACAAGTCCAAATACAAGAAATATAATTTTAGATAATACAAATATTATTTATGATAGTGACTCATATGCAGATGATTTACCCTATTGGATAAAAGTAAAAAATAAAAAACATCTTATTATTCCATACACTCTAGATAATAATGATATGAGATTCTCTACCTTACAAGGTTTTAACACAGGTGAAGATTTTTATAATTACTTAAAAAACTCATTCGATACATTATACAGAGAAGCAAATGAACTCAATAAACCTAAAATGATGAGTGTGGGTTTACATTGTCGATTAATAGCAAGGCCAGGACGATTTATGTCTTTGGTAAAATTTTTGAATTATATTTCTGGTTATAATGACATTTGGATTTGTAAAAGAGAGGAAATTGCCAATCATTGGTATGAAAATTTTAGTGATGAAAATTAAAGATATAAATAATTATAATTCTGAAAAGTTTATTAATTCTTTTAAAAATATTTATGAAGAATCTAAATTTATAACAGAACATGCTGATAAAAAGCGACCATTTAAAAATAAAAAAGAAATGATATTAGTGTTTTTAGAATTATTTGATAAATTAGATGAAAAAACTAAAATAAATATAATTAAAAAACATCCTGATCTAGCCAATAAAATAAAAATAAATAAAGGTTTGTCTGAACTATCTGATGAAGAACAAACTAGATCAGGTTTAAAAGATTGTTCAGAAGAAGAATTTAACATATTTAATGACTTAAATTCTAGATTTAAAAATAAATTTAATATTCCATTTATTTTTGCAGTTAGAAATAAAAATAAGAATGAAATTATAACAGAGTTTAAAAATAGATTAGAAAATAATGATTTAAGCTTAGAAATAAAAATTTCAATATCGCAAGTAAAAGAAATTGCTAAATTAAGATTAACAGAATTAATTAATGAATAAGAAATACATTCAAAAAAATTATATAAACTTATGTAGTAAGGTTTTAGGTACAAAAATTCATAGTTTTTCTGATCAGTTTTTTGGATCAGCATCCAGATTGCTTAAAGATGAACAGCCAATTTTTAAAGAAGGGGTATATGATAAAAATGGGAAGTGGATGGATGGATGGGAAACAAGAAGAAAAAGAATTAAAGGAAATGATTATGTTACTATTAAATTAGGTCTTCCTGGTAAAATTAATTTTGCTGAAATAGATACAAGCTATTTTAATGGTAACCAACCTGAATACGCAAGCATTGATGCTTGTTATTTTGAAAAAAATAAATTTAATTGGGTAAATATTTTATCAAAAAAAAAACTTAAACCAAATTATCTTCATGATTTTAAAACTAAGCAGAATAAAAAAGTTTTTAATTTCGTAAGGTTGAATATCTTTCCAGATGGAGGAGTTGCAAGATTAAAATTATTAGGAAATTTAGATGTATCAAAATTAAAATTTCCAAATAAAAAATTTGATTTGTTAAGTGTCCTTAATGGATCAAAAATTGTGGCATGTAGCGATGAACATTTTGGAAGGGCAGAAAATTTATTACTTCCATTTAAATCTAAAAATATGGGCAATGGTTGGGAAACTAAAAGAAGAAGAGGATCAGGATATGATTGGGTTATAATTAAACTTGGAAAACCTGGTTTAATTGAAAAGTTTTATATTGAAACTCATTATTTTAAAGGTAACTATCCGTCCCATTGCTCAGTACAAGCTCTTTATTCAATAAAAAATATAAATGTAAGCAAATTAATAAATGAAAGCAAAAATTGGAAATATTTAATAAAAAATAAAAGTCTAAAACCTAATTCATCATTAAAAATTAATTCAACTAAACACATTAAAAAAATAAATTATTTGAAGTTAAATATTTATCCTGACGGTGGCATTTCGCGGATTAGAGCGATTGGAAAGTTTTTGTGAAATATAAGATAAAGAATATTAGTAAAGAGAATTTTAAAAATTACGGTGATTTAATTACAACATCTAATAAAGAATATGAAAGTATTAATAAAAATACAACCGATAGTTTTTTTGATTTAGCAAATATTCAAATAATTGGTGATGACAAAAGATCTAGATTAAATATTTTCCAAGCAAAGAAAAGAAACTTTCCATTAAAAATTAACATGTTGGAAAATCACCCCTACAGTTCTCAAGTATTTCTTCCTTTTAATTCTACAGGGTTTTTAGTTTTAGTTGCTCCAATAGGTGACAAACCTAAAATTGATTTAATTGAAATATTCAAAGTAAGTGGTGGTGATGGTATAAATTTTAATCCCAAAGTATGGCATTTTCCTCTAATATCTCTTGAGAATGAAAAATATATTACCATTGATAAAAAAGATGCTGATAATAATATTGAGATTTATAATTTTGAACAATCAGAAATATTTGAATTAAAATATGAGTGATACAATATTAAATATAGAAAATATTACAAAATCTTTTCCAAGAGTAATTGCAAACAAAAAGGTTACTTTTGATATTAAAAAAAATGCAGTTCATGCAATTTTAGGAGAAAATGGAGCAGGGAAATCTACTTTGGTAAAAATTCTATACGGTCTTTTAGAACCAGATGAAGGAAATATTAAATTAAATAATAAGGATTTTAAAGTTAATTCCCCAGCAGAAGCAAGGAAACAAGGAATAGGAATGGTATTTCAGCATTTTTCTTTATTTGATTCTTTATCAGTAAAAGAAAATTTAATTTTAGGAATAGATGAAAAGATGTCTTATTCAGATTTAGAAGATAAGCTAGAAAATATAAGCTCAAGATATAATCTTCCCTTAGATTTAGATGCTCCAATTACCGCTTTATCAGCTGGAGAAAAACAACGTGTAGAAATTGTAAGAATTTTATTACAAGACCCTCAGATACTTATCATGGATGAACCAACTTCAGTCTTAACACCACAAGAAGTTGAAAGTTTGTTTGTAACATTAAATGCACTCGTCAAAGAAGGTCGTACTATATTATATATCACTCATAAACTCGAAGAAGTAATATCAATATGTGATACAGTTACAATAATGAGAAGTGGTGAAATTATAGACACTTCAAGTACTTCTAATCAAACAGCAAAAACACTGGCAACAAAAATGCTAGGACAAAAATTAGATGATTTAAAAACTAATTATGGGCATATAAAAGATAAAGTTAACTTTGAAGTAAAAAATATTTCATGTGATTTTAATGATCCATTTTTAACAGATCTTAAAAATATTTCTTTTCAAGTTAGAGTTGGTGAAATTTATGGCATTGCTGGTGTTGCTGGTAATGGACAATCAGAATTAATGGACATTTTAACAGGGGAAAATATAAATATTAAATCTGGATCAATTACTTTTGATAGTAAAAAAATCGAAAAGTATGGACCACAAAAAAGAAGAGATTTATCTATTTCTTTTGTTCCCGAGAATAGACTGGGTCATAGTGCAGTACCTGAGTTAAGTTTGTCTGAAAATATTCTTTTAAGTCAATTTCCAAAAAATAATTTTATTAAAAATGGTATAATATTGAAAAATAACGTTGATGATTTTGCCAATAATGTAATTAATGAATTTAAAGTTATTACTCCTGGGAATGACGCAAAAGCATCAAGTTTATCTGGAGGAAATTTACAAAAATACGTCATTGGTAGAGAAATATCATCTAAGCCAAAAATATTAATTATTTCACATCCAACTTGGGGGATAGATGCCGGAGCAGAGCATTCTATAAGAGAGTCTTTGATAGAATTATCTCAAAATGGAACATCTATAATTGTTATTTCTCAAGATTTAGATGAATTGATTGAGATTACTCATAAAATATCTGTTATTTACGATGGAAAATTATCCAAACCTTTTAGAACTAGTGAAGTAGAAATAGAAAAATTAGGATTATTGATGGGGGGAAAAAATGAATAATTTATTTCCCTCTATAGTTTCTCGCTCACAGAGTTCGGGTCTAATGAATTTTTTCGTTCCCATAATTTCTATTGTTTTAACCTTAATTACAGGTTCAATTATTTTTATTCTTCTTGGTTTTGATCCAGCTTATGCATTGTATACTTTTTTTATTTCACCTATTTCTTCAACCTACGGTATTTCTGAATTGTTTGTAAAAGCAACTCCATTAGCCTTAATTGCAATTGGTCTCTCATATTGTTTTAAGAATAATATTTATAATATTGGAGCTGAAGGACAACTTACCATGGGTGCAATTTTTGGTGGAGGTATTGCTATATTATTTCATGATACAAACGCTTTCTGGTTATTGCCATTAATGATTTTTGCTGGAGCAATTGGAGGAGCATTATGGGGTTTAATTCCAGCTATTTTAAAAACAAAATTTAATACAAATGAAATTTTAACAAGTCTAATGTTGGTTTATGTTGCCTTATTTATTTTAGATTATTTAGTGGTAGGGCCTTGGAAAGATCCATTTGGTTATAGCTTTCCTAAATCAAGACCATTTAGTGAATCTGGAAGAATGCCTCTATTATTTGATGGTTTAAGGGTGCACTTTGGATTAATTATAACTTTATTTTTAATTTTTGTATCTTGGTTTATATTTTCAAAAACTATTTTTGGCTTTCAATTAAAAGTATCTGGATACAGTCCTAAAGCTGCTAGATATGCAGGTTTTAATCAAACAACTTTAGTTTTTTTTGCTTTTGCAGTTTGTGGTGCCTTTGCAGGTATTGCTGGTTTAGCCGAAGTATCTGGTCCAATTGGATTATTATATAGAGATATTTCTCCAAATTATGGATTTACTGCAATTATTGTAGCTTTCTTAGGTAGACTTCACCCAATAGGTATTATTTTTGCTTCTTTAGTTATCGCTCTTACCTATCTTGGCGCTGAAGACGCACAATTGTTTTTACAAATACCTTCAGCAGTAGGTTTTATATTTCAAGGTTTGGTTTTATTTTATTTATTAGGTGCAGAATTACTAATTAACTATAAATTAACTTACAAAAAATTATTATGAATTTAGATTTAATACTTGGAATATTACAAATTGTTTTAATTGCAACAACACCTCTTGTTTTTGCTGGTATAGGTGAATTAGTTACAGAAAAATCTGGAGTATTAAATTTAGGTGTAGAAGGAATGATGTTGGTAGGAGCGGTGTCCGCTTTTATTATCTTAGTAATTACTGGAAGTTATTTCCTAGCTTTTTTTGTATCTATATTATCAGGTATTATCATGTCTGGCTTATTTGCTTTTCTAGTTCTATTTTTAATGTCAAATCAAATTGCTACAGGATTAGCATTAACTATTTTTGGAATAGGTCTTAGTTCGATGCTGGGCAAACAATATATTGGAACACCAATTGATGGTCTGTCACCATGGTTTTTTGTTATATTTTCTTTCCTAATTGTATTTTTGGTTAGTTATTTTTTTTATAAAACTAAAGCTGGTTTAATTTTAAGAGCAGTAGGGGAATCTCATAATTCTGCACATGCATTAGGATATAGCGTTATTAAAATTAGATTTTTATCAATTTTATTTGGAGGTTCTATGTGTGCTCTTGCAGGATCATATATTTCAATTTGTTATGCTCCAATGTGGCAAGAAGGTATGACAGCTGGACGAGGATGGATAGCGTTAGCTTTAGTTGTATTTGCAACTTGGAAACCAGAAAGAGTGCTTATTGGAGCCTATATATTTGGAGGTGTTACTATTCTTCAAATGAATCTTCAGGCTTTAGGTTTAAGATTTCCTGGTCAATTTTTCAGCATGGCACCATATGTTGCAACTATTATAGTTTTAGTATTAATTTCTAGTAATAAATTAAGAATAAAACTTAGTGCACCAGCTTCATTAACTATTCCTTTTTATAAGGGTAGATAAATATCCACTTTTTTTTATTTATTTTCTTATAGAATTATTGATCAAATCTAGTTCTATATTAAAAATGTCTTTGAGTAATCGTTATATTAGCAGGTGAGGTTAAAATGATTAGAATAATAACTTTTTTATCTACTTTTTTGGTATTTGCATTTGGTTCAGCATATGCAGACCCTAAAAAAGTTGGATTTATATACATAGGTCCTCCAGGTGATCATGGTTGGACATATATGCATGATGTAGGTAGAAAATATATGGAGAGCCAGCTTGGTGACTCTATTACTACTACTTATCTTGAAAATATTCCTGAAAACGCAGATGCTGTGAGAGCAATCCGAAAACTAGCAGACTCAGGACATGATTTAATTTTTACAACGTCTTTCAACTATATGGATCAGACACATGAAGTAGCTAAGGATTTTCCTGATATAAAATTTGAACATGCTACTGGGTACATCCAAGCAGATAACGTTGCAACGTATTCAGCTAGATTTTACGAAGGTAGAATGATTGAAGGCCATATTGCCGGTCATATGACTGAAACTAATACTATTGGTTATATAGCTTCATTCCCTATTCCTGAAGTTGTAAGAGGAATTAATGCATTTTATTTAGCGGCTTCAAAAGTAAATCCAGATATCAAAATGAAAATTATTTGGGTATTTACTTGGTATGACCCAGGTAAAGAAGCTGATGCAGCTAATACATTAATTAATCAAGGAGCTGATATAATTGTTCAGCATACCGATACATATGCTCCTTGCCAAGCTGCACAAAAAGCGGGTGTTTATGCATTTGGCCAAGCTTCAAACCAAGAAGAATTTTGTCCTGATGCACATTTAACTTCAATTGAAGATATTTGGGGTCCTTACTATGCTGAAAGAGCAAAAGCTGTTGTGGACGGTACTTGGTCTTCTGGTGATACTTGGGATGGTATGGATAAAGGTATGGTTGTAATGTCACCATATAATACTAAACTTATGCCAGCAAGTTTAATTCAAGAAGCAGTAAATATGGAAGTTGGAATTAAAGATGGAACTATTCATCCTTTCACTGGTCCAATTTACAATCAAGCTGGTGAGCTTGTGGTGCCTGAAGGTGAAGTAGCGCCTGATGGAATGTTACTTGGAATGAACTTTTATGTTCAAGGTATTGACGGCGAAGTACCACAATAATTAAAATTCTTATAACCCTCTCTCTTTTAAAGGGAGAGGTTTAATTCTTAATTTCAAAGGAAGATTTATGTCTGATTTACATATTAGTTGGGACGAATATAGAAGTAAAACAGAAGATTTAGCAAAACAAATTCATAAGGATGGATGGCAATTTAATCAGGTTGTATGCATCGCAAAAGGAGGTATGAGAGTAGGGGATGTAATGGCAAGAATATTCGATGTTCCTTTAGCAATTCTTTCTGTTGAATCATATAAAGGTGAAGGGGTAAAAAATAAAAGAGGTGCAATCACATTTTCAAGAGATTTAGCAAAAACAAGCCCTAACATTGGATCAAAAGTTTTAATAGTAGATGATTTGGCAGACTCAGGAATTACTCTTAAAAAAAGTATTGATTGGTTAAATCATACTTATGGTTTTTATATAGATGAACCAATAAGAACTGGAGTTTTGTTTTATAAGTCAGTATCTTCATTTAAACCAAATTATTATGTTGATTATTTAGAAGATTCTCCTTGGATACATATGCCTTATGAAGTTTATGAAACTATGAAACCAGAAGAACTTGGTTAAAAAATTGAAGTAATTTCCTCAAACCTTTTCTTTTGTTTTGCAAACTTTGGAACTTTTACATTTTTATCTGGTCGTCCAACAATAAGTAAAACAAATGGTTTTTCATTAATAGGTCTTTTCAAAATTTTATTAAGAAATGTCATTGGGCTTGGAGTGTGTGTTAACATTGCTAAGCCAGAAAAATGTAAACAAGTAATTAATATACCAGTAGCTATACCGACAGACTCTTTTACATAATAATTTTTTATTTTCTTATTTTTTGAAACTGAAAATTTTTTCTCAAATATAGCTATTAAATAAGGTGCATTTTCAATAAATTTTTTATTTTCATCAGTTCCTAAAGGAGTTAATGCATCTAACCATTCTTTAGGAGCTTTGTACTTATAAAAATTTTCTTCTTCTTTTTCTGCTTCTATTCTAATCTTCTTTTTTACGTTTTTATTTTTTATTACTACAAAATGCCAAGGTTGAAGATTTGCTCCACTTGGAGCTGATCCTGCAGATAAGATCGCATTTTTTATAATATTTATATCGATTTTATCTTTTGAAAATTCACGTATGCTTCTTCTTTCTTTAATCTTATTATAAAATTTTTTTGAATTAATCTTCATTTCTTTGATAGTTTGATTTGAAAATTTTAAATCTTCAGCTATGTATTTTTTAACTTTATGCATTGGTTAGTTATTATTATTGGGATACTATTAATTTCTCTATCAATTAGTAATCCTCTATACAAACTAATTATAAAAAAACGAATAAGATTTAATCTTTTTATTGAAATCCTGTTCAGGATAATAATGTTTTTAGTTAGTGTAATTATTATTTTTCTAGGTTTGTACTTAGAGAGTATTTCTTAATATCTTCTTATATTTCTGTCAATTAAAGCAGCCCATGCGTCTATTCCGCCAAGTACATTAACACAATGATTATAACCTTGTGCTTTAAGCCATTTACATACAGCTTGGCTTCTTGTACCGGTATGACACATTACAAAAATATTTTTTTTCTTATCTAATTCGGTGTATCTTTTAGCAATCTCTGAAAGTTTCATGTGTATTGTACCTTTAATATGGGCATGATCTCTCTCAGTATCTTCTCTTACATCTATAATTTGAATTTTTTTGTCATCTTGTTTGAGTTCATTTAATTGATGAACTGTTATTTCACTGCTACTGTAAAGATCCATTAGATTATCTTATTATAAATACTACTAGATTTCTACTATTTTAAATAAATTTAATTTTAAAAATTAAATTTGTTATTTCTAAGTTTTTCATGTAAGAGCGCATATCATTATGACGAAGAAAATAACCTTTTCAGCTTTTGGTAGAGATTCATATTATCACAGAGATTGGTTTAAAAAAAATGGCTTCAAATTCGATAGAAGTTCTAGAAAATGGACTGTAGAAAATTTACCAATAGATAATGCAGAAGAATTTGCCAGTTATTGTAGGAAATACGGTTTAACATTTGAACGATCTGATAGAATGATTACGGAATTTGATTACGCAGATTATCTCTGGGATGGAAGAAGAGATGAATTTATGAAACCTTCTGAAAATATTGAAATTCCACAACCAAAAAATAAATTCTAATTTTTGTTTAATAAATTATTATCAAATAATTTAATACTTCTTATAATTTTAGCTGCAATTTGGGGGTCTTCTTTTTTTGTTATTAAAATTTGTCTGTCTAGTTTTACACCTACAAGTATTGCTTCCTTAAGATTAATTATAGCATCAATTTTCTTAATTATTTTATATTATTCATATAACAAGCATCCTAAATTAAATCTCGATTTAGTTTTAATTCTTTCTTTTATAGGCATTACTGGAAATTTTTTACCTTTCTATCTGATTAGTTGGGCTGAACAATACATCCCTTCTTCTACTGCAGGGTTATTAATGTCGGTTGGTCCCTTAATAACATTACTAATGTCTCATGTTTTAACTTCAGACGATAAGTTTACTTGGGTTAAATTTTTATCAATTATTATAGGTTTTGCAGGTATTATTTTTATTTTAGATATAAGTAAATTTAATTTTCAAGATGAAAACTACATTAGTACTTTAGCAAAAATTTTTGTGATTATAGCTGCATTTGGCTATATGATTTCAAATATTGCTGCTTATAATAAATTAAAGAAATTAAGCCCTATTTCGATTACTACTTTTGCTACATTATTTGGAGCGATAATATCATTGCCTTTTTTATTCTATGATTTTATTAATTATGAGAATAATATTAATAAGATTTCTTTAATTTCTATTATTTATTTAGGTGTTTTTCCAACAGCTATTGCATTTCATATGCGCTATCATATAGTTAAACAATCTGGTCCGGTTTTCTTGTCTTATGTTGCCTATTTAATTCCTGTTTTTGCATTAATATGGGGATTCATATTTCTTTCTGAAAAAATAGTATTTAGTTCTGTATTCGGAATTGTTCTAGTTTTTATTGGTCTGTTTGTCGGGCAAAAAAGATCAATGAGTAAAATATCCGTAAAAAACATATAATACTAATAAAACAGCAATAAAAATAGACACATTTTTGAAGTTAAAGTATTTCATTTATAGTTGAAATTTAATTTTTTATAGTCCAATATACTTTTATTATGAGCGACTCAATTAAATACTTACTTGAAGAAAATAAAGCACCAAAGTTTTGGTATAATATTAATGCAGACTTACCAAGTCCACCACCACCACCATTACACCCTGGAACTAAACAACCAGCTGGTCCTGATGACTTTGCTCCTTTATTTCCAATGAGTTTAATTATGCAAGAAGTTTCTACCGAAAGAGAAATAGAAATTCCTGAGCCAGTAAGAGAAGTATACAAACAATGGAGACCTTCTCCTTTATTTAGAGCAAGAAGGTTAGAAAAGTTTTTAGATACACCAGCTAAAATTTATTACAAATATGAAGGTGTTAGTCCTACAGGAAGTCACAAACCAAATACTGCAGTTCCGCAAGCATTTTTTAATAAAGAAGAAGGAATTAGTAAAATTTTTACTGAAACGGGTGCAGGTCAGTGGGGAAGTTCATTAGCTTTTGCAGGTCAGATCTTTGGTATAGATATAGAAGTTTTCATGGTTAAGGTTAGTTTTGATCATAAACCTTACAGAAAATTAATGATGCAATCGTTCGGCGCTAACTGTCACGCTAGTCCATCTAATTTAACTGACTTCGGTAACAAGTTATTATCAGAAAATCCTGATAACCCTGGTAGTTTGGGAATAGCTATATCAGAAGCAATAGAAGCAACTGTTAAAAGTGGAGGTAAAGCAAAATACTCACTTGGAAGTGTTTTAGGCCACGTTCTAATGCATCAAACTATAAATGGTAATGAAGCTATTATGCAAATGGAGATGGCTGGAGATTATCCTGATATTATTGTTGGCTGTACAGGTGGTGGTAGTAATCTTTCTGGATTAATGTTTCCATTTTTAGGACAACAGTTAAGAGGTGGTCAAAAAATTGATATAATTGGTTGCGAGCCTGCATCATGTCCTTCATTTACTAAGGGTAAGTATGCTTACGATCATGGTGATATGGCAAAAATGACTCCATTAATTAAAATGCATACTCTTGGATCTGATTTCTTACCACCGGCTAATCACTCTGGTGGATTAAGATACCATGGCATGTCTTATCATTTAAGCCACTTATATGAGTTAGGTCTGATGAGAGCAAAGGCTTACGGTCAAAAAGATTGTTTTGAAGCTGGTTTAACCTTTGCAAAACAAGAAGGAATTATTCCTGCTCCAGAAGGAAACCATGCAATCAAAGGTGCTATTGATGCAGCTTTAGAATGTAAAGAAAAAGGCGAGTCAAAAACTATTCTCTTTAATTTATGTGGCCATGGATATTTTGATATGTCAGCTTATGATGATTATCTAAATGGATCAATGGCTGATGATGTTATTGATGATGATGGAATAGGTAAATCTATTTCTCAAATACCAGAAGTAGCGTAATTTAAGTTTAAATTTTTTTTTATTTAATTAAAGGTATTTCTTTATTATGGTTGAAATTAAACCTTTTAAAGGTACACGTCCTTACAACGAAGATGCAAAAAATTTAATTGCTCCTTCTACTGATCATTTAAGTATTGAAAATATAGAAATATTTAAAAAAAATAATTATTGGAATTATTTAAAAATTTTGAATCCTGTTGGACAATTAAAAGAAGCAGATACTCTTTTAGAAGCAAAATCGCATTTTCAGGAAATGAAAGAAAATGATGTAATTAAAAAAGATAAAGAATTATTTTATTATATTTATCAAATTGAATTTCAAGGTCATACTCAACTAGGATTTTTATCTCTTTCTAAAATCTCAGATTTTGTAGATAAAAAAATCAAAGCACATGAAAAAATATACGAAACAAGGATGAGAGAAAGAGCAGAGCAAATGTTAAATATAAAAACACAAATTGGTCCTATTTATGTAGTATATAAAAAAAATAATAAGATAAAAGATTTGTTATCCTCTATTATATCAAATACTCCAGACTATGATTTTGAAAGCTTTGATAAATCTATTCATAAACTTTGGTGTGTTTCTGATAAATTTTTTATCGAAAAACTATCTTCTTTTTTTATAAATGAGGTAGATAATTTATATATTGCTGATGGTCATCATAGAATGGGAGCAATGAAAATTATTGGAGAATTAAATTATAATAAAAATATTTTGCAGGAAGATTTTATGATAGCAGCATTTCCAAGTGATGAAGCTAAAATATTTGATTATAATAGAGTTGTTAAAGATTTAAATGGTTTGACTGAAGAAAAGTTTTTAGAAATTCTTTCTGAAAACTTCGAAATAAAAAATGAAAAAAATCCATTCAAACCTCAATCAAATAAACAATTTGGAATGTACCATGAAAACAAGTGGTATTCATTGTATTTTAAAACTGAATTAAAAACTGATAATTTTGTTGATACATTAGATATTAATATTTTAAACAATTTCATTTTTAAAAAACATTTAAATATTTCTAATGTTAATAGTGATGAAAGAATAAGATTTATTGCCGGATGCCATGGTTTGGAAGCATTAGAAAAAAAAGTTGATGAAAATAATGATAGTGTGGCATTTTCTATCTTCCCATCTTCAATAAGTGATGTTATTACAGTCGCGAATAAAAATTTGACTATGCCTCCTAAATCAACATGGTTTGATCCAAAACCTTTAGATGGCTTAGTAGTTTATGAGTTTGAAAAAAGTATATGAATAAACCTAATACTAAACCTAACAATCCAAATTTTTCAAGCGGCCCAACCTCAAAAAGACCAGGCTGGGACATATCTGTTTTGAGTAATGCTTTAACTGGTAGATCACATAGATCTGTTGAATGTAAAGCAAGATTAAAAGAAGCGATAGATAAATCAAAATATATTCTAAAATTACCTGATGATTATTTATTGGGTATAATGCCTGGATCAAATACAGGTGCTTTAGAAGCAGCTATGTGGTGCTTATTAGGTAAAACAGGAGTTGATATTCTTGCATGGGAAAATTTTGGTAAAGATTGGGTAATAGATGCAATTAGTGAATTAAAATTAGATAATTTAAATATTCATGAAGAAGACTATGGTAAACTACCTGACCTTTCCAAAGTCAATTTTGACAATGATGTTATTTTTACTTGGAATGGAACAACATCTGGTGTCAAAGTTCCTAATGGAGATTGGATACCTGATGACAGAAAAGGCCTAACAATTTGTGATGCTACTTCAGCAATCTTTGGTATGCCTATAGATTATAATAAATGTGATGTTATAACTTGGTCTTGGCAAAAAATACTTGGTGGAGAGGCTGCTCACGGAATGATAGCAATTTCTCCGCGCGTTGTTGAAAGATTAGAAAGTTTTACACCTAGTTGGCCAGTACCAAAATTATTTAGATTAGCTGAAAACCAAAAATTGATAAAAGGTATTTTTGAAGGAAACACAATTAATACACCATCAATGATATGTGTTGAAGATATTATTGATTCATTAAATTGGGTCTCTTCTCAAGGAGGATTAAATTCATTAATTTCTAAATCCCAGAATTCTTTACAAATAATTAGAGAATGGATTAATGAGAGAGATTGGGTTACCTTTTTATCTGAAATTGAAGATGAAAATTATATTTCTAACACTGGAATAACTTTTAAAATAATTGAAGATTGGTTTACTAACAAAGATGAAAGTGGTCAAAGAGCCGTAATGGCTGATATATGTAAATTACTTTCTGAAAACAATGTTGGATTTGATTGTAATGGATATCCCAAAGCTCCACCTTCTTTTAGAATATGGGCTGGAGGCACGGTTCAAACTTCAGATGTAGAATTAGTTTTACCTTGGATTGATTGGGCTTATTTAGAAATTAAATCAAAACATGCCTAAAGTACTAATATCAGATTCACTAGATAACATAGCATCTGAAATTTTAAAAAAAAATAATATTTCAGTTGATATAAAAACAAATTTATATCCTGAAGAATTAAAAAAAATAATTGATAACTATGATGGTTTAATTATTCGTTCTGCAACTAAAGTGCGAAAAGATTTAATTGATTCTCTTTCAAATTTAAAAATTATAGGGAGAGCAGGGGCAGGAGTTGATAATGTTGATGTGGAAGCTGCTAAAAATAAAAATATTATCGTAATGAATACTCCAGGAGGTAATACAAATGCTACAGCAGAACACACAATTGGTTTAATTTTTGCATTGCAAAGAAAAATTACTGTTGCCAATGAGACAACTCATAAGGGTCTTTGGGAAAAAAAGAAATTAAAAGGAAATGAAATTAAAGGCAAGAAAATTGGTATCGTTGGTTTTGGTAATGTAGGTAAAAGAGTTGCGGAAATATCTAATGTATTGGGAATGCACGTTTCAATATTTTCTTCATACTTTAAAACAATTAAGGATAGCTATCCTGAATACAATTCTTGTTCTATCGATGAGATTATTATAGATTCAGATATAATTACTTTTCACTGTAAGCCTAATAAAGATGGTAATCCCATTATGAATAAAAATCATTTATCACTAATGAAAAAAAATTGCATAATTATCAACACCGCTAGAGGTAACTTAGTTGATGAAGATGATCTAAAAAACGCTCTTGAAAAAAAAGAAATTAAAGGCGCTGCATTAGATGTTTTTAAAAATGAGCCTTTAGTAGAAAGTGGGTTTTATAATTTAGATAATATAATTTTAACTCCACATATTGCTGCTTCTACTGATGAAGCACAAATAGTTGTAGCAGAAATGGTTGCTAATCAGTTTGTTGAATTTTTTAATAATAATAAAATTATAAATTCAGTTACTTAATAAAAATTTCAGTTAAATTTTCTAAGTAAGCGGATGGATTTGAGAGAATGTTACCATCTAATATATTAGCTTGATCTAAAATTAAATTTGAAGCTTTTTTATGGTCAATTTTTGTTAAATTTTGAGATAAATTTACAATCATCGGATGGTTTGGATTAATTTCAAGTATCTTTTTTGAAACAGGAGTTTTTTGATTATGCATTTTCATTAGTTTTTCCATATTTATATCCATCCCAGCTTCTTCAGCAACAAGCAGAATTGGGCTTTTTGTTAATCTCTCAGATACAATTACATCAGATATTGTCTCTTTTAGTTCTATTTTAAGTATGTTAATTAAATCATTGATTTTACTATCTATTTCTTTTTTATTTTCATCTTTCTTATTTGATTTTTCACCAACTTTTGAAACATCAACTTTACCTTTAGTTATTGATTTAAATTCTAAATCTTTAAATTTATTTACATTTTGAATCCAAAACTCATCTACTGCATCAACCATAAACAAAACCGGTATCTTTTTATCAGTGAAAACTTCTAATTGAGGGGAGTTTTTAATATGATCCTTATCAGTATTAGCAAAATAATAAATTTCTTTTTGATCTTTAGCCATTAATTTATTGTACTCTTCAAGAGATATTTTTTTATCATTTAAAGAATTTTCAAACCTTAATAGTGGTAGGATTTTTTCATGATGATCATTATGTTCATATAACCCTTCTTTAAGTACTGGACCAAAATTATTCCAAAATGTTTCAAATTTATCCTTTTCTTTCTTAGCCAAGCTATCAATTTCACTTAAAATTTTATTTGTAATACCTTTTTTTATTTTTGTAATAATAGGATTATTTTGAAGCATTTCTCTACTTATATTTAAAGAAATATCCTGTGAATCGACTACTCCTGGGATAAAACGTAACCAATTAGGAATTATGTCTTCACAATCATCAGTAATAAAAACTTTTTGAACATATAATTTTATTTTATTTTTTCTATCGGCATTGAATAAATCCATAGGTTGATTTGTAGGAAAATAAAGTAAAGCTTTATAACTAATAACACCCTCAGCGTTATAGTGAATAGTTTTTAAGGGATCATCAAAGTTAAATGAAATATTATTATAAAATTGTTTATAATCTTCCTCTTTTATATCTTTTTTATCTTTTAGCCATAATGGACTACCTTCATTTATTTTTTCTTCTTTTTCTTTATCGTCCAGGTCCTTAAGATAAATAGGGAAAGGAATATAATTTGAATATTTTGTTATAATTGATCTCAAACGAAATGAATCTAAAAATTCATCTGCATCTTTCTTTACATTTAGCGTTATACAAGTGCCTCTTTTATCTTTTTTAGCTTCTTCTATGGTATAGTTTTCTTTTCCATTAGAAGACCAAAGATTTGTTTCTTCATTTTCAGCATCTTTAGAAAGCACTTCAACATTATCTGCAACCATATATGAGGAATAAAAACCAACACCAAACTGTCCAATTGCAGAAATATCATTACTCTTTTTATTTTTCATTGCTTCAATAAATTTACTAGTTCCTGATCTCGCTATAGTTCCTAAATTATCAATAAGTTCATTTTTAGACATTCCAATTCCATTATCTTCAATTTCAATAATTTTTTTCTTTTTTGAAACTCTGATATTTATTTTTAAATCCTTTTCATCTTTGAGAAGATTTTTTTTGGATAGTGATTGATATCTTAGTTTTTCGCAGGCATCTGCAGAATTAGATATTAATTCTCTTAAAAATATTTCTCTTTCGCTATAAAGAGAATTAGCAACAAGATCTAGAAGCTTACTGACTTCAGCTTGAAATGTTAAATTTTCTTTGGTTTTTTCTGCCATTTTTGAAATTTAAGCATTCATATCTATAATTCAATAGTAAGCAATAATTTTTTGCCACATTTAAGAATATATAAGTAAAAGTTATGGTATTTAGATTTATAATGAAATTTGATAATTTTTTAAAATTATTGTGCATTACATTGTTATTTTTATATGCATGTACTTCAAATCAGTTAACAAATACTGCTGATAGTTGCATAATTTTTGATGAAAAGAAAAGCTGGTATAAAGCAACTAAAAATTCTTATGATAAATGGAATACACCAATTGCATTCCAATTAGCAGTTATAAAACAAGAATCATCATTTACCCAATTTGCAAAACCGAAAAGAAAAAAATTTTTAGGTTTTATACCAACTTCCAGACCTTCAACTGCTTTTGGTTATGCTCAAATTACAAATCCTACCTGGTACTGGTATAAAAATAAAACAGGAAATCAAAATGCTTCGAGGGCAAATTTCAGAGATGTAACTGATTTTATTGGTTGGTACACTACACAATCAGAAAATATGGTTGGAATTTCAAAAAATGATTACTATAATCAGTATTTAGCATATCATGAAGGTCAAAATGGATGGTCTAAAGAGACATATAATAGCAAAGATTGGTTGATTGATGTTGCTAAAAATGTAGAAAGAAATACTAAGATGTTTAATACACAACTAAAACAATGCGAAGAAAAATTAAATAAAAAAGGTTTCTTTGGAATATTATAATGCCAATTTTAAATAGTATAAATCAAATGCAAGATCAAATGACAGAATGGCGTCAAGATCTTCATAAAATCCCAGAAATAGGTCTTCAAGAATATCAAACATCAAAATATATTAAAAATAAACTTAAAGAATTTAATATTGATTTTAAAGATGGGTATGCAGGTACAGGTATTGTGGCTTGGGTTGATGGCCAAAATAATAATAGTGAAAAAACAATAGGATTACGTGCAGATTTCGATGCATTACCAATGACTGAAAAAAATGATTTTGAACATAAATCTACTAAAGAAGGAATGATGCACGGTTGTGGCCACGATGGCCATACTACTATGTTGCTTGGTGCGGCTAAATATTTAAGTGAAAATAATAATTTTGATGGAAAGGTTTATTTTATCTTTCAACCTGGTGAAGAAGGCTTTGCAGGTGGGAAAAAAATGATTGAAGATGGAATGTTTAAAGATTTTAAGATTGATGAAGTTTACGCTCTTCATAACTGGCCAGATACACCATTAGGAACTTTTGGAGTAAATAATGGTCCTATGATGGCTGCTGTTGATGAATTTGACATAACAGTTTACGGAAAAGGAGGCCATGCTGCAATGCCGCATCAAACTATAGATCCAATCGTAATAGCAAGTCAAATAATTAATTCAATTCAAACTATTGTTAGTAGATCAATTGATCCAGTCGATAAAGCTTTGGTTAGTATAACTAAAATAAATGCTGGTAGTGCTCATAATGTAATAAGTAATGAAGCTACATTTGGAGGAACTATTAGAACCTTTAAAAAAGAAACAAGATCTTATGTTGAAAAAAGAATTAATGAAATAACAGAAGGTATAGCAAAGGCCCATGGAGCAGAAGTAAAAATAAAGTTTGACTTAACTAATAAATATCCACCAACATACAATTCAAAAAAAGAATCAATATTTGCTTCGCAAGTTGCAAAAGACCTTGTAGGTGAAGATAAAGTACAAACTGATATAGATCCTTGTATGGGAGGTGAAGATTTTTCTTATTTATTAGAAGAAAAACCTGGTTCATATTTATTTATAGGTCAGGGAGATACAGATCATACAGCAAGTCTTCACACAACGAAGTATGATTTTAATGATAAACTATTACCTATTGGTGTGAATTTTTGGGTAGATTTAGTTAAGAAATATTTTTCAAAATAAAAAAAATTTTTTTTTAATGTTTAATTTAAGTGCAATTTACACAATTGTTGCTTCAAGACTTAGAGAATTTTTTCAAGAATATCATTATTCGCTATTAGCTCCCCTCACTACAAATCTATTATTCATTTTGGTTTTTCTTACAGTAGAGAATTATTATTCACTATCTATGGAATCTGGATCTTTTGTTGAATTTATTGCTCCTGGATTGATTATTATGATTGTTGCTCAGGAAAGTTACGATAATTCATCTGCTACTTTAATTCATATGAAGCAGATTGGCTCTTTAGATGATTGGTTAATGGCACCTATTTACAGAATTGAAATATTAATTTCATTAGTATTAACATCAATTATTATTGGTATTATTTTAGCACTATTTAATTATATAATTTTTACTTTTTTTATAGATATTCAAATTTATAATTTTTTTTATTTTTTTTATTATCTTTTTTTAGTTATAATTTTTTTTTCATGCCTAGGATGTTTCGTAGGAATAATTTTTAATTCTTGGGATTCACAAAGTATATTTTCAAACTTTTTTGTTGCACCTATAAATTTTTTATCAGGAACATTTTTTTCAATTAATTATCTTCCTGATAATTTTAAAGCCATACTTTTATATAATCCTTACTATTATGTTGTAAGCTTCTTCAGAAACTCATTTAATGACGAAATTTCATTTAATTTAGTAGAAAATATCTTTATAATAATTTTTATTTTAATATCATTGATTTTTACATCATTTATTTTTTTCAGAGGTTATAAAATTATTAAATGATTGATGTTATATTTAATTTTTTACTACAATTTGATTTATTAATTAAAAATAATCTAGAATTATCTTTAATTTTATATTTTTTATTTTCATTTTTGTTTTTTACTTTTTCTCTACCTGGTAGTTTAATAATTATACTTGCATCAAGTTTCTTTTTTGGATTTATTACAGGTTTTATAATTAATATAACAACTATTGTTTTAGGTAGTTTATGTTTTTTCCTTTTTTTTAAAAATATATTTAAAAGATTTTTTAATAAACAAATTGAAAAATTTAGTGATAAACTAAATAAAATTATTAAAAAATCATCATTTGAATACTTAGTATTATTACGACTAATCTTTGGGGTGCCATTATTTGTTCAAAATTTATTTTTATCAACATTAAATATTTCTAAAACTAAATTTATAATTTCATCTTTTATTGGTTTTTCTCCTTATTTTCTTCTTTTTTCATTTATTGGTAATCAATTTTCTAATCTTATTGAAGTTAAAGAATTCCAACTAAGTAATATTTTATCATTTGAATTAATTTTAATTTTTTTAATATTAATAATTTTATTGTTAATTAGAATTTTTTTTAAATTTAAATAAATAGATTTTTAAATCTAATTGAAATGAATAATAAATAAATAGTAACTACTATTGCGGCATATATAGTTATATCAATAATTATTAAATTATTTGCAGAAAATTCATTTACTAATCTTGAATATATTAAAGCTGAGGTCTGTATTATAGATGTAATAATAATAACATTTAACAATCTAATTGACCCTTTTGTATTCAAGTAGATCATGAAAAGACCAATAAATAAAAGACCTGTTATAGCTCCACCAAGATTTCTTAGCCACGCTATATTGGTATTTTCAGCAACAGTTAAATTCACAAAACTATATGGAAAAATTAAAAAATAAATTCCATAAATTAAAGAAAAAATTGATAAAAACAATATGCTTAATCTGATCATCTACTAAAAACTATTTATTAAGATATAATTAGTATTGCAAATTAATTTTTACTAAATATAGAAAATATATGATCCGATTGTTAATAGTTTTAATTGTTATAGTAATTATACTATTTATTTTGAGATCAAGAGCCAAATCACAATATAATAATTATGGTAACTTTTATAGAAATTTAATTCTGATAGTCATTATTGGAGGTATAATCTTCTTCCTTGCAACAACTGGAAAATTCTTGATACCACAGTTATTAAATCTTATTAAAGTTGGTTTACCATTCTTGACAAAATTAATAGGAATATAATGAAATATTTTTCAACAAACGATCTACCCTTAAACGATGAAATGATTAAATTTTGGAATGATAATGGATATTTGGTTATAGAAAATTTCAACACAGATAAAGAATGTGATGAATTAATGGAACGGTCATCATATCTTATCGAACATAATAATTTTAATAATCAAAAATCTATTTTTGATACAGTCAATCAAGCTCATAATGATGATAATTATTTTTTAGAATCAGGAGATAAAATTCGTTTCTTCTTTGAAGAAAAAGCTAATTTAAATGATGATAACATAGAAGAAAATAAACATTTTATTGTAAATAAAATCGGTCATGCGTTGCACGACTTAGATAAAGTTTTTTATAAATTTTCTCATAAACAAAAACTTCAAGATATTGCTTTATCGCTTGGTTTCTCAAAACCAAAATTACTTCAGTCTATGTATATTTTTAAACAACCTAAAATAGGTGGTGAAGTAGTTTGCCATCAAGATTCTACTTTTTTATATACTGAGCCAGAAAGTACTATCGGTTTCTGGTTTGCATTAGAAGATGCAAATAAAACAAACGGATGTTTACAAGTTGCAAGCGGAGGTCATAAAGGCCCATTAAGAAAACTTTTTAAAAAAGTAGATGGTAAAATGCAAATGATAGATCTAAATGATGAGCCATTTCCTGAAACTGATACTTTTGTAGAAGTAAAAAAAGGATCACTTGTTTTATTACATGGTAGGCTTCCTCATTATTCATGTGAGAATACAAGTTTAAAATCAAGACATGCTTACACAATTCATGTAATTGATAATAACAACGAGTATCCTGAATGGAATTGGTTACAAAGATCTTCAATACCTCTTAAAAGTTTTATTAATGACTAAAAAAATAATTTTAGATTGTGATCCAGGTCATGATGATGCTGTAGCAATAATGTTAGCTGCTTCTTCTAAAGAGATTGACATACTGGGTATCACTTGTGTCGGTGGAAATAGTGGTTTAAATAATACAGTAAATAATGCTCTTAAAGTTTGTACATTAATTGAAAGAACGGACATCAAAGTTTACTCTGGTGCAAATAAACCTATTCATTATGAATTATTTACAGCTGAATATGTTCACGGAAAAACTGGATTAGATAAAAAAGGTGACCCTATAATAATAGATACAAATTATAAACCTCAAGAAAAACATGCAGTTGATTTTATAGTAGAAACTTGTAAATCTTCAACAGAGCAAATTTATTTATGTCCAACAGGACCTCTTACAAATATTGCCTTAAGTTTAAAAAAAGATCCGTCTATTAAAGAAAATATAAAAGAAATAGTTTTTATGGGTGGAGCTGCTATGTGCTTAGGGAATACTACACCTTCAGCTGAATTTAATATTTATGTGGATCCACATGCGGCTAATATTGTTCTAGAATCAGGCATTCCTCTAACAATGATGTGTTTAGATGTTACTCATCAGGTAAATGTAAATTCAAAAATTATCAAATCAATGAATGAAAATAAAAATAAAAGTTCTAATTTTTTTGGAGAACTAATGGAATTTTATACAATATTTCATAAAGAATTATACGAAACTGAAGAAACTCCTTTGCATGACCCATGTGTTATTGCATATTTGTTAGATCCATCTATTTTTAGTGGAAAAGAAGTTAATGTCACAGTTGAAGAAAATTCTGAATTAACAAGAGGGGAGACTGTTGTTGATTGGCTAGGTGTTACTAAAAGACCAGTAAATTGTTTTGTGATGAATGAAGCTAATGATGAAAAATTTTTTCAATTACTTAAAGCTAAATTATCGCTATTACCTTAACTATAAAAACTCTTTGCAATCTTTCCAGCTAAATTCGCATTATTAATTATTAAAGATACATTAGCATTTAGAGTTTCATTTTTTGATTGTTCGTTAATTTCTTTTATAAGAAATGGGGTTAATTCTTTTCCACTAATATTATTTCTATCAGCTTTTATTGTTGCATTATTTATCCATTTTTCTACTTCATTTTTATTAAGTGCTTTTTCTAATGGAACTTTATTAAATATGAGAATTGATTTTTTATTTTCCATATTTTCATTGAGTTTTAAAAAAGAAGAAATTTCATGAATTTCATCAAATTTATTATCGACTTTATTTTTTGTTTCTTCATACCAAAAACCAGGCATATAATTTGTTTGATAACCAATTCTTGTAATTCCTAAAGTTTCAAGAAGTTCATTTGTTTTACTTAAATCTAATATAGATTTAGCACCACTACAGATTACAAAATTTGAATTCTCAGAAAGTGCATATAGATCTGCAGATACATCATTGGTATTTTCAGCATTTAGATGCACACCACCAATTCCTCCTGTTGCAAAAAATCTTATTTGAAATTTAGAAGCTATATAAATTGTACTTGCTACTGTTGTAGCAGCATTTTCTTTATTAAATATTGATAAATTTATATTGTGGTTTGAAACTTTTTGTACATTTTTCTCTTTTGCTAATATTTGAATATCTTCTTCCGATAATCCTATTTTAACCTTACCTCTAATTATTCCTATTGTTGCAGCAATTGCACCGTTATCTTCAACAGCCTTTATAGACTCATTTGCGACTTTAATATTTTCTGGATAGGGCAATCCATGACTAATCAATGTACTTTCTAAAGCTACTATTGGTTTTTTTCTATTTATTGCTTCTTGAACTTTTTTACTTATATCAAATATTTCATGCATACTATTGTACAATTACTCTCTTAGAAAGATTTTTAATTTTTAAAAAATCACTCTTAGTTTTTAGACTTTTACCACTAGCATAATAAGACCCGCATGCTACAGAAGTTTTCAAAATATAATTCATTTTTTCATTTATACTGAACAAATACAGCATCATAGCTGCTAGTGCGTCTCCAGCTCCATTTTCGTTTACTACTTTGATTGATGGTGGTTTTATTTTTTTTATAAATTCATTACTTCCAAAGATTACATT
>CACBLW010000014.1 GCA_902540265.1 uncultured Alphaproteobacteria bacterium
AAAGTAAAAATTAATTCCAAATTTAGATACAAAGGTAATGAAACACCAATTACAAATCTTTTAAATAAGTTTGAAAGTAGTATTTTTTTAAAAGAATCTGAAGAATCAAGAAAATTAATTGATGTTTCTAGTAAAACAATTAGTTTTTTAGAAAAATTTTATAAATGCTAATTAATTAATGGAGCTATTTTCATTAAATCAAGTTATTTTTCCATTTCTAATTTTAACTTTTTTGATGAGTATAATTGGATATGGATCATTAATTAATGATACAATATTTAAGAATGAAATTAATATTAAATGAAAATTTAGTTACAATTCCATTGCCTTGAATATTATTTGATTTTAGTTCTTTTTTTGAAATATTAGTAAATCTTTTATTTTCAAAAAGTAAGTATAAAAGAGAAATTGGATGAAAGCCCCAATCCCATATTGGATTAATATTTTCTCTAAAAGGTCCAAAATTTCCCTCATATATAATAACTCTTTTTATATTTAAATAATTTTTATCTAAATAATTTTTCAAATGTTTAAATGTACTAGAATAATAATTAGTTAAATTTGGATATATTATCAAATTATTATCTTTTGTAATTTTTTTTAATTTTTCAATATTATTTTTTGAGTTACTAATTGGCTTTTCTAAAATTAAAGGAATTTTCATTTCTTTAACTAATTTAACAATTTCTAAATTTACATAAGGAAGTGCAGCTACATAAATACAATCATTGATATTTGAATCAATCATATCTTTAATTGAATTAAAATTTTTTATTCTTTTTTGTTCATTTTTTTTATTTCTACAAACAATTGAGGTTAGTTTAAATTTCTTACTATTATTTATTTCTTTAATTATTTTCTTTGACCAAAAACTACAACCAACTATGCCGACATTTAGCATATCAGTATTTTTTGTAATTTATTTTTGCCCAATCTAGAAATTTTTGTAATCCATCTTCAAGTTTTATTTTTGGATGATATGATAAATGTTTTTCTGCTTTTTTTAAATTTGGGCATCTTCTCTGAGGCTCATCAGTGGGATATGATTTTGGATGTTTAATAAAATTTGCTTTAATTTCTTTATCATATATTTTTTGAAAGATATTGTATATGTTCTTAACAGAAACTTCTGGTTTATTATTTCCAATATTATAAACTTCTCCTGGTTTTCCAAAATATAATACTCTTAAAAATCCTTCCAGAGCATCTGTTATATAACAATATGTTCTCGTCTGATTTCCAGAACCATAAACATTAATTTTTTTTTTATTAATAATGTTACTAATAAAATTAGGAAATATTCTATAATCTTTTTGATTCATTCCTGGTCCATAAACGTTAAAAGGTCTTATTATATTAGTATGTAAATTATAATAATATTTGTAAATATAACATAGAGTTTCTCCTACTCTTTTACTTTCATCATAACAAGCCCTAGGCCCTAAAGAACTAACATTACCTCTGTAAGTTTCTTTTGTAGGAACATTAGAATTATCAGGATCACCATATATTTCACTTGAACTAAAAAAAATAAATTTAGCTTTATTTTTTCTTGCAATATCTAAACAATTTCTTGTTCCATTAATAGCTACCTCTAAAGTTTCAATAGGTTTTTTCCTATAATAAAATGGACTAGCTATACCAGCTGCGTGAATTACAATATCTACCTTTTTATTAAAACTAAATTTTTTGGATACATCTTTTTTAATAAATGTAAAATTAGAGTCTTTAGTTGGTTTAAGTATGCTAGACGTATCCATTATAAATAATTTAATTGGATCTTTTAAAAAATTATTATAAGATTTAAAAGTTTCTACAAAATAACTACCTAAAAAACCATTTCCTCCAGTAATTAACACTCTTTTACCACTAAAATATTTTGAAAAATCATTAGTATTTTTAACAATCTGATTGATGTCTTTGACTAAAAATTTATTCATAATAATTTGGTAAATGGTATTGGTTTAAAAAAAATAACTTTTTTATTTTTAAATATTTTTTTTATATCTTTAAAATATTCATAAGCAAAAACCATAACGACATTGATATTACTTAAATTATTTTTTCTAGGTAGAATTTTTATATGCATCCCTGGAGTAAAACGGTTTTGTTTTAAAGGACTATCATCAATAATATATTTGATTAAATCTGAATTAATTTTTGAAAAATTTGTGATTGTTGACACTCTTGCAGGACAACCATAACCAATTACAATTTTATTACGTCTTTTAAATCTAATTAGTTGATCTTTTAAATATTTTGAATGTTGATAAATTTTTTTATTAAATAACTTAAAGGTATTTAAGTTTAAAGTTTGTTTTTCATTATTTAATATTTTCTCACATCTTTTTGTAATTTTACAATCTAATGAATTTTTAATATAAAATCTCAAAGATCCACCGTGTACATCTATTCTTTCAATATCATACAATTTCATTTGAACATTTTTAAATAATTCTTTTATTGAGTTGGCTGAATAATAAAATGGCCTATCAAAGTAAAACCTTTCATACTCAACATTTTTTAAAAAATTTTGAAGATATTCAATTTCAATAATTAATGTTCCATTTTTTTTAATAAACTCTTTGATATTTTTTGAGAAAAGAATTGGATTTTTTAGGTGAGTTACAACACTAGAGGCTACAATCAGATCAGGTTTTTGATATTCCTTTAAAATTTTTTTTATCATACGATTGTCAAAAAAACCTATAAAAGTTTTCAAACCTCTATCATTCGCAATTTTCCCAACATTTTTAGATGGATCTATTCCAATTGAACTAATCTTTAACTTTTTTAAAGGTTCCAGTAATATTCCATCATTAGAGCCAATATCAACAACAAAATTATACTTTTTTAATTTAAATGATAAATTTTCAAAATGTTCTTTTAGCTTTTTGTTCACAGACGAAAGATAATAATAATCTTCAAATAAAATTTTTCTATTTACAATTCTTTTTATTTGGCTAGCTTTACATCTTTTGCAAAAAAAAATTTTTAAATTAAATTTTTTTTCTTTGAATATTTCAAATTTATTTCTAGGATATTTGTTTGCAAAAGGTTGTTTACCTAAATCAATGACCTGACTTATATTTGCTGACCCACATATTTTACATTTCATACAAACAGCTTCTTAATCCTTGTGTATAAAATCCAATAAACTACTGAAAATACATCATAATATTTAATTTTTTTTCCTTCATCATATGTTCTTCCATGATAATTAATACCTATTTCAAATATTTTAGAGTTTTTTTGTACTATATAAGTCAAAATTTCTGCTTGTTGTCCCCAATTATAACATTTCAGTTTATCAGCATTAATTAAATTTTTTTTAAACATACAATAACAGCAATAAATATCAGTGAAAGTAGTATTATTAAGTAAGTTAAACAGAAATGTAACAAACTTATTTCCAATCATATGCCAAAAGTGAAGTACAGTTCTTCTTCTTCCTATAAATCTACTTCCCATTATCAAATCATAATTAAATTTTTTGTTTTCTTCTAAAAAAATTAATATATCTTCAGGGTCATATTCTAAATCTGCATCTTGAATTAAAATATAATCTTTACTACAGTTTTTTATTCCCTCTATTACCGCTTTACCCTTGCCTAAATTTTTATCTAAATGAATTGCCTTGGTATATAAGTTTTTATTTTCTTCTATTATATTCTTTGAATTGTCTCTAGAGCCGTCATTAATTATTATTATCTCAAGATCACAAAATTTTTTAATAATTTCAATCTTTTTTAATATAATTAGTAATGTTTTTTCTTCATTATAAACTGGAACAATAATACTTAAGCTATGGTTATGTTGATTCATTTATTTAGTATAAGTATTAATACATATATATTTTTTATAAAATATAGTTAAATAATAATTTTATAAATTTAGGAGAGATGTGAGAGTGGTTTAATCAGCACGCTTGGAAAGCGTGTGTAGTAGCAATACTACCGAGGGTTCGAATCCCTCTCTCTCCGCCATATTTTTAACCAAGTTTCTTTTATAATAGCGACATCCAAATACATGTACAATAATTTAAATAGAATAAATGACTATTTATAGACATTTTTTAGATATTTTTATTTCTTTATAAAATTTTTTTTAACAGATTCTATAAAAGTTGATATGATTAATGTTAAGATAAAATACATGTACAATTTTTTTTTAAAAAAAGTATTAAAAGAACAAGAATTTAAAAACTTAATAGAATCAAAATTTTGCAAATCGAGCTTTGCCCAGTTTGGTGAAGATTTAATAATTAATAAACTTCTATCTAAAATACCCTACGGTAATTTTTTGGATCTTGGGTCTTTTCATCCCATACATTTTTCAAATACGTTACTTCTCTATTTAAGAGGATGGAGAGGAGTAAATGTAGATGGTAATAAAGAAATGATTGAAATTTTCAAAAAAATTAGGCCGTTGGATATTAATATTGCTAAATATTTATCTGATTATGAGGGTGAGAACTACTATATTTTTGATAACAAAAATGCTGCTATGAATAGAGTTGTAAATAAAATTGACACAATTGATATACAAAAAGAGCAATCAGTAAAAATTATTACTACTACTCTCAACAATGTAATAAAAAAATATGAAAAAGACTTACAAAAATTATATTACTTAAATATAGATCTTGAATATCAAGATTATGTAATTTTAAAAACTTTTGATTTTAAAAAATATCATCCTTTAGTAATTAGTATTGAAATACATGATTTTGATTTTGATAAAGAAAATGAGGTTAGTAAATTTTTGATTAAGCAAAATTATTCAATGCACTCATATATAAAGCCTACCGCAATCTATGTAGATAATCTTTTTAAAGAAAATAATTTTAACTTAAATTAGGTTTTAATTTAATAAATCTTATTTTAATCTAAATCGTAAAGATTTTTATAATCTTTGTTTGATAGTTCTTTTTGATTGCTCTTTTTTAAGTAAAAATTCCCTATAACAAGTATATCAAGTTCTGTTCCCATAAAACATTTAAACGCATCTTCTGGACTGCATACGATCGGTTCACCTCTTATATTAAATGAGGTGTTAATTATTATAGGGCAATCAGTTATTTTATTAAATTTATTAATCAAATCATAATAGATAGGATTTGTATCCTTATGTACAGTTTGTATACGAGCACTATAGTCAACATGAGTTACCGAAGGTATCTTTGATCTAACAATATTTAATTTATCAACTCCGAAAAGCTTTTTTTCTTCATCAGTCATTTTAATAATTTTTGTATTTTTTACATTAGCTACTAAAAGCATATACGGAGAGTCTTGTTTTAAATCAAACCACTCTGAAAGATTTTCTCTCAAAATACTTGGTGCAAAAGGACGAAATGATTCCCTAAATTTTACTTTTAAATTAAGTAACTTTTGCATTTTTGGTGATCTTGGGTCTGCAATTATACTTCTTCCTCCTAATGCCCTTGGGCCAAATTCCATTCTACCTTGCATCCAGCCTATCGCTTTACCGGATTTTAAATCTTCAGAGACTTTTTCTCCAATTTCTTCCATATTTAATTTAGAATATTTTGCTTTTAATTTTAACAAAGTATTTTCAATTTCATTATCACTATATGAAGGACCTAAAAAAGATCCTTTCATAGAATCTCTGCTTTCATCAGTATTTCTTTTATTGCCCAACATTAAATAATATACAGCTAAGGCAGCACCTAATGCACCTCCCGCATCTCCTGATGCAGGCTGTATCCACATATTTTTAAATATTTTTTCGTTTACAAGTTTTCCATTTGCTACACAGTTTAGCGCTACTCCTCCAGCTAAACATAAATTGTCTAAGCCTGTTTCTTTTTTAATATTTTTTGCAATTTTGATTATTATTTCTTCAATTACAACTTGAATTGATGAGGCAATGTTCATTTCTTTATTTGTAAGACTGCTTTCAGGTTTTCTTGGCTCACCACCAAATAAATCATTAAATTTTTTATTCGTCATTTTCAAGCCAGTGCAGTAATCAAAATAACTCATATTTAATTTGAATGAACCATCCTCTTTAATTACAATTAAATTATTTTTGATAGTTTCTACGAATACTGGCTCACCATATGGTGCTAAACCCATTAGTTTATATTCACCTGAATTAACTTTAAATCCAGCATAGTATGTAAATGCTGAATAGAGAAGACCCAATGAATGTGGAAAATTTATTTCTTTTAAAATTTCTATCTTATTTCCATTACCAACAGCAATAGAAGTAGTTGTCCATTCACCTACTCCATCCATTGTTAAAATAGCTGCATTTTTAAAAGGAGATGCAAAAAAGGCACTTGAAGCATGACTTAAATGATGTTCACTAAAAAGTAATCTATTCTTCCAAATAGTTTTTTTTCCAAATATATTTTTTAACTCTTTAGTAATTATACTTTTTTGAAAAAGTTTTTCTTTTAACCATATTGGCATTGAAGAAACGAAACTTCTAAAACCTTTGGGTGCAAATGCAAAATAAGTTTCTAACAATCTTTCAAATTTTAAAAATGGTTTATCATAGAATACTATATAATCTATTTCTTTTTCTGAGACATTAGCTTCTTTTATACAGTATAAAATAGAATTTTTTGGAAATGAAGAATCATGTTTTTTCCGAGTAATACGCTCTTCTTGAATTGCAGATATTATTTCTCCATTTTTAATTATACAAGCAGCACTATCATGGTAGTAGCCAGAAATACCTAATATAATCATCTAGTTTAGAAGATAGTATAAATAAATGGAGCGACAACAGATCCTTGTGCCAATATTAGAAGACCTCCAAAAATTGCTAAAATTAAAATTATTGGAAGTAGCCAGAATTTTTTTCTTTTATTTAAAAACCTAATTAATTCTAAAATAAAACTCATAATAACTAAAATTGATCTTTAAAGGTTTCTGGTGTGATATTTACATTTTCTCTTTGTAGCCAATAAGAGTTTATATTTTTAAATTTTAATTTAAGTTCATCTTTGCCAATAATCTTTCTAAATAAACCTATTGGAGTAAATAATCCAAAATAGATAATGCCTAACACTATTGGATTAACAATTTTGCCAAGTAATAAACCAAATATCATCCATAATTTATTTAATTTGTTTAAATAATTAGGAAAAATAATACCAAAAAATAAAAAAAATATTGAAAAGATTAAAAAAAAATAACTAAGGAGAGAATTAGCAATTAAAAAAAAATATAAAAAAAATATAAAAAAAATACATGAAAAGGTAAGACCAAATTTTCTATTAGAAGGCAATTTTAATTCATGAAACATAATATTATTATAATAAAAGATCTTTACATCTTATTTTAAATAAAATCAATAATCTATAGTTTTATGTTTCAATTATAACAAAACATAACAATAATTAATTATTAAAAATTTTTATTATTAATATTTTACGGCTGGGTATAAATAGGATACTTTGATATACAACTTCATCAGATATAATAATATGATAAAATATATTATAAAAATACTAATCATTATTTTTATTTCTATTTTTTTTGATTTAATTTTTACCTTTTTCTTTTTCTCAAAATTTAATTTTTATGAAACAATTTACCCAAAACTAGATCATAGAATTGCTAATATAAATTATCACCATTCATTTCGCGAAAATGTTTCTACATTTGATTATTGGGGAAAATATAAATATAGATTTATAACTAATTCTCTTGGTTTTAAAGATAAAAGTAATAAAGAAATAACAAAATTAACTAAATCAAAAAAAAGAATAATTATCATTGGAGATTCTTTTACTGAGGGTATTGGTTATGAGTATGATAACACATTTGTTGGTCTTTTAGATAATGATAAGATTACTCAGAATATAGAAATTTTGAATGCTGGTGTTGCAAGTCAATCACCTATAATTTATTTTAAAAAAATTAAATATTTAATTGAAGAAAAAAAAATAAAATTTGACGATCTTATAGTTTTTTTAGATATATCAGATATACCAGATGAATATTATTATAATATTGACTTTGATAGTTCTTATAAAAAAAATTTTAATTTAAGAGATTATTTACAAGAATTTTTTATTAAAAATTCATCTATATATTTATTTCTAGATTTAATTTTTTCAAAAATAAACCAACAAAAAGAAAAATATATTTTAAAATATAATGCATCAAAAGAATTTAAAATAGATTTTTTTAAAACTACTAATCAAAAAATCAACCTATATAAATCTTTAAATGTTGAACGTGGTATGTGGAATCATGATATTAAATCCTGGAATTTTCATGGCTTTAAGGGAAGAAAACTTGCCGATCTATATTTGAACAAACTTTTTACATTGTGTAAAGAAAATAATATCAAATTCACACTTGCTATTTATCCTTGGCCAGTTCATATTTTTTATGAACACGATCCAAGTTTCCATAGAGATTATTGGATAGATTGGGCAAAAAATAAAAATATTAAAATAATTGATTTTTTTGAATATTTTTTAAAAGAGAATCCTGAAGAATTAATTGAAAAGTATTTTATTAATGGAGATATACATTGGAATGAAGAAGGGCATAACTTTATTTATAAAATATTAGTAAAAGAATATTTTTAATAAAAACTAATCAAATTCATACCGATCATTAAATTTTCTACAAAACTAAATTAATTAATTTCAAAATAAATCACAGAACTTGTTTCAAATTTTTTTACACCAAAATTGATACATCCCAGCAAAAATTCTTGGATTATTTTTTTCGTATTCTTCCCACTTATCAAGATTATATAAATCAATTTCATTACTATATATTTCTTTAAAATTTTCTTTGACTAATTGATCTTCAAATCCTAGAAAAATTAATCCTAATTTATGTAAATATTCTTTTATTTTACTTATTGTAAACCTATGTTCTTGAACATGAAATAACAAATCTCTTACACCACTAACTGTATAAAAATCTGGACTTGATTTGATATAATTCCAATGATCATCATTATTCTCTATTAAATCTTTTCTATATTTAATGATGTTGTCATAATTAGATTTAAGTTTGAGTTCATTAATTTTATTTTTAATTTCTTTTATGTGTTGTCTCGCTCTTTCACTATACAACCCAACAAGCATCAAGGAATCATTATTCAAACATGATGTTAATGTTCTCCATCCTTTAAATGGATTATCCATATGATGAAGAACACCGACTGATTCAATTATATCAAACTTTCTATCTATTAATTCTAAATCTAGGATATCCCCTTGAATAAAATCAATATTATTAATTTTGAGTTCATTCGCTTTTCTTTTTGCGTAAGACAAACTTCTAAAACTTAAATCTAGAGCAAGTATTTTTGATTTTTTATATTTTGAGGCAGTTGTAATGGCATGTTGACCAGTGCCACAACCTGCAATTAGAATTTCAGGACTTTCAGAGTTTGTTATTTTTTTTAGATCTAAATTTAAATTACTATCACTTATTACATCTTTAATATTTCTAGGCTCAATACTTAATCCAAGATTTTCCCATCTAGGATAGGGGTTTTCCTCATACTGTTTTTTTACCTTAATTGAAATTCGATCTGATACTTTTGATATAGAATTTATTGATTTAGATATTTGATTTTCAATTTCATTTTGATTTAGATGTAATTCAAATATTTCTTTTAATTCATTTGAAAATTTAATTTTCTTAATCCAACTAAAATTATTTAAAGGCTCATAACATGATAGACACAATATGTCTAAATCACTAATTTTTTTATTTTCATTTAAATTATTTTTAATTCTTTCATTAATTTTTTTAATTTTTTCTATCTCATCTTTTGATTTATAATATATGTATTCATTAGTAAAACATTGCATAGATAAAGAGATTAAAAAATTAATATAGGTATTATCGATATTTGATTTATATGTTTGGTTTAAAATTTCTTTTCTTATCATTACGAAATTTTTTTCAATATAATAATCAGGAATAGGGCAAACTTTCATAAATTGTATAAGAAGAGAGTTTTTTTGCAAATTTTCTAAAATATAATTTAAATCATTATTAGCTATTTTGCTCTTAACCAAAGATAAATTTTCTTTCAGATCTGTATTTAAAAATAAACTATTTAAAACATTAGGAGCAATAGAGTTTGGCCTAACAATAATTTTTTCTTTTAAAAGATATAAAAGATATTTATGAATATTTTTATTCTCTTCATTTATTTTATAAAACTGAAGTGCTCCTGCTAAATTGTAATATGCTACTTTATAATTTGAATTTATTTCTAAAGTTGATAAATATAATTCAATAGCTTTTTTATTTAACCCTTTTCTTCTATATATATTCCCGAGATTATTATGAGCTTTAAAATAATTTTTGTCTAGCTCAATGACCTTATTATAATTTTCTATTGCTTTCTCTTCGTCATCTAATTTGGTTAAAATATTAGCTAAGTTGTAATAACCGTCAGTATATTTAGGATTTATATTTACTACTTTGATAAATAAATTTTTTGCTAATTTATAATTTTTAAGCTCTGTCTGAACTACGCCTTGTATATTTAGTAGAAAAATTGACCTAGGAAAATTATTTAATAATTCATTTGATAACTGCAAAAGTTTATCAAATTTTTTTTTACCAAATAATAATATTAATTCTTTTATTTTAATTTCTGGGGGTTCTAGGGAACTCATCTAAACAACAGAGGAAATAAGTTTTTTAGTATACTCAGATTTTGGAGAATTAAAGATATTACTACTAATATTTTCTTCTACAATTAATCCATCTTTTAATACAATTATCCTGTCTGATATTGCTTTGATGACTGTCATATCATGACTAATAAATATATAGCTTAGCTGAAGTTGTTCCTGAAGTTTATTTAGTAGATTTATTATTTGATTTTGAATTGTTACATCTAAAGCTGATGTAGGTTCATCTAATATTAAAATTTTTGGTTCCAAAATAAGAGCTCTTGCAATTGCAATTCTCTGACGTTGACCTCCTGAAAATTCATGAGGATATTTTTCAATTGTATTTTTATACTCTAATCCAACTTTATCTAATATATTTTTTATTTTTTCTTCTTTATCTTTTTTATTTATATTTGGAAAATGAATTAACAAGCCTTCTGAAATAATATCTTCTATATTCATTCTTGGACTTAATGATGAAAATGGATCTTGAAACACAATCTGTATCTCCTTTCTCAAATTTAACACTTCTTTTTTATTTAATTCTCTAAGGTTTTTATTATTTATTTTTATTTTTCCTTTTGATTCTATTAAGTTTAAAATTGCTAATATAAGAGATGTTTTTCCAGAACCTGATTCTCCAACAATACCAATACTTTCACCCATTTTTAAATCAAAACTTACACTTTTAATTGCCTTTACATAGTCAACTGTTCTTTTAAAAAGACCTTTCTTAATTGGGTACCATACATCTAAATCCTCAACTTTTAAGATTGAATCTGAATCAAAACTTTTACTCTCTTTAATGTTACTCTGATAAAAAACTAATTCTTTTGTATACTCATTTTTTGGATGATTAAAGATTTCATCATTTGAACCAAATTCAACAATTTTACCATTTTTCATTACGTAAATATAATCTGATAATTTTTTTACTACCGATAAATCATGGCTTATAAAAACTAAAGACATCCCTAGTCTTGACTGTATATTTTTTAGTAGTTCTAAAATTTGTAATTGAATTGTAACATCTAATGCTGTTGTTGGCTCATCAGCAATAAGAACTTCAGGGTTATTTGCAATGCTCATTGCAATCATAGCTCTTTGTCTTTGTCCACCTGATAATTCATAAGGATATATTTTTGGTCTTGATGCAATGTTACCTAAACCCACTACTTTTAATAAATTTATAGTTTTTTTCTTAGCATCAATCTTGCTAATTACATTGTGAGTTGTAATAATTTCCTCAATTTGTTTATTAATAGTGTGTAAAGGATTTAAGCTTGTCATAGGTTCTTGAAAAATTGTAGATATTTTATTTCCTCTTATTTTTTGGATTTCACTATTGTTTAATTTTAACAAATTAACATTATTAAAAAATATATTACCGTTTTTTATTTCAGCACCATTAGGGAGTAGTTTTAAAATACTCAATGCAGATAAAGTTTTGCCAGAACCTGATTCTCCTACTATAGCCGTAGTTTTTCCTTTTATAACATCTAGGTTTATATTTTTTACTACTTCAATGTTTTTATTAAATTCAATTGTGAGATTTTGAATTGAAACTATTTTATCCATTTTAATTGAAGGTCTTTCTGGGGTCTAAAGAGTCTCTAATTGCTTCACCAACAAAAACTAACAAGCCTAACATCAAACCTAAGGTTAAAAAACTTGTAATTCCTAGCCATGGGGCTTGTAAATTGTTTCTTCCTTGATTTACCATTTCTCCTAATGATGCTGATCCAGGTGGTAAACCAAAACCTAAAAAATCAAGACCTGATAAAGCTGTTACTGATGCGCTTAAACTGAACGGAAGAAAAGTAACAGTAGCAATAGTAGCATTAGGCAACATGTGTCTAATCATTATTCTTATGTTCGAAACGCCCAGTGCTTTTGCAGCTCTTATATAGTCAAAATTCCTTGCTCTTAAAAATTCTGCTCGAACTACACCAACATATCCCATCCAACTAAAAAGTAATAAGATAATCAAAAGCCACCAAAAATTTGGTTGAATCACACTAGCCAAAATTATCAAAACATATAATGTTGGTATCGCAGACCAAACTTCCATAAATCTTTGAAAAAATAAGTCTGTCTTTCCCCCAAAATAACCTTGTACTGCACCAGCTGAAACCCCAATGATCATTGAAAAAAATGTTAGAGTAAATCCAAATAATACGGATATTCGAAATCCATATATTAATCTTGACAATACATCTCTTGCTTGATCATCAGTACCAAGCCAATTTTTATTTGAAGGTGGTGAAGGGGCTGGGGCAGATAAATCTCTTATTATAGTATTATATGAATATGGAATTATAGGCATAATCATCCATCCATTTTCCTCAATTAAATTTTTAACATATGGATCTTTATAATCTGCCTCTGTTTCAAAATCTCCTCCAAATGTTGTTTCTGAATAAAAAGAAAATATTGGATAATAAAAGTTTGAGTTATATTTTACTAATAAGGGTTTTTCATTTGCAATAAAATTAGCAAACAAAGAAATAATAAATAAAATACTGAATACCCAAAAAGAATAATAACCTCTTTTGTTGTTCTTAAAATTATTTAGTCTTCTTTGATTTAATTTTGATAATTTCTTCATTGTCTTGATTCAAAATCTATACGTGGATCAATAATTGAGTACATAAAATCGCCTATTATTCCCATAACCAAACCTAGTAGTGAGAAAAAATAAAGTGTTGCAAATATAACCGGATAATCTCTAGTCAGAGCAGCTTCGTATCCTAGTAAACCCAAACCATCTAAAGAAAAAATAACCTCAATAAACAGAGAACTTGAAAAAAGAATTCCAATAAATGCTGATGGAAAACCAGCAATAACTATTAACATTGCATTTCTAAACACATGACCATAAAGAACCTTTCTTTCAGTTAAACCTTTAGACCGTGCAGTAATTACATATTGTTGATTTACTTGATCAAGAAAAGAATTTTTTGTTAAAAAAGTCAATCCAGCAAACCCACTTACAAGCATCGCAGTCAACGGCAGTGCTAAATGCCAGAAGTAATCTATTATTTTTTGAAATAATGTTAACTCATCAAAATTTTCAGAAAATAAGCCTCTTAGAGGAAAAATATCATAAAACCTTCCTCCTGCGAAAAATACTATTAGTATTACAGCAAATAAAAAATTTGGTATTGCATAACCAATTGTTACAATTGAACTTGATAATATATCAAACTTTGATCCATCCTTTATCGCTTTTCTTATACCAAGAGGAATAGATATTAAATATACTAATAAAGTTGTCCATAAACCAAGTGATATAGAAACTGGCATTTTATCTAAAACGATAGAAGTAACTTTTTGATCTCTAAAAAAACTTTCTCCAAAATCAAAGGTTAAGTAATCCTTTAACATTTTCATGAAACGTTGATGTGCAGGTTTGTCCATTCCATACATTCTTTCTATTTCTTTTATAACATCCGGATCGAGGCCTTGTGCTCCTCTATATTTACTATCATTAACTGATGTAGAATTATCCCGGTTAAACTCTAAAGTTTCACCCTCGCCACCACCAGAAAATCGAGCTGTTGATTCAACAGCTGTACCAGTCATTTGTGCAATCATTTGTTCTACTGGGCCTCCTGGAACAATTTGAATTATTGCAAAATTTATAACCATTATCCCAAAAAGAGTTGGGATAATTAAAAGAAGTCTTTTTAATAAATAAGCACCCATATTGTGCTATCTTATATTATTTCTAATAAACTTTAATAATTAGTTTGATGTTCTATTTGATTGGATTGTTTCAAATTTATTCTGATTAATCCACCATGTATCGAAACCTAAAGAATATTTTGGTTTTATTTTTGGTTGATCAAAAAAATCCCAATATAGAACTCTGTATGAGGAGATATGCCATTGTGGAATAACATAATAATTCCATAGAAGCACACGGTCTAGAGCTTTAGTTATTGTAATTAATTCTTCTCTATCACTAGCATTAATTAGACTTTCAATTAAACCATCTACAGCATAATTTTTTATACCAACAACATTTCTAGAACCATGAGTATCTGCTGCATCAGAACCCCAAAAATTTCTTTGCTCATTACCTGGAGATAATGATTGTCCAAATGTTTGAACAACCATATCAAAATCAAATGTTTCCATTCTTTTTTGATATTGTGCACTATCAATTGTTCTTACCTCAGCAATTATTCCTAACTTTTCAAGATTATCTTTAAATGGGAAAACTATTCTTTCAAAAGCCGGTGATCGTAATAAGATTTCAAATTCAAAAGGTTCTTTTGTACTAGAATGTAGAAGTTTACCATCAACTAATTCCCATCCAGATTCTTCTAAAAGTTTTGAAGCTTCTTGCAATTGCATCCTCATATAACCTGAACCATCTGTAACTGGATTTGTATATTCTTCTGTAAATATTTCTTTTGGCAGTACATCAAAATATGGATTTAAATAATTTAATTCTTCTTTTGAAGGAAGGCCAGAGGAAGCAAGTTCTGAATTTTCAAAAAAGCTATCTGTTCTTTTATATGCATCAAAGAATAAATTTTTGTTAGACCATTCAAAGTCAAAAGCATAAGAAAGAGCTTTTCTTACTCTCCTATCTTTAAATCTATCCTTTCTAATATTAAATGCAAAACCTTGCATGCCTTGAGGATTTTCATGACTTATTAATTCTTTTTTAATTAAGCCTTCATTCACTGCGTTTATATTATACGCAGTTGCCCATTCTTTTGATGAATTTTCTGAGAAGAAATCAACCTCACCAGATTTAAAAGCTTCTCTTTCAATACCTCTGTCTTTGTAGTAATCATATCTAATTGTACCGAAGTTATCTTTACCAATTTTAATTGGTAATGATGCACCAAAACCCCAATAATCTTGATCTAGTTCATATGTAATTGATCTTCCACTATCAAATGACTTAATTTTATATGGACCACTTCCAATGGGTATTTCCAGAGATGTTTCTTCAAAGTTTTTATTTTCCCAATAATGTTTTGGTAGTACAGGTAATTGACCAACAATTAATACTAATTCTTTATTCGTATTTGTTGTAAAATTAAATCTCACTTTATTTTCTTGCTCTTTAATTACTTCTTTTACATCTCCATAGTAGTATTTATAAAATGGGTGACCTTTGTCCATTAGGGTATTAAATGTCCATACAACATCATCAGCTGTAATTTTTTTACCATCGTGCCAATATGCTTCATTTCTCAATGTAAATGAAACCCAAGATCTGTCATCCGGCCATTCAATCGTTTCTGCCAATAATCCGTATTCTGTAAATGCTTCATCGCTAGATCCCGTTGTTAATGTTTCATACAATCCTCCAATTCCAGCTGCTGCGGTACCTTTTAAAATAAAGGGATTGAAGCTGTCATACGTTCCAATGGCGCTTCTTACTATTGAACCACCTTTAATTGAGTTTGGATTAATGTATTCAACATTTTTAAAGTCATTTGAATATTTTGGCTCACCATGCATTGCAATTGCATGAGATATATTAGTATTTGCTTGTGCTTTTAGTTGAAAAACTAGAGTAAATGTAAAGATCAAAGTGAGTGTTTTCATATTTGTAATATATGTCTATTTATTAAAAATTAAAATAAATTTTAGTTTATTAATTTAATTATTTCATCATGAAGATAGTTTGTACTTGAAGCGACTAAACTTCCATCTGAGTCCAGCGATATATCTTTTCCAAACTTATCTGTAATTACTCCACCAGCTCCTTCAATTACATTTACAAGAGCCATATAATCATGCACTTTTAATGTATCTTCTAAAACAATATCAATTAAACCTGAGGCTAACATTCCATACATATAACAATCACCACCTAGTCTATAATATCTTGATTTTTCTTTTAGTAATTCTGTTCCTTTTCTGATTTGAGGTTCATCAAAGTATAATCCAGATGTAAAAAGATAGGCATCTCTAATTTGTTTAATTGCACTAGTTTGAACTTCTTTTCCATTACATGTTGTCTTTTGATTTTTTATTCCCATCCATCGCTCATTATGTGCAGGGCAATTAATAATTCCTAAAACTGGTTTTTTGTTATGCAGTAATGCAATTAAATTACCAAAATCTTTATGTCCAGCTATATAACTTCTTGTTCCATCTATGGGATCTAATACCCATAAAAATTCAGAGTCTATTTTTTCATTTTCATACTCTTCACCCAAAATTCCATGATTAGGATATTCTTTTCTTATTCTCTCTCTTAATACTTGTTCTGTTTCTTTATCTGCTAAAGTTACAGGACTTTCATCATCTTTAATTTCTATTTCAATTTTGTTTCTAAAATAATGCATCGAAGTTTTAGATGCATCATCTGCTAAAGAGTTTGCAAATTTTGAAAACTCTTCTGTATCTAAGATCATTACTTTAGTTTATGGAAGTGGTGCTGGATTATCTGAGTGCTCTCTTAAGAAATAAACTAAGTCTGCTCTATCCTCAACTTTTTTCAAACCTGCGAAGTTCATTTTTGTGCCTTTTATATATTTTTTTGGTTTATATAAAAATTCTGCTAACTCTTCATATCCCCATTCTCCACCAAATTCAGCTAGAGCTTTAGAGTATGCGAAGCCTTCAACATTTGCCTTTGGTCTATTAATAAGATTCCATAGGTGTGGGCCTACTTTATTTGCACTACCTTTCTCATAATTATGGCATGTTGCACATTTTTTGAATAATTTTTCCCCATTATCGATGGAAGCACTTGCTAGTAATATTGAAATTGGTTCAATTATTTCCTCTTTTTTTTCTACAACTCCTATACCAGCAGAATCTTCAGGAACGTCTATTTTATAAGCTGTTTCTTTTTTATCATCATGTTCAATATCAATGACTAAATCTCCAAAATGCCCAATTAGGGTAACAATTAATACTGCTAATATAATTGATGCTAAAATTTTATTAACTTCAAGCCCAGACATGTATAAGTACATATACAGATTTTTTAGAAGAAAGAATATATTTGTCGTAAGTATGAAATTTAAATTCTCTTGCTTAATTGTCGCATAAATTATGAAAAGCATAGTAATTATACCCTCACGAATGGCTTCAACTAGACTGCCAGGCAAACCATTAATGGAGATAAATGGTATTCCAATGATACAACGAGTATGGCAACAAGCAGTTGAGTCAAATATTGGAGAAGTGTTTGTTGCTTGCTCGGAATTTGAAGTTCATGATTTAATCGTAAATAATGGTGGAAAAGCTATTATGACTGATCCAAATCTCCCATCTGGAACTGATAGAGTTTACTCCGCTTTTTCAAAGATAAAAAATAACAAAGACATTGATGTAATAATCAATCTACAAGGTGATATGCCTCTTATAAATCCAGAACATATTCTTAAAGTCACTGAGCCAATAAAAAAAAATTTTACTATTGGCACACTTGCAACAAACTTAAATTATAATGAATTAAATAATCCCAATGTAACAAAAGTTGAAGTTGATTTTAAAAAAAATGAAATAGCCCAGGCGTCAAGTTTTTATAGAGAAGTTACGATAGAAAATAAAAATTTATACCATCATGTTGGTATCTATAGTTATACTCCGGATTCAATAAATACATTTATCAATCTACCTAAGTCAAAAAATGAAATAGATCTTAGCTTAGAACAAATGAGAGCTATGGATTCTAACATTCCAATTGGAGTTACGTATGTTCCTGAAGTTCCAATGAGTGTAGATACAAAAGAGGATTTAATAAATATTGAAACTAATATAAGAGAGCACAATGATAAAAGTTGATAGTTTTTCATTTCAAGGTGTAAATGGTGCTTATAGTGAACAAGCTGGAAAAAATATTTTTCCAAACGCAACAAGTATCCCGTGTGCAACTTTTGAAGATATGTTTGAACACGTTAGATCAGGAAAATCAGAAGCAGCAATGGTTCCAATAGAAAACTCACTTGCAGGAAGAGTAGCGGATACTCAAAGATTGATACCCGACTCTAATTTAAAAATAACTTATGAATATTTTCATGAGGTAAATCATAATTTACTTGGAATTAGAGGTGCAAAAATCTCAGATATCAAAAGAATAAGAAGTCATGAACAGGGAATTGCTCAATGTCGAAACAAAATTTTAAAATTAGACAAGCAAATGATAGTTGAAGCTGATACAGCCGGATCTGCTAAATTAATTTCAGAGTTAAATAATATTGAAGATGGAGCTATCGCATCTGCACTTGCAGCTAAGATCTATGATCTTGATATTTTGGAAAAAAATTTTCAAGATAACCAAAATAACGTAACCCGATTTCTTGTTATGCAAAAAAATTTATTAGATATAAATCCAGATACAAAGGATATTCTTACAACATTAGTATTTACAGTTAGAAGTATTCCAGCGGTTTTATATAAATGTCTTGGTGGATTTGCTAGTAATGGTGTTAATATAACTAAGCTTGAGAGTTACATTCACCCACAGGGTTTTGATGTTGCACAATTTTATGTAGATTTTGAGGGACATCCTGAAAATACATCTGTAAAATTAGCATTAGAAGAGATGAAATTTTTTTGTAAGAAGATAGAAATCCTTGGAGTATATGAGAAATCTTCATTCAGGAAAAAATAGGTTTTTTTAAAAAGTCTATTTATATTTTATTTACATTAATGTTATATTGCTACAGGGAGGATTGAGGGCAAATAAATTGCTAATCCAGTCAGATCTGAAAAGAAGCAGCTGTAACAATCTTGTTTGGGTCTCAACTCCTTCCATTTATTATAATGACAGAAGAAAAAAAATATAAAGTTTTAGCTAGAAAATACAGACCTCAAAAATTTGAAGATTTAGTTGGTCAAGAATTATTAGTAAAAATTCTATCAAACGCTATAAATAATGATCGGCTAGCTCATGCTTACATTCTAACAGGTGTCAGAGGTGTTGGAAAAACCACAACTGCTAGACTTATAGCAATGAGTATTAATTGCAAAAATAGGGATAAAAAAAATTGTGAACCATGTGGAAATTGTGATTCATGCAAATCAACAACTTCGGATAGTAATCTTGATGTTATTGAGATTGATGCAGCTTCTAACACTGGCGTTGATGATATTAGAGAAATAATTGACAATGTAAAATATAAACCTGTTATCGGTGATTATAAAATATTTATAATAGATGAAGTTCATATGCTTTCAAAAAGTGCATTCAATGCTTTGCTTAAAACTTTAGAAGAACCACCAGAACATGTTAAATTTATTTTTGCCACAACAGAAATTAAAAAAGTACCAATAACTGTTTTATCAAGGTGTCAGAGATTTGATTTACATAGAATTGAAAATAAAATTTTGTCAGATCATTTATTAAAAATTTCCAAACTAGAAAATATAGATATAGATTTAGAGGCTATTTCTTTACTTGTAAGATCAGCAGATGGATCCGTAAGAGATGGTCTTAGTCTATTAGATCAAGCAATAACAAGTCCAAATGAAAAAGTTGACTCGCAAACTGTAATAAGCATGCTGGGATTAGCTGATAGAGAAAAAATATTTAACTTAATTGAAATTATTTTAGAAGGAGATGCTCTTGGTGCAATTAATAAATATAAAGAGTTGTATGAGTTAGGGGCAGATATAGCAATGATATTTGATGAACTACTTAACGTAGTACATTTCCTTGTTCAAATAAAGATAGCACCAGATTTAAAAGATGACATTTATATTCCTGAATTTGAAAGAAATAAAGGAGCTGAATTGTCATCAAAAATGACATTAAATAATTTGAATATTATATGGCAAATTTTATTCAAAGGTTATCAAGAATTACAAAATAGCTCTCATTTATATCAACATGGAGAAATGATTATTTTAAGAATTATTTATTTACATGATGGCCCAAGCCCAGAAGATCTAATTAAAAAAATGGACAAAGAAGTAGTAAAAAAAGAACCCTTAGAAAAAAATCTTGAACTGCAAAATGAATTTAATGAAAGTAAAAAAGTTCTAAATTTTAATGAAAATAAAAAAGAAATTTTACCAAAAGAAAATGTAGATATAATGCATGTTCAAGACTTTAGACATTTTGTCGATATGTTTTTTAAAAATAGAGAAGGATTACTCCACACTAAGTTGTACAATGATGTGAAGTTAGTCTCTTTTAAAGAGGGAGAAGTTACCTTAAATACATCTAAAATTAATGACACTGCCTTCAATAGAACAGTTGCAAAATTAATCTCTAAATGGACAGGAAGAATATGGCAGATACATTCATCTACAAGTAATCTTGGAAAAAGTTTACATGATGAGGATATTATTAACCAGCAAAAAGAAATTGAAATAATGAAAAATCATCCAGAAGTAAAAAAAATATTAAAAGAATTTCCTGAAAGTAAAATTCACGCTATTACTGAACTAGGTGAAATAAATGATGATGAGACAGATATAAATCAACATAAAATGAAAAAGGAGAAATAATGGTTAATTTAGGTAATATGATGAAGCAAGCTCAACAGTTGCAAAAGAAAATGGCTGAAGCACAGAATAAATTAAATGATATTGAAGTTGAAGGTACTTCTGGAGGTGGCCTTATTAAAGTAACAGCTACAGCAAAAGGTATTTTTAAAAGAATTTCAATTGATGACAGCTTGATTAAACAAGATGAGAAAGAAATACTTGAAGATCTGATCGTCGCTGCAATAAATGATGCCAAAGAAAAAGGAGAAGCTGCAGCTCAAGAAGAAATGAAAAATCTCACAGGTGGCCTACCATTACCTCCAGGAATGAAACTTCCTTTCTAAAAATGGAGCAATCCCCAATAGATAAATTAATAAACGATATTTCAAAACTTCCAGGATTAGGAAGAAGATCAGCTCAAAGAATTGCTCTTTTTTTATTAAAAAATAAAGATAAAAATTTATCTCCCTTAATTGAGAGTTTAAACTTATCTTATAATAAAATTATTGAGTGTTCAGAATGTGGAAATATAGACATGTTAAATCCATGCAATATTTGTGCAAATCCTAAAAGGGATAAAGCAACAATTTGTGTTGTTGAGGATGTATCAGATTTGTGGACATTAGAAAAAGTAGGATTTTATCGCGGCCTCTATAATGTACTAGGTGGCTCGTTATCAGCAATTCAAGGTATAGGAACTGATGAATTGAAAATAGAACATCTCCTAAAGAGAATTGAAACAAATAATGTTAAAGAAATTATTCTTGCCTTAAGTACAACTATGGAAGGACAAACAACATCTTTTGTTATTGCAGATAAGTTAGAAAAATTTAAAGATTTAAATGTAACAAGACTTGCACAAGGGATCCCTATGGGCGGAGAAGTACACTACTTAGATGAAAACACATTAAATACAGCATTCCAATCTAGAAAAAAAATTACATAAATTAAAATGGATAAATTACTTTACGTTCCAAATCCACTATTACGCCAAAAAGCAGATAAAATTCAGTCTGTTGGAATTAAGGAAAAAGAAATTGCCAAAAAAATGATGCAAATAATGATAAAAGCACCAGGTGTAGGTTTAGCAGCAAATCAAATTGGAATTCTAAAACAAATTGTGACTATATTTTTTGTAGATCAAGAGACTAAAAAAGAAACACAATATATATTATTTAACCCCAATATTATTTCTTACTCTCAAGAAAAAATTGTTATGGAAGAGGGTTGTTTATCTCTTCCTGAACAATTTGCAGAAATTGAGAGACCTCAAAATATAGTAGTCGAGTACTTAGATGAAAATAACAAACAAATAACAAAAGAAGTTAGCGGAGTGGAATCAAGAATTTTACAACATGAAATTGATCATCTTTCTGGAAAGTTATTTGTAGATTATCTTTCTGCATTAAAAAGGAATATAATGATTAAAAAAGTACAAAAATTTTTAAAAATTAAAAAATAATGAATAATAAAAAAATAATTTTCATGGGCTCGCCTAAAATAGCTTCTGACTATCTTGAGGCTTTAATTAAAAGTAATTTCATAATTTCTGGAGTATTTTCACAACCTCCAAAAAAGAAATCTAGAGGAATGAAAATAATTGAATCCGAAGTCCATCAAATTGCAAGTAAGAACAAAATTGAGGTTTTTTGTCCAAATACGTTTGATAAAGATACTATTGAGACAGTGAAAAAATTAAATCCTGATTTAATTATTGTCATGGCATATGGTAAAATATTGCCAAAAGATATTTTAGATTTACCACCATTTGGTTGTATCAATATCCATGTCTCTTTATTGCCCAGATGGAGGGGTGCAGCTCCAATAGAACATTCTTTAATGAGTGGTGATAAAGAGACGGGTATATCAATAATACAACTAATTGAAAAATTAGATGCTGGACCAATTATTAAGCAAAAAAAAGTAGATATAGAAGATGATTGTAATAAAAATGAATTAAGTCAAAAATTAACAGAGGTTGGAATCAAATTATTAGTGGAAACTATTCCTCTTATATTTGATAAAAAAATTTCTTATTCTGATCAGGATGATAATGATGCAACATATGCAAATAAAATTTCTTCACTAAACAGAAAAATTAATTTTAATAAATCTGTAAATGATGTTTTAAATCTTATAAGAGCACATTCACCTAAACCTGGTGCTTGGTTTACTATACAAAATGAAAGAATTAAAATCATTAAAGCAAGAAAATCAAACTCTAACGGCAATGCATCGACAATTCTTAATGAGACCTTTGATATTGGGTGCATTGACGGAAGTATTGAGCCACTAATTTTACAAAGAGAAGGTAAAAATATTATTTCTAAAGATGATTTTCTTCGGGGGTATAGTTTTAAGGTTAATGAAGTAATAAATGCCTAACTACAAAATAATATTAGAATATGATGGGACTAATTATGTTGGTTGGCAACGTCAAGAAAATGGTCCTTCTATTCAACAATTGGTTGAAGAAGCAATAGAAAAACTATCAAAACAAAAAATAATACTTTTTGGAGCTGGTCGAACAGATGCAGGCGTTCATGCAAAAGGACAGGTAGCTAATTTTGAATTAGAGCAACATTTTGATACCGATACTATTAGAGATGGCATTAATCATTATCTAAGACCCCAACCCATATCTATTTTACATGCTGAAGAAGTAGATAAAGATTTTAATTCTAGATTTTCAGCAAAATTGAGATGGTATGAATACAAGATCTTAAATAGAAGATCGCCAATTACGTTAGAGCAAAACAAAGTTTGGTGTGTACATAAAAAAATAGATACTGAAAAAATAATAAAACAATCACAACAATTTATAGGTAAATTTGATTTGTCTGCTTTTAGGTCAATAAATTGCCAATCGAAATCACCAATTAAATCTATTAATTCACTGGATATAAATTTTAATCATGATGAAATAAATTTTTTAATATCAGCTAAATCCTTTTTACATTCTCAAGTTAGAATCATGGTTGGCACACTGGTTGATATAGGATTAAATAAAATAGAAAAATCTATTTCAGAAATTATTCAATCCAAAAAAAGAGAATTTGCTGGAGTTACTGCGCCACCTGAAGGATTATATTTATTGAAAATAGATTATTAATAAAAGCCAATTTCTGATAAACAAATATCTGCTTGAAAATCTTTAAATCCAGCAACCAGCCCTAATGTCTTAATATTCTGACCAACTAATTTTTTTGGTTGATAAGCATTTGATTTTTTAAATTCACTAAAGGGTGCTTTTATTACTGTCCACTCAGAATTAGTTTTAAAACTATACTTATAATATTGCCATGGAGCTACTGTTAAAGCTGTTCTTACATGAATTGAATATTCTTCATTATTACCAAATACTTTAAAATAAACACCCTCAAACTCTTCTGTTGATATTGAAGGTTTTAATTGATTTCTAATTTGAATAAAGCCACCGTTATTTTCAGTCGTTACATCTCCTGTCATATGATAACAATTAACATCATTAACTGTTGATATGATCGCTTTACCCTGGGATAATCCACCCATTACTCCATCAGTAAAAAAGGCCCAATTTTGACCTTGAGAAGAAATTCCGGGTGTTTCTAAGTTATCAAGTATCATTTTATTCTGAGATTGAAGATTGAATGAAAAAAATAAAATAAAAACAAAAATTATTAAACTTTTCAATTTTTACGATTTTCTGCTAATTTTTTTTTGATAAGAGATAAACCTGTTTCAACTTTGGATTTATATGATTCTTCAAATGCCTTTAACTGCCAATCTGAAAATCTAGATTTTAGTTCAGTTAAATTATTTTTTTTCCATTCATTTGAAGTATTTTCATCTTTCCAAATATCTTTCTCTTCGTTGGTTCTTCCACAACCGTAGCAATACCCTGAGATTGGGTCAGTTTTACATACGCTAATGCAAGGCGAAGTTACTTTGTTCTGTTCCATGATAATATACATATATTTTTTTTTAGTTTATTCCATTAAAACGATGTAAAACTTTAAAATTATGACTGATTTTAGTTATTTAAATGTTGATAATGCTTATAAATTAATCAATCAAAAGGTAACAAAAACTCCTTTAGTAACTAATGATTATATAAATAATCTTTTAGAAGCTGATATTTATTTTAAACTTGAAAATTTACAAAATACTGGATCATTTAAACTACGTGGAGCTACACATAAAATTACAAAATTAATAGAAAATGTAAAAGTCTCAGGTGTAGTAGCATATTCATCAGGAAATCATGCACAAGCTGTTGCTTATGCATCTATGATTAATAGCATTAGTGCAAAGATAATAATGCCTAAAACTGCGCCTCAAATAAAAATTGAAAATACAAAAAATTATGGAGCAGAGGTTATATTATATGATAGTTACTTTCAAAGTAGAGAAGAGATAGGAAATGAAATTCAAAAGAAGGAAAATAGAGCTCTAATTAAACCCTATGATGATCAAGATATAATTGCTGGTCAGGGAACTGCAGCTATCGAAATTGTAAATGATTTTAAAGAGCAATCAATTGAACCTGATCTGTATTTATGTTGTTGTGGAGGTGGAGGGCTTATTGCAGGAACATCAACATACCTAAAACATATTTATCCAAATATTAAATCATATTCTGTGGAGCCCATTGAATTTGATGATACAAAAAGATCTTTAGAAGCTGGCAAAATTATAGAAAATAAAAAAAATGCTAAATCTTTTTGTGACGCACTATTAGCACCGCAACCTGGAAATATAACCTTTCAAATTAATTCAAATAATCTTGAAGGAGGATTAAGTGTTACTGATGAAGAAGTAACAAAGACCATAATTTTATTAGCTGAACAACTTAAAATAGTAGTGGAACCAGGCGGAGCAGTTGCAGCAGCTGCAGTATTAAATAATAAAATTGATATCAAAAATAAAAAAATTATAGTCATGATTTCTGGCGGTAATATTGATTTAAATTTATTTAATAAATTAAAATGAATCAATCAAATTTAAAAAAATTACAAAATCTGTTAAATGAAAAAGATACCGATATATTTGTCATTAATAGAAGTGATGAATATTTAAATGAGTATATTTCTCCATATGCAGAAAGATTAAATTTCATAACAAACTTTTCTGGTTCTGCAGGAAGAGCAATTATAACACCAACAGAGGCATTTTTGTATGTTGATGGACGATATACTTTTCAAGCAAATACTCAAATTAATGCCAAAGAGATTCAAACAAAACACTTAAATAACTTTTGGACAGATTTAGAAAAAATTTTATTAGAAGAGGAATATAAAATTGCATTAGATCCAACTCTTCATTCAATTATAGAAATTGAAAAAGTGGAAAAAATGTTAAAGAATTCAACATCTCAACTCCAACTAATAGATAAAAATTTTGTTGATTTAATATGGGAAAATCAACCAAAAACTCAGTATACAGATATATTTGATCACCCAACAAGTTTTGCTGGTCAGGCCAGAAGTGAAAAATTAGATATTTTAAAAAAATTTTTAGATCAAAATGAAATTCATCATTACTTTGTTTCTGGGCTAGATAATATTGCTTGGCTATTAAATTTAAGAGCAGATGATATTAAATTTACACCGTTGCTTTATTCTTATCTTCTAATTTCAAAAAATAATAAACATTCTTTGTATATTAAAGAGTCTTCAATGCCAGAAATTCTAAAAAAAGAAATCCAAACACTAATAAATATTAAAAATATTGAAAATATCGGATCAATTTTTAATAACATTAATTCATCCGAATCAATTGGTTTAGATTTTAATTCCACCACTTTTTACTTTTTAGATCTTTTAAGAAAACAAAAAATAAATACTAAAAATTTAGCAAATCCATGTATTTTGTTAAAAGCTATCAAAAATGAAACTGAACTAGATGGAGCCAAAAAAGCACATATTAGAGATGGTGTTAGTATTACTAAATATATTTATTGGCTGAAAAATATCATGGATCCTAAATCAAATGATGAAATAAGTGTTGCACAACATTTAGAAAGTCTTCGAAGAAAAAACGAATTATTTCATTCTCTATCTTTTGATACAATATCAGCTATTGATAAAAATGCAGCCCTTCCTCATTACCGTGTTACTGAAGAAGGAAATTCATCTTTTTCAAATAATAATATTTACCTTGTTGACTCAGGAGGTCAATATTTTGATGGAACAACCGATATAACAAGAACTATAATTTTAGGTGAAGCAACAAAAGAACAAAAAGATAGATTTACGAGAGTTCTTAAAGGCCATATTGCTCTATCAAATCATATTTTTGACAAAGGAACAAAAGGAACTGATATTGATTATCTAGCAAGAAAAAGTCTGCAAGAAATTAATTTAGATTATGATCATGGGACCGGTCACGGTATTGGAAGTTTTTTGAGTGTTCATGAAGCCCCACAACGTATTGCCAAAAAATCAATGTTTGATAGTGTCGAGCTGTTTCCAGGAATGATTTTATCTAACGAACCTGGATACTATAAAGAAAATGAATATGGGATAAGAACAGAAAATTTAGTCGTGATAAAAGAAAATAATGAAAAGAAATTATATTTTGAAAACATCTCGTGGTGTCCCATAGATATTGACCTTATTGACAGTAGTATGCTTGATCAGATTGAAAGACACTGGTTAAATGAATATCATAAAAAGGTTTATGACACATTAGAGATTTATCTTGAAAATAAAGAAAGAGAGTGGCTCAAAGAGGTAACTTCTAAAATCTAACTAAAGCCGCCAATTATGCGGCTTTCTTATTAATATCAAATTCAGTTTTTAAAAGATGTTTATCTAATTCAATTTTCCATTCTTTGCCGTATTCAGATTTAAAATACCTAACTAAATCTTCATCTTTATTAAAGTTTTTTTCACTTAAATCCTCATAAACTTTATTAAAAAAGTTAAAAACATTAATCATTTATCTATCCTTTCAATGATAAAATAGTAATTATTCTATGCAATCAAAGTATAAAAATAATAATATTAATATGCAAAAAATGCATATATATGAATATGTAAAAAAAAAATATAGTTAAAGTATTTAATAATAATTAAAATTTATTGTTCCTGATTGACTTTGTACATTAATACTTCATAAATTTTATAATATTATAACTTTCAATGATAATAATTTTAACACAATGTTTTCCATCTAGAGTAGGGGGAATTGAAACATTGATGTATGACATAGCATTAAATTTAAGTCATAAACACGATGTAAAGGTTTTAGCTGACCAACAAGATAGTGCAAAAGATTTAGAATTTGATAAAAAAATTAAAAATTTTTCAATATTAAGATTTCAGGGTTTAAAATTTTTAAGAAAAAGAAAAAAATTTAATCAACTCAAAAATATTTGTGTTTTAAATAATATTAAAGCAGTCATCACTGATAGCTGGAAAAGCCTTGAGTTACCAATTAATTTTTTAAAAGAGAAAAAAATCCCAATTATTAGTCTTGTTCATGGAAATGAAATAATAATCAAAAACGATAATCATCATAAACGAATAAAGAAAGTTTTAGAATTAGCAAACGCATTAGTGGTAAATTCATCATATACTAAAAATTTACTTTCAAAAATAAGTGAAAACTTTAAAAAAATTGAGGTTATCTATCCAGGTGTAAAATCTACTAAGAACATTATAGAACAAACAATAGATTTAGATGATAGTTATCCAACGTTGCTTACTCTCGCCAGACTAGAAAAAAGAAAAGGACATTCGTATATTCTTGAATCTATTTTTAATTTAAAAAAAATTTATCCAGATATTCAATATATAATTGCTGGTGAAGGTGATCAGTTAGAGAATATAAAGAAAGAAATAAAAAATTATAATCTAGAATCAAATGTGAAGTTAGTTGGAACAATAAATGAAAATCAAAAAAAATTCATTTTTTCTAAGACTGATATTATGATCATGCCGACAATAGATGAAACTCATGCAAATTCTATAGAAGGTTTTGGAATTGCATATATTGAGGCAGCACAATATGGAATCCCTTCAATTGCCTCAAATGTTGGAGGTACCCCTGAAGCTGTATTGCATAATAAAACAGGTTTAATAATTAATAATTTTAATGAATTAGATGAATCAATAAAGAATTTAGTTGAGAACAAAGAAAATAGAATTGAATTAGGACAAAATGCAAAAAATAGAGCAGAAAATGAATTAATCTGGGAAAAACAAGTAGTAAAATACAATAAGTTAATAGATGACATTCAATGACTATTTTATTTCATAACACAACTTTTGATAAAATTGATGTTTGGAAAAAAACAATAAAAAAATATTTTAAAAATGAAAAAATAATTTCCATCAAAGATTATAAAAATTTTCATGATGTAAATTGTGCAATTATTTGGAATCTACCAGATAATATTCTTTCAAGACTAAAAAATCTTCAAGTTATTTTCTCTATGGGAGCTGGAGTAGATCACATTCTAAAACTTAAAAATTATAATAAAAAAATTCCCATAATCAGAATAAAAGATGAAGAAATGGGGGAGAGAATTGCCAATTATTCTCTAGCTCAAATACTCAATTATCAATTAAATTTTAAAATTTTTCAAAATGCTCAAATCAAACAATACTGGTCTGGAGAAAGGACGCCAATTGATAATAAAAATTTAACAGTAGGTATTCTAGGTCTAGGCTTTCTTGGTAATCATATTGCAAAATTACTAAATAAATTAAATTATAATGTTATTGCATATAAAAAAAATCGAGCAAAAGTAAAAAATGTAAAAATATATACGGGTAAAAATATTATAAGTTTTATCAATAGATCTGATGTTATCATTTCCATTCTACCATCAACAGCTCAAACAAATAATATAATTGATAAAAAGTTTTTAAAGAATATGAAAAAAAATTCTTGCTTAATAAATATAGGCAGAGGAAATGCTATTGAAGAGGATGACCTTCTAAATCATTTAAAGAAAAACAAAAATTTTTATACTTATTTAGATGTCTTTAAAGAAGAACCTTTAAAATCAGGTAGTCAATTTTGGAAACTGCCAAATGTAACCATTACTCCACACGTTGCAGGTGTAACAGCTATAGAGCCATCTGTTAAATATATGTACTCTAAATATAAAAAACTAAGAAAAAATAAAAATGTAAAATCAGATGTTAATCCATCTGATGGATATTAATTAACATCAAAATAATTTTCTAAAATTCTAAAATAAATATTTTCTAATTTAATAATATCTTCAACAAATACAAATTCATCTACTTTATGAAGAGTTTGATTTCTAAGACCTAATTCTACTACTTCACAATAGTTCTTTATATATCTTGCATCAGAAGTACCACCATCGGTAGCTTGCTCAGGCGGGCTATTTCTGCCTGTGACATCAGAAATTGATTTTGAAATAATATTATATAAATCACCTGCTTTATTTAGAAATGACTCAGCTGTTGCATCATATGTATAAGTGCAGCTAGCATTTTTCAGTTTAGAGAAAATCTTTTCTATTTTATTATCAATCCATTTTATAAGTGAATCAGATGAGTGCATATCATTAAATCTGATATTGACTGTTGCTTTAGCTAATTCTGGAATTACGTTCTGAACAGGATTGCCAATATCAATAGTAGCGATTTGCACTGATGTTGGTAAAAAATTTTCATTACCTTCATCTAGCGGCTCTTCTAATATACTATTTAATAAATTCACTAAGTGATGTGAAGAATTTTCAGCTAGATGAGAATTCGCCGTATGTCCTTGAATACCTTTTACCTGAAAAAAGAAACTAACTGATCCTCTTCTTCCAATTTTAACTTTATCGCCGACCTCATTTTTAGAAGTTGGTTCACCAACTAGACAATGATCAAATTTATAATTTTGTTTACTTGCCCATTCTAGAATTCTTGGTGTGCCGTTTACAGAATCTCTTTCCTCATCTCCTGTAATAATAAATGAAATCTTACCTGGAATATTTTCATATTTATCTACAAATCTTTTAGCGGCACTAATGAAACAAGCAACACTGCTTTTCATATCTTCACTACCTCTTCCATAAAGTTTACCTTCATCTATTTTTGCTGAAAAAGGATGGTATTTCCAAGAATTCTCATTTCCTACTGGAACTACATCTGTGTGACCAGCATAAGCAAAATGCTTTCCTTCATTTCCTATCGTTGCAAATAAATTTTTTACTTCATAAGAATTGTTTCCAGAGAAAGTTAATGGATGACAGTCACATCCTATAGCACTTAGATGATTTTCAACTACTGTTAAAGCGCCATCATCTTTTGGAGTTACACTAGCACATTTAACTAAGGATTGTGTAAGAGAAACTGGGTCAAAATTAATTTCTGACATTAGTCTCTTAAAAGATCATTGATTGATGTTTTGCTTCTAGTTTTTTCATCAACTCTTTTAACAATTACAGCACAGTATAAAGAAGGATTAATATCCCCTTCTTTTTTTCCTGGTAATGTACCTGGAACCACAACTGAATACGCTGGAACTTTTCCCATATGAATTTCCCCAGTTGATCGATCGACTATTTTTGTAGATGCTCCAATAAATACACCCATTGATAAAACCGCACCTTCACCAACAATAACACCTTCAGCCACTTCACTTCTTGCTCCAATAAAACAATTGTCTTCGATAATTACAGGATTTGCTTGGAGAGGTTCAAGTACACCGCCAATACCAGCACCCCCAGAAATATGACAGTTTTTACCTATTTGCGCACATGATCCAACTGTTGCCCAAGTATCAATCATTGTTCCTTCATCAACATATGCACCAAGATTAACAAAAGAAGGCATTAAAACAACACCT
>CACBLW010000015.1 GCA_902540265.1 uncultured Alphaproteobacteria bacterium
TACATAAATTATGTCAGCATTTTTGAGTAACGAATTTAAACTAGTAGGCTTAACATCAAATTTTTCGATTTCTTTATTGGGAATCCAAGGATCGTAGGCAATGATGTTATTAGAGAATGCTTTTAGTATAGGAGTAAGTGATTTAGCTAAATCTCCAAAACCAATCAGACCAAATGTTTTATTTTTTATTAAAAAATTATTATGACTTATTGCACCACCATATTTTTCTTTTTTTGAAATAAAGTCTGAGTGAGCAATGTGAATACTTCTAGCTATAGATAAAGTAAGACCTATTGCCATTTCAGCAACAGGTTGAGCGAACACAGGAGATGTTGCTAAAACATGTATTCCTTTTTTAAAACAATAATCGTAATCCATATTGTCCATAAAGTTACTCTCAACATTAAATATTGCTTTAAGCTTTTTTGATTTAGAAATTAAAGATGAAGGTAAATTCGGTTGTCCAAATATATAATCTGCCTTTGGTAAGTTTTTTTCATAAAAATTATTTTTATTATTATTTGGAGCAGTAATGAGTTTATAATTTTTTTTTAAGTATTTTAAATTTTTTTTAGAAAAAAGTAGATCCATTGTTCTTGGATATGGATCTATTAAAATTATAGGCTTATTTTGAATCATACAATTTTTAAATTTTAGAAAAAAAAATTATTTTTATACGCCCTTACGTTGTTTATTTTTTCCTTCTAAAAATTCATTAAGGGCTGATTTCTTACCTTCGGTATTATCCACTTCAAGTGTTGGACTTTCCCAAAAAGCTGTACCTTCTAACCATTCATACCCATCTGTTTTCATTGAAATGACATAGGTTTTGTCTGATTCTTTTGCTCTTTTAAAAGCAGCCTCTAACTCTGAAATGGATTTAACGGTCTCTCCATTTGCCCCCATACTTTTTGCATGTGCTTCAAAATCTACAAACTGTACATTTGTAGCTCTAGCTGCATTAAGATTACATAGATATTCATTCCCACCTTTAGCTAGTTGCAATCTATTAATGACCATATGACCGCCATTATCACAAACAACTATAATTAATTTTTTATCATATAAAACTGAACTGTAGATATCGCTATTTTGTAAGAGGTAAGAACCATCACCCACAAATACAATTACATCTTGTTCAGGTTTAGCCATTTTAATTCCAAGTGCTCCCGATATTTCATAACTCATGCAACTAAAACCCCATTCAGTTTCAAAAGTATTTAGTTCTTTAGGTTTCCATATTTGAACCACTTCGCCAACTAACCCTCCAGCTGCAGTTACTACAATATCTGATGGATCTGAGTTTCTATAAACTGCACCTACAGCATGAGCATAGGATGGTAATTCTTGGTTTGTTGGTCCACTTTCCTTGGCAACATATTCATCCCATTTATTTCTTTCCTCAATTGAACGCTGGTACCAATTAACAGGTGCTTTCCAATCTCCTAATGCTTTTGATAGTTCTTGAAGTCCAATTTTTGCATCGCTTACAACAGGAGTTGCGTGATGTTTTGTGGTGTCAAATCGTGAAGTATTTATTGATACAAGTTGAAAATTTTCATTTTCAAAATTCGTCCAAGAGCCAGTTGTAAAGTCTCCTAATTTTGTTCCTACAGCTAGTGCTAAATCTGTATCAGTAGCAAGGTTATTAGATGAGCCCTCTCCTAAACATCCAATTGCACTAATATAATAGGGATCGTCTTTATTCATACAACCAATACCCATAACAGTTGCTGTTACAGGTATATTATGTTTCTTTGCAAAAGCTGAAATTTCCTCTTCTGCTTCTGAATATAAAACACCTCCACCTGAAATAATAATTGGTTGTTTAGATTTTTTTAATTTATCAGCTGCTTTTTGTATTTGATTTGGATCAGGATAAATTCTTCTAATTTCATGAATTTTTTCTTCAAAAAAGATTTCAGGAAAATCATAAGCTTCTCCTTGAACATCTTGTGACATCGATATTACTGCAGGGCCACAATCTGCAGGGTCAAGCATTACATTAATTGCTTGAGGCAAAGAAGTTAAAATTTGTTCGGGTCTTGTTATTCTATCAAAATATCTTGATACAGATTTAAATGAATCATTTTGAGTTTCTGATGGAGAGTTAAAATGTTCAACTTGCTGTAAAACTGGGTCTGGAAATCGACTAGAAAATGTATCACCAGGTAAAAGTAAAATTGGAAGTCTGTTGCTTAATGCAACTGCTGCTGCAGTAACCATGTTAGTTGCACCTGGTCCAACCGATGACGTAGCAACAAATATTTGTTTTCTTCTTTTTGCACGAGCATATGCTATTCCAGTTAAAGCCATGTTTTGCTCATGATGACCTCTATATCCTGGAAGTTCATTTTGATATTCTTCCATGGCCTGTCCAATACAAGCTACATTTCCATGACCATAAATACCAAAAGCACCTGGGAAAAGTGGTTCTTTTTTTCCATTAATTAAAATTTTTTGCATCGTTAAATATTTAATTAATGCATGTGAACAAGACATTCTAATTGTTTTCATAGGTTTCTTCTCCAAAAAAAATAGATACTATTATAATAAAAAAATAATTTAAAGAGTTAATCAATTTATTTTTTTAATATTATGGAATATAAATCATCTATGAAAGTTGGGGTTGTAGGAGAAATTCATCCAAGTGGATATGAAATCTTTGAAAATAATAATATAGAATATTTTGTTACTAATAGCAAAGAAGAAGACCAACTTACGATTGAATTATCTGATGTAGATGGAATTGTAGTTAGAACAGTTAAATTAAGTAAAAAAGTTTTATCAAATGCGAAAAAACTAAAAGTTGTTGCAAGACATGGAGTTGGCTATGATAACGTTGATTACAATTTCTTAAATGAAAACAAAATTGCTTTAGCTATAACAGGAACAGCTAATGCTGTAAGTGTTTCTGAACATGTCATGACAATGATGCTTTGCTTAACTAAAAATATCTATGAATCAGATAAATTGGTTAAACTTAATAAATTTAAAGAAAAAGCAAATCTTCCAAATTTTTTTGAATTATATCAAAAAAAAATTCTTATTTTAGGTTTTGGTAGAATTGGAAAAGAATTAGCTAAGAGATGCATGGCTTTTGATATGGAAATTTATATTCATGATCCATTTATTTCAGAAGATGAAATCCGTTCTATGAATTATATCCCTACAGATAAAGAGACTGGATTTAAAATTGCTGATTATATAAGTATTCATTTGCCTCTAAACTCAGAAACAAAAGATTTACTTTCTTATGAAGAATTTGAATCATTTAAATCAAATTTAATTCTAATAAATACTGCACGCGGAGGTATTGTTAATGAAAATGCATTATTTGATGCTTTAAAAAATAAAAAAATTTTAGCTGCTGGATTAGATGTTTTCGAAACTGAACCGCCAATAGAAAATCACATGTTGTTTTCTTTACAAAACACTTTGCTAACCCCTCACAATTCAGCACTTACGCTAGAATGTAGAAAAAGAATGGCTACTGAGTCTTGTGAAAATGTTTTTAATTTTTTAACTAAAAGTAAAAATTTAAATAAAAGTAATATAATAAATTTAAATATTATAAGTTAAATATTTAAGTAAAGATTTCCATCTTCTTCTGTAACATCAAATATTTTTAATGGAATTTGTTCTAAATCAGAGACAGAGTCTCCAGATACAATACTAAATTTATTACCGCATGATGGGCACTCTAGTTCTTCACCTTCAATACTAGATTCACTTAATAAAGTTTTTTCAGCACAATGGCAATTTCCTTCAGTTGCAAAAAAGCCTGATTCGAGTCTATAAATTGCATAATTTATATCTTCATATTCAAAATTTTCTACTGAACCAATGTCAATATCATCAACTTCACCTATAAAGATTGGCTCTATTTCATCATTCATACAAAATTTGTAAAATAAAATTGAATTAGAATAAATATTTTTTTTAAGAAAATTGTTGATTTATCTGAATTTTAGATTTTTTCTTGTTAATTCTTTTATGTTAGAAACTCCCATTAATTTCATATCTCTTTCAATTTCATTACGTAAGTTAGATAAGCTTTTTTCAACTCCTTTTTGACCTCCAGCAGCTAAAGCATACAAATACATGCGTCCTCCAGAACATGCTTTTGCACCAAGCGATAATGCTTTTAAAACATGAGTACCTCTTCTAATGCCTCCTTCACATATTACATCTATTTTATCTCCAACAGCATCAACAATTTCAGCTAATTGATCAAAAGGTGATCTTGATCCATCTAACTGTCGTCCTCCATGATTTGAAACCATTATAGCTGAAGCCCCAACATCAACTGCTTTTTTTGCATCTTCCACTGACATAACTCCTTTAATTGCAAATTGGCGGCCCCACTCCTTATTAATATTTTCAACATCTTTCCAACTCATCGAATTATCAAGCATCTTTGTGAAATAATCACCTATTGTAGTCATTATTTTTGTGCCTTCACTAATATGATCTTTTAAATTACTTAATTCCCATTTAGGTTTTGTAAAATAATCTACTGCCCACTTTGGATGCAGCATAAAACTTATAACACTGTTAAGTTTAAGTTTCATCGGAATAGTAAAGCCGGTATATAAATCTCTTTCACGGTTTCCACCAACAGCAGTATCAACTGTAACCGCCATTGCTTCAAAATTAGATTCTTTACACCTTTCTATAAGAGCTTTGTTTAATCCTTTGTCTTTATGAACATACAGTTGAAAAAGTTTTGGTGTTTTTACTAAATTTGATATCTCCTCTATACTTGCTGTACCTAAGGAAGATATTCCAAACATTGTGCCAAATTTTTCAGCAGCTTTTGCAACACCAATCTCACCTTCATGATGAAATAACCTTTGAAGAGCAGTAGGTGCACAATATAGAGGTATGTCTAATTTCTGTCCCATTACTGTAGTTGACATATCAACTTTATCAACTCCACTAAGAACGTTAGGTATTAAATCACATTCTTCATAAGCATCAGTATTTCTTTTATATGTAATTTCATCGTCAGCAGCACCGTCTATATAATGAAATATAGGGCTAGGTAGACGCTTCTTTGCTAAATTTCTAAAGTCTTTTACGTTATGACAGTTATCAATACTTCCAAACATTAAGCTTGAATCGTTTTTTGTGTTTGTTCACCAAGACCTTCAATACCTAGCTTCATAACATCTCCAGCTTTTAAAAATACCGGTGGGTTCATTCCCATACCAACTCCTGGAGGTGTACCAGTGGAAATAATGTCACCAGGTTGCAATGACATAAATTGACTTAGATAACTGACTAGAAAATTTACACCATAAACCATAGTATTGGTTGAGCCATTTTGCATTGTTTTCCCATTAACTTCTAACCACATTTTAAGATTTTGTGGGTCGGGTACTTCATCAGTTGTAACCAAATAGGGACCAATTGGTCCAAAAGTATCACAAGACTTACCTTTCACCCACTGACCTGAGTGTTCTATCTGAAATTCTCTTTCACTAAGATCATTAATAACACAGTAGCCGGCTATATGAGATTGTGATTCAGTTTCTGAAATATACTTTGCTTCTTTTCCAATAATTACTCCAAGCTCAACTTCCCAGTCAGATTTAACTGATTTTTTGGGAATCTCCACATCATCATTTGGTCCAATTATTGAACTTGTTGCTTTTGCAAAAATAATAGGCTCGGGTGGAACTTTTTGCCCTGTTTCTTCTGCATGATCAGAATAATTAAGACCTATACAGATAATTTTACCAATACTTTCTTTACAAACACATGGTGCTATACCGTCATAACTTTCAACAATAGGTAATGAATTTAAATCAACTTGTTTTATTTCATTGAGCTTTTCAATAGTTACATTCTTATTATCCCAATCACTTACTAAAGAAGAAGCATCACGTATGTTCTCTTTTGAGTCTAAAATTCCTGGTTTAACTTCTTTACCAATTCTATATCTTAAAGTTTTCATTATAAAGTCCACCCTCCATCAATTAAATTTAGTGTTCCTGTTACAAAATCTGATTCATCACTTGCTAAATAAGTTGCAAGTGAAGCAATTTCTTCTGGTTGGGCCAATCTACCCATTGCCTGTCTCGCTATAAAGTCTTCACGAGCTTTCTTTGGATCAGCGGCCATATTTACTCTTCCTTCCCAAGAAGGTGTTTCTACAGTTCCAGGAAGTATTGCATTACATCGAATTCCTTTTTTCACATAGTCAGCCGCAACTGCTTTAACAAAACCATTTAAAGCTGCTTTAGTTGCTCCATATATAAATCTATTTTCAACACCCTTAACATTAGAAGCTGCAGAAGATACTATGATTATATTTCCTTTTCCTTTTTCTAACATTTTAGGAACTAAATTGTAGCTCATAAGATAAGCTGAATATACATTTACATTCACAGATCGATAAAATTCTTCATCATCACATTCCAATAATGTTCCATGATGAACAAAACCCACTGCATGAAAAAGAACATCAACCGAATCAATACTAGAACAAAATTCTTCAACTGCCTTTTTATTTGTTGAATCTAATTTTTGAGTTTTTATTAAAGTATTTTCTTTATTTAATTCTTTAAGTTTATCTTCATTAATATCAGTTGCAGTGACATGCGCGCCTTCATTAGCAAATCTTAATGCTGTTGACTTTCCTATTCCTTGTGCTGCAGCAGTTACAATTATTTTTTTATCTTTTAATCTCATATATTATTCTTCCAATATTCACCGTAAGGAAAAGAGAACTCATTAACAGACTTTTCTTTCATTTCAATAGAATATCCATGATCACGAGGAGGCATATAATTTCCATTTTCAATTTTACATGGGTATATGAAGTGTTCGTGTAAACTGTCTTGATATTCTACTACTTTTTCATTTTTAGAACCATTAATTAAAATATAATCAATCATACATAAGTGTTGGACATACTCACATAGACCAACACCGCCCGCATGCGGAAATACTGGAACATTAAATTTATGTGCCATTAACAATACAGTTATTATTTCATTTATACTTCCCAATCTGCAACTATCAATTTGACAAATATTCATTGCTCCAGATTCGAGAAATTGTTTAAACATGATACGACCTCCACAAGCTTCTCCGGTTGCAAGTCTTACGTTTCCAACTTCTTTTTTTATTTTGGCAAAACCCATTACATCATCTGGACTTGTAGGTTCTTCTACAAAAAATAAATTAAATTTTTTGTATGCATTAATATGTTTAATCGATTGTTTTACGTTCCATTGTTGGTTTGCATCAACCATAATAAAGCAATCATCGCCAATTGTTTTTCTAATTAACTCAAGTCTTTTGACATCTGCATCTAGATCTAAACCAACCTTAATTTTAAAATGCTTCCAACCTTTCGCCATATATTCTTTACATAATTGAATTATTTTTTCATCTGAGTAGCCAAGCCATCCTGCAGCAGTTGTGTAAGATGGATATCCTTCTTGCAATACTGTATCGATCCGTTTTTGTTTATCATTTTGATTGTTTGACAAAATCGCTAACGCTTCCTCTCGAGTTAAAACATCTTCAATATATTTAAATGTTAACCAACTAACGATTTTTTCAGGCTCACTTTCTACAACAAACTGCCATAAAGGTTTTTTGTGCTTCTTAGCAATTAAATCCCATAAACAATTAAAGATTGCTGATACCGCCATATGAACAACTCCTTTTTCAGGTCCTAACCAACGTAGTTGACTATGATCAACACACTTGAACCAGAGCTTACCAATATTATTTTCTAAATCATTTAAGTCCATATTTTCAAAAATTGGAAAAAAATGTTTTATACATTCAGCAACAATGTCATTTCCTTTACCAATCGTGAAGGCAATACCATATCCTTTTAATTCTGATTGATCAGTAAAAGCCGTCACATACGTTGCTGAATAATCAGGATCTGTATGAATGGCATCAGATCCAGTTAAATCTTTTGAAGTTGGAAATCTTACATCTTGAACACTAAATTTAGTAATCTTTGTCATTTTTAAATTTTTTTGAAAGTTGTATTATCTATAAAATCCCAATCTAAATCAATACCAAGACCTGGCTTAGAAGGTAAATGAGCATAACCGTTTTCGACTTTGATAGAATCTTTTAAACCAAAATTAAAATATTCATAAGGAACGAGTACTTCAAAAAATTCAGAATTTTTTATAGCTGCACAACAGTGTAAGTTAACAAGTTCTAAAGGATGATAAATAGCTGTATGAATTTCACACTGAACACCAAAACTTTCTGCTAAGTGTGCTGTTTTAATTGTAGCCGTAATACCTCCACTCCATGAAACATCAGCTCTTACCATATCAACAACCCTTGTAGAGATACATTCCGCAACACTGTAAGGATGTTTTGCTATAACCTCTGTTCCAATAATAGGAATATCTAATATTCTAGTTAATTCCCTTAGATTATGAAAATTTTCATCGAATAAAGGCTCCTCATACCAATAATAATTTAATTTTTCTAACTCTCTTCCAAAACGTAGAGCTTGTTCAAAAGTATAAGGAGCAACCGGATCACTCATAAGCTTAAATTCATCACCAACTGCTTCTCGTGTTTTTTTATGAGCTTCCAAATCAAAATCATATTTTCCAGGAGGATGAAGTTTATAAGCATTGAAACCTCTCTTTTTATATTCCAAGGCTTCCTTTGCGTACGCTTCAGGCGAATCTAAAACAAGAGAACTTCCATAAATTGGAACCTTGTCTCTATAAGCGCCTAAATACTTATAAAGAGGTTGACCTGCTTGCATAGATGAGAGAAGCCAACAATTAATATCAAATGGTCCATAACTATATATAGGTGCGTGGTTCCACCATCTGTCTGCTGTTCTGTATTCATGCCAGTGTTGCTCACGATAAATTGGGTCTCTGCCAATAAAAAAAGGTTTAAAAATTGAATTTGCAATTTCACCAGCCATTTCTGCACCCCTTCCTGCAAACCCAAAAGTAGAGCTAGATAGACCTTCATCTGTGTGAAATGTGATAACTAAGAATTCTAAATCTGATTTTTTCCCATCTCTCATTTCTGAATCTTTCATGACAGGCTCTTTATGTCGACACATACGAATTTCTATATCTTTAATTTTCATGAGATACCAAATTCTTTCATAATACTATTATTGTCATTCCCAATTTTTGGAGCTGCCTTACTTGATTTAAAAACCTCTCCATCAATTTTTATTGGGCAACGAAGTGTTTCAATATCAAGTCCATCATCTCTTTTAATTCTCTGAACCATATCGAGGATCTTGAAACCTTCGTGTTTAACCATTGTGTCCCAATCGAGTACTTTAGCACACCATATATCTGCTGGCTCAAGAATACTCAACCAATGTTCTGTTGTTTGTTTTTCAATCCAGTCGCCAATATCTTTTTTAATTTCATCTCTTTTTGTGAACCATTCTTTTTGATCATGCAAATCTTTTATTGAATTTAAATCAAGTAATTCACCAAGTTGAGGGAGTGGTGTCATTGCAATTGCTATGTATCCATTGGATGTCTTATAAATTCCATAAGGAGCTGACAGATAAGCGTGGGCATTATTATACGAACTTCTTTTCGGCTTTCTGTTTCCATCATTAAAATATGTCGTAAGAACTTCAAATTGAAAATCTAATAAAGCCTCAACTAAACTCGTTTCTACATGAGATCCATTATCCGTTCGAAATCTTTTTATAACCGCTGCAAGTATACCTTCAACAAGTGTATGTCCTGCCAACATGTCAGCAACTGCCAAACCCATTGGGGTTGGTGCTTCACCTCCATTACCATTTAACCAAACTAAACCTGTTCTAGATTGCGCTAATAAATCTTGTCCAGGTAATGAACTCCAAGGTCCATCAGATCCGTAACCAGAAATAGTTCCATAAACTATTTTTGGATTTATTTTTTTTACATTTTTATAATCTAAACCAATACGTTCTATTACTCCCGGTCTAAAATTTTGTGTAATTATATCTGCCTTCTCAATTAATTTTTTTACTAACTCTATGTCTTTGGCATCTTTTAAATTTGCTGCAAAGCTCTCCTTATTTCTATTAATTGCATGAAATAAAGTGCTATCACCTTCGAGATCAGTATCGCTGATATATAAGTTTCTACAAAGATCCCCTACTTCTGGTCTTTCAATTTTAATCACTCTTGCACCTAAATCAGCAAGTCTTAAGCCTGCATATGGCCCTGATAAAAACTGGCTAAATTCTAATACAGTTAATCCTTCTAAAGGTTTAGTCATACAATAATTTATTCTTTGAAACTCTTATTGTACATATCAGATAATTTTTCACAAATACTTTCAGCTGAAATTTCTGTTTGTAGATATTCATTAATCAGATCGCCACTTTTGTCCTGAAATTCCATATAACCATTATGCCTTGGTCTTACCCATGCCAAATCAAGAGTTTTTCGAGTTGCTTTAAAAAAATCGTTAGTTTCTAGATTTATCTTTTCATCCTCCCAAGCTTCAGAATTTCCTGGCTGTCCACCGCTTTGGTAAAAAAGTGACTTTTGACATTCAGCACCTGCTATCCAAAATGCATATTCAATTGCTATATCTTTATTCTTACTAACATTTGATACTGCTATGCCAGTACCACCTAAATGTGTTCCTGATGGACCTTTGCCTGATAAATCTAAAACATCAATATATTTCAAAATATTATTTCTATAATTATTTCTCGAGTAATTTGAAAATCCATAAATGTATGGGCAATAATAAAAATCATTAGTCTCTGTCATGAGTTCAGCAGTTTGAATTGGATCCATACTTAAACAATCATTGATTATTTCTTTGGATATAGCTCTCATCATTGTAAGGGTTTTAACGCCAGCATCTTTATTAATAAATTTTTTTTCTTCTGGGATTAATTCTTCTGTAATGTTGTTATAAATGCTATAAAAACTACTTATTGCATGAACTGGTTTTAAAGGCCAAAGAACTTTTCTCTCTTTTGCTAATGAAAGAAGATCATCCCATTTAGATGGAATTGTTTTGACTAAATCTTCTCTGTAACAGGCGGTCTGTGAGGCAGCATCTATGGCAAGAGCCCATTGTTTATTATCTATAAAATAGCTCTCATGTGATTTTCCAACTGATTGTTTTTTTAAATCGTTTAATTTAGATTGATATTCACTGAGATTTAAGTTTTGTAAAAGTCCTTTGTGGGCTACTTCACCAACATGAGGATAGTCTATTACTATTAAATCATAATCATCAGTCATATCTTCTATAGGTCTATCTGCAAATGCCTGTAATGGTCTTTTATCCCATTCAATTGAAACTTTATTATTATGAATTTCCTTAAATTTTTTAGATGTAGCAACCATTGGGTCAAAACCTCTAGAATGATCCCAGGTCATCCCCTTTAAGTAAATCATTTTTTTTCGTATTTATCTTTAAAGTCTTCTGGTTTTTTATATAAAACTGAATGTAGGTGCTCACAATATAGAACGATTTCGCCTTCACCTTTAAAAACTTCGTAACTGGTTCTTACCAAACCCATTTTTTCATATTTTGGTTTTTTTTCCATATTAGTTCTAATTGTATAAATTGTATCTCCAATAAAAACTGGTTTGATGAATCTTAAACGGTCATATCCATAACTAAAAGAATTTACGCAGTTAGTTGCAACTAAACCTAACCCATATGAAAAAACCATAGCTCCTGCTACTAATCTTTTTTGGAACATACCTTCATTTTTGGCAAAATGTTCATCACCTACATATGGATGCATATCTAAAACCATACAATTAAATTGCATGGCCTCTCCTTCAGATATTGTTCGGCGAAGAGATCTAATTTTATGACCAACAATAACATCTTCATAAAACCAGTTTTCAGAATTCCATACTGGAATTTCTCCATGCTCATTGGGCATATCTTTCGGAAAGGTTGACTCAATTCCAACAGTGTTTTCAAATTTATTATCTTTATTCATTTTTACAATTGTGCTACCTTATTACAGAGAAATATTTATTCAATAGAAATGGTAGAAATAGAACAATTCTTCGAAGACTATGAACTAGGTGCGGAAAGAGTCACTGTTGGTAGAACCATCACTGAAACTGATATTGTAATGCACGCTATGCACTCTGGTGACTTTTACCCCCATCATACTGATGCAGAGTTTGCTAAAAAGGGTCCATTTGGTCAACGCATAGCACAATTTAGTTGTACTTTTTCGATAGGTATCGCACTTACAGCTTCAATAGTTAACAAGCGAGCTTTCACTTATGGATTTGAAAGACTTCGTTTTCCTAATCCAGTTTTTATTGGAGATACAATTCATACGAAGGTTACAATTAAAGAAAAAAAAGATGATCCAAAAAGACCACAATATGGTCAGGTTAATGAGGCATGTGAAATTCTAAATCAAAATGACAAATGTGTTTGTTATTCTGAACATATACTTTTGGTTGAAAGAAAAAATACTTAAAAAACGCTATACTTAATATACGCTTCTTGTGGATCCATTCCTTCTCTTATAGCCTTTCTAACTTGGCTTTCAGTATTAATTAATTTTTCTGATTTTTCTAAAATATCTATTACTTTTTCTTGGGGAATAATAACAACACCATCAATGTCTGCCATTACATAATCACCGTTATGTATTTCCACATCTCCAATTTTAATAGTTTTTTCAAATTTAGTAGGCTTCCAATAAGCAACAACATCTTTAGGGGTGTAAAATTTTGACCAAACAGGAAAATCGATTTTGTTTATAAATTCTAAATCTCTACACCCACCATCAGCAATGTAGCCTCTAATATTTTTCTTTTGTAAAGTTTCTGCACTCAGCTCACCCATTAAAGCTATATTATTATCGTTTGGTTGACAGATAAGAACTTTATCTGATGGAGCCTTAGATAAAAGACCAGTCCAAGCAAGGAGTGTTTCATGATGAGAAAAACTAGTATTTGATTCCCCTTCAATAGTAAAAATTTGCCCTGCAATTTTGTGTTTTTCCTTATTAGGTTTAATATTTGGATTCAAAACAAAATTTTTAAATCCATCATCTCTCATGACATCATGAATAACACTACTAAAACATTTTGATAATCTATCTGATATTTCAGTAGAGCTTGTCATATTGCTAAGCCGCTATTCTCATCAAATAAATATGTTCTATCTAAATTTAAAGCAAAATCTAAAACATCATTTGATTTAACTTGTTCAGGTGTAAACATTCTACTAACTATTTCTATTTCACCAAAGTTTGTAAAAATCAAAGTTTCAGTTCCAAGTGGTTCAGCTAAATTAACTGATGATTGCATTTCCCAAGCACTAGATGGTTTTTGTCCAAATTTTAGTGGCACTATATCTTCAGCTCTAAACCCAAAAGAAATATTTTGACCTTCACTTACTGAATTTTGTTTATCTTTGGGTACTGGTACTATAATTCCATCGTTTGTCTTCATAGATAATTCATTATTCTGTTTAACTATTGAAGCCTTAATCATATTCATGGAAGGAGATCCAATAAAAGTGGCTACAAATTCTGTAGCCGGTCTCTCAAATAGATCTAATGGTGTTCCTATTTGTTCTATTATACCATCTTTCATGATTACAATTCGATCAGCTAAAGTCATTGCTTCAACTTGATCGTGCGTAACGTAGACAATTGTTGTTGATACTTTTTGATGTAATCTTTTAATTTCTGTCCTCATTTGATTTCTTAATTTTGCATCTAAATTAGATAGAGGTTCATCAAATAAAAAAACATCTGGTCTTCTTACAATTGCTCTTCCCATTGCAACTCTTTGTCTTTGACCGCCTGATAATTGCGATGGTTTTCTTTGTAAAAATTCAGTTATATCTAAAATTCCTGCAGCCTCGTGTACTCTTTCTTCAATTTCATTTTTAGCAAGTCCTGCAATCTTTAGTGAAAATCCTAAGTTTTCTTCTACTGTCATATGAGGATAAAGAGCATAGTTTTGAAATACCATCGAAACATTTCTTTCTCTAGGTTCTAGATTATTCATTTCTTTGTCACCAATTTTGATAATACCCTCATCTATTTCCTCTAATCCTGCAATCATTCTTAGAGAAGATGATTTTCCACAACCCGATGGTCCAACTAGAACTAAAAATTCTTTATCAATAATTTCTAGATCAATTTTTTTTACTGCTTGAACTTTTCCGTAAAATTTTGAGACACCTTGTAAGCTTACTTTTGCCATTATCCTTTTACTCCTCCAAATGTTAATCCTGTTACTAAATGCTTTTGAACCATAAAGGTTAAGATTAGTGCTGGAATAATTATAAAGACTGCGAGAGCGCACATGCCAGGCCAATTTATTGTAAATTGCGCAGTGAAATCCATGAGTCCGACAGTTAATGTTTTTGAATCTGTACTTCTTGCTAGATTTGAAACTAATGCATATTCATTCCATGAAATTAAAAATGCAAAAATTCCGGCAGATGCTATTCCTGATCGAGATAGTGGTAATTCAATATGCCAAAATGCTTGTATTTTAGTACAGCCATCAGTCATCGCTACTTCCGACATCGCTCTTGGAATTTGTCTAAAAAAACCATCAGTTAACCAAATTGTAAATGGAATATTTAAAGCAACAAAAACGAGTATAATCCCAATATGTGTATCGATTAAACCAATTTTTGAAAAAATAATAAAGATTGGTAAACTTAAAGATATGCCAGGAATTGTTCTAGTTAACATGATTAATAAAAAATATTTATTTTTGTGCTTAAAATTATGTCTCGCAAAACCATATCCTCCAATTGTACCCACTAACACTGCTATAAATGTACTTGTAAAAGAAATTATAAGTGAATTTCGTAAATAACTTAAAACAGGTATAGGACTTCTACCCATTGATCCCTCGGAACCACCAAAGAGCATAGTTTCAAATTGAATTAAGTTTAAATTACGCGGTATCCAAACAGCAGGTTTTGCCATAACATCTACTTGAGGTCTAAATGCTGTAAGCACTACCCACAAGCCAGGAGTCATAATTAGAATTATTAAAATAATAGCTGAAAACCAAATTAGAATATTATTGATTTGTTTTTTATTCATAGCTTAACCTCTGCCTTGCTTCTACTAATTTATAAAAAAAGAAAAAAGTGAATGCAATTGAAAGAAAAATTGAAATATATGACATTGCATTAGCCATTCCCATCTTAGCATCTACGTATCCAGTTCTCGAAATTAAAGTCCAAAGTAATTCTGTTCTTTTGGCAGGACCACCACCTGTCATCATTTGAACAATATCATAAGCTCTTGCAACATCTAATGATCTGATCGTCATCGCAATAAATACAAATGGCATCAAAAAAGGTAATGTAATATTTTTAAATACTTGCCATGAGTTACATCCATCAACTTTGGCAGCCTCAATAGGGTCTTTAGGTATACCTAATAAACCTGCTAATAATAAAATCGCAAATACTGATGTACTTGACCATATTTCAGCAGCCATTATTGAAACGTTTGCTAAAATGCCATCAACAAGCCATGGTATAGGTTGTATGACTCCAAACTCTCTCAAAAAATTATTCATTAAACCAATATTGTCATTAAAAATATACTTCCATTGAAATCCTACTAGAATTGGAGAAAACATCATTGGAAACATCATTAGTGTTCTCAATGTTCTTTGTCCGTAGGTAATTTTATTTATTAAAAGTGCTATTCCAAGACCAAAGACTAGTTCTAAATTAAGAGCAATAGCTAAAAATAAAACTGTTCTTCCAAAAGCTATCCAAAAATCAAGATCTCCAATTAGTCTTTCATAATTTCTAAATCCAACGAAACGATAGAGGGTATCGGGTTTTGTTAACTTAAAAGGTGTAAAACTTGTCCATAATGATAGGAGCAAAGGTAATAAAACAACACAAGTAAGTATTATTAAAGTGGGCATTAGTAAAACCCATGGTCCGTTTAGAAATTTTCTCATGATAGATTTGGAAACCTAGCTCTAGTGAATAGAGCTAGGTATTATATTAATTGTTAGAAGTAACCAGCGTCTTCCATAATTTCAGTTGCTTTCTTAGAAGCAGTTGCTAGCGCATCTTCAGGAGATTTGTCCCCAAGAATAGCTGCTTGAAGTTCTGGATATAGAGCGTTAGTAAATTCAATCCACTCAGGAATTAGTGGTGGAGTGAATGCATCTTCTGCTAATGACATTTTGAAAGTTTCAAATACCATTAACATAAACTCATCACCTTCAGCTTTCTTCTCAGCAATGATTGCATCCCAAATAGCTGGACGAGTTGGTGATAGTCCACCTCTTGCTTCAATCATTTGTGCTTTATTACTTGTTAAAGCCCATAAGAAAGATGCAGCTGCTTCTTTATCTGGACATGACTCTGTCATTGAGAAAGAGTGTGATCCTGACCAACCTGTTCTTAAACCACCAGAACCCATTGGAGCACGTACAAGTCCAATATCTCCAGCAACTTTTGAGTTTTCTGGATCATTAAAGAAACCTGCCCATCCTGCCCAGTCAAGGTTCATAGCAATTGTTCCACTTGCAAAACCTAATCCTGTGTCATCCCAAAGATAGTTTAAAACTCCATCAGGAACTGCTTTTGCATTATACAAATCAATGAACCATTGAAGAGCTTCAACACCTGCAGGTGAGTTAAATATTGGACGATAATCTTCATCAAATAATGCTCCACCATTTGCAATTACAAGTTCATAAAAACGACCTGCTATCGCTTCTTCTTTACCAACATATTGAGTTCCGTAGAAATCAGGTGGGTTTGAGAAAAAGATAGCCTGATCTTTAACTTGATCCCAAGTTTCAGGTGGTGTTAAATCATAGCCATACTTTGCTTTAAAGTTAGCTTTGTTATCAGCATCTTCATATAAACTTTTTTGATAATATAAATTACTAACATCACTGTGTCTTGGCATTTGGACTAATCTTCCATCAACAGTAGAATGCTCTAAAATTAATGGTGTATAATCTGCTAAAACAGATGCAGGCATAATATTATTCAAGTCTGTGTAAATATTGCCATATTGAGATGCAAAACTTGTGTGGTTGGACGCTACACAAAAATCTAAATTGCCTGAAGCAATATCTTTCTTAATCTCTTTATCTAATTCAAAGTGATTTTTTTGTGTTACGATTTCAATTTTTCCACCCGTGTTTTCTTCCCACCATGGAATTACTTCGTTGTATAATCCTTCGTATTGACCTCCGCCGATCAGTTTAACTCTTAGAGTTACACCAGAAAAATCTCCCCATAATTCAGTTTCTGCTTTAGCTGAAAAAGAACCAAAAAAAGATACGGCAAGAACCAATGATAAAAATAATCTTAACATCATTCCTCCATAAATTTGTTAATTAATAATACCATGTTGCAATTATTTGATAAAAATACAATAACTTTAGGGAAAATTTTTTTAATAGTGAACTATTGTCCCAGGTTGATTATTTGACTCAAGACAAGCATATACAAGAGCCATTGTATTATAGGCATTATCAACGGAATGAGTTAATTCAGCTTCTTCTCCTGACGCATATCTTTGTAAGCTAGACATAGTACCTATAAATGCATCTGGGAACCAAGTTCCAACATTCTTGACTTTGGTCCATTCAGTATCTTTTGTAGAAATTTCAATCTCTTCCGGTTCACCGTTTGGATAATTAAGAAGTAACCCAAATTTGATGTAAGCTGCTCCATCTAAACCTTCAACCCTGGCATACGCATGTGAGTGTTTCATACCATGCGAAGAATTATCATGAGTATGATTTATAGATAAACAACATCTGATGTCATCTTCATATTGAAGAATTATACTTGATCTAGCATCGGCTAAGTTTGGTAAGTTAGGATGTTTTACTGATTTACAATGTACACTACTTGGATTCCCAAGAACTGATCGTATCCAATCTAAATAATGAATTGAATGAAGAGGTACTTCAACGTTATCTAATGTTTCTAAAAAAGGCCATAAGTGCCATGGCGTTCCAACACTCAAACTTATTTCTAATTCAGTTAGCTTACCTAACATTTTTTTTTCTATTGCTTCTTTTAAAGCAATCATCATCGGACTAAATTTTAATTGAAGATTTACACATGCAATAATATTTTTTTCATTAATGATTTCTTTAATTCTTTTTGCTTGAGTCATACTATTACCCATAGGTTTTTGTAATTGGCAAATAGAATTATTTGGAATCTTTTGAACAATACCTAATAGAACTTGAGGAGGAACTGCTATATCAAAAACTACATCTTTTTCTGCTAATGCTTCTTCTTCACTAGAGTAGATCTTTTCAATAGAATAATTTTCAGCACATTTTTTTGCTTTTTCTTCATCAGGATCATAAATTCCTCTCACAGGAAAGTTTGCTTTTTTATATGCTGGCAAATGGGCGTCGCTTACTATTCCACCAGCACCAATGATTACAATTGGTTTTTTATTTTTTGGAAGCTCCCAAACAGTATTTAAATTTGCTATATCTTCTGTACTAATTTTTTCCATAGAAAATATTTCTAACTAAATTTTTTAAAAAAGCAATAAATCATACAGTAATAAAAATTAAGATCAGAAAAAATTATGAATAACTAATGATTTTGTTTCATTTCATTGTAAGTTCTATGTTAAGTTAATTTGAAAAATTAAGGAGGTTGTATGGCTATACAAAGATATGGAATGGCTGTCAGGTTGAAAGATGAGAAAAGACGATATTATATTGATAATCATGCAAATGTTTGGCCTGAAGTTTTAGAAGAGTTAAAAAAAATAAATGTTCAAAATTATAGTATATTCTTAAAAGAAGATTTTATGTTTGGATACCTGGAGTATACAGGGAATGATTTCGATGGTGACATGGGAAAGATGCAACAAATACCAATTGTAGATAAATGGACTAAACTAATGATAGATTGCTTTAATCCTTTCCCAAATAATGATGATAATGAATCCTGGGTTATGATGGATCAAATTTTTTTTATGGAATAATTGATGACTGTTTTAGTTACAGGTGGTTTAGGATTTATTGGATCTAAGGTTGTTTTACAATTACTAAAAAAAGATATTGATGTTTTAGTGACAGATCTAGATATTGTAAAAAATAAAGACAAACTTGAAAGTAACATATTAAAAATTGGGAAAAATAAAGACAAAGTAAAATATCAAAAATTAGATATTACCAATTATAAAGAAATTGAAAATATTTTTCAAAATAACAAAATAGATTCAGTTATTAATTTAGCGTATGGAATAGGAACTATATGTGAAGAAAATCCATTACTAGCAAGTAAAATAAATATTGTTGGAACTACTTCAATATTTGAAATGATTGTGAAGTATAAAATTAGACGATTAGTATTTGCAAGTAGCGAAACTGTTTATGGAGCTCATCAAGAATTCTTTGGAAATAGAGCTGTAACAGAAGAGGATTACTCAGGCATTAATAATCACTTTTATACATATGGCGTAATGAAACTTCTTAATGAGTTTATGGCTGAAAAATATATCAAAAAACATGGATGTAGTATTGCCTATACTAGACCATCAGTTGTCTTTGGTTATGGAAGGCAAAATACAGCTATAAACTGGGCTGAAGATTTTGCAGCTAAGCCTGCTTTGGGTCAACCTGCTCATTTACCATTTTCAAAAAAAAATAGAGACAATTGGATTTATGTAGATGATTGTGCAGAACAACTTGTTCGATTAGCTTTAAAAGAAACTTTAAATTTTTCTTGCTTTAATACAGGAGCGGAAACTTTAGACGGTGAACAATTAGAAGCAACTGTTAAAAAAATTATTCCAGATGCAGAAATCTATTTTGATGAAAATATAAAATCAACACCATTAATTGACGATCAAAATGATGAAAGAATTCGAAAAGAAATAGATTTTAATCCGAGATCCTTTGAAGAAGGAGTTAAATGTCTTATACAAGATGTTAGAGAAAGTAATTGATATATGAGTTATACAACAACAGTTACAGGTAGTTATCCAAGGAAAGAAGTACAAAAAGATACACTTCGTAAACCAAGTGTTTCTGAAGAAGAGTCTTTTGAAATGATTAAATGGGCAGTTAAAGAACAGTCTGATCTCGGTCTGGATATAATTACTGATGGTGAAGGATACAGAGAAAATATGTATTGGTTTTACCAGTTACGTTTAGATGGTGTTGATGCCATAAATAAAATTCGCAAAGATTTCACACTTGGTGGATCAATGAAAGGAGTAGATTTAAGTAAAACTCATGGAACAAAAGGGTTTGGAATTGAGTGCGCAGTTGTAAAAGATGAAATTAAAAATCTTAAAACTGGTTTGGCAAAAAAATGGAGGGTTGCAAGAGATAATACTCCTTCAAACGTGAGAGTGAAACAAACAATTACCGGTCCTCATATGCTGGCAAGATTTAGTGTTAATGAAAGAACTGATCTCTATCCAGATGATTTTGCGCTTGCAAAAGCTTATGCAAATGCATTAACAATAGAGCTAGAAGAAGTCGTAAATGAAGGATGCGATTATGTTCAATTTGATGAACCCGTTTGGACAGAAAATGTAAATGAAACGAAATGGGCTGCTGAAATACTAAATGGAATTATTGAAAAATTTCCTAATGTAGATTTTAATCTTCATGTATGTGGTGGTAATGCTCACAGGAAAAGAGGTTTTTTTGGAAAATACACTGATATGATTGAGGCATTTAAGATATTAAAAGTTGATGAAATACATCTAGAACACTGCAGCCTACATTATAAAATGTTGGATGTATTTAATGATTGGAAATTTGATGGAAAAGTATCTCTTGGCGTAATTGATCAAAGAATTGATAATACAGAAACAGAGGAAGACATTATAAAAGCTATTAAACCTGCTTTAGAATATTTTCCTAAAGAAAAAATTTTACTTACTAGTGAATGTGGTTTTGGTCATGTGCCTATAGATATAGTTAAAAACAAAATAAAAATGTTAGTTGCGACTGCAAAAAAATTATAATTAAATTTCCTCTAATTCAACTTCTGGGTTTAACTCCGCGCCAAAACCAGGGAGATCAGTTAGGCTGACTTCACCGTTTATAGGAACGGGTTCATTAGTAAACATTTTACCAAAAATAGGAACTATTTGAGTAGCTTGAGGATGAAGATTTATAAATTCATTAAATGGTGTTAATGTAGAAGAAATACCAAAGTTATAAGCATAAACTCCACTACAATGAGGAATTACCATCATATCATACGCTGATGCCATAGCGGCTATACGTAAAGTTTCAGTCATCCCACAAAGAGTAAGATCTGGTTGAAGAATATCTACTGATCTATCTCTAATAATATTTCTAAAACCATATCGTGAATTAGTATGTTCTCCTGTAGTCCATTTTTGCCAAGGACACGCCTCTTTTATTAATTTATGACTTTCTAAATCATGAGGTGGAAGAGCTTCTTCAATCCAAAATAGATTGGCTTCTCTTACAGCATTTGCAAGATCAATAGCATAAGGAACATCTAGTGACATATAACAATCAACCATTAACCTATAATCTGAACCAACCTGTTTTCTAGTTTCCATAATGTATTCTTGATTTTTCTTGAGGCCTTTTATGCCATCTCCAGGACCATAAGGTAGAGGAATTTTAGAACCAACATGTCCCCAATCTTGAGCAAGCTTTGCTTCAGGACCAGTTACATATGTTTGAAGTTTGTCTCTAACTTTACCACCTATCATTTTATAAACTGGTTCATCTCTAACTTTACCAAGTAAATCCCATAAGGCTAAATCAATGCCAGCTATAGTATTTATAACGACTCCATTTTGACCTGAATAGGGAATAGCTGCTCTATACATTTGATCATATAAAAGATTTAAATCTCTTGCATCAGCTCCAATTAAAAAACGATTTAGGTGATTTTTAATAATCCAGCCAGAAATGTAACCTCCATAAGCAGTAGCATAACCTTGATGGCCGCCTTCAGTTTCAACTTCAATAAATATTCCTTTTAGAACATCCATGCCCCATGAAGATCTTGAGTCTTGAAAAGAAGAATATACTGACATTGGATTTGCAATGATAGTATCATTTATCCAGTGACCTGCTGCATGATCTGTATAATCAGCACCAGCACTTTGTGTCTTAACTATTGAGACTTTAATATTGGAAATTTTATACCGTTTATCCATAACAGTTCATATCTCTCTAAATTCAAATATTAATTTCAAAAAATAAAATAATAATTAGATCTTGTAAATTCTTTCAGCATTTGAACTTGCGATTTTCTTTGCTTCATCATCTGAAAGATTGCCTAAAATGGTATGTGTAACTTTAATCCACTCTTGAATGCCTTTTCCAGCATTTACTACTGGATAATCACTTCCCCAAACCATTCTGTCGGGACCAAAACATTCCAAAGAATGATCAACGTATGGCTTTATTGTTTCATACGAAGATGTGCCAGGTGCACAATAAGCCATTAGACCTGATAATTTACAAGTAACATTTGGAAGTTCAGAAAGAGATTTAATATCCTTACCCCATTCATCGATCTCTCCAGAGGCAATAGGTGGAACACCACAATGATTTAATACTAAATCCATTTGATCACATTCTTTTGCAAATTCTTTTGCAATTTTTAGCTGTGTTGGCAAAAAACAAATATCAAATGGTTTTCCAGCTGAACCAATTTTTTTTACATTATTTCTTAATACTGTATTTTGAGAAAATTCATCAGGCATAACGTGAAAAATTCTTCTATATCCAACTACATTCATATCAATAGTTTCCTCCAACCATTGATCAAAACCATTTTCCTCTTCTGGTCTTATTGAAACTATTAAACCCTTCATATTACTATCAGGCTGATCCATGATAGATTTTATAAATTTTGTCTCTTTTTTATAATCAGAGTCATCTACTCCTGTTTCCATGAATATTGTACCTTTAATCTCATAGTCTTTAGTAAGTTCTTTATAATCTTCTAAAGTGAAATTACCTTTATCAATTGGTGGAAATTCATTTGCCCAACTATAGCCAACTTGATCACGGTACATTAGATGCTGATGCGTATCAATTAA
>CACBLW010000016.1 GCA_902540265.1 uncultured Alphaproteobacteria bacterium
AGTTTGACAGCAAAATATTTGAATAAATCCTTAGAAATAGAAGTTCCAAAAAATAGAAGAAAGTTTAATAAAAATAAAGTTTTTAAACTTAACAAAATAAAAACAAACAACTTAGATAATCTTAATATCACTTTACCTTTAGGGAATTTTATTACTGTGACAGGTGTATCTGGAAGTGGTAAATCTTCATTAATTATTGATACATTGTATCAAAGGTTAGATGACTATTTCAATAAATCTTTAAATAAAGATGAAAGTCGTTTTAACTTTAAAGGTATTAATCATATCGATAAAGTAATTGATATTGATCAATCTCCAATTGGAAGAACACCAAGATCAAACCCAGCAACATATACAGGATGTTTTACTCCTATTAGAGATTGGTTTGCAAACTTAAATGAATCTAGTGCTAGAGGTTATAAACCAGGTCGTTTTTCATTTAACGTTAAGGGCGGAAGATGTGAATCATGCGAAGGCGATGGAGTAAAAAAAATAGAAATGCATTTTTTAGCTGATGTTTATGTCGAGTGTGATATTTGCAAAGGAAAAAGGTATAATAGAGAAACTTTAGAAGTAAAATATAAAGATAAATCCATTTCAGATGTTTTAGAAATGACTGTTGAGGAGGGTTATAAATTTTTCGATAAAATTCCCGCAATAAAGCAAAAATTACAAACCCTAATGGATGTTGGATTAGATTATATAAAAATAGGTCAATCAGCGACTACTTTATCTGGTGGCGAGGCTCAGAGAATAAAATTATCAAAAGAGTTATCAAAAAGATCTACAGGAAAAACATTATATATTCTTGATGAACCAACAACTGGTCTTCATTTTGATGATGTTAAAAAATTACTTAAAATTCTCCATACGCTTGTTGATGAAGGAAACACTGTAATTGTTATTGAGCACAATCTTGATGTTATTAAAACAGCTGATCATATAATTGATCTTGGTCCACTGGGAGGTGTTAATGGTGGTCAAATTGTTGGAACAGGAACACCTGAAGATATTGCAAATAATAAAAAAAGCTATACAGGTGAATTTTTAAAGAAAATTTTATAAATAAAAGGAAATAAAATGATAAATCTAGAGTTACCAGATCTACCCTACAGTAAAGATGCTCTAATGCCGTATATGTCGGCTGAAACTTTAGAGTTGCATCATGATAAGCATCACATGGCTTACATTACTAATGGAAATAAGTTTATTAAAGAACAAAATATAGAAGATAACAATGTTAATGATATTGTAATCAACTCTTATAAAAAAAATGCTCCAGTATTCAACAATGTGGCACAACATATAAATCATGTTCATTTTTGGGAAGTAATGAAAAATAATCCAAATGGTAAAATTCCCTCTGAGCTCGAAAATAAAATAAATTCAGACATTGGTTCAGTTGAAAAGATGAAAGAAGATTTTATAAATGCAGGTATTGGTCAATTTGGATCAGGTTGGTGTTGGTTAGTTCTAAATAATGGAAAATTAGAAATTACTAAAACACCAAATGGAGAAAACCCAATTGTTCATGGTCACACTCCTCTACTTGGATGTGATGTATGGGAACACTCATATTATGTTGATTATAGAAACAGAAGACCTGATTATTTAAAAGCTTTTATTGATAATTTAGTTAATTGGGAAAAAGTTACAGAAAACTTAAATAACACTTAATCATCTTCATCTTGCGGTCTAAACTTAAAGATTAATAAAGTTGGGACCGCAACAAAAACAGATGAATATGTTCCAATTATTACACCTATAATCATTGTTAAAGCGAAAGGTCTAATTACCTCTCCTCCAAAAATAAATAAAGATACTAGAGCAAGAAGTGTAGTTAAACTTGTCATTATAGTTCTGGATAAAGTATTATTAACTGATAAATTAAATAGATCTACTAACTCTAACTTTTTATATTTTCTCAAATTTTCACGTACTCTATCAAATATTACAACCGTATCATTAATGGAATAACCAGCAATTGTTAGAATTGCAGCTATTGTTGCTAGAGAAAATTCTACATTTAAAATAGAGAGCAATCCAAGAGTAAATAATACATCATGAGTTAATGCTACAACTGCCCCGAAACCAAATTGCCATTCAAAACGCAACCAAATGTAAATTAAAATAGCAATTAATGCAAAAGAGACTGCTTGAAAACCTCGAAACAATAGCTCAGAACTAATTGTGGGCCCTACGAATTCAGATCTCCTAAATTCAACAACTTTATCTTGAATTAAATTTTTAACAGAATTAACAGTTTCAATACTTTCTTGATTACTTTTATTTTGAAGCCTAATCAAAATAATATTTTCATTACCAAATTCTTGTAAAGATACATCACTATAAGAAGAAGATAAAATTTCTCTTAACTCTCCAATTGAAGTATTTTTTGTACTAACCTCTATTAAAGTACCTCCTTTAAAATCAATACCTAGATTTAAACCTTTTACACTTAATAAAACAATTGAAATTAGCATTGCTAAAATAGAAAAAATTAAAAAATTTCTTCTTAAACCTAAAAAATTAATATTAGGCTCAACAGGAATGATTTTATTCAATCCAAACATTATAGTTTTAATTCCTTTTTATTTGCAAATGATACGTACATATATACTAAAAAATTTGTAAGCATTAAAGCTGTGAACATTGATGCTATCACACCTAAAGATAGTGTAATTGAAAAACCTCTTATTGGACCGGATCCAAATGCAAATAGTAAAACAGCAGCAATTAACGTAGTGATATTGGCATCAAGTATAGTAGACATAGCTCTGTCGAAACCATTTTTCATAATCTGAAAAACTTTAGTTTGTTTTAAACTCTCTTCTTTAATTCTTTCAAAAATTAAAACATTTGCGTCTACTGCCATTCCAATTGTTAATACAATTCCAGCTATACCAGGCAATGTTAATGTTGCGCCAATTGTTCCTAATAATGAAATAATTATAAATAAATTTACTATTAACGAAACGTTAGCAAGAGCGCCAAAAGTTCCATAAATGAGTATCATAAATATACATACTAAAACCATACCAATAATAGCAGCTATTTGACCAGCTGCTATAGAGTCTGCTCCTAAACCAGCTCCTACTGATCTTTCTTCAACTATTTCTAAAGGCGCTGGTAAGGCACCAGCTCTTAATAAAACTGCTAAATCAGATGCTTCTTGAGCATTAAAATCACCAGTTATGATCCCTGAGCCTCCTGTAATAGCACTACTAATTCTAGGGGCTGTGATCACTACACCATCTAATACAACTGCAAGATTTTTTCCAATATTGTTTGTTGTGACTTTACCAAATTTTTGTGCACCTTCTGTATCAAAACGGAATGACACTGCATGACCCTCTGTTTGATCAAATGAACCTTTGGCATCAACTAAATTTTCTCCACCTACAACTGCTCTTTTATCTAATAAATATTTTGTATTTTCATCATACATGTCTGGAACAATAATTTTTCCAAAAGGAGCTAAGTTGTTTTGCAGAGCAGATACATTATCATTATCAACGATGTGAAAAGTTAGTTTGGCTGTTTTACCTAATAAATCTTTAATTCTTTCTGGGTCTTTTACTCCTGGTAATTGTAAAAGTATTCTCTTTTTGCCAGATCTTTGGATTAAAGGTTCTTTAGTTCCAGATTCATCAATTCTTTTTCTAACAATTTCAAGTGATTGCTTAATTGCTGAGTCTTGAATAATTTTTCTATATTCATCATTTAAAATTATACTGAGTTTATTGTTATTAATTTGTAAAGTAACTCCTCTGTACATTTGAAAAAAACTATCTCTAATATCTTTTATCTTCTCTTTATTACCAAAAAAAACAATAACCTCATTTTCTTGAACATTAATTTTTTCAATTTTTACAGCTTGATCTCTAGAAATCAAACGAACACTATCGACAAAATTATCTAATTCTTCTTTATATAAAACATCTAGCTGAACCTCTAATAATAAATATGATCCACCTTGTAAGTCTAAACCTAAATTAATCTTATTTTTTAAAAACCAATTTTCTGAATTTTCATCATAAATAATTGAAGGAATTGCAAAAATTATTCCTAATAGAACTAACGATATTACGGTAAATGATTTCCAGATAGGGTAATTTTTCATTAATAAAAAAAATTATTTTTTTCTAGAAAATAAAGAGAAGCCAGATTTACTTTTATTCTCTTCTTTTGTCGGTGCTTTTTTTTGAACTTCTGGCATTGCATATAAATCTGCAACCATTCCTGATGCAATTTTTATTTCAACATTATCTGCAACTTCTAAAGTTAATTCTCTATTATCTGCAACTTTATTAATGGTTCCAATAATTCCACCTGAAGTTACTATTTTATCCCCTCTTTTTAAATTAGAAAGCATTTCTTTATGCTGTTTAACTTTTCTTTGTTGCGGCCTAATTAGTAAAAAATAAAAAACTACAAATATTAAAATAAGTGGTAAAAATGTTCCAAAAGCTTCCATAATAGTACCTATGATGATTTAATTTGAGTGATTTATTATACTGTGTAATAAGAAAAATCAAATAAAGTATTTATTATGTTTTTAAGCAATTTTTTATCAAATCTTACTATCTCAAGAGGAAGTACATTTATTTGGGATAGTAAAATAAAAAATCTCAAAATATTATCGAATTTTAGATGTTTGGATTTAGATCTTCTGGTTGGAGTAGAAAGACAGAAAAAAACCATATTAAATAATACGGTAAATTTTTCAGAAGGTAATTTTACAAATAATGCTTTACTATGGGGATCTAGAGGAAATGGTAAAAGTTCTCTGATTAAATCTGTTTTTAATGAAGTAAACAAAATAAATAAAAACTTAAAATTAATACAATTAAATAAGAACAATATTTTTGATATTGAAATAATTTATGAAAAATATGCAAATTTTAAAAATTTTAATTTTATAATTTTTATTGATGATTTATCATTTGAAAAAATAGATAGTGATTACAAAATAATTAAATCTACTTTAGATGGAAGTATACAAAATCAACCTAAGAATATTATTTTATATGTTACCTCAAATAGAAGACATTTAATGCCTAGGGATATGATAGAAAATGAAAGATCTTCTGCAATTCATACAGATGAAAGTGTTGAAGAAAAAATAAGTTTAAGTGATCGATTTGGTTTATGGATTGGTTTTCATAATATTTCTCAAAATGATTTTATTAATATCATTAGTAAATATTGTGAGAAATTTAATATGCCATTTAATAAAGATATAGAAAAAGAAGCAATTAAATGGAGTTTGCAAAGAGGTAATAGAACAGGTAGGTCAGCATGGCAATTTGTAGTTAATTATGCAGCTGAAAAAAATAAGAAAATAGATTTTTAATTTATTCAAAATCAAAATTTATATTTTCAAGACCAGAAACACCATCTTTTAAATGATATATATTATTCTGCTTTAGTTGCTCAACAAATCCATTAGCTAAAATTGATGATATATCTCCGTTCTGGCTTACAAAGATAACTTTTTCTCCAATTTGTACATTCTCTTTATACTTATCAAAAAAATTTGGAAAAAAAATTCCATTTTTGTCAAATGCAGTTATTTGTATAGCTCCAGGTATTTTATTTGTATTAATGATTTCATCATTAGCTCTAATATCTATAATTTTAAAATCGCCAGTCATTGCTAATTTTAGTTGATAACCATCTATTTCTTTATATCCTGGAGGAATTACTTTTATTACTTCAATTTCAAAAATTAGATTTGATTTTGGTGGAATCAAACTGCCTGCACCACTTTCTCCATATGCTAACTCGTACGGAATAAAAATTGTTCTTTTGCCTCCTTCTTTCATTCCAAGTAACCCAGTTTCCCAACCTAAAATTACTTGTCTCACACCTATTTGAAAATCAAACAATTGCCCTCTATCATAGGAGCTATCAAAAACAGTATTATCTTCTAATTTACCAATATAATGGACAGATACTTTTGAGTGATTTTTTACCTCTAAACCATTTCCTATAATTTCGTTTATAATTTGAACTTCAGTAGAAAAAGATTTGTAACTAAAAATACAAATAAATAAAAATAATAAAATTTTGATCATTATTCAGCTTCTTTTAATTGTTTTATTTGTGAAGGTAATGAAACAATTCCACTTAAAACAATAAATATTGCCCCAATATAAGCATATAAATTCATATATTCATTAAATATAAATATTCCAACTAATGATGACCACAATACCTGAAGGTAAACTAAGCTAAATACTGATGCATAATGTTTTTGTGCAATTTTAAATGCAGTTGTTGCAAAAAACATAGCTGAGTTAATAAATAATGCAGCAGTTAAAATTAAAAAAAAATCAAAAAAAGTCACTTTTAAGGGATTCATTAAAAATAAAGGTATTGAAATTAAATGAACAAAAAAACCACCATACAAAAAATAACCAATATTTGTTGTTACATGACTATATTTATTTACTATAAATGTTGTTACGGTAATTAAAAAAACTCCAATAAGAACAATTAAATAATAGATATTAAAACTTTCAAAACCTGGCTGAATAACAAACAAAACACCTAAGAAACCAATAAATAAAGAAAGATAAGTCAAAATATTTAATTTTTCATTTAGTAAAAAAATAGCAAATATTGTTCCCATTAATGGTGCAGTCATATTCAATGTTGTGAATTCTGGAAGTTTAATTTGTTCGAGAGTTATAAAAGCAATAAAAGGCAGAGGAATATTTAAAAAACCTCTGAAAATAGGTGGAAGATAATTAGTACATTTTATATTTTTTTTTAAAGTTCCGTTAATTAATAAATATAAAGGGAAACATAAAAATATAGGTATTCCATAAAAGATGAAATGATAAAATTTTACCTCTGTTTGGGATAGATAATTTATTATTGCATCATTTGTTACAAAAAAAATTCCAGCAAAAAATAAAAGAATTGAAGAGTAAATTATACTTTTATTCATATAATGAATTGAAGGATTGTATGATAAAAAAAAGTACATATATTGATACTTCAATGAATTCAAATGAAATAAAAACTTATCGACTTATCATTAAAGGAAAAGTTCAGGGAGTGGGCTTTAGGCATTGGTTTAGTGATTTAGCAATATCTTTGGGATTAAATGGATATATTCAAAATAAAGAAAGTAAAGATGAAGTTGAGGCCATAATTCAAGGAGATATGCAAAGTATACTATCTATTACTGAAAAAGCTAAAGATGGTCCATCACTAGCTCTAGTTGAAGGAGTTATTCCAAATAGTATCATTAGTAATGTTAAGTATTCAGGTTTTATAGTTAAATACGAAACTTAATTAAAAACTTGCTTTATAGTTTTATGAAGAGAATCAAATATTTCATCAATGTGATTTTTAGTAATTATGAATTGAGGACACAAAACAATTGCAGGACCTAAAGGTCTGCAAATTAATCCGTTATCAATTGATAAATTAGCAACTTTATCTCCCATATTAAGATGACCTTCAAATGGTTCTTTTGTATCTTTATTTTTTACCATCTCTAATGCAGCCATAAGACCTATACCTCTAGTTTCTCCAATGTGTTCATAATCATTAAATTCATTTAATCTTTCAAAAAAATAAGGTTCCATTAACTTTACATTATCTAATAAACCTTCATTCATAATTACATCTATTGCTTTCAAAGCGATGGCACATCCAACAGGATGACCGCCAGCTGTAAAACCATGTGGAAATTCTTCTGCTTCTTCCGATACTTCAACAAATTTATCTGAAAATTCCTTATTAACTATAACTGCACCCATAGGAAAATACCCAGCTGTCAAACATTTAGATGAAATGATTATATCTGGTTTGATATTGTATGTATCACAGCCCCATAAATTTCCAGTTCTACCAAATCCACAAATTACTTCATCTGCGATAAAAGGAATATTATATTTTTTTAATATAGGCTGAACTAAATTAAAATATGATTTTGAAGGAGGTATGCACCCTCCTGCACCTTGAACAGGTTCTGCAACAAAACCTGCAATAGTTTCTGGATCCTCTTTGATGATTTTTTCTTCTAAATTTTTGGCCATCCTAAGAGAAAATTCTTCTTCCGTTTCATTCTCTAATCCATATTTCCAATAATGAGGACACTCAATATGAATAAATTCTTCAGATGGTAAACCAAACTCTCTATTATATGGTTTAGCTGTCATTGAAGAAGCTCCTAAAGTAACACCATGATATCCATTAATTCTTGTTATAATTTTTCGTCTATTTGGCTTTCCAATTCTTGCATTTAACATCCATAACATTTTGACCATGGTGTCATTTGCTTCAGATCCTGAATTACAAAAGAATACACGACCTTGATCAAAAGGTGATACTTCAATAATTTTTTCAGATAGCTGCAACGTTTCTTCAGACAATCTTCCAAATAAAGAATGATAACCAGCAAATTTTTCATACTGTTTTTTTGCAACTTCAATTAATCCAGGATGGTCAAAACCAGCACATTGATTCCATAAACCAGAATTCCCATCTAGATATTTATTACCTTTAGTATCGTAAACATATATTCCTTTTCCATAAGAAATAACTAAAGGGCCTCTTTCATTTAATGACTTCAAGTCAGTAAATCCATATAAATGGCTGGAAATATTTCTTTGTAACATACCAGTTAAATATTTTTTTTTATTATGAAAAGCAAGATCTTATTTTCAGTTGGGACGATAGGTGTACTTTTTATGATGGCTGGCCAATTATCATTCTCTATAAATGATAGTTATGTCAAACTTGTTGTAAAAAATATAGGTGATGACAATTCATTATATTCTGTAATTTTTTTAAGAGGTTTAGTTACATCAAGTCTATTAGGTTTATATTTAATCTTTTTCGAAAAAAAGAATTTAATTAAAATACTATCAATCAAAAGTTTTCATATAAGAGGTTTGTATGAAGTTTTAACGGCATTATTTTTTTTGGTTGGATTAATATTACTGCCAATATCTGAGGTTTATACACTTTTAATGACTAATCCTTTCTTTGTCACAATATTTGCTTTTCTTTTTTTGGGAGAGAAAGTTGGTATAAGAAGATGGTGTGCAGTTATCATTGGGTTTTTAGGTGTACTAGTAGTTGTAAATCCACAAAATTTTCAATTTAATTATCTTTTAGTGTTACCAATTTTAGCTGCTATTTTTTTAACTATTAGAGATATAGCTACAAAAAGTTTAGCAACTAAATCAAATAGTGTTGAAATTACATTTGTGACAGCATTATTAATTACTGGGTTTGCAGGGTTGGGTTCAATTATTTTTGGTTATCAAGTAAGCGGTGAAGATGTAAATTATATTCTTGCTTCTAGTATATTTGTTTTATTCGGATATTTATTTTCAGTATTAACAGTTTTTTATGCACCACTCTCATTAACCGCCTCTGCAAGATACAGTGTAATTATATTTGGTATGATTTTTGGGTATTTAATACTAGGTGAAACTCCAACTTATAATATGATTATTGGCGCAATAATCATTACATTAAGTGGTTTATTTGTAATCAAAAGAGAAAAAGAAATAGGTAAAATTAAATAAAATTTTACTGATCCTTACAAAAATTATAAACTTCTTCAACATGACCTTTAACTTTAACTTTATTCCAAGAATTTAGAATTTTTCCATTTTTATCGATCACAAATGTAGATCTATCTATCCCAAAATATTTCCTACCATACATAGATTTTTCTATCCAAATACCAAGTTTATCACAATTTTTTCCTTCATCCGAACCAAGTGGGTATTTTAATTTATATTTATCTGAAAATTTTTTATTCCGATCAACAGGATCTTTAGAAGCTCCTATTACATCAAAGCCAATTTTATTAAATTTTGTTAAATATTTCTGAAAATCTTCAACCTCTACTGAGCATCCACCAGTTAATGCCTTAGGGTAAAAGAATAAAACTGTTTTATTTTTTAATTTAGATGAATCAAATTCATTATCGTTTGTTAATTGAAGTTTTATCTTAGGAATTTTTTTCATAATTATACTACTAGTTTTAGACCGTACCCAGCTTTTTTAACTCTTGTTTTAAAATAATTTTTATTAAATTTATTCAAGGTTGGCTTTGTATTTATTTGATTTTCGACTTTAATTCCAGCTTTCTTAATAGAATTAATTTTATTTTTATTATTTGTAATAAGATTAACTTTATTTATTTTTAATAATTTCAGTATTCTAGCTGCAATATTAAAATCTCTTTCATCATCTAAAAAACCAATATTATGATCAGCGTCTATTGTATCCATACCCCTTGCTTGAAGAGAATAAGCTCTCATTTTATTAGCTAATCCTATTCCCCTACCTTCTTGTTCTAAATATAATATAATTCCACCATTATTTCTAACCATGTAATTGATTGATTGATTTAATTGTTCACCACAATCACATTTTAAAGAATGAAAAATATCACCTGTAAAACAAGCTGAATGTATTCTTAAATTAACAGATTTTTTATTTATTTTTTTTGAATTAACAATTATCGCTACATGTTTATCAGACCCAATATATGATTTGAATATTTTAAAATTAGAATTTTCGTTTTTTGGTAGTGGAACTTTTGCACTAGAAACTAATTTAATACTTTCACAAATTAATTCATTTTGCTTCAATAGATCTTTGTAATCGAATATTAAAATTCCATTCTTAAATCCAAATTCATTTATATTATTATAATATTTTTTATTAATTTTTTTAAAAACAAGCGATGGTATCATTTTAGCATTTTTGGAAAGATCAATACAAACATTATGAAAATTTTTAGATTTGAATTTTTTAATATTGGTAAATTTAATTACTTTATTATTGCTAAGAGGATTAACAAATAAATTTATTATTTGATTTACATCTGTTTTGGGATTTATCTCAAAATAAATATTACTTTTAATATTCTTATTAAAAATTGATTGAGCTTTTTGTTTAGTAATAAGTAGATATTTTTCATCAATTAAGTGCTTATTGAATTGATTAAAAACTTTACTTTGGGAATGCTCTATATTAAAGAACATCCAATATTCCTTGTTATTCTGAATTATTAAGGGTCTTCCGGTCCTGAGTTCATTAATTGCCCTATCTATTATAGTTCCTGTATTAGATTTGAAACTCATGAAAACATTATATAGATATAATTGAAATAAAAACAAATGATTACATCAAAAAATATAGGAATTTTACTAGATTTTATAAAAAATTCTAAAAAGAATAGTGATTTATATTTATTGGTTAAAAACAATAGTATTTCTTTATCTTCAAAAAGAAAAAGTAACTTTTACTTAAAAAATAATAATCTGGTATCTAAAATTAATATAAATAAATTTTATCAATCAATTTTAAATATCCTTATCCCAATACTAAGAAAAAACAAAAAATTAGTTATAGCTCAGATAGGACAAAGTATTGATGGTAGAATTGCATTAAATAATGGTAATTCACATTACATAAATAATCCCAAGAGTATTATTTATCTTCATTGCTTACGAAGTATCAGTGATGCAATTATTGTAGGTTCAAATACCATTAAAAAAGACGATCCCCTATTAACTACAAGAAAAATAAAGGGCTCAAATCCAAAAAGAATTATTATCGATGGCAGTCTTTCACTAAATAACAAATATAAAATATTTAATGACGGTAATGAAAATATAATTTTTACAAAAAGTAATAAAAATATTAGATTTAATAATTCAACTATAATTAGATTAAAAGAAAAAAATTTTACTAAAAACTTAATTACGCAAATAAAAAAACTTAAATATAAAAATATTTTAGTAGAGGGAGGATCAAAAACTATTTCAGAATTAATAAATAATAAATATATTGATATTCTTCAATTTATGATTGCCCCAATATTAATAGGTTCTGGAATTAATTCATTAAATTTAAAAGAAATTTCAAATCTCAATAAAGCTATCAGACCAAAACATAATTTTAATGAATTAGAAAATGAAATTATTGTTAATTTATTTCTTAATAGCTAAAAAATCTGTATTATTTAAAATGAATCTAGAATTTTTTTCTTTAATACTTTTTAAACGAAATTTTAACCAATCATCTAAGTTAAGTTTATTTTTTTGAATAATTTCTCTACAAAAATTTAAAAAATAAATTTGAAATTTATAATTTGCACTAACATCCCACGTAGAATCTAAAACATATGTTTTGTGAGTTCTTTTAAATACTTTATTTATTAATTCAGTGCAATCTGGTCCAACGGCCACTTCCCCTATTCCTTTGTCAGATTTTTGATCTTTATTAAAAATATTAAGAATTCTTTTATCATCCTTGTGTTTTGGAAAAAATTTAAAATTACCGTTATAATTTAAGGCAAAGTAGACAATTTCTGTATCAACATTTAATTTATGAAAATATTTAAACCATGTTTTTGGAAGAATATCTAAAAAAGCAGATCCTGTAACTAAATTATAATCATTAAAATTTATTTTTTCTAGATTATTAATTACATCAACAATTTTAAAATTAGTTTTTTTTATTTTAGATGATAGTTTTATATTTTTTTTAAAATAATTTGTTGATTGATGTGATATGTCTACAAAAAACCAATATTGATTATTTAATAATCGTGACTTAAGAAATCTATAATTGGATCCAGCGCCTGAACCTAAGTCAACTATTCTAATATTTTTTTTATTTTTAAAAAATTTATTAATTAAATATAATATTCTTTGGTTTCGTGAATTTCTATCGACAGTTTCTCTGAGATTTAACCATTTATTTTGAAATTCATGCATATTAAATTAAATTAACGAATTTCTTAGCTGACTCTAGAGGGGTAAGAAGATATCTTTTGTTTTTATAAATATCAATATTTAGTTTTTTAAAATTTTTTTTATTTAATATATTTTTAATAATTATATTTCTAAGATCATTTACTTTAAATTTTTTGAAATAAATAACACCCTTTTTTCCCAGTGTATTTAAGATAGTATTAGTAAAAAAGGTTATAATTGGCTTTTTAATTATTAATGCATTTGCTAAAGACATCCCAAAACCTTCATATTTACTTACCGAAATGTAACAATCTGTTTTAGAATATAATTTAGCTAATTTTGTATCTGAAATAGTGCCATGGAATATTATTTTTCTATTCATTGAATTTTTAGAAATAAATTTTTTGAGTTTTTTGTAATAACCTATATCTCTTGTAGTATCACCAACAATTTCTAAAATAAAATTATCTAAAGGCTTTAAAACTTTTAATAAAAAAAGATAATTTTTTCTATTTATTATACTTCCACATGTTAAAAGATGAATTTTACTATTATTTTTAAAACTATAATTTGCTAGTCTTTCTATTCCAGGTTCAACTACAGAAATTTTATTATTTAGTACCTTAAATTCATTTATTAATAAATTTTTTGTATTTTTAGAAGTCACAATAAATTTATTTATTTTTTTGAAATTTTCTTTTTCTAATCGTAAGAATTTTTTTGACCTTTGACCTTTAAATTCAAGATATAAAGGATGATGTATTAGCGCGATAATATTATAAGTAAGTATTTTTTTAAAAATAGAATACATTCCTTCTAAAGCTAATCCATCTATAATAATTTTAGAGTGAGGATCAATTTTATCTAAAATGTTAAGAAAATATTTTATATCGTTATTTGTAGGAAAAGGATAATTTTCACTTAGAGCAATTGGTCTAATATTTATATCTCTTATCTTTGCATATTCTAGGATATTTTTTTCATAAATATATCCTCCAGTTTTTGCATTAATATTTCCTGGATAGACTAAATAAATATCAGATTTATTTTTAGATAACCTCTTTTTCATATGATGCCCATGCAACATTTGATTCTTGCAAGGTTATTTTAATTTTTTTTAAAGATTTGTAATCTTCAGAGAATTCATTTCTTAGTCTATTCAAGATCTTATTGCAAATATCCTCTGCTAAAAACTCTGTTGAGGTAATTTTTCCCTTAAATTCATCAATTTCATCTAAATTTTGATAATTATATATTTTAAGAATATCTTTTAAAGTCGTGGACACTATTCCTAAATCCATAATTATATTGTATTTATTAAGTTTATCAGTGAAAAATTCTGCATCTACTAAATATGTAGCTCCATGCATATTTTGGGCTGGTCCAAATACTTCTCCAGGTAAAGAATGAGCTATTAGAATATTTTCTCTTACTTTTATCGAATACATAATTAATATTTAACTAGATGCATTATTGTATCCTTATTTTTAAGGATTTTATAGTAATCTTTTTCTAAATCAAAAAAATTACTTTCACTAGTAATTAATTTTTCTAATTGTGAATTTTTTAAAGATTTAATTGCTAGTTTTAATCTCCCCTCAAAATCATATTTATTTTTCATGTATTTTGGTATTTTAGATACCTGTGAGCTAATAATTTTTAATCTTTTAGAATGAAAATACCCACCTAAGGCAACTACTCCTCTATTTTTACCATACCAACTAGCTTCTACTATTTTTCCTTCGATAGATAATTTTTCCATTAAAGAATTTAAAACTTTATAATTAGCTGTAGTGTTTATTGCTACATCTATTTTCTCAATCTTTCTTATATCAATAAAATTTAATCCTAAATAGTTGGCAATTTTTCTTTTATTTTTATTATTATCAAAAACATAAACATTTTTATATCCATTAATTTTAAAAAAAAATGCAGTTAATAATCCTACAGAGCCAAGTCCTACAATTAGAATTTTGTTATTACTTTTAGATTGAGCGTCCCAAAAGATATTAATTGCTGTTTCCATATTTGCAGTTAGAACATATTTTCTCAAATTACCTTTTGGTAAAAAAATTAAATTTTGAATAGAAATTTCATATAAATCTTGATGAGGATAAAGACTAAATATTTTTTTATTTATATATTTCCTTGGACCATCGATAATATTCCCAACATTTATATAACCGTATTTTATAGGTAAATTAAAAGAACCATCTTGAAAAGGGGCTTTCATTAATTCAAATTGATCCTTACTTACGCTTTTAGATGAAACTAATTTTTCAGTTCCCTTGCTAATACCTGAGTAAATAGTTTTAACTAAAACTGTTTTGTTATTTTTATTGTAAACAAGTTTTTTTTGATAAATTTTAGCTTGTTTTTTTTTATCAATCCATAAAGAATAAGATTTCATAATTTACTTATAAATGTATAATAAAAAAATGCTAACAAACTTTTGGGAAGAATTAACAACAAATGAAATTAAAAAAATAAATAGAAAAACAGTTTTAATTTTCCCATTTTCATCTATAGAACAACATGGTCCGCATCTTCCATTAAATACTGATAAAAAAATTCTTGAAGGAATATTATTAGAATTCAATAAAAAATATAATTCAAATAAATATTTAATTATGCCTGAAATATATTTTGGTTCAGCTGCTGAACATACAGATTTTGATGGAACTATAAGTATTGATTCATTGGAATTTATATCGCACTCTTTATCAATTTTAGAAAATGTATGTAAATTGAAATTTAAAAATATATTACTTTTAAATAGTCATGGTGGACAAATTAGTCATATAGATATTATTGCTAAAGAATTGAAATCAGAATTTAAGATAAACATAGTTAAAGGCACATATTTTTTATTTGATCAATTTAAAGGAATTATATCAAGTAAAGAAAAAGACTTTGGTTATCACGGTGGAGAATTTGAAACATCTATTATGTTATATTTATTTCCAAACCTAGTAAGGCAATCTAAAATTTCTAAACATAGATTATCTCCCGATTATTTATCATCTAAAACCATTTCTTATGAGAAAAATATTAAGAAAGCTTGGTCAACTAATGAATTAAGTAAAAGTGGAATTATTGGAGATCCTAGAAAATCCAATGTACAGATAGGAAAAAAAATAATTGATAGAGTAACACAAAAATTAAATAAAATAATAAATGAGATGTTTTAGATTTTTATTTATTAAGAATTAAATTAAAAAAATTTTTCGTATACCTCATTGTACTCACAATCATATACCTCACAGTTATCCAGCATATATTCAGTTATTTGACTTAAGAATGTACCGTGACTGACTAATACAATTTTTTGTAAATTAATTTTTTTGATAGATAGTAGAAAAGACCTTAATCTCATTTTAATATCATTGTGAGACTCTTGTATAATTTTTTTTTCATTTATAGGTTTGTTATTATTCCACCAAAAATCATTTAAATTATTAAAATCATAATCATTAAATTCTTTTTTTAATTTTTTTGGTTGTCTTCCTACATCACATGAGTGATACAAATGTTCTCTTATTAATGGTTCAATTACAGGTTTATTAGATGGAAAAACAATAGAGAATGTTTCCAATGTTCTTGTTAAGGGAGAACAAAAATAATTATCAAATTTGAGATTTTTAATTCTATTATTTAATTTTTTTGCTTGCTCAATTCCTCTTTGAGTAATTCTTGCATCATAATAATAAGTTGGATTATCTAAATCTGATGCTGCATTAGCTTCTGACTCTGCATGTCTAATTAGATATAATTTCATTATTTAACTATAAATACGATAAAAGTCATTGCATCAGTAAGTATAAAACTTAGCTTTATTTACGGGAAGAAACGGCCAATAGCAATGGCACAATCATAACTAAGGTTGTTAAGACTGATGGATTAAATAACCAATAAAGAACACCTAGAGAAAATATTAACATCCAGAATTCATTTTTATATAAAAATTTCATTTTTTTTTAATTATATTAATTCAAATTATTTTCTACTAATACTTTTTTTACAGTCTCACCCATTACAGAAGGGTTTTTGGAAATTGTAACTCCACACTCTTTTAGAAGTTCTACTTTTTCTATTGCGCTTTCACCATAAGCAGAAACAATTGCGCCAGCATGCCCCATCACACGACCTTTAGGTGCAGTTAGTCCTGCTATATACGCAATTACTGGTTTACTCATATTTTCTTTAGCAAATTGTCCAGCTTCAACTTCTTGTGGGCCACCTATTTCACCTATCATTAAAACTGCAATAGTTTCATCATCATTTTCAAACTTTTCAATTATATCTCTAAAAGAACTTCCATTTATTGGATCGCCTCCTATACCTACACTTGTTGAAACACCAATTTCCAAATCTTTAAGTTGTTGTGCAGCTTCATATCCCAAAGTGCCAGATCTACTAACTATTCCTATTTTACCTTCTTTGTAAATGTGGCCTGGCATAATACCTAACATAGATTTACCAGGGCTAATTATTCCTGCACAATTCGGACCTACTAATCCCATTTTTTTATCTTTTGGATATCTTCTCATGTATCTTTTTATTTTAACCATATCATGAGAAGGAATACCGTCAGTAATAGCCACACACGTTTTAATACCTGCATCAGCAGCTTCCATTGCTGAGTCTGCTGCAAAGGCTGGTGGGACAAATAAAATTGATGTTGATGCTCCAGTTTGATCTACAGCTTCTTTAACAGTATTAAAAACAGGAAGATTTAAATGAGTCATATCACCCTTACCAGGTGTTACCCCGCCAACAACGTTAGAACCATACTTAATCATTTCTTCAGCATGAAAACTTCCAATTTTTCCTGTGAAGCCTTGGACTAAAATCTTTGTATTTTTGTGAATGATTATAGACATGATTATCCAAGAGCCTTCACTGCTTTATTTGCTGCATCTTCTAAAGTTGATGCTTCAATGTAATTTATATTGCTTTTTTTAAGTATTTCATTTCCCTTTTCGACGTTAGTTCCAGCTAAACGTATAACTAAAGGATGTTTAATTTCAATTTTTGATAAAGCTTGAACAATTCCTTCTGCAACCCAATCACATCTGTTAATCCCTGCAAAGATATTAACTAATATAACCTTAACTTTTGTGTCCATAGAGATTAATTTAAAAGCTTTAACTATTTTTTCAGGTGTTGCACCTCCACCAACATCTAAAAAATTTGCTGGTTGACCACCAGCAAGTTTGATCATATCCATTGAAGCCATTGCTAAGCCTGCACCATTAATAATATTACCAATATTCCCATCTAAGCTTACATAATTCATTCCTCTGTCAGAAGCATAAACTTCATTTGAATTTTCTTGTGTTTTATCTCTAAGTTCTGCAATTTCGTCTCTTCTAAACATTGCATTATTATCAAAACTCATTTTACAATCTAATGCTAATATTTCATCTTGTTGTGATACAACTAATGGATTAACTTCAACCATTGTCGCATCAAGCTCACTAAAAGCTTTATAGCAACCAATAATTGTATTTGCAGCTCGTGAGATCAATTTGGATTCAATTCCTAAACCAAAAGCTATTTCCCTTGCTTGAAATTGTTGAATACCAACTGCTACTTCTATTTTAGATCGAATAATTGTTTCAGGTTTTTCTTTTGAAATTTCTTCGACACTCATTCCACCTTCTGTTGAGGCTACAACCATTATACTTTCTGAAGATCTATCAAACACTAAACCTAAATATAATTCGTGTTTGATATCAGTTGCTTCTTCAATATAAATTCTATTTATTATCTTACCCTCTGGACCAGTTTGGTTTGTAATTAATTTTTTACCTAACAATTTATCAGTTGCATCAGCAACTTCTAACGGAGAATTACATATTATAATTCCTCCCGCTTTACCTCTAGCACCTGAGTGAACTTGCGCTTTTACAACCCATTTTGAACCACCAATTTCTCTTGCTTTGTTTTCTGCATTTTCTGGACTATAAACAATACCACCAGTCGGAATTTTAACACCAAAATCAGACAATATTTTTTTTGCTTGATATTCGTGTATATCCATTACTTGCTCTCAATTAATTTATTTATATTTACAATATTTTCAGCCATTCTTGCAGATGCAGCGTCGATCATTCTTCCATCAAGCTGAGCAGCACCCTTTCCTTCAGCAGCTGCTTTTTCTAATTCTAATAATATTTTTTTTGCTTTATCTATTTCTTCTTTAGGTGGAGAAAAAACTTCATTAGCAAGATCTATTTGTGATGGATGTATTGCCCATTTACCCTCAAAACCAATTGCTGCAGCTCTTTTTGCTGCATCAAGATATCCTTCTTTGTCATTAAAATCACCAAAAGGTCCGTCTATTGCTCTTAAGCCATATGATCTACAAGTCATTACTAATGTTGATAAGCCATGGTGCCATTGATCTCCAGGGTAATCAGGATTTAACCCCCCTATAACAACGGTTCTTGCGCGCATACTTGCTGCATAATCTGCAACTCCAAAATGTAATGCTTCAAGTCTTGAACTTGATGTTGCAATTGATTGAATATTCGACATTCCTAGTGCTGTTTCAATTAAACATTCTAAACCTATTCTATTTTCAAATTTTTTATTTTGCTCAATTTGATTAAGCAAACAATCGACCATATATACATCAGATGATGAGCCTACTTTTGGAATTAATAATGTATCAACCCTATCACCTACCTCTTCTATAATTTCAATCACATCACGATACATATAGTGTGTATCCAAACCGTTAATTCTTATAGAGATTGTTTTACCTTCTTCTTTCCAATTATATTCTTTTATTGCATTAATAACATTTCTTCTTGCATCAATTTTATCATTTGGAGATACTGCATCTTCTAGGTCTAAGAAAATATAATCGGCATTTGATTTTAATGCTTTTTCAAACATATTTGGATTAGAGCCAGGAACTGCCAATTCACTTCTGTGTAATCTAGACTTAGCAGGTTTATAAAATAAATGGCTCATTAAAAAAAAATTATATATTTGATTAATATTATAAAAGCGATAAAAAAATTTAAATATTATAAAGATATTTCCTTAAGACAATTTTCATCATTATTTTTTGGATTATTTACAATTTTTGATACTGGATAAAAGTCTAAATCATCCTCGATAATGCTTTTGTTTTTATGTAGGAATTCATTTTCATTATCATTAAGAAAATCAAGACCCTCATTATGAGACATTATAAGAGGCATTCTATTATGTATATGGGAAAGGTTTTCATTTGCTTCCTTAGTAATGATACAGACAACATTCATTTTTTTATTATCTCTTATTTCTTCCCTCCAAATTCCACCAAAAAACAATAATTCATTTCTAGGAATTGATATTAAATATGGTTGTTTTTGATTATTTATATTTTTCCATTCATAGTATCCATTTGCAATAATAAGACATTTTCTTTTAGTAAATGATTCTTTGAATAAATATTTATCATTAATCGTTTCAATTCTTGCATTAATAACAAATTGAGTAACATTATTTTGTTTACTAAAAAAACTATAACTCCAAATAAAAGTATCTATTAAAAGTTTATGATTCTTTTCATAAATAATATTAACAATATTAGACGGTGATATATTGTAAGATTTATGTGAGTAATTTAAAACTTCAGAGTTAGGAAAAAGTTTTATAATTTTTTCTTTATCTTCAGTACTTGTAAATCTTCCGCACACTATGATGCTTGCGATAAAGGCATTGGTCTAGAAACACCTACGGTCATCCAACAATCTTTAAACTCACCGTTTTGCTCTACTTTTTCTACTGTCCATTCGAAACCAAATTTTTTTCCATTACTATCTGTAAGCTCTACAAAGTAATATGAACTTTTTTCTTGTTCCTGAACTGGAATTATATTGTGTTCTAAGTGATCAATCATCATTGCGTAAGATGGATTTTTAATCATCCTAATAAAATTGTCTAGAGGACCTGTGTACATTCTATTATTTGGATGTGCAAATTCCCAAGTTTGTTCAATACCAGCATCGTCAAAAGGTGAATTATTTTTTTGAAGTGCTTTTAATTGAATTAAAATAACTTCTTTAGGACCAATTGAAGGGTCTGGTTTTATCATTTCTCCATAAACACTTTTTGATAATAAAATAAACAAACTAAACAATATAATTTTGTGCATAATTTTAAAATAGTGTAATTATAATTTAAGGCAATATGTATATTTATGATTTTATCCAAGGATTAATAATTGGAGGAACATTAATTATAGCCATAGGACCGCAAAATTTATTTGTAATTCAACAAGGGCTTAAAAAATCTTATGTTTTTACAGTTACTTTATTTTGCAGTCTATCTGACAGTTTACTAATTGTAATTGGAATATATCTATCTAATTATATTGTTCAAATTAATCCAAGTATCATAGGAATAATAAAAGTATTAGGTGGTATTTGGCTTATATTTTATGGATTAAATAAAGTTATAAAATTAAATCAAATTAAAGATATAAATAAAGAATTAAATATAATTAACGAATACGGAAAAGTATTAATTACCTTATTCCTTATTACATACGCAAATCCTCATGTTTATCTAGATACAATTATTTTGCTGGGATCTTTATCAACAAATTTTAATGATCAATTTTCATTTGGCATTGGAGCAATTTCAGCTAGTTTTTTGTTTTTCTTTTCTTTGGGATACATGTCAAAGTTTTTGTCAAAATATATTTATTCAAATAAAACTTGGTTTTGGATTGATCTAACCATTGGTCTGCTAATGATAAGTTATGGAATATATTTTATAATTTTTTAAAGAAAGTTTCTAAGTTTTTACATACCTGATCAACATTTAATTTTGTAAATACAAGAGGTGGTTTTATTTTAATAACATTGTCATAAGGTCCATCAGTGCTCAATAAAATACCTTGATTTCTCATATAATTAATAAGCAGTTTAGCTAATTTTTTATTTGGTTTAGACACATTACTATTCTGAATAATATCTATTCCTAAAAAAAGCCCCCTACCTCTAACTTCACTAATATATTTTTTATATTTAAGTTGGATTTTTTTTAATTCTTTTAAAAAATAATTACCAACTAACAAAGCATTTTTTTGTAATTTATTATTATCAATAGTCTCTAATACTGCTTTACCGATAGCACAGGAAACAGGATTACCACCGAATGAGTTAAAATATTCCATCCCGTTATTAAAAGTTGAAGCAACTTTTTCTGTAGTTATAACAGCAGCTATAGGGTGACCATTGCCCATAGGTTTGCCCAAGGTTACTATATCAGGAACGACATCATGCTCTTCAAATGACCAAAAATGTCTTCCAACGCGTCCAAAACCAGTTTGTACCTCGTCAACAATACATAATGCATTGTTTCTTCTAATTTCTGAAAATACTTCTTTTAAATAATTTTTTGGAAGAATTACTTGACCGCCGCAACCAAGTATACTTTCAGTAAAAAAACATGCAATATTGGTTTCTTTAATTTTATTTCTAATTACCGTTTTAGCTTCATCTATATATTTTTGAATCCAATTTGAATTTTGATATCTCCACTTCCCTCTTAAGGGATCAGGCATGTCTAATACATGAACATAATCTTTTTTACCTAAACCACCCTTACTATTAAATTTATATGGACTTAGATCAATTAAGGCATTGGTGTGCCCATGATAAGCATTGTCCATCACAAAGACATCTTTTGCACTAGTATAAGTTTGGGCTATTCTATAAGCTAAATCATTAGCTTCAGATCCTGTACATACGAAAAATATCTTATTTAATTTCTTTGGAAACTTACTTAAAAGTAATTCACTATAGTCGTTAATTGTATCGTATAGATATCTCGTATTAGTATTAAGTTTTAAATTTTGCTGAGTCATAGCTTCATGGACATAGGAATTTGAATGCCCAACATGGGAAATATTATTTACACAATCTAAGTATCTCCTGCCATATCTATCAAAAAAATACTGATCTTTAGCTTCAAGCATATGAAGAGGTTTCTTGTAAGAAATTGATAAATTATCAGAAATATTTTTTCTTCTTTTCTTTAAAGTATCTTTAAAATTAT
>CACBLW010000017.1 GCA_902540265.1 uncultured Alphaproteobacteria bacterium
TTTACTCATTAAATGATATTACATTACTTTAAAAAAAAAGAAAATAAAGTGCAAATAATTGCGAATAAACAATATAAACATGTGATTTGTGAAAGTAAGATATTTTTGAATGAAAACAATTTTTTTATAACAAAAGATTATAAAACGTCTTTCGAAATTGTTTCAATTTTTTTGATCATGTTTATTCGTATAAATTTATTACAAAGTAATAGAAAAAAATATCTTATAGTTAATGATGAATTGATATCCCTATTTATTGCTGATCTTGATGAATCTTTAAGAGAGAAAGGTATTGGAGATATGTCCATAGGAAAGTATGTAAAATCTTATGTTAAAAAGTTTTATTTTAGAATAAGTAAATTTCCTGATGATAATAATCTTTATAATAACAAAGCATTTATTGAATATCTTAAAGTAACAAATTTAATTAAAAATGAAGAGTACATTAATGTTTCAAGAAAATTTAATGATAAATTTGTTGATTTTATAAACTCTACAAACTAACATTTTAAATATAATCAAAATAAATGCAGATTTATCTTGAATTAATTTTAAAAACTAATAATTGGAAAAAATGGCTGTACCTAAAAGAAAAACAAGTGTTTCAAAAAGGAATATGAGACGTTCTCATGATTCATTAAAAAAAATAAATGTTATTTTGGATAAAGAATCTGGAGAACCGAGATTACCTCATAAGATTGATCTTGCTACAGGTATGTATAAAGGGCGAGAAATTCTAAAAAAGAAAACAAAAGAAAATAATTAAATAATGTCTGAAGGGCAAGTTATAATTGCCATTGATGCAATGGGTGGAGAAAACAGTCCTTATAAAGTTTTAAAAGGTGCTGAGATATTTTTAGAAAAAGAAAAAAATACTAAAATAATTTTTTTTGGTGATGAAATTCAAATTTATGAAAATATTAATAAACATAATTTAAAAATTTTTAATTACGAAGTTTTAAATACAGAAGATATTATTTCTGACGAAGATAGTGTTAATACAATACTAAGATCTAAAAAAAATAGCAGTATTTATAAAGGGTTAGAATTTGCAAAAAAAAATCAGAACTCAGGTTTTGTTTCTTCAGGAAGTACAGCCGCTATTATGATTCTTTCTCGACTTCATATGGGTATGATCGAAGGCATTGATAGACCTGCAATTTGTTCTTTAGTGCCAAATAAAAAAAATTACTCACTAATGTTAGATTTAGGAGCAAATGTTATAGTAAGTGGATCAAATTTATTTCAATTTGCCTTAATGGGTTTTTGTTATTTTTCAATAATTAATAAAAAAAGAAAACCAACAATAGGTATTTTGAATATTGGAACTGAAAATAACAAAGGTTTAGAATTTCTTCAAGAAGCAGCTGATTTAATTCTCTCAAGTTTTTTAAAAGAACATTTCATTGGGTTTATAGAGCCAAATAAAATTACATCTGGAGATTGTGATATAATTATATCAGACGGTTATACAGGAAATATAATGCTTAAATCAGCAGAAGGTATTTCAAATTTTATTATTTCAAATTTAAGAGACATCTATAATAAATCCTTAATTAATAAAATTTCATATAAATTAATTGAGAAAGATTTAAAAAAATTAAAAGATCAAGTTAATCCAGATATATATAATGGGGCAACCTTAATTGGCTTAAACGGTATTTCAGTTAAAAGTCATGGTAATGCTAATCCACTTGCATTTAGTTATGCATTAAGACAATGTAATAATTTTATTACTAATGGTCTTAACAAACAAATTATCAAATCTATAAAAAATATCTAATGGATAAACACAATATATCTAGGGATGAAATTGCTGAAGCAATGAAAAATGAATTTGGTTTTAATAGAAAACAATGTTTAGATATCGTAAATGATATTGTTGATATTATAATAGAAGGACTTCAAAGTGATAAAAAAGTTAAAATTCATAATTTTGGAACTTTTAAAATGAATAATAAGAGAAGTAGATTAGGAAGAAATCCGAAAACTAAAGAAGAATATAATATATCCAGTAGAAATGTTGTAACATTTAAAGCTAGTAAAATTTTATTAAAATTTATTAATAATACAAATAATGATTAATAAAAAATATTTAAATATATCTGAAGTATCTAAAATGCTTGAGATTGAAGAATATAAAATCAGATATTGGGACTCCATTGACCCAAAAACAAATAAATTTAGAGTTGAGGGTATTTCTACAAAAAGTAAGGGCGGAACAAGATATTTTAACAAAGAAAATATAAAGAAATTAGAAAAATTAAAACGCATTCTATATGATGGAAATAATCATAATTATTCAATAAAATTAGCTGAGAAAATTTTATCCTCAAATTACAAATCATCTAACAACAAAGATGAAAATTATCCAAATAATCAACATATAGATAACATAGAAAAAATTGAACAGATTCTTAATAAAATGAGATTATTATTGAATAATAATTAGAAAAAATAATTTAAATAAAAAAAATATATATATTTCAATTACTTATTTGAATAATTTATACAAAAAATAAGAAAAAAAAAGTTATTTTTAATGTTTTATTTGTCCGTCAATTAAAATATATGAACCTCATCTTATTAGTAAGGAAACAAACTATAAGGAGTTTTTATGTTAAATAAGACTAGTCTACTAGGCATCATTGCTGCTACTATAGCATTTATTGCTGTTCCAGCATTTGCTGCCGACACTTTCCTAGGCGAAGGTGATTTCGTAGGTATTACTTTCTGGATTGTTTCAATCGGAATGTGGGCATCTACAATCTTCTTTTTCTATGAAGGTATGAGAGTTTCTTCTAAATGGAGAACTTCAATGGTTGTTGCAGGGTTAATTACTTTTATAGCCGCTGTACATTACATGTATATGAGAGACTTTTGGGTTGCTACAGGTGAGTCACCAACAGTATATAGATATATTGACTGGATACTAACTGTACCACTTCAAATGGTTGAATTCTTTTTAATTCTAGTTGCTGCCGGTGCAGCTGTATCTAGTGGTGCTTTCTACAGATTGCTCATTGGTACACTTGTTATGATTGTTGGTGGATATCTTGGAGAAGCAGGTCATATTTCGGTATTACTTGGTTTCATCATTGGTATGATCGGTTGGGCTGTAATCATTTGGGAAATTTTCCGAGGTGAAGCAAGTCAGGCTGCTACAACTAAAGAGTCAGTAACTTCAGCATTTAATGCAATGAGATTAATTGTATTAGTTGGATGGGCAATTTATCCTCTTGGATATGTATTTGGTTTAATGATGGGTTCAGTTGATGCTGATACTCTAAACTGGATCTATAACCTTGCTGATTTTATTAACAAAATCTTATTCGGTTTAATTATCTGGAATGCTGCTGCTAAAGACTCAGCGACTGCATAATTAAATACTTATAAAACTTTAAAAAACCCTCTGATTAGAGGGTTTTTTTTATTAAATTATTGACTTAATTTTTCAATATATGTATTTGGGCACGCGATGAAAACATTTTCTTTGAAAAAAAGTGATATTAAAAAAAAGTGGGTCTTAATTGATGCCAAAGACGCAGTTTTAGGAAGACTCGCCGTTATTTCAGCAAATATTCTCAGAGGTAAAAATAAGCCAGAATATACACCCAACCAAGACTGTGGGGATAATTTGATTATAATTAATTCTGATAAAATTCATCTAAAAGGCAAAAAAGCTGATAATAAAATATATTACAGACACACTGGATATCCTGGAGGAATTAAAGAGACAACTCCTAATAAAATGAAGGAAAAAAACAAATCTGATGAAATGATCAAACTTGCAATTAAAAGAATGATACCAAGAGGACCTTTAGGAAGACAACAATTATCAAATTGCAAGGTATATAGAGATGAAAATCATAAGCATGAAGCTCAAAACCCTCAAATCATCGATATAGCATCAATGAATATTAAAAATAAAATTTAATTATGGAAAATCAAGAAAATCAAACTGAAAACATTTTAGATAATAAAGAAAGAGCTTACGCAACTGGAAAAAGAAAAAATTCTATTGCAAGAGTTTGGTTAAAAAGAGGTAGTGGTGAGATTAAAATTAATGGTAAACCTTTAGATAAATACTTTTCAAGACCAGTACTGCAAATGATAGTTAATCAGCCTTTAGATGTAGTTAAAGCTGATAATTCATATGAGATTATGGCTTCAGTAAAAGGTGGTGGCCTTTCAGGTCAAGCTGGTGCTATAAGACATGGTATTAGCAAAGCATTAAGTTTATACGATCAATCAAATAGACCACCACTCAAAAAAGTTGGTTTTCTTACCAGAGATCCAAGAGTTGTTGAAAGAAAAAAAGCTGGTCTAGCTAAAGCCAGACGAAGTTACCAATTCTCTAAAAGATAAATTTTCATGAAAAATAAGATTAGAGTGGCCGTTTTAGGCTCAACCGGCTATGTTGGAATGGAGTTAGTAAAAATCCTATCAAATCATTCTTACGTAGATATAAATTTTCTTGGATCTGAAACTACTCATGACAGTTATTTAAATAATATTGATAATACACAAGAATATAATCAACTTCCTCTTTTAAGACCAAATAATAGTTTTAATACTGAAGATAGTGATTATGTTTTTTTAGCTTTACCTCATGCGGTATCTAATAAATATGTAAAAAAATATTTTAATAAAATTAATATTATAGATTTATCAGCTGACTTTAGATTAGATAATTTTGATGTATATAAAGAAAACTATGGCAATGAACATGAGTGCAAAGAGCATTTAAACAATTTTATCTACGGTCTCGCTGAAATAAATAGAGATAAAATAAAAAATTCAAAAAATATAGCGGTACCTGGATGTTATCCAACTTCTATTTTATTACCATTAATACCATTAATTAAAAACAAATTAATTGATACCAAGAATATAATTATTGATTCTAAATCAGGTTATAGTGGAGCAGGAAAGAAATTTGATTTCAATAAAATGAAATCAAAAAATGATTTTAATTTTTACAATTATAATACAAATAATCACAGACATATTGCAGAAATTAAACAAGAACTAAATAAACATAGTTTAGAAAATGAAGTAATTTTTTCATTTAATCCTCACATTCTTCCTAATTTTAGAGGTATGATTTCTACAATTTATTGTGATCTAAATAATAGTATAAAAAAAACTGATACCATAAATATATTCAAAGACTTACAAAAAATAAATCCTTTTATAAAATATATCGATAATGATGAAACCCTTGATTTTTTTTCTGTTCAAAATTCTAATTATTGTAAAATTAAAATTTTTAATCATCATAGTGAGGATAAAATTATCATTGTTAGCGCAATAGATAACCTAATCAAAGGTGCTGCCGGTCAAGCAGTACAATGCTTTAATATAGCAGAAAATATTCAAGAAACAGTATCTTTAGTATGATAAAATATTTTATAGTTTTCTTTCTTCCTCTTTTTATTGTTTCATGCGGATATCCTGATGTTGATAATGTTCCTGATTTTAAAGACGCCAAATTAACTGATGAAGAATTATTAGATTATTGTAGTATTTCTAATACTGATAAAAAAGATATAGATAAATGTATTAATGATTATAAAAGTTAAATTTAGTTATGAGTAAACTTAATATTGGTATAGCGGGATTGGGAAATGTTGGATCAGCATTAGTTGAAACAATTGAAGATAATAAAAAATATTTCCATGATAAGACAGATATAGAATTAAACATAGTCGGAATATCTGCCAAAACAAAAAATAAAAAAAGAAATTTTAATATATCAAATTATACTTGGTATGATGACCCAAGAGAAATGTCTAAAGATGATAATTGTAACGTTATTGTTGAATTAATTGGTGAAGAAAAAGGAATTAGTTATGAAATAATTGAAACAGCATTAAAAAATAAAAAACATGTTGTAACAGGGAATAAAGCTTTAATAGCTAATCATGGAAAAGAATTATTTGAATTAGCTAGTACACATTCACTAGCTTTATCATATGAAGCTGCTGTTGCAGGCGGTATACCAGTAATAAAAACAATAAAAAATTCTATTAGCTTAGATAGAATTAATAAAATTTCTGGGATTTTAAATGGAACTACAAATTATATTTTAACTAAAATGCAACAAGATAATTTGTCTTTTGATGCAGTTCTTAAAATTGCTAAAGATAAAGGATTTACTTCTGATCAGGAATCAAAATTAGATATTGGTGGATATGATGCAGCACACAAGTTAACAATATTATCAACTCTATGTTTTAAATCAGATTTAAATTTTCATAATAATTATATTGAAGGAATATCAACAATTAAAATTGAAGATATAAATTTTGCTAAAAAATTAGGATATAAGATAAAGTTAATATCTGAAGCCAGCATAATTGAAGGAAAAATATCAAACTTTACTTCACCAAAACTAGTTTCAATGGATAATCCCTTAGCAAGTGTTGATAATGCTTTAAATGCTATTAATATTGAAACTAAACATCTAGAAAATTTATTTTTAGAGGGTGAAGGAGCAGGGGGGAAACCAACTGCCAGCTCTGTCTTGTCTGATTTATATGATATATCTCAGAATGAAAAATTTGATAATTTAGGTTTTAAAATTGATAAGTTAAAAAGCTTTGAAAAATATTCATCAAAAAATATAATTAATAGCTATTACTTAAGAATAATGACAGAAGACAAACCTGGCGTTCTCTCGTCAATTACTAATAATTTTAGTGATTTTGATATATCTGTTAAAAAAATACTTCAACTTCCCGAGAGTTCTGAAGCAGATAAACCTATACCTATTATAATAACTACCCATAATGTTAAGAAACAAAAATTAAGTAATGTAATTAATAAAATTGAAGGTTTAGAATTTGTAAAAGAAAAAATTACTGTTCTTGCTATTCATGATAATTAATTAATGTGAATATTGAAAAATCATTATCCGATAAATTTTGGGAAGAAAAGCAAATAGACTTTAAGCAAATCCAAGCTCTTTCTCAAAAAAAATCAATATCTGAAATTTTTTCAAAACTTCTAATTTCAAGAGGTGTCTTCGATGATAATTATGATAACTATATAAATCCCAATCTTTTAAATAATCTTCCAGATCCTTTTGAACTTAAAGATATGAAAAAAGGAATTGAAAGATGTATTGAGGCTTTAAAAAATAATGAAAAGATCGGAATAATAGCTGATTATGATGTTGATGGATCTACTTCTGCTTCAATTTTATATAAATTTTTAAATAATTTTACCAATAATCTTGTTTGTAAAATCCCGCATAGATTATCGGAGGGTTATGGTCCAAATGTTAGACTTATGAATGAAATGCTTAATGAAAAAATTACACTATTGTTTACACTGGATTGTGGTACATCAGCATTTAACTCGATTGATTTGCCAAATTACAAAGATATTGAAGTTATAGTTATAGATCATCATTTAAGTGAATTTAAACTGCCAAAAGTTCACTCGGTAATTAATCCAAATAGATTTGATGAAAACAATGATTATAAAGACTTTGCTGCAGTAGCAGTAACCTTTCTTTTTTTAATGGGTTTAAGAAAGCACATTAGAGAATTAAAATTATTTCCAAATATAAAAGAACCAAATTTGATGTCATATTTAGATTTAGTTGCTGTTGGAACAATTTGCGATATTGTTAATATTAATAATTACAATAGATCAATTGTCAGTAAAGGTTTGGAGCTTATTAGAAGTCGAAAAAATAAATCAATAACTAAAATATTAGATAACTCTAATATCAATCATGAACCTTTAGCTAAAGATATTGGTTTTGTCTTAGGACCACAAATTAATGCTGCGAGTAGAATTGATGACTCTTCTTTATCCTCCAGACTTCTGATATCAAATGATGATTCTGAAATAGAAACTATTTCTAGAAAACTATTTTTAATTAATGAAAAAAGAAAATTAATTGAACAAAATATATTCAATGAAGCAATTGAGCAAATAAAAGATCAAGAAAATAAAAAATTTATTATTGTTTATAAAGAGAATTGGCACCAAGGTGTTCTAGGTATAGTTGCCAGTAAAATAGTAGCTCTTTACAACAAGCCAACATTTGTATTTTCTTTTATTAATAATATTGGCTCTGGCTCAGGCAGATCTATAGATCAAATTGATATTGGAAGTATTGTCCTTGAGCTTAAGGCTAATGATTTAATAGAAGATGGGGGTGGTCATAAAATGGCAGTAGGTTTAAAAATAAATAAAAAAAAATTAGATAAAATAGATAAATTTTTAGTTAAAAAATTTGATTCATATAACGATAATTTTTTCGAAAAAAAAATATTTTATGACAGTGAAATTTCTGTGAATCAAATAAACAAAGATTTTTTAGATAATTTAGAATTATTAGAACCTCACGGCAAAGGTAATGAAGAGCCTCAATTTTTAATCAAAGATATAGTAATTGATCAGGTAAAAAATTTAAAAAATAAACATATTTTAATTTTTTTTAAAAATGATTTAGGCGAAAATTTAAAAGGCATATCATTCAACACAATGAATACCCTAATTGGTGATTATCTTATGAAGTTTAATAAATTTAAATTTCATATTTTGTGTTCTATTAAAAAAGATAACTTCTCAAATAGTCAGATGCCTCAAATACTGATCTATGACGTCAAAGTAATCAATTAAATAATTTGAAAAAAATCAAAATATCTACTATATACCAATCACGTGTCCCCTTCGTCTATCGGTTAGGACATCAGGTTTTCATCCTGAAAAGAGGAGTTCGACTCTCCTAGGGGATGCCACTAATTTAAGGGCATAGAATTATTGACCCTACAGAATTCCTTGATTGAATTAACTCGTGAGCCTGACTAGCTTCAGATAATTTAAATTTTTTGAATATATTAGGCTTAATTTCTTTATTTTTAATTTTTGAAAATAATTTGTTACTGCACTTCATTAATTCTTCTGAATTACGGATATAATGCATTAATGTTGGTCTAGTATAATATAAACTTTTAGGATTAAATGTACTGTGAAGATTAACATCATTTACCATTCCAGATGATTGTCCGAAAGATACCATTAGTCCTCTAAATTTTAGACATTTTAAAGATATATCAAATGTATCTTTACCAACTCCATCATAAACAACATTTACTCCTTCATTGTTTGTCAATTTTAAAACACTACTATGAACATCATTTTGTTTATAATTAACAGTGAATTCACATCCGTTTTGTTTTGCTAAAGATGCCTTTTCATCTGTACTAACAGTGCCAATCATTTTAGCTCCTATGGATTTGGCCCATTGACTAGCAATTAAGCCAACACCTCCTGCAGCTGCATGAAATAAAAAAACTTCATCTTTTTGTAATTTGTACAATCTTTCAAAAAGGTATTCTACGGTCATTCCCTGCAATAATATTGAAGCAGCTTCATCATTTGAAATATATTCTGGTAATTTTACAACTCTTTGGGCATCAAAATCTCTAACTTCACAATAAGCGCCAATTGGAGGGCTAAAAGAGTAAGCTACTCTATCACCAACTTTTAAGTTTGATACATTATCTCCAATTTCTACAACATCTCCTGCTGCTTCTACTCCTAAACAAAAAGGGGTTTCTACAGGTAGCGGGTATATGCCTGTTCTATGATACGTATCGATGTAATTAATACCAATTGAGGTTTGGTTAATTCTAACCATATTTTCTTCAACATTTTTAGGTAAGTCATAGTTTTCATATTTTAAAACTTCTGGACCACCTAGTTTACTGACTACAACTCTATTTGGCATAATTATTCTTTAAGTTTTTATATACTAATTCGAATTCTTTTAAACATTCTGGATTAGCCAATGATTCTTCATTTTCAATACTTTCACCATTAATTAATTTTTTAACTAAAATTTCAACTATTTTACCACTTCTAGTTCTTGGTATTTCACTTATAGCATATATTTGTGAGGGAATATGCTTGTAAGAAAGATTAATTTTTATTTCATCTATTATTTTAGACCTTAAATTTTCATTAAATTCAAAATTTTTATTCAAGACAACAAATAATATAATTTGTGTATCATTTTTTAATTTATATTCCACTGCAACAGCTTCCTGAACTTCTGTAATATTTTCAATTACTCTATAAATTTCTGCAGTACCTATTCTTATCCCTCCTGAATTTAGAGTTGCATCTGATCGGCCATAAATTACATAACCGCCATTTATAGTTTTTTCAATATAGTCTCCATGATACCAAATGTTTTCATATTTACTAAAATAAGAATTAAAATATTTTTTATTATCATGATCGTTCCAAAAATATAAAGGCATTGATGGAAAAGAAGATTTACATACTAGTTCTCCTTTTTGATTTTCAATTGAATTTCCTTTTTCATCAAATATATCAACATCCATTCCAAGAGCTTTACATTGAATTTCACCACTATAGACATCCATTAACGGATTACCGGTAACAAAACACGAAACTAAATCAGTACCACCACTTATAGATTCAAGATGAATATTTGATTTGATGTTTTTATAAACGTATTCAAATGATTCATTAACTAAAGGAGATCCTGTTGAAGCTAGTGTATTTAAACTATTTAATTTAAAACTTTCTTTAATTTTAATTTTATTATTTTTTAAAGTATCTAAATATTTTGCACCAGTCCCAAAAAAATTAATGCCTTCTTCTTCTGCTATTTCAAAAAGATGTTTATTATCGGGAATAAAAGGGGATCCATCATATAAAATTATTGTTGCTTTTGACGCCAAAGCAGAAACTAACCAATTCCACATCATCCACCCACAAGTAGTGAAATAAAAAACTCTATCTTTTTCATTAATATCACAATGTAGTACATGTTCTTTTTTATGTTGTATTAGCGCTCCGCCAGAACTGTGAACAATACATTTTGGCACTCCAGTAGTTCCACTCGAATAAAGAATATACAGTGGGTGATTAAAATTAAACTTTTCAAATTTACTATACGCAATTTCTTGTTGTAAAATCTTACACAAATTATCGTATTCAAAATCTAATTGATAATCTTTTTCATTAAATTCATATGGTATTAAAATAATTTTCTCTATACTTGGGATATTATATACAACATCTTTTATAATTTTTGTCGTATCAACTTTTTTATTGTTGTAAAAATAATAATCTGAAAATAATAATACTTTTGGTTCAATTTGTTTAAATCTATCTATAATTGCTTTTTTACCAAAATCTGATGAACATGATGACCAAATAGCACCTAATTGTGCTGAAGATAAAAATGAAATTACAGTTTCAGGTATATTAGGAAGTATAGCAGCTATCCTATCATTTTTTTCAATGTTATTATTTTTTAAATAATTTGCAAATTTCAAAACTGCACTTTTAAGCTCTTTCCAAGAGTAATTTCTTTTAATTTTTTTTTCAGAGTGAAATATTATTGCATCATCATCATCATCTCTTGTTAAACAATTTTCAGCATAATTTATCTTACATTCATCAAAAAATTTATTATTAGTAAATTCAGGTGCTGATTTAAAAATTTTACCTTTTTTTTCACCAACAAAATTTGTGAAATCCCATACATTAGTCCAAAATTCATTTTTATGTTTTATGCTCCAATTATGCAAGTCAGCATAATTTTTTATATTTAAACTTTTATCTAGTTGATTAATAAACTTGTGGAGATTTGTTTTTTTATTATTTGGAGACCACAACTTTATGTTGTGCATAACAATTTAATTCTTTTTTTGGTCTTCTTTAAGAGATCTAACTCTGACAATAACATCAATATTATGCAATGAGAGACAAGCAGGAATAGAAGGTATATCAAGATTAATATTTTTTGTAGGTATATCATGAATCTTACCTTCATCTTCAATATACAAATGATAATGAGATTTATTATTATTACAATAGAGTGATTTATTTTGATCAACAACTATTTCTCTTATTAATCCTAATGAGGTAAATTGTTTTAAGGTGTTATAAATTGTAGCCATAGAAATTTTTCTATCTTCTTTTTTTACTTCATCAAAAAGATTTTCAGCAGAAATATGCCTGTCACCTTTTTCAAAAATTAATTTAGCTAAGATTCTTCTTTGTTTTGTTGGTCTTATACCACTTTCCTCTATTTTTTTTAGTGCACGGCTGTAAGGACTTAAAGGATCAATTACTTTGTTTTCTATTCTCATAATATTATAATAAGTAATGAATTACATTTTTTCTGCAATTTTTCTATATTTTTTTTTAGGTTTTCTCTTGTATATCTTTCAAAGACGCATTGTTTTTAATAAATCAGGACATCCAGGCGCACCAAAGGATTATAACTTGGATAATACAGAAGAAGTTTATATTAATACTGAGGATAACTTAAAGCTGTTATCATGGTATCATAAAGGGAATAATTCACTTCCTTTAATAGTCTATTTTCATGGTAATTCTTTTCATATCGGAGATAGAGCTTACAGAATCCAGAGGTATATCGAAAAAAATTGGAGCGTACTTTTAGTTTCCTGGAGAGGTTTTGGAGGTAACAAAGGAAATCCAACAGAAAAAAATTTATATAAAGATGCAGAAGCAGTATTAAAATGGATTAAAAATAATACCGAATTTAAATTCAAAGAATTAGTTATTTATGGAGAATCACTCGGATCTGGTGCTGCAGTTGAAATGGGCACAAAGTACGAATTTTTATCTATTGTTTTAGAAGCGCCATTTACATCTATCAATGATATTGCAAAAAAAAGATATAAAATATTTCCAACAAAATATTTAGTTAAAGATAAATTCGATAACTTCAGTAAAATTGAAAAAATAACTTCGCCATTACTCATCATTAGTGGAAAAAAGGATGAAATTGTACCGCATGAACACAGTATTAGGCTTTATGATAAAGCAAAAGTAATAAAAAAGAGTGTTTTTATTGACGAAGCAATACACAATAATCTATATGATTTCGGGATTGAAAAAGAAGTAATTGGCTTTAATTTAAAACTATGGAAATAGATCTTACAACATCATATGTAGGCATTTTAAGCCTTATTGTATTTGTTCTTGCATATGCTGTTGTAATGGCCGAAGAATTTAGCCATTTAAGAAAATCTAAACCAGTTATTATTTCAGCTGCTGTAATATGGGGTATTATAGCTTTCCATTTTTCTTCTGATAAGCAATATGCCAAAGAAATTGAGTATGCTTTAGAGCATAATATCTTAGAATTTGCAGAACTTTTCTTATTTCTTCTCGTTGCTATGACTTACATCAATGCTTTAGAAGAAAGAAAAGTTTTTGATGTAGTCAGATACCAGTTAACATCAAGGGGATTTAGCTTTAGACAATTATTTATATTCACAGGTATAATAACTTTTTTCTTATCTCCTATAGCTGATAACTTAACAACTGCACTAGTCATGTGCTCTGTAGTAATGGCCTGTGGTAAAGGCAATACAAAATTTATATCGATTGGTTGTATTAATATAGTTGTTGCAGCAAATGCAGGTGGTGCTTTTAGTCCATTTGGAGATATAACTACCTTAATGGTATGGCAGGCTGGTATTGTCGAATTTTTTACATTTTTTAAAATATTTTTTCCTTCTGTGGTTAATTACATAATTCCTGCAGCAGTTATGTATTTCTTTATTCCAAATGAAAAACCACAAATTAGTTCTGATAGAGAATATATGAAAAGAGGCGGACGAGTAATTATCTTTTTAGGTTTGCTTACAATTTTTAGTGCTGTAAACTTCCATAATATTCTTCACTTGCCTCCAATGCTTGGCATGATGTTTGGTCTTGGTCTTCTTGGGTTATATTCTTTTTATTTACAAATTACACATGATCCATCTGTTGAAGACGAAAAATTTGATTTCTTTAGAAAAGTTTCAAGAGCTGAATGGGACACTTTATTATTCTTCTTTGGAGTTATTTTAAGTGTAGGTGGTTTAGGATTTATAGGTTACTTAACTGTTGTTTCAGAATTCTTATATATTGGTCTTGGCCCAACAATGGCAAATTCTATAGTAGGTGTTCTGTCAGCTATCGTAGATAATATACCAGTGATGTTTGCTGTAATTACTATGAGACCGGAAATGTCAATTGATCAGTGGTTACTCGTTACATTAACAACAGGAGTGGGTGGTAGCCTATTGTCAATTGGTTCAGCTGCAGGTGTAGCACTTATGGGACAAGCAAGAGGATATTACACTTTTTTTGGACATTTAAAATGGACTCCAGTTATATTTATTGGTTATGTAGCAAGTATTTATCTTCACGTTTTAATGGCTGACTTGCCTTGGTAATTTAAATTATCGATTAACAAAAAAATAATCATACTTAGTATTAAAATTACACCAGCAACAAAAGAAGCTTCGTTAAATTTATAGACACTAATCAATTTATATAAGTAAGATGGCAAGGTATCAAAGTTTTGATCTTTAAAAAATGATATTATTGTAAAATCACCAAAAGTAATAACTGTCGAAAATGCAAAAACAAAAATTATATTTTTCTTAATCATTGGGAGTAAAATAATAAAATAATTTCTTATGCTTATTCTGAAAGTTTGCTGAAAATTTTCAAAATTTAAAAAAATATTTTTCAGGTTATTAAACAGTATTAATATAGAAAAAGGTAATAAGAATAGACAATTTATCAAAACTATCACAAAATATTTAAAAAATTGCACATATCTTAATTCACCTAATATAATAAAAAAACCAAGACTAAATATAATCGGAGAAATAATTATTATTGAAGAGCTTATTAAAAAAATTGATTGCTGAAAAATCATATTTTTATAATTTATTACAAGTATAGATGAAATTATAAACCCAGATATACAAACAATTGTTCCTGTAGTAACTGAAATAATAATAGAGTTAAAAAAAGATCCTAAAAATTTTTCATTAATTAAAGATAAATAAATACCATTATTTATAAAATGATAAATTACAGAAAGTATTGGAGAAAAAAGAAATATCGAAAAAAATACAATTGTTAAAAAATCTATAATTTTTATAGCTTTGTATTCTTTATGAGGATGAATAAAATTAATTTGATCTATTTCAAAAAAATTTGAACCTTTTAATTTGTAAAAACCAATAAATAAAAAAAATAAACAGATAAAAATTTGTAAAAAACTTAGTAATATTGCTTTATTAAAATTTAGTTCAAAAAGTGCATATTGATAAATTGCCACCTCAATTGTAGAATACATAGGTCCACCACCTAACGCCATTACTATTGCAAAACTTAAGAAACAAAGAGAGAATATTATTGAGAACACAGTAAAAAAATTTTGTCTTATATAAGGCATCTCTAATTTTAAAAGATTGCCAAAAAAAGTAATATTTAGAGAGCTAGATATTTCATAATATTTTAAAGGAATACTATTTAACGATTGAAAAAATAATCGAGTCGCAAATGGTGTATTTAGAAGTATATGGGCAATTAAAATTGCTTTTATTCCAAAAATTGTCTCTATTGAAAAATTCTCGTACAAATTAAAATATGAGTTATAAAAACCATTATTTCCAAAGAGTTTAATAACTGCAAACACAATTAAGATTGTTGGTATCACAAAGCAAAAACCACAAAGAGAAATGATAAATTTAATAATTTTTAAATTCTTATGTCTATTTAATGCTAATGCGAATGGAAATGCTAAAAAACAACTTAATAATGCTGAAAGAAAAGCTTGGTATAATGAAAAATAGATTAAACGATGCGTATATGAATTTTGAAAAAAATTATAAATATTGTCTAAATCAAAGTTAATTTTTGAAAAAATACCTATGAAAGGTAATAGGATAATTAATCCAAAAATAAACAATACTGAATAATTATATTTATAATACAATTTATTTACGAGGCATTAAGCCACTCATCAATCCATTTTTCTTTATTCTTATTAATTTCTTTTGGATCCATTTGAATAAAGTTAGGAATATCTAGTTTATCAAATGCCTCTGGTAAATCTTTTATATTTGTAACAGGGTACATAATATTTGTTGATGGTATGACTGATTGAAATTCTTTTGATAACATAAAGTTAAGAAATTTATTTGCTAAATCTTTATTTTGTGAATTATTTAAAATACCTGCAAATTCAATTGTTATATAATTTCCCTCTTCAAAAGTTGTAGCAAGAATATCATACCTTTCTTCAAACATTATATGTGCTGCTGGAGATGTAGTATAACTTAATACCATGTCAGCTTCTCCAGCCATAAAAAAATTATAATAGGCATCTGTCCATCCTTTGGTAACAGAAATAATTTTTTTATTTAATTTTTTCCATTCATCCCCAGCTTTATCTCCATATAATGCTTTCATCCAAGTTAATAATCCTAAACCAGGGGTAGAGGTTCTCGGGTCTTGAATTACAATTCTAGCATTAGTAGAATTAATCAACTCATCCATTGATTTTGGAGGTGTTGCTAAATTTGCTTCATTATACACAAAAGAAAAGTATCCATAATTATATGGAACAAATTTATTACTTTCCCATTTTAATGGTAAATTAATTAAGTTGTTTATGTCATTGATATTATGACTTGTAAAAAGCTCAGAGTGTTCGGCCAAATCAAATAAATTCATATCAAGACCTAAAACTATGTCTGCCTTGGAAGTATCACCTTCTAAAATAACTTTATTCAATAATGTTGCTGCACTGTCTACTGCAACAAATTCTATATCCGCATTATGTTTTTCTTCAAATATTTTTTCAATTATGGGTCCTGGACCCCATTCCGATACAAAAGAGTCGTATGTATAAATGGTTAGTTTCTCTGCATAGATTGAGAAAGAAATAAATAAGGTAGTTAAAAAAATTATTATAGTTTTCATGTTTCCTCCGCTGGCATTATCCAGATCAGGTTAAAAGGGTATAAATCTCAGCATTTAAGCACCCCTAATTTAATTATAATAAATATTATTTTAGAAAACAAACATAAAAGATTGTTTTTAGGTTATTTATGAATATAACAAATTTTTTCGGGGAGTAGCGCAGCCTGGTAGCGCACCTGGTTTGGGACCAGGGGGTCGAAGGTTCGAATCCTTTCTCCCCGACCATTATTTCATTTTCTCCTTTAAAATTATCATATTTGCTTTAGTAAAAATTAAATGGATTTGAAACTTATATATGGCAACATGAGGGCTCTTTGTGAAGCTCCCCAGATGATGCTACATTATGCAGATATTCCCTATGAATACAAAATGGTATGGGATCATTACGGAAGTAGCTGGGCAGAAGTTAAAAAGGATATTATTTTTAATAGATTACCAATTTTAATAATTAATGAAGATAAATATATTTGGCAAAGCAATACAATTATTCGATATCTCTCTAATTTAACAAAAACAAAACCTTTCGATGAATTTCAATTAGCGTATTGTGATGCAGTCTTTGAATCAACTCATGAAATGTTTTCTCCTTTGAATCCAACTATAAATATGACTTTTGGTGAAAAATATAATTCTAATAAAAAGAAACTTTTAGAAGATATTTTGCCAAATTCTTTAAATAATTTTGAAAAACTTTTACAAAATAGTTCAGGTAATTTTTTTATAGGCAATGATCCATTTTACTGTGATTTTAATGCTTATCATCATTTTTCAATGTGCTTAATATTAGATAAAAATATTTTCTCAAATTTTCCAAATTTGAAAAAATTTATCAATAATTTTGAAAAACTTAATAATATTAAAAATTATTTAGATGGTAGACCAGAGTTGGTAGAACTAGGAAAATCACCTCATTTTCTTATTAATGGAAAAAAAATTCCTACAGGTTTAAACCCAAATAAAAAGTATTAATTTATTTTGATTTTTAATGTTTAATTTTTACTCTACTGCAGGATTAATTTTTGGTAATGAAACTTCTATTAATTCTTGTAGTCAGATTATTGATACATTGGGTAAAAATATATTTGTAGTATCTGATAGAGGTTTGACTGAATTAGGCTTGATTGAGCCAACAATTAAAAAACTTAAAAAAAATTGTAATATTAAAATATTTAATGATGTTGAGTCTGATCCATCAAAAAAAACATTATTAAATGCATTTAGTGATGCAAGAGAATTTGAATCTACTGGAGTTTTAGGTTTTGGCGGGGGTTCATCTATGGATGTTGCAAAGCTTGTATCTTTACTTCTTGGATCAAATCAGCAAATCGAAACAATATGGGGTGTTAATAATGCAAAAGGCCCAAGGCTACCACTTGTACTTATTCCTACAACAGCAGGAACTGGATCAGAAGTTACACCAATTTCAATAATAACGATGGATGATAAAGAAAAAAAAGGAGTTTCTTCTAAATTTATATTACCTGATCTTGCAATTTTAGATCCATTGTTAACAACTAATTTACCTGCTAATATAACTGCATCAACTGGAATAGATGCAATGGTTCATGCAATTGAAGCTTTTACATCTATAAATTCAAACAACAATCCTGTTTCAAAAATGTTATCTATAGAAGCACTCAAGCTTCTTGGCTCATCAATCAAAACTGCTGTATTTGATGGACATAATATAAATGCAAGATCAAATATGCTACTTGGATCAATGTTAGCAGGTAAAGCTTTTGCAAATTCTCCAGTAGCAGCAGTTCATGCATTAGCATATCCTATCGGAGGTTTATTTAATATCTCTCATGGGTTATCAAATTCTTTAGTTCTTACAAGTGTTATGAAATTCAATTCCAAAAATGAAGAAACAAAAAAAAATTATGCTTATCTTTCACCATACGTATTTAAAAATTTAGATAATAGTAAAAATGATGAGTTTTTGTGTAACAATTTTATAGATGGTTTAGAAAGATTGTGTAAGGAACTTAATTTACCTTATAGGCTTAGAGATTTAGAAATTCCTGAGGAAGCTTGCAAGTTGATGGCTAGTGAAGCAATGAAACAAACCAGATTATTAGTTAATAATCCTCGGAAAATTGAAGAATCTGATGCCTATAATATATACAAATCTGTTTGGTAGAGTTTGTTTACTTATAACTTATTTTACCTATTTAATTAACATAGATCTTAATGATAAAATCAACAGTTAATCAATTTGCAAATTCTCTTGGATTAAATAAGGACGAATATATTCCAAAGGGAAAAGCTTCCTTTTCACTTTTTAAAATTGAAATTCTATCTGGATTAACTGTTGCAATAGCACTTGTTCCAGAAGCAATTGCTTTCGCATTTGTAGCAGGTGTAACTCCACTTTCAGGATTATATGCTGCTTTTATTGTAGGATTAGTAACTGCAATTTTTGGTGGAAGACCTGGAATGATTTCTGGAGCAACAGGAGCATTAGCTGTGGTTATGGTGTCATTAGTATCGGAACATGGAGTCCAATACTTATTTGCTACTGTAATCTTAATGGGAATTTTACAATTTCTTGCAGGTATTTTTAAATTAGGAAAATTTATGCGCATGGTTCCTCAACCTGTAATGTTAGGTTTTGTAAACGGTTTAGCTATCGTAATTGGTTTATCTCAATTACATCAATTTCAAATATATAATTTTGATGGAACATTTACATGGATGTCTGGAGAGGTGCTTACATATTCTTTAGTATTAGTTTTCTTAACCATGTTAATCATATGGTACTTACCAAGGGTTACTAAATTCATTCCATCTACATTAGCTGCAATTCTTCTAGTTACTTTTCTAGTTTTACTTTTAGATTTACCCGTTCCAAGAGTAGGGGATTTAGCAAGTGTAGCAGGAGGACTTCCAAATTTTTCCATTCCAACAGTTCCACTTAATTTAGATACTTTTTTCATTATCTTTCCTTACGCAATTATTTTGGCTGCCATTGGATTAATTGAAAGCTTGTTAACTCTTAATCTTGTAGGAGAAATTACTAACAAAAAAGGTGGAACTAGACAAGAATGTTTAGCTCAAGGTGTCGCTAATGGTATCACTGGCTTTTTTGGAGGTATGGGTGGTTGTGCTATGATTGGACAGTCAATGATAAATGTGAAATCTGGAGGCAGAACAAGAATTGCTGGCATATCAGCAGCAATTTTTTTACTAATTTTTATTCTTTATACTTCAAATTTAATTGAACTTATTCCTATTGCATCATTAGTAGGGGTTATGTTTATGGTCGTAATTGGAACATTTGCTTGGAATTCACTAAAATTATTATTTGTTGTCCCTCGATCGGATGCATTGGTAATTGTTTTAGTTACTTTAATAACTGTATTAGAAGATTTAGCTGTTGCTGTAGTTGCTGGAGTTATTATTAATGCATTAGTATTTGCTTGGAAATCTGCTTCAAGAATTAGAGCAATTGAGAGACAATCAAGAACAGAAAAAGGTGCTAAGGTATATGAAATTGAAGGACCTCTTTTTTTTAGTTCCACTAATAGTTTTTTAGAAATTTTTAAGCCTTCCGAAGATCCTAATTTAGTAATAATAGATTTTGCAAATTCAAAAGTTATTGATCAATCTGCTTTAAAAGCAATTGAGGATATTGCAGAAAGATATTCCAAATTAGGAAAACAAGTAAAGTTAAGACATCTTACAAAGGACTGCCACAGCCTTTTAAGAAAAACAGGTCAATTGATAGTTGATAGTGATGATGATCCTGATTATGGAATAGCTGTTGACTACGGTGTTAAATTAGGAATTTTTGGTAAATAATTAAAACTCTAATGATCCTTCAACAGAATACTGTAAAATATTTACAATCTCATCAACGTTTTTTGTAACAGCAAGAGCTGCTGCATCTACTTCTTTTAAAGCATGTTGATGTTCATCACTATGCATTATTATGAGAGATTTATTCAAGGCTGACGCATAACCTGCATCAAAAGCAGCATTCCATTGTTTATATTTCTCACCAAAACGAACTATAACTATATCTGCTTTTTCAATCGAATTTCTAGTTCGTATTGCATTTATTTTGGCTCCTTTGTTGTCGTGCCAAAATTTTTTTTCTTCATCGCCAAGTATTTTTACCCCAACATCATCTGATAATTCATGATTGGTAGTCGGGCTTGAAAATTCTATTTCTAAATTTTTTGATTTACATTTATCTATAATCTCATCTCGCCAATTAGTATGAATTTCACCAGATAAGTAAACTTTTAATTTCATTGTAAAATTAACCTAAATATGCTGCAGTTAATACAGGAAAACTTGTAAATCCAAAATTACCTATCTTTTCAGACTTATTTAATTGTTTTCTCCAATCATCTACTTTGTCTTCTGTAACACCCTGGCTTAAAGCAAATTTACTTAACATAGTTTCATAAAAAATTGCAGGTGAATTATTATCTCTATTTGTAATTAAATACGATAAATTTTGAGAACTTATATTTTTATATCCAAGTTTTTTTAATTTACTATTTAAATCAAGTGGAAGCATTTGGTGAAAACAGTGAGCTCTAAACGCCTCATGAATGAGATCATTAATTTCTTTTTCTGGTCCATAAAATCTAAAATAGTCCCAGAGAATTGAGACATTAACAAATTTAGAATTATTTTTAGAAATTCTTTTTATTTCTTTTAAGGATGTATCTATATCTTCGATATATTCTAATGTTTGAGTAGCTGTAATTTTATCACATGAAGCATCTTCTATATTGATATCATCGGCTGTAGTACAAATAAGTTCCACATTATTTTGATCTTTACATTTATCG
>CACBLW010000018.1 GCA_902540265.1 uncultured Alphaproteobacteria bacterium
TGTTGAGGCTATTAAAGAAAATAATGCAGATGTAATAATCTTTGGTTGTACTGGTCTTTTTGGTTGCGCTGAAGCATTACAAAATAAACTTAAAGAAGATGGATACAATGTTCCTGTTATTGATCCAATACCGTTAGCAGTTAATTCAGCTTATGTATTGGCTAAATTGAAACTATCACAAAGTAAAAAATGTTATCCATACCCACCAGAAAAAGGAATGGTTGGTTTTGAAAAACCAAAATTAAAAATAGCAAATTAACTTTGTGACTAATAGAATTGTAAGATTTGCAAAGTTTGGTGGACCTGAAGTTCTTTCTATAAAGGATGAACCTTTAAAATCACCTGGTAAAGGTGATGTAAGAATTAAAGTAAAAGCAATTGGATTAAATCAAGCTGAAGTAATGTTGAGGGAAGGTAGATATGTTGGTAAACCTGATCTTCCATCTAGAATTGGTATTGAAGCATCAGGTATTGTTGATGAAGTAGGAGAGGGTGTATCAAAATATAAACAAGGAGATGAAGTTTGTGCTATTCCTTTTTTATCTTGGAATAATAATGATTTTTGGACAAATGATTCTATCAATAAATATGGAACTTATGGTGATACTGCTATTATTCCAGAATGGACAATTACAAGAAAAATTGATCATCAGTCTTTTGAAGAAGCTGCAGCTGCATGGTGCCAATACTTAACAGCCTGGGGAGGATTAGTTTATAATTCTGATATTGAAAGTAGGAAATGTTGTCTAATAACTGGAGCATCGAGTAGTGCTGCAATAGGAGCAATGCAAATAGCAAAAGTATTTGGATTAAAAACTATTGGCGTTAGTCGCACTTTAAAAAAGGAAGAAAAACTCAAAGAAATTGGTTATGATGAAGTATTATCATTGACTGATGAAAATTTTGAAAAAAATATTTTAGATGCAACAGATGGAATAGGATTTGATTTATCATATGATTGTGTAGGTGGTTCACATTTTTACAAATTAGTTAATACAGTAAAAGCAAGAGGTTTAATTGTTAATTATGGAAATCTTGATTTAGATTTTTCTAAAATTTATACCTTACCTCTATTAAGTAAAAGAGTTCATATCAAATTTCATAGTATTTTTGACACAATGAGATTTGAAAAACAAAGAATTGAAGGTGTTGACTGGATTAATTCTCATATGCAAGATAAAAAACTAAAACCAATTATTTCAAAAGTATTTAATTTAGATCAAATTGTTGATGCACATAAATATATTGGACAAGGTAATCAATTAGGTAAAACAGTAGTTACGACATAAACTATTAAAAATTTAAATGACATTATCTATTGTAGCAAGAGATACAAAAACTGGCGATTTTGGGGTTTGTGGATATACAGATATTGCTGGGTATGGGAGTCTTGTTCCTCATGTAAGTTTAAAATGTGCAGTTGCAACTCAAGCTTATGTTAATGTTGATAATGGAATTGAGATGCTTGAATTAGTAGATAAGAAATATAGCATAAAAAAATCGGGAGAAAAAATTATTGGTAAAGATAAAAATAAGGATATGAGGCAGATGATTGCAATTGGTGTTAATAATTCAAAATTTGTATGGACCGGAAAAAATACTTTGGATTATAAATCTTCTATTATTGGTAATGACTATGTTGTAGCTGGTAATTGTCTATCTTCTATTAACGTTTTAAAAAAAACAGCATTATATTTTGAAAATAATAGATCAATAGATTTTCCATTTAGACTTATTAATTCAATTATTGCTGGTGATAAAGCTGGTGGACACACACAAAAAATTTCATATTATTCAAAAAAATTAAAAAAAAATATTTCAAAATCTACAAAATCTGTTTTTGGTAATTCTTGGTCTTCAGCTCTAATTATTGCATCCAATAAACCTAAAATTTGGCATAATTTACGAGTTGATGCACATTCTGAACCACTTAAAGAGTTAAAAAAAATTCTTAATTCAACTATTAGTTCTGCTAAAAAGTTAAATAAATTTTATAATGGAGCTATTGAAGTAAAACCTAGTTATTGGAGAAAGATAATTAAATAAGATTTTTTTGTAAAAAATTATTCCAATTTTTATAAAATATTTTTTCAGTTAAAGTATTTGAATAACCTTTTCCAATAAAATATTTGTACAAATTTTCAATTTTTGAAAGATTTGATATTTCATTAGGTACAACTGCACCATCATAATCAGATCCAATTGCTACGTGATCTTCACCTAAAAACTTAAGTAAATGATCACAATGTTCAACTATTGCATCTAAAGATGTTTCTGGAATCATTCTACCATCTCTTCTTAAAAATGCTGTTGCAAAATTAATCCCAACAATTCCTTGGCTATCTTTTATAGTAGTTAACTGTTCATTAGTTAAATTTCTTGAGTGATTTGTTATAAAATGAGCATTGGAATGAGTTGCCATCAGAGGCTGTTTGCTAATTTTTGCTACATCATAAAATCCTTTTTGATTTAAATGAGATAAATCAATTAAAATATGTTTTTCGTCACATATTTGTACTAAATCTTTACCTAAATCGGTAAGGCCCTCACCTCTATCTGGACTACTTGGATAACTAAATGGCACACCATTTGCAAAGATATTATTTCTACTCCATACTAAACCAATTGATCTCAATCCTTTGTTATAAAGTTCATATAAATTTTTAAAATCTTTATCTATAGCTTCTGCGCCTTCAATATGTAAAATAATTGCTATCTTATTATCAAGTATACATTCATTAATTTCTTTTCCAGAAGTGCATAATTTTATTTTATTATTAGACTGTAAAATTATATTATTTAAAATAGAAATCATTTCATTTGTTGCATTTTTTGCATAAGTTTGATCAATTTTATTTGGTAAAGGAAAATCATATGTTTCATTGATCATTCTTTTAAAAAAATCATCATCTGGCTCTTCATTTGGAACGAATATTGCAAAAAAACCACCGCAAAAGTTAGATTTTAAAATTTTTGGAAAATCTATGTGACAAAAATCATTACCATTGAAAAATTCTTTAGCTGAGTCTTTATTTTTTTCAAAATAAAATTTCAGTAAAACATCATTATGTCCGTCAAAGTATTTCATTTCTTATTCGTTTTATACTAATATTATTAAGTGTTGAATTATCAATTAAAAAATCATTTTTTTTATTTAAAATAATATTAGCCGATATTTCTGCTAGTGCTGGAGATGTTTGTATTCCATAACCACCTTGTGCAACAAGCCAAAAAAAATTTTTATTTGAATTTTCATATCCTATAACAGGTGATTTATCTTTAACAAAAGTTCTTAATCCTGACCATTTGTTATCAATATGATTAAACTTAAATTTAGTTGCTTTTTGTATACGATCTATACCTATAGCTATATCTAAATCATCAGGATGACAATCATGAGGGTAACTAGGTGTTTCATCAGCTGGTGAAGCATAAATTTGATCATTTTGATCTTTAAAATAAAATTTCTCTTCTATGTCAGCTACTAGAGGACAGTTGTTATCTATTTTTATATTTTGTGGTTTAAAAACAAATACTGTTCTTATTTTAGGAACTACATTAACTGGTTTGATTTTAAATAACTTTGCAACTTCATCTGCCCAAGCACCAGAAGCATTTACAATAATATCAGATGATATTTCATTATTTAATATCCATTTATTATTTTTATATTCAACTAGATTAATATTAAAGTCAGTTAATATTAATCCATCATTTTTATTATATTGTTTCCTATAATATTCATATAAATTATTAACATCAATCTCAGATGCATTAATGTCAATAACAGAATTGTTAATATAATCTTCATTTAAGCAATTAGCTAATTTAATTGTTTCATTTTTGCTGAATAATTCTAATTTCACTTTGTGTTTATGTTCATTATAAAAATCTTCTACAATAGTTTTTTGTTTATTGTTTCCAATAAACATTACGCCTTTTTTCTTTAAAAAAAGATTAAAATTGTCATAAAAAAATTTTTTTGAAATTTTTGTTAATTCTATAATTGCATTATTGCCGTAACTCTCAATAAAAAAAGCAAATGATCTTCCGGTTGAATGATAACTTAATTGTTTTTCCTTTTCAATTATTGCTACTTTTCTTTCTTTGCTTAATATGGAACCAAGTGAAATACCAGCTATTCCAGAACCAATAATTATTATATCGTAGTGTTTCATATAATTTTATTTCAAATATAATTAATTTATTCTATTAATATTATTATGAAATTAGATATAAAGTCAATTCACTCAGAACACCATCATTATGGTTGGAACAATAAAAATGAACCAAAAGCAATAATAAAAAATGATCAACTTATAGAATTAGAAACAATTGACTCATCAGGTGGTCAACTAAATAATTTATCAACTATTGAAGATATTAAAAATTTAGATTTTTCAAAAGTAAATCCTGTAACTGGACCTCTATATATTGAAAATTCGGAACCAGGAGATACTATAGAAATTTCAATTGAGAAATTTGAAACATCTGGATGGGGTTGGACTGCTAACATACCAGGTTTTGGTTTATTAAGTGATCAATTTGAAGAGCCCGCGATTAATATTTGGAAATATGATAAAAGTAATCCTGTTGATAGTTTATTTTCAAATTTTGCTTCAATACCATTGAAACCATTTGTTGGAACAATAGGTTTAGCCCCTAAAGAAGAGGGTGTATTAAGTGTTGTGCCACCAAGAAATTTTGGTGGTAATCTTGATATCAAAGAAGTGTATGAAGGTACAAAACTTTACTTACCTGTGCAAGTAAGTGGTGGTTTACTGTCTCTTGGAGACACGCATGCTGCTCAAGGAGATGGTGAAGTTTGTGGAACAGCAATTGAAAGTCCTATGAAAGTCTTAATAAAAACTAAATTACACAAAAATAAAAAAATTGACTCACCATTTTTAGAAACCAATCATATACCTTTACTAAAAAAAAATATTGGATCATTTATAACTACTGGAATTGGTGAAGATTTATATGTTGCCTCTAAAGAAGCTGTTTCACGAATGATAGATTATTTAACTAAAAATATAAAAATAAAAGATATAGATGCATATATGCTTTGTAGTGTAGCTGGTAATTTAAAAATAAGTGAAATAGTAGATGTCCCTAACTGGGTAGTCAGTTTTGAGATTTCTAAATCAATTTTTGATTGATTATTCTTTTAGTAATTCTTTTGTAACATTATAAAGTAAATTTAATCCTTTTTTTATATCACTTTTTTTTGTATTTTCTTTACTATCATGACTTATTCCTTTTTCACTTGGCACAAAGATCATTGAAGTAGGGCATATATTTGCTAACATTTGAGCGTCATGGCCTGCACCACTAAATAATTCAAGATATGTATATTTCAGTTTTTTTGATTTATTTATTATTACTTTGTTAATTTTTTTATCAAATTTAACAGAAGGAAAATTAACTAATTTATCTACTTTATATTTTATATTGTTAGCAAAACACAATTCTTTTATTTTTTTATTTAAATTATTTTCAAATTGAACTAGTTTTTTATCATTTGGATTTCGTATATCTAAAGTAAATTCAATTTTATTAGCAATAACATTTACTTGATTAGGCTCAATATTTAATGATCCTATTGTTATCATTTGCTGTTTTCTATCACTTTTAAAAGAATTTATATAACTACTTACTTCTCCAAAAACTTTAATTGGATCCCTCCTATTACTCATAGGAGTAGTTCCTGCATGATTCGATTTTCCAAATAAGACAACTTTTAACCAAGTAATAGCCTGAACCCCTTTGACTATACCAATATTTTTTTTCTCGATATCTAAAATTGGACCTTGTTCAATATGTAATTCTAAAAACATTCTAGGTTTAAAAAATAATTGTTTTTCTTTTCCTAAATATTTAATTTTTTTTAATGCATCCTTGATAGTTATATTATTATTATCTTTAATTTTATAAATTTTATTTATATTTTCTCTTTTAGTAAAGGACCAACTTCCCATCATATCTGGAGTAAACCTAACTCCTTCTTCATTAGTGAATATTGCTATACCAATTGGCTTATTGGTTACATTCTTCTTAATTAATGCTTCTAATACTTCTAATGCACCAATTACACCTAATGATCCATCAAATCTTCCTGCATTTCTAACAGTATCAATGTGTGAGCCAAGTAAAATAGGTTTAGTATTTTTCTTAAAATTATAAAAACCAAATATATTACCTATATTATCGATTTTGATTGAAAGATTAAGATTTTTCATCCATATAATTATCTTATCCCTAGCTATTTTATCATCTAGTGTAAGCGCAATTCTATTAATATTTATTTTTTCAAAAGATTTATTTTTCAAATTATTAATATCTTCTAAGCGTTTAAAAAATCTTTTAAAATTTATAGCCATCTTTTCTTATAAACTTGTTAGTTATTGTATAATTATTATTTAATGGTAATTATTTTTATCAGGTTTAATTAAAGGAGCAATTAAATAAATTTTTAAGTTAAAGGAGATAAAAATGACTGTGGCAAGAATAACAACTATTAATTTTAAATCTAAAGAAGATGCCGATGAATCTATTAAAGATTATTCAGAAAAAGCACCAAGTGAATTTCCAGAAGCACATCAATTATTACAAATTCGTGCAAGTGACACAACTGTAATGGCGGTTTCTTTATATGCTGATAATGATGCAATGGAGCGAGCTTCAGCTGCTAGAGCTAAAAGAATGAGTAATAATGAAAAAACATTTGATGTTGTAGATACAAAGACTGGTGAAGTAACATTGAATCATAAAAATTAAATTAGGAGTGCCCGTAGCTCAGTAGGATAGAGCTCCAGATTCCTAATCTGGGGGCCGCATGTTTGAATCATGCCGGGCACGCCATAGATGACATATAAATTTACAAATGCAATTGTTAGAAAACCAAATAAGAGTATTCATAATGCATTGAGTTCACAGTATTTACATCCAAGTTATGAAAAAATATTAGAGATACATAAAAATTATATAACAGCAATTAAAGAAGCAGGATTAAATACAATTTTATTAGATAGCTTAGAAAAATATCCAGACAGTATTTTTGTTGAAGATCCCGCTCTTATCTTCAAAAATAATATTATTATATTAAAACCAAGTGAATTTACACGAAAGGATGAGGCAATAATAATTAAAAAAGAAATAAGTAAATACTTTGAAAAAATTTTTGTTGTTGAAAAGGGTGTAATAGAAGGTGGAGATATATTAAATATTAATAATCATTTTATTATAGGTTTATCAAATAGAACTGATAAATTAGGGGCAGAAAATTTATCTAATATACTTATCTCACTTGGTGCTACTGTGGAAGTATGTCAAACACCAAAAGATATTCTTCATTTTAAGTCTGAATGTAGTTTATTGGATGATGATATAATTTTAGTAAGTAATAGAATGTCTAAATTAGATTATTTAAAAAAAAATTATAATTTAATTGAATTACCTTTAGGTGAAGAAAATGCAGCTAACTGTATTAGAATTAATAATAAATTATTAATTCCAGATGGTTTTAATAAAACTGAGGAAATTTTATCTAAAAATTTTAATATCATTAAAATTAATATTGATGAAATATCAATGGTTGATGCGGGTTTAAGCTGTATGAGTCTTAGATGGTAAAAAACTTTATATACATATTAAAACTTAAAACAATCCCCAAATTATACTGGAGTTCTCCTTATGAATATAATCTTAAACCAAAAAAAATAACAATTTTTTATTTGATTTTAGGACTTATACTCTTCGGCTTTGGTGAAGCGTTATTAATCACTGCAAATTTGGGAGTTTCACCTTGGTTTGTGTTACATCAGGGATTAGCGTTTAAAACTGGTTACACAATAGGTATTACAACATTTTTTGTAAGTATTGCAGTATTATTGATTTGGTTTCCACTAAAACAAAAACCGGGCATTGGAACAATATTAAATGCTATTTTAATTTCTGTGATTTTGGATCTTTCACTAATCTATCTTCCTAATCCAAAGGATTTCATATTTCAATTTTTACAGGTATTAATTGGTATTTTAATAATAGGTATTGGAAGTGGTTTTTATTTAGCTGCAAATTTAGGACCTGGTCCTAGAGATGGACTGATGAATGGCTTAAATAAACAAACTAATTTTTCAATTTCATTTATTAGAACATTACTTGAACTATCTGCAGTGGGTATAGGATTTTTTTTAGGTGGAAAAGTTGGAATAGGAACGCTGATATACGCAATAGGAATAGGTTTTTCAGTATCTTTAGGTTTATTTTTTGTTGGTAAAATTTATAGGAAAAATTAAATTTAACTATTATTTATTAATAATTTTTAATCTTAAACCATTAAGTATTTTATTTTCATAAATTTTGTTTCGATTATACTTAATTGAACAATAATGGACAAACTACTGCAAAGATCAAATGGAAAAATAGATATAGAATTACTAGATAATGATTTTTCAAAATTTTTTCAAAGTGGTTGTTGTAAAATCTTAAATCCAAAAAATTATAATGAATTTAAAGAATTAGTTTTAATTAATACGGCAGGAGGCATTACTTGTAATGATAATATTGAAATTAATGCTACAATTCATAATTCTGAATTAAGTATTTGTACGCAAGCCGCTGAAAAGATTTATTCAGGAATAGGTGATCCTGCTAAAGTAGACATAAATATTAATTTAAATAATTCAACTTTATATTGGTTGCCCAAAGAGTTAATTTTATTTGATAATTCAAAATTAAGAAGAAGTATCAATATTAATCTATCAGATAATTCTAATTTGATTTTTTGTGAAACAACAATTTTTGGAAGAAAAGCAATGTCTGAAAAAATTAAAAATATTTCTTTTTCTGATCAATGGAAAATTTATTCAAATTCTTCCATAAAGCATTTTGAAGCAATTAATATTAAAGGATCAACGATTGATAATTTCAAAAACAATTACACTTTTTCTAATCAATCATCTTTATCAACAATTTTAATTTTTGGTGATATTGTTCATCAACTAGAATCTGTATTAAGAAAAGTTAAAAAAAACTTAGGAAATCACTTTTGTGAAATGACAAAATTTGATGATAAAATTATCATTAGATGTTTAGCAGATGATAATTATGATTTAAAAAAAACACTAAATTTTATTATGAAAAATGTAATAAATGATAAAATCCCAAAAAGTTGGAATCTATAAATGAAATTAACACCAAGAGAAAAAGATAAGTTGATGGTCAGTATGGCAGCTAATGTTGCTAGAAAACGTCTAGAAAGAGGTGTTAAACTTAACTACCCAGAAGCTATAGCCTTGATAACAGATTTTGTAATAGAGGGCGCAAGAGATGGAAAAATGGTATCAGAATTAATGGAAACAGGAGCTCACGTAGTAAAAAAAGAAGATTGTATGGATGGTATTCCAGATATGATTCCAGAAGTACAAGTTGAAGCTACATTTCCAGATGGAACAAAATTAGTAACAGTACATAAACCGATTAGATAATGAAACCTGGAGAAATAATAACAAAGCAAAATAGTGATATTAATTTGAACGATGAAAGACAATCAATAACTTTAAAAGTTTCAAATAGTGGAGATCGACCAATTCAAGTTGGTAGTCATTATCATTTTGCCGAAACAAATGAATATTTAAAATTTGATAGAGAAAAATCAAATGGTATGCGTTTAGATATACCATCTGGCACAGCTGTTCGGTTTGAACCTGGTCAATCAAAAGATGTAGAATTAATTCCAATAACGGGAAATAGAAAGATATTTGGTTTTAATAAAAAAGTTATGGGTCAATTGTAATGAAAAAAATAAAGAGAGAAGCTTATGCCGATATGTATGGGCCAACAACTGGTGATAAAGTTAGACTTGCTGATACTGAATTATTTATTGAAGTGGAAAAAGATTTAACAACTTATGGAGAAGAAGTAAAATTTGGTGGTGGAAAAGTTATTCGAGATGGAATGGGACAATCTCAAGTATCTCGTAAAGATGGTGCTGTTGATACAGTTATAACAAACTCCTTAATAGTAGATGTAAATGGAATTTATAAAGCTGATATTGGTCTTAAGGATGGATTAATTTATGAAATTGGAAAAGCAGGTAATCCAGATACACAACCCAATGTAAATATTATTATTGGACCTGGAACAGAAATAATTGCTGGTGAAGGCAAAATTATAACAGCTGGTGGATTTGACAGTCATATACACTTTATTTGTCCTCAGCAAATAGATGATGCACTTCATTCAGGTATTACAACTATGTTGGGAGGTGGAACTGGTCCTGCACACGGCACTTTAGCGACTACAGTTACACCTGGGCCATGGCATATAGAAAAAATGATACAATCAGCTGATGCATTTTCTATGAACTTAGCTTTTGCAGGAAAAGGAAATAGTTCTTTACCTAAAGCTCTTGAAGAACAAGTAATAGCCGGTGCATCTTCACTAAAATTACATGAAGATTGGGGTACAACTCCCGCAGCGATAGATAATTGTTTAAATGTAGCAGATGATCATGACATTCAAGTAATGATTCATACGGATACATTAAATGAAAGTGGATTTGTTGAGAGTACTATTAAAGCGATTAATGGAAGAACAATTCACGCTTTTCATACTGAAGGAGCTGGTGGAGGTCATGCACCTGATATTATAAAAGTATGTGGTGAACAATATGTTATTCCTTCTTCTACTAACCCAACAAGACCCTATACAGTTAATACAGTTGAAGAACATTTAGATATGTTAATGGTTTGCCATCACTTGGATAAATCAATACCTGAAGATGTTGCTTTTGCTGAAAGTCGTATTCGGAAAGAAACAATTGCTGCAGAAGATATACTGCATGACATGGGTGCTTTTTCAATTATTGCTTCTGATAGTCAAGCCATGGGTCGTGTTGGTGAGGTTATTATTAGAACATGGCAAACAGCACATAAAATGAAAGTTCAACGTGGACAATTAAAAGAAGAGCAGGGTGATAACGACAATGTAAGAGTTAAAAGATACATCGCTAAATATACAATTAATCCTGCAATAGCACATGGTATTTCTGATCATATTGGAAGTATCGAAAAAAACAAACGTGCTGATATTGTTATTTGGGACACTGCTTTTTTTGGCGTTAAACCTGAAATGGTATTACAAGGAGGAAGTATTGCTTGTGCACAAATGGGTGATCCTAATGCATCTATACCAACACCACAACCAGTGTACTCAAGGCCAATGTTTTCTTCTTTTGGAAAATCATTAGAAAAATCTACTGTCACTTTTGTAAGTAAAGTTTCATTAGATAAAGAGTCATTTAAAAATTCTGGAGTAAATAAATCTCTGTTACCTGTTAAAAATATTAGAAAAATTTCTAAAAAAGATATGATATTAAATGATTATTGTCCAAAAATAGAAGTTAATCCAGAAACCTATGAAGTTTTAGCAGATGGTGAGTTAATAACTTGTGAACCAGCTAAAACATTACCTTTGGCTCAACGTTATTTCATGTATTAAAATGCAAACTTCTTTAAAAATAATTCATCACAATCATAATAATAAAGAATTATTAGATGAAATTTCATTATCTTATGAAGAAAGATTTATTCGTAGAAAAAAACTTATAGCAAATAATGGCACTGAATTTTTAGTTAATCTTGAAGAGACCGTCAGTGTTGATGAAAATTTTTTTTTTGAATTAGATAATGGTGATTTAATTAAAATCATATCTAAAGAAGAAAATTTAATTGAAATAACAGGTCATAATTTAAAGCAAATCATATGGCACATAGGAAACAGACATCTGCCGTGTCAAATTGAAGAAAATAGAATTCTTATTCAAGATGATGCTGTAATTCTTGATATGGTTTTAAAGTTACATGGAAATATAAAAAAAGTTTTTGAAAAATTTAAACCAGAGGGCGGTGCATATGGTATGGGTAGAACGCATAGTCACAAACACTAATATGAAAAAATTTAAAGATACTCATCAAATATTACAAGTATGGTTTTCATCCTCTTTTCCTATTGGTTCTTATGCATACTCTCATGGTTTAGAAGCACTGATAGATGATAAAAAAATTAAAAATAAAGATGACGTTAAAGAATTTTTAGATGCTCTTTTATTTTATGGAACATTAAGAAATGATTATATTTTTATGAAGTCTATTTACAAAGGTGAGGAAATAAATGAATTAATCTTAGCAAGTGCTTCTTCTAAAGAAAGGAAAATAGAAATGATAGATATGGGAAATTCTTTTCGTAAAATCATGAAAGATAGTTGGGAATTATCTCTACCTGAAAATACATCATTTATATATTGTTTAGCGAAAGCTGGATTACATTTTGATATAAAGTTTGATGATTTAATTAGGTTTTATCTACAATCATTTATTTCTAATTTAATTAATACATGTGTAAAACATATACCAATGTCTCAAAAAGATGGGCAGACTCTTAATTTTATTTTTATTAATCAAATTCAAGAATTTTTAACTCATTCAGATAAACTAACTCTCAATGATATAGGTACAACTTTTTTTATTGGTGATATTTATGCCATTAAGCATGAAAACTTAGACTCAAGGATTTATTTAACATGAATAATATAAATGGACCTTTAAAAGTTGGTATTGGTGGTGGAATAGGGACTGGTAAAACAAGTTTGACTGAAGCTTTATGTCGTTATTTATCAAAAAAAGTATCTATGGCAGTTATATCAAATGATATTTATACAACTGAAGATGCAGAATACTTAATGAAAGCACAAGTTCTACCTATGGAGAGAATTAAAGGTGTTGAAACTGGCGGATGTCCACATACAGCTATTAGGGAAGATTGCAGTATCAATTTACTTGCAGTAGATGAAATGAAAAAGAAATTTCCAGATTTAGAGTTAATCCTTATTGAATCAGGTGGTGATAATTTAGCAGCAACTTTCAGTCCTGAATTAGTTGATTTAACAATATATATGATTGATGTGGCACAAGGTGCAGATATACCAAGAAAAAAAGCACCAGCTATTAAAAAATCTGATTTACTTGTAATTAATAAAGTTGACCTTGCACCATATGTTGATGTTGATTTAGAGCAAATGAAAGAGGATGTAAATGAAGCCAGAAATGGTTTACCTTACATTTTTGGTGAAATGAAAAATAATAACGGAATTGAAAAAATTTCTGACTTCTTAACTTCTCATGGTGGATTATAATTATTCTACTTTTTGCAAAGAATACACTGTATCTGTACTATTAAATTTTGAATCAAATTCTTTTGATTTTGGGTCATCAAATAAAGCGTAAAATTTCTCTTCATCAGTTACATTACACATAATCATCACGTGGCCATCTTTTACAAAAGCCATATCAAACGCATCAGTATATTTGGCAATATCATCTTTAAAAAAATTATATAATTCCATGTAATCTTCTTTAGTAAAAGATCCTTTGGATACAACACATAAGTTCATAATTATCTCCTAAAAAAAATATCCTCACCATTTTTCTTAATGGGAGGATAAATTTATACGTATCTCATTTTAGCTGCTTTTGAACCGCAATAGAGTCAAATCGTTCTTTTAAATAGATAATACATAATTATTACAATTCAATGAATGTAAAGGTAGAGAATTAGAGATAATTTATTACAATTATTCATATTTATCAGAATACAAATAAGGTATCCCAATAACTAGAATGATATAAAAAACCATAAAGCCTGCAATGAGAGGTAATACTTCTCCAGCTGGTACTGTACTAAACGGACCAATAACAAATCCATAAATTACAAAAAGAATATTTAAACCTACTAAATAATATCCACCACTTCTTTTCATACTGTACAACATGTAAATTGTGTAAGCGATTGCTAACTGGAATACGATACTTACAATAAAGTCTAAAGTGGAAAGTTGAACATTAAAATCTCCTACAGGTGGTTGCACACCTTGACCAGAAAAATACCCGTATGTAATTCGATAAGATGTATCAATAAAATCAAGAGATATAAGGATTAACATAATCCAATGTAATGGTTTAAATAATGTTTCTTTCATACTTTTTTTTAATATTTTTTTTGCGATTCTCTACTAATTTTTTTTCTCATTATCATGCTGATGATTAACAACATCAACAAGAATTGCTATAACAAGGTTTAAAATTGTTATTGAACAAATAGAGATAAAGGAAAAAAAATAAATCCAGGACCACCAGTAAATTGCTTGCATTGGTAACATAACGTTTTCCCAACTAGATAAAGTCAAAACTTGAAATAAAGTTATAAGAGATATTCCTAAATCTGCCCATCTTTCTGGATCATCTTCTCCAAATAAAATAGAACCCATAGTGGCATATATATAAAGAATAATAAAAAGCAGAAGGCTAACAAAAAAAACTCTTTTTATAGATGCAAGGATGGCTTCAATAATTTTTTTTAATTCAGGTATTACAGATATCAGTCGTAAAACTCTAAATATACGAAGAAGACGTAAAACTAAAAAACTTGAATTATTTGGAATAGGTATAAGAGAAATAGCTACAATTATTGTATCAAATACATTCCAACCATTTTTTAAAAAATTTTTCTTTTCTTTTTCTCCAATAAAGCGAATGAGTATTTCAATTACAAAGAAAACAGTGATTGCATAATCAAGTAAATGAATAGTATTTAAAAATATAGGATCTAATTGATATGTTGTAGCACCAATTAGTATTGCATTAAGAATAATTATTATGACAACTGAAAATTGAAATATTCGATTATCTTTTAATTTTGAAAAAAAATCTATCATTTTAAATTAATTAAAGCTATTGAAGCAGTATCTTCTAAAAATAAAATTAAACCATTGTCTACTTTAATCATATCTCTTATTCTTTCACCTAAACTTACTCTTTCTAAATTTTCAACTTTACTACCACTTTTTAAATCAAAAAAATAAATTGAATTATCTTTTAAAGAAGCAACAACATATTTATTTTTTATATCTAATCCCACAATTTGAGAAATACCTATTGACGGATTAAAATATTTAATTGGTTCTATGAAACCATAATCTGAATGAGATTTATGTAATGGATATTTTACATATTTTTTTTTATTTCGGGGTGCGTATTTACCACCGTAGTGTTCACCATAAGAAGAAATTGCCCATCCATAATTTGGAATGTTATTCTCATTGAGTTGAATTAAGTTAATTTCATCTCCACCTTCTGGACCATGTTCTGCTTCTAGTAAAAAATTATTTGCCTTATCATAAAATAAACCTTGAGGATTTCGATGCCCCATACTTATTATTGAATAATCTTTATTGTTTTTATTAATTTTAATTATTTTACCAAATATACTGTTCTTATTTTGAACTCTATGTCGACTTCTAAAATCTCCCGTAGATAAAAGAACAGTGTTTTTATCTAGATTGACAATTCTGCCACCTGATTGATGAGCATTAAATTCATTATCGATATTATTATCTACATGCACACATTCATCAGAAGTAAATAAGATTTCAAATTGTATAAATTCAAAATCCATTTTTCCTTGAAGAAGGCTAGTATTCCAGCAATCTGCTTTTACTTCTCTTGTATAGGACACATAAATGTCATTTTCATATATTTGCAAATCCTTTGTAGAATACCATCCACCTTCCAGCCAATCAAAATCATGTAGTCTTGATTTGTGAAATTGTTCTTCATTAATAAAGTCATGAATATTTGTTTTTATTTGTTTTAAAATAAGGTTATTATTCAGTTTAGTCATGTCAGTTTTGGAGTATGTCAAGATTCCACTTGCTGAAAGAAAAATTATTTTATTGTCATATTGATCGATATATCCACTAGCAGGGAACTGATTTGCTATTCCATACATTAAAATATTTTTTTCTGGACTATAAATATCAACATCTAAAATAGCTGATTCAAAACTATGAGAAGGATTAAATATATATTCTAAATTACTATTATTTCTTTTAATATGCATATCAAATTCATAAGGATCTAACTGAGATAGTAATTTTTCAATTTTATCTTCTATTGCTTGAAGATAATGAACTTCTTCACGCATATCATTAACTTCTTCAAGCATATCATTAAATGCTTTTTCTAGTAATTTTTTTTGGCCTCTAAAAAGGTTTCTTTCTTTTTGAATATTTTCAATTTCTTTTTTAAGCTCGTCTATGTTTTTTTGAGGAAAAATATATTTAGAAATTAATTGTTGTTGATCTTTGCCTAAAAAATTTCTTAATATTTGAAAGTCATAAAAAAAATTCAGTAAAAGAAAAATAAAGAATAATAAAAATAAATAGTTAAGTATTTTCATTATTTAAATATTTCTTATACTCATTTAAAGACCTGTTTCTATAACGACTTTACCATGTTTATCTCGTGGTTCTTTTAAATATTCCCATGCATTACGATAGTCTTCCATTGGATATGTACGATCAATATTAGGTTTCAACTTTTCTTCTTTCAATGATTTATAAACAAAATCAGTTCCTCTATTTTTCATTTCAGCATTTTCAACATAATTAAATAGTGAATAAGGATGAAATGTAGCGTTTGCTTGAAACATATCTACTATTGGTAATTGAGGGAATACTCCATCTAACGTTCCATAAAAATAAATCGTAGCATCACGTGCAAGGGCAGGGCTATACTTTGATATCATGCCCTGACCAACAGGATCAAATGCAGCATCAATGCCTCTGCCATTTGTTACTTCTTTTATAGTGGATGCTAAATCATTTTTTTCAGGAATAATTACGTGCGAAGCGCCTGATTCAATTAAATAATCAGTATTTTTTTCAAACCTTGTAGTTGTAATCATATTGGCACCGTATAACTTTCCAATATTTAATGCTGCGTTTCCAGCTGTACTTGTACCAGCAGTTACAAGAATATTTTTTTCTGGTGACGCTTTGCAAAGTTCAACTATGGGATAATATGCTGTCATAAATTGCATCCATACCGAAGAACTTTCTGCAGCACTCAATCCTTCTGGGGCAGGAGTAATATATCTTGCATCTATCGTGACATAATCAGCACTCGCACCTTTATTATAATAAAAATAGGGTAGAGTGCAGTATCGTTGACCAATCTCTATATTATTAACACCCTCACCAATTTGATCAACTATTCCAGCAGCTTCCATTCCTATTCGTGCAGGAAATTTTTCAAAACTAAAAGAATATCGATCTAGCATTAAATCCATATCACCCCAATTAAGAGCAAAAGCTTCTATACGAAGACGTACTTCACCTGGACCTGCATTTTGTATTTCGCAATCTTGTAATGTTAAACCTTGATAACCCGAATAATCTTTAATCACCCATTCACGTGCCATAATTTTTACTCACTTCTATTATTAAAATTGTAATACTAAATTGTCTTTAAATTATCAATTTTTCTATCCATGATAAAGAACCATAATGGAGGAATTAACGCCATAATTAACATGACAGAATAATTAGCAGGCATTTCAATAGCTTTTTCTTCCTGAGATAGAAGAGGGTAAGGCTTGGATGCACTCTGATGATGCTCTGCGTGAAGACCTAAATTAAACGTCGACCAATTAGCAGAGATGTGACGACTGTTCCAAGAATGGAGATCTGTAAATCTTTCGTATCTTCCATTTTCTTTTTTTCTCTCCAAACCATAATGCTGGATATAATTTACTAACTCCAATAAGATTATGGAAACAAAAGAATGAAAGATAATAAAAACTAAACCATTCATACCAGCAATTAAGTATGCAAATACTAAAAATAAAAATTCTAATACAAAATAATGAATCATTCTGTTTTGAAAACTAAAAATATTTATTCTTTTTCTATCGAGAATATTTTTTTCAATATTCCAAGATGAAATCACACTATTGATTACACAGCGAATAAAATAAAAATAAAAATTTTCACCTCTTCTAGCTGTAGCAGGATCTTCTTTAGTAGCTACATTTAAATGATGTCCATATATATGTTCGATACGAAAATGGCCGTAACAACATAAAACTAATAAAAATACTCCTATACCTCGCATAAATTTATTTTTTCGATGAATGAGCTCATGTGCAGTTGTAATGCCAATAGACCCGCCAGACATACCTACTGCAGCACCCAAAGCAGCAGCAGTTAATAAAGTGATACTAGGGTTAGAGACAACAATTAAACCAAATATAATTAAAAATAAAATACAGGGTAGTACTATTAAAATAGAAAAATTGTGAAACACATTTTCTTTTAGTTCAAAATCATCTTTACTTAAGTAAGGTAATACCAGATCAATAATTGGCACTAATACAAAAACCCAAATAAATGGAGATATGGACCAGGAAGGATTTATTATTAATCCTAGAGAACTAGAAAATATTAATATTAGCGGCGTTATTAAATAAAAAATCATTGAAATAATTATATATTATTTTTTTTTCTAAACTAATACCTAAATTACAATAAGGATAATTTAATGAATAATAATATAAAAGGTCTCATTTTAATTATTGTCGGGATGTTATTTATCATTACCCAGGACGTTTTAATTAAGTATACTATTTACGATGCTTCTCTAATGCAAATCCTTGTATTTAGAGGCGGAATGGGTTTTTTATTGTTATGCCTATATTTAATTTATACAAAACAACCAATATTATTCGGAACAGCACACCCTTATATAGCTATTTTTAGAGGCTCAACTTTCTTCTTTGGCTTTACCTTATTTTTTATTTCGTTAAGCCAAATCACCTTAGCTGAAGCAACAAGTTTATTTTTTGTCAGCCCATTTTTTATAACAATTTATTCTTATTTTATTTTGAATATTAAAATTGGGTTAAATAGAATTTTTTCAATTATTGTCGGTTTTTCTGGAACACTTTTAATAATCAAACCAGAATTTAATGAAATAAATATTTATATGTTATTTCCAATTATTGCTGCTGCCACATATGCATTATCAATGACCTTAGCAAAAAAACATCAGAAAAAGATAATCTATTTCAGCAAACCTTTCACATTTACATAGGTGCTTTTATTGGAGGAAGTATGATTAGTATTTTACTACATAATTCAGATTTAAACTTATCAATTTTTTCTATTCTAAGTAATTCATGGGTGCTAAATGATGTACAAACAATTGGATTAATACTATTTATTTCTACAACTGGCTGTATTGGAATATTTTGCTTGATTGCAGCTTACAGAGTTGGCTCACCGTTAGTAAACAGTATAGCAGAGTATGTACATCTTATCTTTGCTATAATTATAGGCATCATAATTTTTTCAGAAATACCCGATATAAATTCATTTATTGGAATTTTTCTTATAATTGCAAGTGGTATCTTTGTTGTATTTAGAGAAAATAAACGAGAAGAATTAGTTGTTGCCGAAACTACGCTTAGAACTTAAGTTAGAATAAGTGGGGGCAAAACTCCCTCAGTGGAGAGGGCTTTATACCCCATAACAATATAGTGTATTATTTGTTTTTAATCTACTCGACTAAGAAAACTAATTCTTGGCTGTCTAGATCGACACCTGCATCAGTTCTCAGTTTTGCTAATTCTGGATCTTGCATAGCTTCTTGCATTTTTTCCATCGATTCAATCTCTAAAACTTGATAAATTTTAGTTTCATCATCTTTAGGATGGCCATATGCTAAAACTTTTATTCCATATTTTTCTCTATGAGTATCAACACTGAGAAAAAGATTTTTCCATTTTTCATAACCTTCTTTTAATTTAACATTCATAATAATTTTCATAATACGTCCTTTTTTCTATTTCTTTTAGTTGAATATATTAGTCTATAGTTAATTAATTTAGCAATTTAATTTGC
>CACBLW010000019.1 GCA_902540265.1 uncultured Alphaproteobacteria bacterium
TTTTCATATGAAAGGCGGATGTTATTAATAACCAATTTTCATTTTTTTTCGGTTTTGCAATTTTTTTTGAATAAATTATATTTTCGTGAGTATTTCTTGATTTATCTTCAAAAAAAATTTTATTAATATCAACTCCTATTTTTTTGTAAAATAGTTTAGCAACTTGTGAATGACCTAGATCGGATCTATTTACAATGCCTGATCCCCCACTAAAAATGACTTTAGCTTTTTCAAATTTTCTAATTATCATTACTGATTCAACTAATCTTTCTGCAGAGCCATTTAAACTTATTTGATCAAATTCTTTAAATAATAATGGATTTGTTGCTCCACCCAAAATAAGAATGCCGTCTACTCGCTCTGGAATCTTTGTGTTAGTGTGAAATTCTTTTTCAATAATATAAGTAAGATAACTTCCAATGGGCAAGAAAGAAATTAGAGCTATAAATATAAAATTAATTAAATAAATTATTAAACTTAATCTTCTAATGTTAATGAAATATAAAAACATTGTAAACAAAGTAATGAAAATAAAAATATTAAAAGGATTTACGATTAACCAAAGAATTTTAGATAGATAAAATGACATAATATTTTAAAGCCTCAACTTATACTATATAATGTTTAATTAATAAAAGGTCTCGTGGTGAAATGGATATCACACGTGTCTTCGGAACATGAATTTGGGGTTCGAGTCCCTACGAGACTGCCAATCAAATAATTATTTTTTCTGAATACTTTGAAATTACTAACTCAGCAATTTGGACAGCATTAAGTGCTGCTCCTTTGCGCAAATTATCTGACACTACCCATAAATTCAAACCATTATCTATTGATTCATCATTTCTAATTCTACTAATATAAACTTTATCCTCTCCTGCAATTTCAACAGGAGTCACATAACCTTCATCTTTTCGATGATCAATGACTGAAATACCTGCAGAGTTAGATAATATTTCGTTTGCTTCTTTTTCATCTAATGGCGAGTCAAACTCTATATTTACAGCTTCTGAGTGGCCAATAAATACCGCTGTTCTAACACAAGTTGCTGAAACATTAATTCCCTCGTCTAGAATTTTTTTTGTTTCATGAATCATTTTTTGCTCTTCTTCTGTATTGCCATTTTCTAAAAAAGCTCCAATGTGAGGAATGGCATTAAAAGCAATTTGTTTTGTAAACTTTTCTTTTTTTAATTCTTGGTTTGCATAAACATTTTGAGTCTGATTAAACAATTCATCCATACCTGTTTTACCTGCCCCTGACACAGCTTGGTATGTTGATACAACAACTCTGTTAATAATTGCTTTTTCATGAAGTGGTTTTAATGCAACAACCATTTGTATTGTTGAGCAATTAGGGTTTGAAATAATATTAGTTCTGTTTTCATCATCAAAAAATTCATCAAGTGCATTAGCGTTTACTTCAGGTACGATTAAAGGAATATTTTGATGCATTCGAAAATGAGAGGTATTGTCTATAACGATACATCCTGCTTTAGCTGCTTTTGGTGCATATTCCGCAGAAATTTTACCTCCAGGTGAAAATAAACCAATATGAGCTTTTGAAAAATCAAATTCTGATAAATCTTCTACAACAATTTCTTTATCTTTAAACTCTACTTTTTTGCCTTTTGATTTTGATGATGCGAGTAAATATAAATTGTCTATTGGAAAATCCCTCTGCTCTAATATTTGAACTATTTCTGTTCCTACCGCACCTGTTGCTCCTGCTACTGCTATATTATATTTTTGAGTCATTTAATTCCCAGATAGAATTTTTAATTCTTCAATAACAGCATTTCCCATTTCTTGAGTAGAAATAATTTTTTCTGCTCCATCTTTAATATCAGCTGTTCTTAAGCCTTTGAGTAATACATTCTGTACTGCTTTCTCAACCATTTGACTATCTTCTTGCATATCAAAACTATATTTCAACATCATAGCAAAGCTCATGATCATTGCTAAAGGATTTGCTTTAGATTGACCAGCTATGTCTGGTGCACTACCATGAACTGGCTCATACATTGCCGCTCTAGTTCCATTTTCTTTAACTGGTCCAAGTGCTGCTGAAGGGAGCATTCCTAAAGATCCTGTTAGCATAGCTGCAGTATCACTTAAAAGATCACCAAATAAGTTATCTGTAAGTATGACATCAAATTGTTTTGGATAACGAACTAATTGCATTGCACAATTATCTGCAAGCATGTGTTCTAAATTAACATCAGAATATTCCTTTTTGTGTAAATCTGTTACAGTTTCTTTCCAAAATAAACCTGTTTCCATTACATTTGATTTTTCTACTGATGTAACTTTATTATTACGCAACTTTGCTAAATCAAATGCCACTCGTGAAACTCTATTAACTTCTGATGTGGTATACAGTTGAGTATCAACTGCCTTACTTTCAGTCTCACTAATTTTTGATATACCTCTTGGTTGTCCAAAATATACACCACTTGTTAATTCTCTTATTATCAAAATATCTAATCCTTTAACAAGATCAGGTTTTAAAGATGATGAATCTGAAAGAGCATCTAAAACAACAGCTGGTCTTAGATTAGCAAACAGATCTAGATCTTTTCTTAATCTTAATAAGGCTGCTTCTGGTCTTTTATCTCTTTCTACATTATCCCATTTAGCACCTCCTACCGCACCAAATAATACAGCATCACAATCCAAAGCTACTTGCATTGTTTCATCGCTTATAGAATTACCTTCTTTATCGTATGCTGTACCCCCAACTAATCTCTCAGAAATATCAAAAGATAAAGATTTAGTTTTTTCCATCCAATCAATTATTTTTAATACCTCAACCATAACTTCGTTGCCAATTCCATCACCAGGTAAAATTAAAATTTTTTTATTACTCATTTTTTACTACACTATCCAAGGTTGGATACTGTGTATTCTCTCTTCATGAACATCAATTTTTTTATTTTTTTGGAGTGTCAAACCAATATCATCCAAGCCTTCTAACAAACATTTTTTTCGAAATGCATCAATTTCAAATTCAATTGTTTTATCATATTGATAAATGATTTTTTGATTTTCTAAATCAACTGAAACATCATTTTTATTTTCTGCTTCGTTCATTAATATATCTACATTTTGTTGATCTAACTTAATTGGCAGAATTCCATTTTTAAAACAATTATTATAGAAAATATCTGCGAAGCTTGGTGCAATTATTGACTTAAAACCAAAATCTAATAGTGACCATGGTGCATGCTCTCTACTTGATCCACAACCAAAATTTGCCCCAGCAATTAAAATTTTTGAAGTTTTATAAGGATCCCAGTTAAGAACAAAATCATTCTTTATGTTACCTTGAATATCGTATCTTAATTCATGAAATAAGTTTTTTCCTAAACCAGATCTCTTTATTGTTTTCAAAAATTGTTTTGGAATAATCATATCGGTATCGACATTAATCATTGGTAGTGGTGCAGGGATACCAATTATTGTTTTAAATGATTCCATTTATAAATCCTCTGCTGTTGCAAAAGAACCTTTGATTGCAGAGGCAGCAGCTATTGCAGGACTAACAAGATGTGTTCTACCTTCTCTACCTTGTCTGCCTTCAAAATTTCTATTTGATGTTGATGCACATCTTTCTTGCGGTTTTAATTGATCTGGATTCATAGCTAAACACATGGAGCAACCTGGCTCTCTCCAATCAAATCCTGCTTCAATAAAAATTTTATCTAAACCTTCTTCTTCAGCTTGTTTTTTAACTAGACCTGAACCAGGAACAATCATTGAGTCTACAGAAACTTTTTTGCCTTCTACAACCTTAGCAACTTCTCTTAAATCCTCAATTCTTCCATTAGTGCAAGAGCCAATAAACACTTTATCAATTTTAATTTTTTGTATTTCTTGTTTAGGTTCTAAACCCATATATTCAAGAGAACGCTCCATAGCCTTCTTTCTATTTGGATTACTCTCTTCTTGAGGATTTGGTACTATACCATTTATAGAAACAACGTCTTGTGGACTTGTGCCCCAAGTAATTTGTGGTGAAATATCGTCAGCATTAATTAAAATTTCTTCATCATATTTTGCACCCTCATCAGATGGAAGAGATTTCCAAAATTCTACCGCTTTGTCCCAATTATCTCCTGATGGAGCATACGGTCTACCTTTAATATATTCAAAAGTTTTTTCGTCAGGAGCAATTAAACCAGCTCTAGCACCTGCTTCAATACTCATATTACAGATTGTCATTCTCCCTTCCATTGAAAGAGAGGAAATTGCATTACCACTATATTCAATAACATAACCAGTTCCACCAGCTGTTCCTATCTTTCCTATGATATGAAGGATAATATCTTTTGCTGTAACACCTAAGTTTAATTTACCTTCAACAGAAATTCGCATATTCTTTGCAGGTTTTTGAATCAAGGTCTGAGTAGCTAATACATGCTCAACTTCACTTGTGCCGATACCAAAAGCTAAGGCACCGAATGCTCCGTGTGTTGCTGTGTGACTATCACCACAAACTATTGTCATACCTGGCTGAGTAATACCTTGTTCTGGTCCAACTATATGAACTATACCTTGTCTGCTATCTAATAACGGAAAAAGTTTAACATCAAAATCTTTGCAATTTTTTTCTAGTGTTTCAACCTGAATTCTACTTTCTTTATTTTCTATACCTTTAGATCTATCTGAGGTTGGAACATTGTGATCAGCTACTGCAAAAGTACTTTCGGGTCTTCTAACTTTACGATTATTATTTCTTAAACCTTCAAATGCTTGAGGGCTCGTAACTTCATGAACAAGGTGTCTATCAATATAAATAAGACAAGTTCCATCTTCTTGTCTATCAACAATATGATGTTCCCAAATTTTATCAAAAAGAGTTTTAGGATTATTTATTGTCATCCGATTTATTTTCGGCTGCTTTTTCCTCTTCTTTACTAGATTCCTCTGCAGCTTCTGCTTTAGATTCTTCTGCTGGTTTGGCTTCTGCTTCTTCTGCTTTTATCTCTGCTTGTCTTGCTTCTACCTCTTCAGCTTTTGGTTCCTCTGCAGCATTTGTATCTGTATCTGCAGTTTTTGTTTCTTCTACCGGAGGAGCTTCCTCTATATATTCATATTGATCAGCTTCATCGCCCCTATCTTTATCTGCGATCCTTGCTTTCTTTCCAGATAATTCTCTTAGATAATATAGCTTAGCTCTTCTTACATCACCTTTTCTAACAACTTCAATTTTTTCTACTAATGGACTGAATAAAGGGAATACTCTTTCAACACCCTCTCCATGAGATATTTTTCTCACAGTAAAGTTAGAGTTTATTGAATTATTTTTTCTTGCAATACAAATACCTTCAAATGCTTGAAGTCTCGACTTACTTCCCTCTGTAATTCTTACAGTAACTTTTAGAGTATCACCAGCACGAAAAGCAGGAACTCTTTTTTTTGAAGTTAACTTTTCAATCTGTTGTTTTTCAAATGTCTCTAATAAATTACTCATTTTATATTTCCTTTTTATAAAGATCTGGTCTTAATTCTTTAGTTTTTTCAACCGATTTTTCTTTTCTCCATTTATCAATTTTTTCATGATGACCTGATGTTAAAACATCTGGAACTTCATGTTTATTTCCCTGAATGTCTTCCCAGGTTTGTGGTCTGGTATAATGAGGATATTCAAGCAGATTATTAGAAAAAGATTCTTCTAATAAACTTTGTGGCTGCCCTAATACTCCAGGAATGAGACGAATACAACCTTCAACTAACACCTGGGCAGCAATCTCACCACCAGAAAGTACGTAATCACCGATACTTATTTCCTGAAAATCCAGAATTTCTATAGCTCTTTGGTCAACCCCTTCAAATCTACCGCATAAAATAAGCATTTCATCATGTTTTGATAGATTATTAAGTTTGGCTTGAGATAATTTCTGACCTGACGGTGTCAGGAAAATTTTGCAGTAATTATCGGTTTTGAAAGTGATTGAATTTAATGCTTTTTCAATCACATCTGGACGAATAACCATTCCAGGCCCTCCCCCAAAAGGTTCATCATCAACACTTCCTCTTTTATCAATTCCAAAATTATGTAGATTGACTATCTCGAGAGAAAATTTTTTATTGTTTAATGCATTTCCGATTACAGAATATCCTAGTGAACCAGGGAACATCTCAGGATAACAAGTTAAAATTACTACTCTCATTTTAATCAAGAATACCAGGTATTGGATCAGCTATAATTTCTTTTTTATTAATATTAACTGATAAAATATTAGTTTTATCAAAAGGTATAAGAGTAAGTTTGGTATTATATTTGACTTCCAATAAATCACCCGCTCCAAAATTTTGAACACTTAAAACTTTTCCAATACTAGTATTGTCTTTCAAGAAAATCATGCATTCGATAAGATCGTTTATGTAAAACTCATTATCTTTTGTTTTTGGAAAAAATTTCTTATTTGAAAAAATTTTTTGACCTTTAAGCTCTAAAACATCTTCTCTAGAAAAGTATTTTTCAACTTGAACAACACACTTATTATTTTTGAATAAAATATTTTTAAAATTCCAAGCAACTGAACCATCAAAATTATAATAGCTTTTTAAATTTTTAAAAACTTCAAAAGAGGTAGTCATCATAATAACTTTTATTTCACCTTTTAATCCTAAAGGAGACCCAAACTGACCAACAAGAATAATATCTTTATTACTCAAAGCAAAAATTGATGTTATTCTTTTTTAGCTTCTGCTTCTTCTGCTTTTGGTTCTTCAGCAGGTTGTGCTTCTTCAGCTGGCTTAGCTTCTGCTTCTTCTGCTTTTGGTTCTTCTGCTGCAGCTTTCGCAGCTTCTTCTTTTTCTTTAGCAGCAGCTAAACGTTCCTGTGCTTTTTTCTTAGGTAGATGTTTTTTTGTTTTTTCAGTAATAACTGGTTTTTCCATCACACCAAGATTGCTAAGAAAAATAGAGATTCTATCTGATGGTTTTGCTCCTTTTGCAATCCATTCCTTAGCTTTGTCTAAATCCATTTTAACTCTATCAGCGCTATCCTTTGGAAGCATTGGGTTATAAGTTCCAATTTGATCTATAAATTTTCCATCTCTAGCTCTTCTAGAATCAGCAACTACTATTCTATAAAATGGTCTTTTCTTTGCACCACCTCTTGACAATCTTATTCTTACTGGCATTTTATTCCCTTTCTAATTTATGTTTGGAGGAAGATTTCCTTGTAATTTTTGCATTAAATCACTGGGAATTCCTCCTTTGCCCATTGATTTCATTCTCTTCATCATTTTTTGTGATTGGAGAAACTGTTTTAATAACCTGTTAACGTCTTGAACTTTTGTTCCAGATCCTTTTGAAATTCTAATTTTGCGTGAAGCCTTTATAATATCTGGATCAGCCCTTTCTTTTTTTGTCATTGAACTGATTATAGCTATTTGTTTATCAATCATTGAATTAGAAATTTTATTTTCTGCCATTAACTTCTGTGCCTTTGAAACACCTGGCATCATAGAAAGTAAACCGGAGACTCCACCCATTTTACCCATTTGCTTTAATTGATTTGCAAAATCTTCAAGATCAAATTTTCCTTTAGCGATCTTTTTTGCCATATCTTCCATTTCTTCTTTATCAATATTTTCAGCAGCCTTTTCGACAAGAGATACAATATCTCCCATACCTAAGATTCTTTGTGCAATTCTTTCAGGATGGAAAGGTTCAAAATTTTCTATTTTTTCACCTAGTCCTATAAATTTTATAGGAGAGTTTGTTATCGATTTAATTGATAGTGCTGCACCACCCCTGCTATCACCATCTATTCGAGTTAAAATTGATCCAGTGATATTTATTGCATCACTAAAACTTTTAGCTACATTTGCAGCATCTTGTCCTGTTAGAGCATCTGCTACTAATAATGTTTCGTCAGGTTTAAACTTATTTTCAATTTCTATTAATTCACTCATTAACTTTTTATCTACAACTTGTCGTCCAGCAGTATCTAAAATAAGAATATCAAATAAATTTTTTTGAGCATAGTCTATGGAATCATCAACTATCTTACTGGCTGATGATAGATTGTGATTAAAGAAATCTGAGCCGGTTTCTTCAGCTAATACTTTTAATTGTTCTTGTGCTGCTGGTCGATAAATGTCTGCTGATGCTAGTAAAATTTTTTTCTTTGAAGACTTCTTTAACAAATAGGAAAGTTTGGCAATTGATGTTGTTTTCCCAGATCCCTGTAATCCACAAAACAATATTTTAGTTAATTGAGAAGAAGATAAATTTAGAGATTTATTTTCTGATCCAAGAATTTTTACAAGCTCATCTTGCACAAGCTTTATGATCATTTGATCTGGCTTAACAGATTTGAGAATTTCTTTTCCTAAAATGTTTGACTTGATGGAATTTATAAATTCTTTTACTACAACTAAGGAAACGTCTGCCTCTAACAGAGCAATTCTAATTTCACGTAATGTAACTTCTAGATCTGTTTCTGATATAACAGCCTTACCCCGAATACTTTGAACAATTTTTTCAAATTTTGTGTTCAGTGTATCAAACATAAATCTCCAATAGCCTTTTAACTCCAGGGCACGAAACTCGTGGGCTAGAGTACCTATCACAATTGTAACAAGCTCAATTCGTTTACAAATATAGGATTTATTGGTGACCCTCTATTAGCTGAATAATTGAAAGTCAAGTATTCTTAAATTTCCCATATTTACTGAGATTTATCAATAAATTAGGTTATAAAACAAATATGCAAAAAGTAGACTTTATAAAGATGCATGGACTTGGGAACGATTTTGTTATCATAGATAAAAGGTCTAACAATATCACAATTACTGAAGATATTATTAAAAGACTCAGTGACAGAAGAACTGGGGCAGGGTGTGATCAATTAATCACAATTAATAATACAAGTAATCAAAGTGCTGATGCTGAAATTGAAATTTTTAATCCTGGTGGTGATAGAGCCGAAGCTTGTGGTAATGGAACACGCTGCGTGGCAAAAATACTATTTGATGAAGATTCAAATAAAGAAATTTTAAAAATTCAATCTGATGCAGGCATATTAGAATCAAAAAAAATAGATAACAATATAAGTGTCAACATGGGTTCAATAAAAAATACTTGGGATAAAATTCCTTTAAGTAAAGAAGTCGATACAATGAATATACCAATTTCAATTGATGGATATAGTAATGGAGTTGCTGTTAATGTAGGTAATCCACATGTAGTTTTTTTTGGGAAATCGATCAAAGGTACAGATCTTGAAAGTATAGGTCCTAAAATAGAAAATCATGAGCTCTTTCCCAAAAAAACTAATGTTGAAATAGTTGAAGTTATTAATTCAAATTTAATTGAAATGAGAGTTTGGGAACGTGGAGTTGGAATCACGTTAGCTTGTGGTAGTGGTGCCTGTGCGGCTGTATATGCGGCGTGGAAAAAAGGATTGATTGAAAATAACGCTGAAGTGAAGCTTGAAAAAGGATCGCTGCGTATAAATATATTTAATAATGAAGCTATTATGACAGGACCTGCAGAAATAAGTTATCAGGGTAGTTTAGAAATATAATTTATGAAAAATAAAAATCACATAGTTAATCTAGGTTGTAGATTGAATATTTATGAAGGTGAAATTATTAAAAACCATCTTAAAACAAATAATTTAAATAATGTTACAGTCATAAACTCATGTGCGGTAACTGAAGAAGCTGAGAAAAAAGTTTCTTATGAAATTAGAAAGGCAAAAAAAAAATTTCCTAATAATACAATAGTAGTTACAGGATGTGCTGCTCAAATCAATCCATTAAAATATAAAGATTTAAATGAAGTAGACTCAGTAATTGGGAATACAGAAAAATTAGAAACTTTAACATGGAAAAATATCAATCAGTCTAAAAATCTTAAAGTAGGAAATATATTAGAAGAAAGTAAAACGGTATCTAATTCAATTGAAAAATTTGAAGGAAAATCGAGAGCTTATATTGAAATACAACAAGGTTGTAACCATCGCTGTACTTTTTGTATCATTCCATTTGGCAGAGGCAATAATAGAAGTGTACCTGCTGGAGAAATAGTAAATAAAATAAAAAAAATTGTTAGCAATGGATATAATGAAGTAGTTTTAACAGGAGTAGATATAACTGATTATGGAAAAGATCTTCCTGCAAAACCTACTTTTTCAAACTTAATTAAAAGAATTCTAAAATTAGTACCTGAATTAAGACAACTGCGTTTGTCTTCAATTGACTGCGCTGAAATAGACGAAGATTTTTGGGACGTTTTAAAAGACGAAAGATTGATGCCTCATTTTCATATAAGTTTACAGGCTGGAAACAATTTAATTTTGAAAAGAATGAAAAGAAGACATTCAAGGGAAATGGCAATCAATTTTTGTAAGAAAGTTTTATCTATTAGAAAAGATGCAACATTTGGTGCTGATATAATTGCCGGTTTTCCTACAGAGACAGAAACAATGTTTAAAGATTCAATTAAACTGGTTGATGAGTGTAATTTAACTCATCTTCATATTTTTCCTTATTCTCCAAGAGAAAACACCCCTGCATCCAGAATGCCTCAAGTTCAAAAAAATATTATCAAAGATAGAGCTAGAAGACTTAGAGAAAAAGGTATTGAAAAATTAAAACAACATTTAGAAAAAAATATTGGAAAGAAGGAACAAATTTTAATTGAAAGTAGACAAGAAAATTTTTCACTTGGAAAAGATCAACATTTTTTAAAAGTAAAACTTGATGAAGAATTTAAAGAGGGAAATATAATATCCTGTATATACACAGGAGTAGAAAATGATACGTTATTAGCAAGAATAGCATGAGTTTATTCTCAATATTTAAAAATAAGTTAAGCAAAACTTCCAATATACTATCTTTCAATATTTTAGAAATTTTAAAAAATAAAAAAATAGACGATTTAACTTTAGAAGAATTAGAAAATGTTCTTATTTCGTCTGATATTAGTTTAGATGTTGTAAATCAATTAATAGATTCTATAAAAAAAATAAAAATTTCAAATGATGATGGATTAAAAAATGTACTAGAAATCTTAGCTCAAAATATAGAGAATATATTACTTCCAAGGGAACATGTTCTAATAAATGAAAAAGACAATGAAAAAAAAATATTAATTTTTGTTGGGGTAAACGGAAGTGGAAAGACGACAACTATTGGCAAAATTGCAAATAAAATTTTATCAAATAAAAAAATATTGATTGCAGCTTGTGACACATTTAGGGCAGCAGCTGTTGAGCAATTGGAAAATTGGGCAAAAAAAAATAATAATGGTTTTATTGCTGGAAAAAGTAATCAAGATCCTGCAAGTGTGGCGTATCAGGCAACTGAAGAATTTGGAAAAGAAAATTATGATTTTTTACTTATAGATACTGCTGGAAGATTATCAAATAATACTAATCTTATTAATCAGCTAATTAAATTGAAGAATGTTATCTCAAAAGTTAATTCCTCTTTTAATATTGAAACTGTATTAGTTTTAGATGGAACAAATGGTTCGAACATGATTAAGCAAGTGGAGATATTTGGAAATGAACTTAATGTATCAAGTCTTATAATTACTAAATTGGATGGAACCGCAAAAGGTGGAGCATTAATTTCAATTGCAAATAAATTTGAAATCCCTATAAGTTATGTTGGTCTTGGAGAAAGTACTGAGGATCTAGTATCTTTTAATTCTCAAAACTTTGCGAGATCTATTTTAAATCTAGAAGAACAAAAATGAAGTCAGTTTACAAATTATTAATTGATATAGGACCACTTGCAGTGTTCTTTATATTTTATACAAGAAGTGGCCTTCAGGAAGCAATACTTCCTCTTATGATTGCAACTGTAATTTCAGTAATCATTTCATATATACTTGAGAAAAAAATACCAATTATGCCAACTCTTGGAGCTGCGATTGTATTAGTATTTGGCGGTCTAACAATTTATTTTGACAATGAAATTTTTATTAAAATGAAACCAACAATAATAAATATGGTCTTCGCATTAATTTTATATGGAGGAGTAATTGTTAAAAAACCTCTTTTAAAATATCTTTTAGGTGCTGCACTTAAACTAGAAGAAGATGGATGGAGAATATTAACTCAAAGGTGGATTGCTTTTTTTGTTGCACTAGCTGTTTTAAATGAAATTGTGTGGAGAACACAAAGTACTGATGTTTGGGTAAATTTTAAAGTTTTTGGTATATTGCCAATTACTTTTATTTTTACAATGACACAATTCCCTTTAATTAAAAAATATCAAATTGAAGATTAAATTAAAAATTGTTTTCTCTTAATGCTATAAATCCAGGTGATTTATTTCCTTCAAGCCACTCTAAAAATGCACCCCCGGCTGTAGATAAATATTTAAATGCATCATTAGCTTTAGCTTTTTTTATTGCTGCAAGTGTATCTCCTCCTCCTGCTAAAGCATCTAATTGAGACTTACTAGAATAATTTTGTATGATATTTGCAACTGAAATTGTGCTTTTATCAAATGGACTATATTCAAATGCACCTAAAGGCCCATTCCATAATAGTGATTTAGATTTTAATATTTCATCTGAAATTAATTTTGTAGTTTGTTCACCAACATCTAATATCATTTTATCATTTGGAATATTATTAATTGAATAAGTCTCTACATTTACTCTATCTTCTATTTTTTTTGAGCAGACAGCATCAATTGGTAAAAGTATTTTGCAATTTTTTGATTCTGCTTTTTTTTGTATTTTTTTTGATAGTTCAATAAAATCATTTTCTACTAGAGAAGACCCAACGTTATAGTTATTTGATAGTAAAAAGGTATTAGCCATTGCACCTCCAATTACTAGAGAGTCAAAAATTTCAACTAAATTTTCTAAAACTTTTATTTTTGTTGAAACCTTTGAGCCACCTATAATTGCTAAGTTTGGTTTGTTTGAATTTTCTAAAAATTTATCTAAATTTTCAATTTCATTTGAGAAACTTAATCCAGCGTATGAAGGTAAGTATTTAGTAATACCTGTTATAGATGCATGATTACGATGAGATGCAGAAAAGGCGTCATTAATATATATGTCAAAACTAGAAGCTAATAATTTTGAAAAATTAAGATCATTTTTTTCTTCTTCAGCATTAAAACGAATATTTTCTAATAGACAAATTTCTCCAAAGTCCATTTCAGTAATTTTTGTCTCAATTATTTTTTTCTCACAGTTAGCTAAAAAATGAATTGTGTTTAGATTTAAAAATTTTTTTAATTCTGTACATAAAAAATCAATAGAATATTTTTTATTAACCTCACCTTTAGGTCGGCCAAAATGAGCAATTAAGAATACCTTATTTTTATTGTTAATTAGTTTTTCTAGTGTTGGTAAAATAGCAACAATTCTTGAATGATCTGTAATTACCCCTTCCAAAACTGGTACATTTAAATCAACTCGAACAATTATTTTTTTATTTTTACAGTCTAGATCTCTTAATCGTTTCATTTCTATTCACATGTATATAAAAAAAATGCTGGAAATCATTGATTTTTTTTAAAAATTTGCAGTTTTATCTTTTTTAATACATATATTTAGTATATTAAACCTTTTTTAAACTACTAAATGTAGTAATGGAGATTGATAATGCCTTGGGATGATAATAATGTAGCAAAACTTAGAGATTTGTGGGACCAAGGTCTACCGACAGCACAAATTGGGAAATTACTAGGTTTCACAAAAAACGCAGTTGTTGGAAAGGCTCATAGAATTGGACTTGAGAGAAGACCATCCCCTATTAGAAGAACAGCTGTTAAGCCTGATCGAAAGAAAGCTAGATCTCCAGTAATGCCTAAATTAAATTTTGAAAGCACTAAAGAACAAGAGAGTGCCTCTAAGGAGCCCGCTGTTTTCCAACCGGCTGTTAAAAATTTATTAAATACAACTCCAAAAAGAGGTTGTGAATGGCCTGAAGGTCATCCTGATGAAGCCGACTTTCGTTTTTGTGGTAAAGATAGGTTTGAGGATAAGCCCTATTGTTTAGATCATTGTGCCGTTGCATATGTTGTTCCTGAAAAAGAAGAAAACGAAAAAACAGAATTAAATAATACAATTTAATAATAATAAAAATTCTAGCAATAAAAATTCTTCCTGTTATCTATTAAAATATGAAAGATGAGAGAATTAATTCTGTATTTACTCCTATTCTAATTGGAGGAAGTCTAATTCTTTTAATAAGTTTTGCAATCCGTTCAACATTTGGGCTATTTCAAATTCCTATTGCGTCTGATTTTTTATGGAACCGTTCAGAATTTTCTCTCGCCATTGCTATTCAAAATTTAGCTTGGGGTGTAGGTACTCCACTATTTAGTGCTTTTGCTGAAAAATACGGTGATAGAAAAGCAATAGCGCTAGGCTTAATTCTTTATGCAATTGGAATTTTCATAAGTAGTACTGCTACAACTCCAGAGGCGCATCAAACCTTAAACCTATTAATTGGTTTTGGAATAGCTGGTAGTGGTTTTGGTCCAATTTTGGCAGTAGTTGGAAGAGCCACATCTTCAGAAAAAAGATCTTTAGCACTAGGTATTACAACTGCTGCAGGATCAGCTGGACAAGTGGTTGGTCCACCACTTGCTTCTATTCTATTATCATTTTTGCCTTGGTCTTCTGTGTTTGAAATATTTTCAATTATATTATTAATAACACTGCTACTTGTTCCAATTTTAAAAACAGAATTATCGAATACAAATATTAATAATGAAAATGAAAAAATTACTGATGCTGTATTTGTTGCATTAAAAAACCCAACATACTTAATGTTGTTCTTTGGTTTTTTTTCTTGCGGCTTTCAGTTAGCATTTATTACTGCTCATTTTCCCGCATTTATTGTTGAGTCTAGTAGTCCAATTATAGAAGGAAGTTTAATAAGTTTGGTTTGTAGTTCTGTAGAAGGTTTAGGAGCATTATCTATGGCTCTTATAGGATTGTTTAATATAATTGGTTGTTTGATTGCTGGAGCCTTAGGAAAGGGACATTATAAGAAATATCTTTTATCTTTAATTTATACCGGAAGGACTATTGCGGCAATTTTATTTATCTTACTCCCTATTACACCAACATCTATTGCAATATTTTCAATAGTTATGGGTGCTTTATGGTTAGCAACAGTTCCTTTAACTTCAGGAATTATAGGTTATATTTATGGATTAAAATTTATGGGTACATTATATGGGATTGTATTTTTTTCTCATCAGCTAGGATCTTTTGTAGGTGTTTGGTTAGGTGGTCTATTTTATGATATATATGGAAGTTATGATATTGTATGGTGGGTTGGTATAGGAGTAGGTGCATTTTCTGCAATAATCCATTTACCAGTTAGAGAAAAACCATTATCTAATACAAATATAAAAATAGCCTAACTTTATGGATGAAAAAAAGATTATACGAAACTTAATTATAGTAATTTTTTTCTTAGTTATTATTTATTCATTAGCTAGGGTTGGTGTAGGTTTAGATCTTAGCTTTGGGCCTTATTTAAAACAATAGTAGAATTAATTACACCATTCTCCTTGTTTAAATATAGGTGTTACAACGCCATCCCTATCAACACCCTCGACATCAATTTTACCCGAGCCAATCATCCAATCAATATGTATCATGCTTGAATTACCACCTCTTTGAGTAATCTCTTCTTTCGATAAGTCTTTTTTGGATTTGAAACATTTTGAGTAACACTGTCCTAAAGCAATATGAGAAGCAGCATTTTCATCAAACAGAGTGTTATAAAAAGTTATTCCTAATTGCGAAATAGGTGAACTATTTGGAACTAAGGCTACTTCACCAAGTCTTCTTGAACCTTCATCTGAATCAAGAACTTTTAACAAAACATCTTGCCCTTTAGAGGATTTTGCATCAACAATTTTGCCTTCTTCAAAGCGAACGTTAATATCTTCAATTAGTGTGCCCTGATAAGATAGAGGTTTGGTTGAACAAACTTCACCACTTACACGACTAGCATGAGGAGTTGTGAATACTTCTTCAGATGGAATATTTGGATTACATACAATACCATTCTGTGCCTCTGATGCACCTCCCATCCACTCATGATCATCAGCAAGACCTACATTTAAGGATGTTCCAGGGCCTGAGTATTTCAAAGAATGAAAATTTTTAGTATTTAACCAATCTGTTTTATCTCTTAAATTTTTATTATGTTTGTCCCATTCACTTACAGGATCATCATTACTAACTCTTGATGCATGAAATATTGCATCTCCTAATTTTTGAATTGCTTCACTATCATCAAGATCTGGGAAGACTCTTTTTGCCCATGCTTTTCCTGGCCATGAAATTATATTCCAATTAATTTTAAATTCAGTGATTCTTTCTCTTGCTGGTTTGTATGCAACAGCATTAGCTTTATTTGCACGCGAAACTTTATCAGGATCAATTTCAGATAAAAGCATGGGATCATCACCAGCAATAGCCATTCTAGCTGTGTTGTTATCAAAAGCTTCGCCCATCCCATTATAAAGCCAATTTGCTGCAACATTGAAAGATTCATCATTTCCATACTTAAATCGAGACAATGTAATATCAGAATCATTGAAAAGTGGGGTTACTAGCCCAGCCCCTTCTTTGTAAGCATGTTCAGCTATTTTTCTAACCAAGGGTAATGACTCTAACGGTGCTGTTATTAAAAGGTTTTGACCTTTTTGAAGTGCGACTCCTCTTTTAATTGATAGATGTGCAAGTTTATCGATATTTTTTGTATCTACATCATAAAACATTATTAATGTAATTAGTTTTTATATTCTAAAAAGTCTAGAGAATTTGACTTTTAAATTTATCTTTAATAATTTTAGAAAAAAGAAGTTGAATATTTCAAATTCTTTAATAAAATCTTTCCACAAACTCTTGTTTTTTTGGAGATATAAAAATATCAAATCTAGGCAAAAATAGTAAAATAAATTATGGATTATGGGCTTTTAGATAAAATTAATTTTCCATCTGACTTAAGAGAATTTAAAAAAAAAGATCTAAAGCAAATTTCGGAAGAATTAAGAGCTAAAACAATTGAAACTGTTTCAAAAACTGGTGGTCATCTAGGCGCTGGATTAGGAGTTGTTGAATTAACTGTAGCAATTCACTATGTCTTTAACACTCCACATGACAAGTTAATTTGGGATGTAGGACATCAAGCGTATCCTCATAAAATCATAACGGGTAGAAAAAAAAATATTGAGACACTTAGAAAAAAAGATGGTGTTTATGGTTTTGTTAGAAGATCAGAAAGTGAATATGATCCATTTGGTACGGCTCATAGTTCAACAGCAGTTTCAGCAGGGTTGGGAATAAAAGCTGCAAAAGATATAAATAAAGATAATTCAAAAGTTATATGTGTTGTTGGGGATGGGGCCTTAAGTGCAGGCTTGGCATTTGAAGGTCTCAATAATGCTGGTGCTCAAAAAAAAGGTTTAATTGTTATCCTTAATGATAATAAAATGTCAATTGATAAGCCAGTAGGTGCTATGAGCACCTATCTTACAAAGTTGCTTTCATCTAAATCTTATTCAAGTTTAAGAAATATTATAAAAAAAATTAGTAAAAAATTTCCAAAAAATATTACAGAAACTCTTTATCGAACTGAAGAATATTCTAAGGGACTTATTTCTGGTGGTACTTTATTTGAAGAATTAGGTTTTTATTATCTTGGTCCGATAGATGGGCATAATGTAAATAACTTGGTAAATGTTCTAGAAAATATAAAAGATAATAAATTTGATAAACCAGTGTTTCTTCATTGCATAACTAAAAAGGGTAAAGGATACTCTCCAGCAGAAAAATCTGAAGATAAATTTCATGGTGTAGAAAAGTTTGATATTAATACAGGTAACTCAGTTAAAAAAACTAATTTAAAATCTTACTCAAATGTCTTTGGAGAAAAACTTGTAAAGCTTGCCGAAAATGATGAAAAAATTGTAGCAATAACAGCTGCTATGATGTCTGGTACAGGCTTAAAATTATTCCAAAAAAAATTTGAAAAAAGATTTTTCGATGTGGGTATTGCTGAACAACATGCTGTTACTATGGCAGCTGGATTGGCTACAGAGGGTTTTAAGCCATTTGTTGCAATTTATTCAACATTTTTACAAAGAGCATATGATCAAATCGTACATGATGTAGCTATTCAAAAGTTGCCTGTTAGATTTGCGATTGATAGGGCGGGGTTAGTTGGTTCAGATGGCCCTACTCATGCTGGCTCATTTGATATTACCTATTTAGCTACGCTTCCAAATTTTATCATTATGGCACCTAGCAATCAAAGAGAGTTATCAAAAATGATTGAGTTATCTTGTGAAATAAATGACACACCATGTGCTTTTAGATATCCAAGAGGAACAGGATCAGATGAACTATTTAACAATCAACCTACAGATATTGATATAGGTAAGGGATATATTCTAATTGAAGGCAATGATGTTGCTATCTTAAATTTAGGAACGAGACTTGAAAAATGCATTGAAGCTAGTAAGTTTCTTAATCAAAATAATATTTATCCTACTATTGCTGATGCAAGATTTGCAAAACCTTTAGATACACAATTAATAGATAACTTATTAAATAATCATAAGTATATTTTAACTATAGAGGAAGGTTCTATTGGTGGGTTTTCATCACACTTTTTACATTATGTTCATAATATTAGATCAAAGAACAATAATGTTGTGATAAAAAATTTAATTTTTCCAGACCGATTTGTAGAACATATGACTCCAGACGAACAATATCAAGATATTAAAATGGATACGGAATCAATAATCAAAAAAATTAATAGTTTTTATGAAAATAAAATTATTGATATAGAAAATTTTAAATTAAAAGTTTAATTTTTAATAAAATTTATTAATGAAAAAATTAAAAGTTTTACATAAAAGTTTTTCAAAACCGATAAGCTGTTTAACTGCGTATTCACCATCAATTGCAAAGATTTTAGATGGAAAAATTGATTTAATTCTAGTTGGAGATTCTCTAGGCTCAACACTCTATGGGATGAAAAATACTCAAGGAGTAACTATGGATATGATGAAAAATCATGGATCAGCTGTTAATAAGGAAATTAAGAGAAGTTTAAAAGTTTTAGATATGCCTTACAAAACATATGATAATAAAATTGATGCATATAGAAATGCTAAATTACTTTTAAGTCGGTGTAAACCTGATTTACTAAAAATAGAAATTAATAAACAAAAATTAGTTGTTTTGAAACATTTAGTAGATAAAAAAATAAATGTCATTTCTCATATAGGAGTAACACCACAAAGTTATAAGAATTTTAATAAAATTAGAGTATTAGGAAGAACTAATAAAGAAAAACAAAATTTGTTAAAGTTAGCAAAAGAATCTGAAGCGCTTGGTGCTAAAGCTGTATTGTTAGAATGTGTAACAGCTGATACAGCTAAACTAATTACAGAAAATATTTCGATACCTACAATAGGTATAGGCGCTTCAAGATATTGTGATGGTCAGGTATTGGTATTTGATGATTTAATTAATCTAAGCACAAAGAATAAATTACCGAGATTTGTAAAAAATTATTTTAATTTTAATAAAATAGCAAGTAAAGTAGTTAAGAAATACAATCAAGAAGTT
>CACBLW010000020.1 GCA_902540265.1 uncultured Alphaproteobacteria bacterium
TGTCTTACACCGTTGTTTATTGTTACATCAAAAGTTCCAAAACCTTCCTTATCAATACTGTTAGAGTCATTAAATATTTTATATCCAGCTTCTTGTGCAGCTTCTAAAACTTTTTTAAATAGAGGGTATTTTTTATCTATGTTTGATTTATTTACTTTTAATGGTCCCTCTTTACCTCTTACATTACTATCATGAGACCAAGTTTCTAATTTTTTAAAAAAAGGTAAAACTTTTTCATATGACCAATTAGTTAAACCACTTGAAGACCATCTATCAAAATCCTCTTTATGACCTCTAGCGAAAACCATTCCGTTATGCGAAGAGCATCCCCCGATCATTTTACCTCTTGGACAATATAAAGATCTATTATTTAGAAATGGCTCAGGCTCAGTATAATATTTCCAATTATATTTTGGGTCATGCATTGCATATAGAAGTGCACTTGGCATATCAACTTTCCAGGTTTTACTGGATGGGCCAGCTTCTAATAAAATTACAGAATTCTTTGATTGTGAAGACAATCTGTTAGCTAAAACACAACCTGCTGAACCTGCTCCAACAATGATGTAGTCAGCATTTATATCCACTAATTCATTCTTTCAGTATTTCCATCAACAGTCATGATTTGACCAGATACATTATCTGAAGCATCGCTCAATAAAAATAATGCCATTGATGCAATATCTTCTTTTTCTACAAATGTGTTTAATGAAACCATTGACTCTAATTCTTTTCTTACTTTTTTATTTGAAGAATTTATTAATTTAGCTTTTGCATTTATTACCCTATCCATTCTATCGCCATTAACAGAACCAGGACAAATTGCATTCACACGTATTTTAAATTTTCCTAATTCAACTGCTAATGTTTTAGTTAATCCAATTACTGCCCATTTACTTGATGCATATGGTGAACGTTGAGCAAAACCATATAATCCTGCAGTTGAAGATAAATTAATAATAGATCCTTTTTTAGCATTTTTTAAAAATGGAATAGCAAATTTTGTGAAATAAAAATGTGAACTTAAATTGGTTTTAATCGTGTTATCCCATTCATCTATTGAAATATTTTGAAGATATTTTGTAGGTCCTGCAATGCCTATATTATTTATTAATCCATCTATTTTTTTTAAGTTAGATAGAGACTTAAAATATTCTTTAATGTCTTTTGGATTTGTGCAGTCTAAGTGTTTTGCAAATATTTTATTACGATATTTTTTGTTTAAATTTATTTTATCAATTTTTGATTTATTTATATCAGATAAATATACTTTTCCACCTGAACTGATTATTTTATTTGCAATAGCAAAACCTAAGCCATCTGCACCAGCAGAAATAATATAATTTTTTTTACTAAGATTAATTTTCATTTATTGAATATTATCTATCTCTTTTTTAGAAATATATCCAATAGTTTTACCTTTATTGTCAGTAACTACTATTGTTAAGTTGTCTTCAAGAATTTTTTTTTTAAAATTTTTTATTTTTATATTTTGATTTACTTTGTAAATAGAACCTAATGTTAAATTATCTTTATTAAAATTGTTCTCAATTATCATTATATTTTTTGCCTCTAGATTATCTATTCTATTTTCTTTGCTAGAAAAAAAATTAAGTAAAAATTTAAATATATTCATTTTTTAAAATATAGATTTACTAGGAAGATCGTTTATTCAGAAGATTGGTTAGCCAATCAGGATCCATTTCTGGTACTGAAGACAATAAAAGTTCTGTATAATCAGGATATGGTGGATTTAAAATTTTACTTTTCAAACCCTGTTCCACTACCTCGCCTTGATACATAACAACTATTTCATCTGAGATTGCTTTAACTGTTGCTATATCATGAGTAATAAAAATATAAGTTACACCAAGTTCTTTTTGTAATTTTTGGAGTAATTTTAATATTCCTTCTTGAACAATTTGATCTAGCGCTGATGTCACTTCATCACAAATAATTAAATCTGGGTTAGCCGCTAAAGCTCTTGCAATGCATATTCTCTGTTTTTGACCTCCAGATAATTCGGATGGTAATCTATCTAAAAAAGTTTCATCTAGCTCAATCATTTTTAATAATTCAATAACTTTTGCTTCTCTTTCTTTCCCTTTTATACCTTGATAAAATTCTATTGGCCTTCCTATTATTTCATCAACAGTTTGACGAGGGTTCATTGCAGTGTCAGGCATTTGAAAAATTATTTGAATTCTTCTTAATTCTTCTTTTGACCTTTGCTCAAGTTTTGGAGACAATTTTTTTCCATCAAAAATTATTTCTCCTTTTAATTGAGGAAGTAAGCCTGTAATTACTCTTGCTGTTGTTGATTTTCCTGATCCACTTTCACCAACTATAGCTACTGTTTTACCTTTAGGAATATCTATAGAAACATTGTGTAAGACCTTTGATGAGCCATATGCTGCATCAATATTTTTAATAGACAACATATAATCTTCATTTGTTTCTTCAGGCTTGATCAGTGATCTTACTGACCATAGAGATTTGGTGTATTCTTCTTTTGGGTTTGATAACATATCTCTTGTTTCAGCTTCTTCAACTTCTTCACCGTATCGCAAAACTTTTATTCTATCAGCCATTTGCGCAACTACGGCTAAATCATGAGTAATATAAATTGCTGCTGTATTAAATTTATCTACTATAGATCTCATAGCAGATAATACTTCAACTTGAGTTGTTACATCTAAAGCTGTTGTGGGCTCATCAAATATAATTAACTCTGGTCTTGGGGACATAGCCATTGCAGTCATTATTCTTTGTAGTTGCCCTCCAGATACTTGATGCGGGTATCTATCTCCTATATTTTCCGCATCTGGAAGCTGTAGTGATTCATAAAGTTGAACCGCATCTTTTTTTAATACATCCGTTGGATTTATTTTTAATCTATTAGCAGCACTGATTGTTTGTTCCATTAATCTATGAGCAGGATTAAAAGATGCTGCTGCTGATTGAGCAACATAAGATATTTTAGTTCCCCAAATTTTTCTCTTTTCAAATTCAGTTAGTTTAGCGAGGTCTATGCCATTAAAATTAATTTCTCCCTTTATAATCTTACAACCTGGTTGGGTATAGCCCATTGCAGCTTTACCCATAGTAGATTTTCCGGCACCACTCTCTCCAATTAATCCTAGTATTTCTCCTCTATGTAAAGTCAAATCTACACCTTTTAAAATTTTATGCCATCTCTCATCTGAAAATCCATCAATATGGATATTTTTCATTTCAAGCAGGAGTTCTTTTGATTTATTTAACGTCATCTTTTAATCCGCTAGTAATGTAAAGATACCAATCAACAACAAAATTAATTGATACACAAAGTAAAGCAATTGCAGCAGCTGGAATTAATGGTGTTAAACCTGCTGTTATATCATATTGCGCATATTGAATAAGTATTGCATTTTCCCTCACCATTGATGCCCAATCTGCTGAAGGGGGTTGAATGCCAATTCCTAAAAAACTTAAACTAGATATTGTAAAAATTATAAATATGAACCTTAAACCAAACTCAATAATCAAAGGTGAAGCTATATTAGGAAGTATTTCTCTGAAAATAATATATGATAAATTTTCACCTCTTAATCTCGCGACCTCTACATATTCTAGAACAACTTGACCAACAGCAACTGATCTTGATATTCTAAAAAATCTAGTTGACTCCAAAATTCCTAAAATGACAATTAAATTAAAATTAGTAGGTCCAAAAACTGATAAAAGTATAAAAGTAAAAATCATTACAGGTATAGCCATAAGCGTGTCTACTATTCTACTTAATAGCTGATCTAAATACCTTCTATCAAGAGCAGCTATAATTCCAAATACTGTTCCAATTCCTAAAGCAATAAAAGTAGCCAATAAACAAATACCAATTGTATTTCTTGCAGCATAGATAATGCGAGAAAAAATATCTCTTCCAATTTGATCAGTACCAAATATATGACCATCACCCCAAGGAGCATAAGCTACTGGGAATATTTCTGCTTCTCCATGTGGAGCAATTAAGGGAGCAAATATTGCAGCAAAAAAATATATAAATAGTACAATCATACCAAACCAAGCTGAGATTGGAGCTTTTGATAAGGCAATTTTTAATCTTTCTAATCTAGTTCTTCTTTTAATTAAATTTGCAACTTCACTTTTTGCAGAATAAGATAAATTTTCGCTCATTTTGGGTATAGTAACCTTGGGTTAGAAATAATGCCGATCAAGTCAGCAATTAAATTTAATATAACATATGTTGATGCAAAAATTAATGCACAAGCTTGAACAACGGGTAGATCTCGATTATATACTGATCCGACCATCAACCTACCAATACCTTGATAGTTAAAAACATATTCAACAACAACTGAGCCAATCAACATATAAGCTAAGTTTATTGCAATTACTTGAGAAATAGGAGCCCAAGCATTTGGAAGTGCGTGTTTAACAATTACCTCGTATCTAGAAGCTCCCGATAATTTTGCCATTTCAATATATTCACTTGATAAGATATTTATTATCGCTGACCTTGTCATTCTCATCATGTGACCCATAGTAATTAATGTCAAAGTAAAAACTGGAAGAGCAGTCCTGTAAAATCTTTCAGCCAAAGTTGAAGCTTCATCCACATTAGAAATAGTTGGAAAAACTGGAAACAGTGTCGCTAGTAAAAGAATAAAAATATAGGCTGTAAAAAATTCTGGTGAAGATACGGTTACTAAGCTAACTCCAGTTGCTGACCTATCATAATAAGAGTTTCTGTATAATGCTGCTGAGATACCTAAGATTAAAGACAGAGGGATAGCCAACATGGCGGCAACCCCAGTTAAAAATAATGTATTCTTTAATCTGGGGACAATTAAACCAACAACTTCTCTAGACCTATCACCTTGATCCCCTTGAACTTTAGATCTTCCAGAGAAAGAACTACCAAAATCTCCTTGAAAAACATTTCCTAACCAATCAAAATATCTTGTTACTGGAGGTTTATCTAAACCCAATTCTGCTCTTAGAGCTTTTACTGCAGATTTTGTTGCACTTTGACCTAATATTTCCGTGGCAAAGTCTCCCGGTAAAAAAGAGAATGTACTAAATATTATTACCGAAAATGCAAAAACTGTAACGAGACCAAGACTAAGCCTTAACAAAATTGTTCTAAATATTGGATGAATTCTACTAATATTACCCTCCTTAAAGTTACAATCTTAATTCTTAAAGTTTTGTCTAAATTAGGTCAACATGTAAGCTAAAATTAATAATTTATACGTTGAATTAAAACGTTATATATGTTTTTATATATTAACTTAAGTTTGTTTTTTGTTAAATTTCTAGAAATTATGAACAAAAACCTTAGGTTTTTGTTCAATTATAAGGGAGGACAAATGAAAAATAAGAAAATAGACAAATACATTGAAGAACAGTCTTCAAAGCTAACAAAAGGGCTTATTGATAGAAGACAGTTCATGATGTCTGTCCTTGCTACTGGGGTCACGCTCCCAATTGCATTATCATTAGCAGATAAAGCAGTTGCGGCTACACCAAAAAAAGGTGGACATTTAAGATGGGGTAATAGTGCAGCAGATGCAACTGATACTCTTGATCCAGCAACTTATCAGAGCTCATTTATGCAAGCAACTGCTTGGTCATATCAGAACTGTCTAACTGTTGTTGATTCAGATCACACAATTGTTGGAGAGCTTGCTGAGTCAATTGAATCAGATGATGCTCAAACTTGGGTATATAATCTTCGTAAAGGTGTTGAATTCCATAATGGTAAATCAATGACAGCCGAAGATGTTGTGCTCAACTACCAGTATCACATGAATCCAGATACTGCTTCGGCAGCAGGAGGACTGTTATCTCAAATTGAAACAGTTTCTGCTGATGGAAATGACAGAGTTATTTTTAAGCTAAAAGGTGCAAATGCCGATTGGCCTGCAATAACTACTGACTATCATATTATGATTAAACCAACAAAAGACGGAGTTGTTGATGCTCAATCAACGATTGGAACCGGTCCATATATTATGGATGAATTCAATCCTGGTGTTGGTGCAAAATTTGGAAAAAGAAATCCAAATTATTTCAAAGGTGATAGTGTTGCACACTTTGATTCAGTTGAAGTAATCGGAATTAATGATCCTGCTACTAGACAAGCAGCATTATTAAACGGTGAAATTGACTGGATGAATGGTGTTGATCTTAGAACTGCTAATCTATTGACTAGAAATCCTAGTGTAGAAATTACAGCAGCTTCTGGTTACGCTCACTATACAGCTCCAATGAGATTGAACGTTCCACCGTTTGATAACTTTGATGTGCGTATGGCAATGAAGTTTGCAATTAAAAGACAGGAAATTGTTGATAAGATAATGCTTGGATATGGTACTGTTGGTAATGATCATCCGATCTCTACTGCTCACCCATATCACAATAGCGCTTTAGAGCAGAGAGAGTTTGATGCTGATAAAGCTGCATATCACTGGAAAAAATCTGGTGTAAGTGGACCAATTGAAATTAGTACTTCAGAGGTTCCTTATGCAGGATGTACAGATGCAACAAACTTGATTGCAGCATCTGCCCAAGAATGTGGTATCGATCTTCGAGTTAAAAAAGAGCCTGAAGATGGTTACTGGAGTAACGTATGGAACACAAAAGGTTTCAGTATGAGTTCTTGGGGTGGAAGACCTACAGAAGATATGATGTGGTCTGCTGCATTCACAGATGACACTGAGTGGAACGAAGCTGCATGGGGTAATCTAGTTCAAACTGATTCAACTGTTCGTTTCAATGAACTTGTTAGATCTGCTAGATCAGAACTTGATGCAGAAAAAAGAAAATCAATGTACTGGGAAGCACAAGCACTTTGTAACTACGATGGTGGTGCAATTGTTTATGCATTTAACCAATATGTTGGCGCTGGTTCTAAAAAACTTGCTCACGGTGAAGATGTTGCTGGTAACTGGGAAAGTGACGGTAACAAACTTTCTGAACGTTGGTGGTTTGCATAAAATATTAATTTTCTTTGTGGCGCATTTAAATGCGCCACACTATTTCTACTAATCTTCCAAAAAAATGCTTTTAAAAAATAAGAAATATCTCTTTGATGGAGGCTCAGGTCAAACTTTAATGGAAATGGGTTTAGAAACAAAAGGTGATCTTTGGTCTGCACAAGCTTTATTAAATGAAAATAATCACCAAATGGTTGTAGATATGCATAAGAATTTTATAAATGCAGGATCACAATTAATAGTTACCTCAAATTTTAGTGTTAGAAGAAGACTGTTAAAAAATTACAACTTACTTGATAAATTTGAATTTGGAATAAGATCTGCTGGAGAACTTGCATTAAAAGCAAAAAATGAAAGTGATAAAAAAGTTATTGTTGCAGGCTCATTGCCAAATCAAGGTGTTACATATTCTCCAATACATTTTGAAACTGATGAAACCATGTTTAACTATTTTCGTGAAATTGCAAAGATATTAAAAGATTACGTCGATATATTTTACTTAGATGTTTTGTGTTCCATCAAAGAAATAAAAATTGCCTTAGAAGCTTCAAAAGAATTTAATAAACAAATTCTTGTAGGTGTTCACTTACGTTATGATGGAAAATTACCATCTGGAGAAAGTCTTGATGAACTTTTTGAAACTATTCAAAAATTTAATTGTTGTGGCATAGTATCAGCCTGCGTATCACCTGAAATCATTAATTTGAGTATTCCTATATTTAAAAAACAAAAGCTTCCTTTTGGTTATAAAATGAATTTATTTAAAGAACTACCTACTAGTAATGAAGAAAAATTTAATTCAGAAGGTTTTGAAGAAAATTATGATTATATTGATCCCGTTGAGTTACTTGGGACTCGAAATGAAGAATTTGGAGAAGAAAAATATAAAAAGTTTGTTTTAAATTCTTTAAATGAAGGTGTTACTCTAGTTGGTGGATGCTGTGAAGTAAAGCCACGACATATTGAAGCTATTAAGAATTTATTTTAAAATTTTTTTTTCATTATTTTGTGATAAGTTGAATAAGTTTTATGGGAGATTTAGTTAGTAATTACAGATTTGTTGTAAAGCCAGTTATTAAGGAAACTGGTAGATCTTTAGATTTGGCTAGACCCATGAAAATACACCCTCTTACATATCAAGAGTTACCACTTAACCCAGAATATACTAACTACGCTGATGGAAGATTTACGCTTGAAAAATTATCTCATGCTACAGCAGATGAAATGTATTGGAAAGCTAGACAAGAAATAATTTTACGTCATACGGGTGAGCATCCATACGAAATCTCTGGTCCGGATGCTGAAAATTTACTTCAACAAATATTTCCTAGAGATATTGCAAAAGTAAAAATAGGACGATGTTCTTATCAATTTGCTTGCTACCATGATGGAGGAATGATTTCAGATGGATTATTATTAAGATTAGAAAAAAATAAATTTTGGTTTGCACAAGGTGATGGACATTTATATAGTTGGTACAAAGCTCATTCAAAAAATTTAGATGTTGAAATTAAAGATCCAAACGTTTGGGTAAGTCAAATACAAGGCCCTAAATCTCTAAAACTTTTAGAAAAACTAGTTGATAAACCATTAAAAAATAATTTTAATTATTTTGATTGGGTTGAAACTTCAATTGATTCAGAAGAAGTGATTATTAGCAGAACAGGTTTTACAAATGAACTTGGCTGGGAAATTTATTTAAGACCAGAAAATGATTCAAAAAAAATTGGAGACTTAATACTCAGTAAAGGCGAAGAAATGGGAATGATTCTAACAGCCTCACCAGGATTTAGATGTAGAAGAATTGAGGCAGGTCTCTTATCTGCAGGGAGAGATTTTACGAAAGATCGATCTCCATTTGCCGTTGGATTAGGAAAGTTTATTGATTTTAATAAAGGAGATTTTATTGGAAGAGATTATTTACTTAATGCAAGTAAATATTGTTTAACATGGGGTATGAGAGTGCAAAATAGCTTTGCGTTGGTTGATTCTGAAATTTCTATTGATAATAAAAAAGTTGGAATTGTGACTTCAAGTACATGGTCGCCATTTCAAGTTTGTGGTGTTGCTATAGTTCATATGGATAAAGCAGAGTTTGGGCCAGACACAATAGTAGATGTTAGATGTGATGATGGTAGTGTGCAAAAAGGTGAAATATGTACTTTACCAATGTATGATGAGAAAGGAGAAATACAAAGAGGTTTAAAAGAAGATATTCCATCTAGTCCAATACCTTGGAAGGGTATTTCAAAAAACTAATATATTTTATAATAGAATTATAAATTATATTAGAATACAAATATTAAAATGAATGATCTTATTAGACCTAGCACTAAAATCCATACAATAGATGATGCAATAAGATTATCTAAAAAAAGATTACCAAAATTAGTCTTTGATTTTATTGATGGAGCATCAGGAGATGATAAACTTGCTGAAATTAATAGTACTGCATTAGATCAAATTAGACTTGAACCTAAGGTTTTTAGAAATGTTGAGAATAGAAATTTAAGTAAAAAAATATTTGATTTTCATTTTGATTATCCATTTGGATTTGCACCAATGGGAATGACAAATCTTTCATGGCCTGAAGCAGATAAAATGATAGCAAAAGAAAGTGCGTATAATAATATTCCAACATGTGTTTCAATGGCTTCGAGTACTACACTTGAAGATATGTTTACTTTTTCAGAAGGTCATTCATGGATGCAAATATATATTTTTCAAAGTGAAGAATTTATTATGGAATTATTAAAAAGAGCAGAAAGCATTGGATACAAGGTTTTGATCCTCACTGTTGATGTTCCAATTCTTTCAAGAAGAGCCAGAGATGATAGAAATGGCTTTGGTTATCCATTTAAAATTGGCCCAAAACAATTTTTAGATTTTGCACTACATCCTCAATGGAGCTTAACAACTTTGTTCAAAGGCGCTCCGCAACCAATGAATTATGTTACCTCTAAAAGTGGTGATCAAATTTTTAGACGAAAAGAAAGTAGAGGAGCAACTGATTGGAATACTCTAAAAAGAGTTCGAGAAGCTTGGAAAGGAAAATTAATAATCAAAGGAGTAATGAATTCTGAAGATGCTTTGAAAATTAAAGAGGCTGGTGCTGATGCAATTCAAGTATCAAATCATGGTGGAAGGCAATTAGATAGTGCTACTGCTTCTATTAATGCTTTGCCATTAATACGAAAAGCTTTGGGAGACAATTTTCCAATACTTTTTGATAGTGGCATTAGAAGTGGTAGTGATATTTTACGCGCATTAGCTCTGGGAGCTAACTTTGTTATGTTTGGCAGACCTTTGATGTATGCTATTGGAGCAGATGGTGCAAGAGGTCTTAGAAGAATCATTAACTTAATTAAAGAAGAGTTAAGTACAAATCTTGGCTTAGTGGGATTAACCGATATAAATGAAGTTGATAAAAAAATTATAGCAGAGAAATTTTTTAAGGATATAAAGTATTAAGATGGGAGATAAAATGATTAGAGGTGGAGCATTAGTTGCAAGAGCTCTTAGAGACAAAGGCATTGATAATGTTTTTACACTTTCTGGAGGTTTTTGTAATCCAGCGCTTGAAGGATTTATGGAGTGTCAAATTAATGTAATTAATTGTCCTCATGAACAAATTGCTGGTCATTTAGCTGATGGTCATACTAGAATATCAAGAAAACCATCTGTTTGTATTGTTGGACCAGAAGGTTTCGCAAATGCAGTACCCTCAATGATGGAAGCGTGGGGTGAAAGATCCCCTGTTATTTTTATTACTGGATCTAGTAGCTTAAAAAGACAAGGATCAGGCGGTTTTAAGGAAATAGATGATGTATCTATTGCTGCACCTTTAACAAAATACAGTGCCAGTATAACAGATGGCAATAGAATAAGGGAGTTTGTAGATAAAGCTTATAGAATTGCAACAAATGGTTATCCAGGCGCAGTACATTTAAGTGTGCCAGTAGATATAATGTTTTCATCATTTGCAGATGATGCAGGTTTAGAAGAAAGGCCATTTACTCAACAAAAAAAACCTTTAGCAAAAGCTTGGCCGGATCCTGAGAGTTTAAATGAAATATTTGATCTTGCAATTAATGCTAAAAAACCAGTTTTTATTGGAGGGCATGGAGTTTGGTGGTCAAGTGCAGAAAAAAAATTAGAGCATGCTGGGTTTGAATTAAATATTCCAATATTTAATATACCATACCACCAAAAACTTTTAGGTGAAGAGGCAGATACATACATGGGTCTGGCAGATATTCATCAATATCCACCTTCAAAAATGGCTCTCCATGAATCAGATTTGGTTCTTATGATTGGTGCACGTCTTGATAATCAAATGAATTTTGGTAATCCTCCACTTTTTCCAAAAAGCACAAAGCTTGTTTGTATTAATGGATCACATGAAGAAATAGAATTAAATAGAGCTGCAGATATTAATTTACTTTGTGATCCTGGAGTCTTTTTGGATAAAATAGTAGAATTAAAGAAAAATAATAAATGGAAATTAAATAATGATTGGTTTGATAAGAATAAAAAAGAGAAAAAAAATTGGATTGATAAAACATTAGATGAATTAAATGTAGAAACTGAAGAGACGAAAAAAAATGGTGGAAAAATTCATCCTCTTCAATTAGCTTTAGATGTTCAAGAAGTATTAACTGAAAATGATTGGTTAGTTATTGATGGTGGAAATACACATTTCTGGTCTGAGATTGCAATTAATATTGCTGGATCGAAAGGTAAAAAACTTGGAGGAATATTACATCCAGGCACTTTTAGTATGTTAGGTGTTGGAGTTCCTTTTGCAGTATCAGCGAAAAATCTTAATCCTAAATCTAATGTTGTTTTAATAAGTGGAGATGGTGCATTTTTATCTGGCGGATTATCAATTGAAGCTGCATTTCAAGAAAAAAAACCTATTGTTGTAGTTATCGATAATAATGGAGGTCTTGACTGTATTTCTCAACAACAAGAAAGGTTGTTTGAAAGTGGGAAACACTTTGCAACTGATTTTAGAGATATTCCATTTCATTCAATTTTTGAAGGTTTTGGAGGGCATGGAGAATTAGTTACTAAAAGAGAAGATTTAGCCCCCGCTTTAAAAAGAGCGTTAGATAGTGGTAAAACTGCATGTGTAAATGTTAAGGCTAAAGGCGTTATAAGTCCAATAGTTGCTGCAGTTAGTGATAAAAGAGATAAAGCGTCTATAGAGTAGGTTATGGCAATTTTTTCTACACATTTACTAAACTCAATAGATGGTACACATGCAAGTGATGTAGAAATTGTTATTTATAAAATAAATAATAATAACAAAGTCGTATTTCTAGAAGATAAAACAGATAGTTCTGGAAGAATGCTTAAAGAATTTGAATTAACGAAAGAAGATTGTGAAAGTGATTATGAAATGATAATTAATTCTGGTAAATATTTTAGAAATACTAGTGAAATAATTAATTCAATAAGTGTTAAATTTAAAATGAAAGATTCTCGTAAAAAATACCACATACCTCTAATTATTTCTCCAAATGGATACTCAATATGGTGGTCAAAATAAAATGAGTAATTCAGGATTAAACATGTCTAGACGTATTAGGAGGACCCCCTATACCGAGAAAGTAATTGAAGCTGGTGTAAGTGGTTTTACTGTAGTTAATCATATGCTTCTTCCAAAATCATATAAAGCAACAGTAGAAGAAGATTATTGGCACTTATCTAAAAATACTCAAATTTGGGATGTTTCATGTCAACGACAGGTTCAAATAATAGGAGAAGATGCTACTAAATTAATACAACTCATGTCTCCAAGATCAATAAAAGATATGCCTATTGGTAAATGTTACTATTATCCAATGATTGATGAAAATGCAGGAATGATAAATGATCCTGTACTTTTAAAATTAAGTGAAAATAAATATTGGCTATCAGTTGCAGATTCAGATGTTCTACTTTGGGCAAAAGGCTTGGCTGTAGGAAGAAATTTTAAAGTTGATATTATAGAGCCAGATATTTACCCTCTAGCAATTCAGGGGCCAAAATCTGAAGAATTAATGTCATCAATATTTGGAGAAAAAATTAAAAAATTAAAATTCTTTCATTTTTCTTTTTTTGAATTTGAAGGGACAAAACAGATAATTGCAAGATCAGGATATAGTAAACAAGATGGTTTTGAGATTTATTTTAAAGGTTTTAGTTTAGGAAAAAAACTTTGGGAAACTATTTGGGACGCAGGAAAAGATTTTAATATTTCACCTGGATGTCCAAATTTAATTGATAGAATAGAAGGTGGTTTATTATCTTATGGTAATGAATTTACTTTAGAAAATAATCCAATTGAATGTGGATTTGATAATTATTGTAACAATTTATCTCATGATTTCATTGGAAAAAATGCACTAAAAAAAATATTAAAAAATGGAATAGAAAAAAAAATAAAAGGAATTACTTTTGATGGGTCCCCGACTCCTCCCTGCACAATACCTTTTCCTGTATACTCAAAAAATAGATTTCAAATTGGTAATATCACCTCTGGTATTTATTCACCATTTTTCAAAACCAATATTGGACTATCAATGGTAGATAGAGATTATTGGAATGATGGGCAGGATGTTATCGTATTAACACCAGACAATATCGAGAGAAAAGGTAAAGTGTGCTCACTACCTTTTAATTATTCTTAAAATGAGTCATTCGATCGAATTAAAGTGGGAGTTAGGAGATCAAAAACTCGAATTTGGAAAATACTTAACTGATCACACAGTAATGCTTAATGAAAATGTATCTATTGATGCGGGGTCATCTCCAGATTATGGAGGAAGCGAAACTAATATTAATCCAGAACAAAAACTAGCTGCAGCTGTAAGTAGTTGTTTTATGATGACGTTTTTAGCGTTAGCTGCAAAAATGAAATGGCCAGTTATTAATTACAAAGATAAAGCAATTTCGTATTTAGGAAAAAATGCAGAGGGAAGAATGTACGTCAACAAAATAGAGCTAAATCCAGCTATAGTATTTGAAGATAATTTTAATATTTCTGATGAAGAAATGAAAAAGATGAAAGAGAGATCACATAAGTATTGTTTTATCGCTAATTCACTATCTAAAGATGTTGAAATTCAAATCAATTAAATGAATTTTAATCTAATTTTAACAGAAAAAAATAATAAAATTTTTAATATTATTCTTAATGATCAGAAAAACCAAAATACTTTAAGCGAAAACATGATCAATGAATTAACATCAGCGCTAGACATTGCAGATAAAGATAATGATATAAAAGTAATTATTTTATCATCAAAAGGTAATATTTTTTGTGCAGGACATAATTTAAAAGATTTAAATTCACAAAGATTGCAAAATGACAAAGGTGAAAGCTATTATAAAAAAATATTTCAAATGTGCTCTCAACTTATGCTGAAAATTAATAAAAATAATAAACCAGTTATAGCTATGGTCGATGGTATCGCTACTGCAGCAGGCTGTCAGTTAATTTCCAGCTGTGATTTAGCTTACTCAAGTAGTAGAGCAAAATATGCAACCCCTGGTGTTAATATCGGATTATTTTGTTCTACACCAATGGTTCCATTATCAAGAACTGTAGGTAAAAAGCAAGCAATGGAAATGCTTCTCACTGGAGATCTTATAGATGCAAATAAAGCATTAAGGATTGGTTTAATAAATAATGTCTTTGAAGAAGATAGTTTAAAAGAAAAAGTTTTTCACATTGCAAAAAAAATATCGTCTAAATCTTCTAATACTATTAGAATTGGTAAAGAAGCTTTCTACAAACAAAAAGATATGAATTTAGAAGACGCATATACTTTTACTTCAAAGATAATGACGGAAAATATGTTACATGATGATTCTAAGGAAGGCATTGATGCTTTTTTAGAAAAACGAGAACCAAATTGGAAAGAATAATTTTTTATTTTTTTGTACCATTATTAAAAGTCCCAAAAATTCTATCCCAAGGCATTTCTATAGTTCCATAATTACAATTAAAGTATCGGTGGTGAAGTTGGTGAAAGAAATCACCTGCTTTTAATCTTTTTTTATCTTTGATAACGATACTATCAAAACCTGAATGGCTAAAAGCTGGATTTAATCCTTGTTGATAAAAATGAAAAAGCACATGTATTGGACTTGAAGGCACAACAAAATGTATAATAACAGTTGAAAAGTATAAAATATGTTCGATAGGATGCATAGATATACCACTCCAAGGTCCTGGACTTATATTTCTATGATGTAAATTATGAACAGTTTTATAAAGAAAAGTATAATGTAATAATCGATGGATAATATAAAAGTGCGCACTTGACCAAATAGGAATTATAATGAAAAATATTCCATACCATAAAGGGTTATCATACCAAAACATGATAGGAACGATATCATTACTTGCTGCCCAAAAATAAAAACTTTCAAATATTGTCCAAATAGTAACGCCACTTATAATTGTCCAAAAAATATTATCAAAAAGTTGATTATTGAAAGTAAATTTTTTTACTTTTTCATCTATAAATTTTTTTTCAAATTTTAGTTTTTTACTTTGTCCTTTTAAGTAATAAAACCAAAAATGTAGAGAACCGGCAACAAGAGTGATTAAAATACAATTTCTAATCCATAACTGTGAAATCCACGAAAAAGAAAAGTTTTTCATTTCTTCGGCAGATGGGTGAAACAAATAGAATATAAATATAGCAAGTAAAACTTCAATTATAATTGAACTAATGTGAAGCCAATAAGAAGCTAGCCATTTGAAAAGCAATAAAAAATTTGGTGGCCAATCTAATATTGGCGATAATTTAATTGGTAAAGTTGGTTGCCAATTCCATTCATGACGATTTTTTAAACTCATTTTAAAATGGATCTGGTTGAGAAGGATTGGTTGCTAACCATGTAGATTTGGTCTGCATGTAACTTTGCATTCCCTCCCATCCATTTTCACGACCGTATCCTGATTGCTTGAAGCCTCCAACTGGAGATTGAGTAGAAGCATTAAAATAATTATTTATATAAACAGTTCCAGCTTCTATCTTATCAGCTAATCGTATGGCTTTATTAGTATCCTTAGTCCAAATACCTGCTGCAAGACCATAAATACTATCGTTTGCAATTTTAATTACTTCATCCTCATCTTCCCAAGGTTGAATTGATGCAACAGGTCCAAATACTTCATTTTGAGCTAAATCGTCTTCATTTGGAACATTATCAAAAATAGTTGGTCCAATATAGTACCCTTCAGATTTTTGTTCTTTTCTTCCATCAAGTAATAATTTTAAACCTCTTTTTTCGGCCGCTTCTATCTTAGATAAAATAAAATCATATTGCTCTTTATTTGCTATAGGTCCTATTTGTGTTTCTGTATCATTTGGGTGACCAACTTTAGCTTTTTTAACAACTTCTAATAAATTATGAGTAAATTTATCTTTTATATCTTTATGTACTAATATTCTTGAACCTGAAATACAGCTGTGACCTGAAACTGGAAAGATTCCTGATACAACTCCATTAACTGATAAAGTTAAATCAGCATCTTTAAATATAATTTGTGGTGATTTTCCTCCTAGCTCCATAATAATAGGTTTAACATTTTTGGATGCACTTAAACTTGCTGCACTCCCCCCTTTTGTTCCACCTGTAAAACTTATCATTCTAACATCTTGGTGTTCAATAAGAGGTGCACCAGTGGTAGGACCAAAACCAGTAACAACATTAATCAAACCTTCTGGAAGATCTGCTTCTTCTAGAATTTTCATTAACTCTAATGTAGAGCACGATGCTCTTTCTGATGGTTTAACTACGACTGTATTGCCAGCAGCTATTGCCGGCGCTAATTTCCAGATCAATGTTCCAATTGGTGAGTTCCAAGGAAGAATAAGTGCAACAACTCCAAATGGTTCCCATTTTAAATAATTATGCATATTTGGAACCTCTGAAGGTATCAATCTACCTTCATACTTGTCACACATGCCTGCATAATAATAAAAACTCTCAGTCTGCCAGCTGGTTAAAGAAGGAGTGATATTTTTTGGTAGTTTACCGTTGTCTTTTGTTTCTATCTGTCCAATGCGTTCTGCATTTTTAGCAATAATATCTCCAATTCTAGTTAATGTTCTCCCTCTTTCTGCTGGATGCATTCTACCATAAGGACCATCATAATAAGCATGTTTAGCAGATGATACAGCAAGATTAATATCTTTTTCATTGCAGTCAGGGACCCTTGCCCATACTTTACCTATAGATGGATCCTCACTTTCAAAATATTTTTCAGAAGAAGGGTCATGCCATTTATTTCCTGCATAAAATTTGTAGGTTTGAATTTCAGACATAATTTATTTAAACTTAAATATTTTCATTGGTCAACTTATTTGTGATTAATTAATTTTTTAATATCATATCTGATGCTTTTTCTGCTAACATAATTACAGATGCATTTATATTTCCACTTATCATATCTGGAAAAGAAGAAGCATCTACTACTCTCAGATTGTCTATTCCTCTAACTTTAAGCTGATTATCAAGTACAGCCATTTTGTTATTACTTGAACCCATTGCGCAAGTAGATGCAGGATGATGACCTGTTTGTACATGATTTCGAACTGACTCTTTTAAATCTTGGTCGCTTTTGATTTTTTTTCCTGGAAGTAATTCTTCCGAAACAATTTTAGCTAAACTGGGTTTTGACAATACTTCTCTTGTATGCTTCATCCCTTCTATCATGTCTTCCATATCAGATGGATCGATGAACCAATTTGGATTTATATTAAGTTCATCATTTGGATTTGAGCTTTTAAGTTTTACACTTCCTGTGCTCTTTGGTCTTAATAAATTAATTTGAAAGTGTAATCCTGGAAAAGCTTTTTTACCTCTAGAAAAAAATAATGAACCAAAATTTAATAAATTGTCTAAACTCATAGACCAGTTATCTTTTTCTTCTTTAAAACACATAGGTGTCATGAATACTTGTATTTCAGGCATATCTTTTTCTCTTATTGCATGAAATAGATTTGTTGACCAAAAAGGAGCTGCGGCTAATCCCTGTTTAAATAAAATATATTTTAAACCCACAATAATAGCTCTATCGATCCTTTGATATTTAGAAAAACTTAAATTGTTATTTTGAAAAGCCCAATTCATTGGCATAACAGGATGATCGTGAAGGTTTTCACCTACTCCAGGTAAGTTAATTAATAATTCTATATTTTTTTCTTTTAAATGTTCTTCTGGGCCAATTCCTGACAACATTAAACATTTGGGACTACCGAATGCTCCTAAAGATAATATTACCTCTGATGAAGCAAAAACTTCACCATTTGATAAAAGCAATCCTTTAGCTTTATTTTTCTCAATTAAAATTTTGATTACAGATGTATTTTTATAAATTGTTAAGTTGCTAGGTTTAAATTTTAAATAAGCTTCTGCAGATGATTGTCTTTTTCCATTCCATACTTTAACGTCATATCGACCTACTCCATTTAGATTTCCATTATAAAAATCATTATTAATTTCTGCCCCTGCTTCAACACATGCATCGATAAATGCTTTATCGATAGAATTATAATTACCAGCTGGAGTAAGCTTTAACGGACCTGAATGTGAGTGATATTCATTTTTTTCTCTATGAAAAGCTGAAGCAGATCTTTTGAAATATGGTAATACATCATTAAATGACCAACCCTCTAAACCCTTTTGTCTCCACCTATTAAAATCACCTGGAGCACCTCTCATGTAAATCATACCGTTTAAAAGAGAGGATCCTCCTAGTCCTTTACCTCTGGGATATAAAATTTTTCTATTATTTAAAGAAGGTTGAGGTATTGACTCAAAACCCCAATCAAATTTAGGGTTTCCAAAAATATATCCGTTACCGCCAGGCATTTGAGTGAATAAACTTTTTCCTGACCCCCCTGCTTCTATTAGTAATACCTTTATATCTTTATTTTCAGATAATCTTGAGGCTAATGTACAGCCAGCAGAACCTCCTCCTGCTATTATGTAGTCAAATGTTTTTTTCATTTTTTAAAAATATAAATTATACTAATTATTAATTTATAAGTAAACTCGAGTATATTAAATATGAATAATTATAAAGATTGGATTGGAAAGAAAATTTCAAGAAGTGATATTATTACTCCTCGATTAGTAGATCATTTAAAAAAAACAATCGATCAAAACTGTTTAAGTGATCAAACCGTGCCTGAGGGAATTTTTTTATGCTTATGCCCAGATATAGCTC
>CACBLW010000021.1 GCA_902540265.1 uncultured Alphaproteobacteria bacterium
GCTGATCAAAAGCAATGGGTGCAAGAAAGAATTGAAGAAGTTAGAAATAAAACAAATTTTACAAACGAAGGAAAAAAAGCAATCTATAAAAGATTAGTTGAATCAGAACTATTTGAACAGTTTTTAGATAAAAAGTTTTTAGGTACAAAGAGATACGGTATCGAAGGTGGTGAAGCGATGATACCAGGGATAGAGCAAATTGTTAAACAGGCATGTTTGTCTGGAATTGAAGATATTATTATTGGAACAGCTCATCGAGGGAGACTAACACTTCTATCAAGTGTCTTAGAAATGCCTTACAAAAAAATATTATCAAAATTCCAAGGCTCTTTAAACGACCCAAATGAGGTACTTGGTTCGGGTGATGTAAAATATCATTTAGGAGTTTCTGCTGATCGTGAATTTGAAAAAAAGAAAATTCATTTATCGCTCACTTCTAACCCTTCTCATTTAGAAGCAGTTAACCCAGTCGTAGCAGGAAAAGTAAGAGCTAAACAAACTTTAGCAAAAGATAAAACAACTGATAAAGTCATCGGTTTATTAATCCATGGAGATGCAGCAATAGCAGGACAAGGAGTAGTAGCGGAAACATTTGCTATGTCACAATTAAGAGGGTTTAAAACAGGTGGCACCATTCACTTTGTAATTAATAATCAGATAGGTTTTACTACAATGCCTCAATATGGACGATCAGCACCTTATTGTACTGAGATTGCAAAAATGGTCCAGGCACCAATATTTCATGTTAATGGCGATGACCCAGAAGCAGTAGTTCATGTTTGTAGACTTGCAACGGAATTTAGAAATAAATTTAAAGTCGATGTTGTTGTAGATATGTTTTGTTACAGGAGATCAGGACATAACGAAGCTGATGAACCTTCTTTTACTCAGCCACTTATGTATAAGGCTATCAAGAAACAAATCACAACAAGAAAAAAATATGAAAAAAAATTAATTGAGAATAATACTCTTTCAGAAGAAGAATCTAGAGACATTGTAGATTCTTTTAAAAGTTTTTTAGATAAAGAATTTGAATCAACTAAAAATTATAAACCAAATAAAGTAGATTGGTTAGAGGGAACCTGGACAGGTTTATCCACTGCAACATTTGATGCTAGAAGAGGAAAAACATCTGTAAAAGAAAAAACATTAATTAATGTAGCAAAAAAAATTCATGAAATACCTGCAGATTTTAATGCTCATAGAAGAATAAAAAAAATTTATGGAGACAGATTAGCAAGTGTCATCAATGGAAAAGGTATTGATTGGGCAACCTCTGAAAGTTTAGCTTTAGCAACACTTTTAGATGAGGGATACGGTGTTCGAATATCTGGACAAGATGTTGGAAGAGGAACATTTAGTCATAGACATGGAGTTCTTTATGACCAAGAAAATGAAAATCGTTTTGTTCCATTAAGGCACTTTCAAAACAAGCAAGGTTACTTTGAAATTATAGATAGTTTTTTATCTGAGTTTGGTGTTCTTGGTTTTGAATATGGATATTCACAAGTTGATCCTAAGACACTTGTTATATGGGAAGCACAGTTTGGTGATTTTGCAAATGGTGCACAAATTATGATTGATCAATTCATAAGCTCTGGAGAAAGAAAATGGTTGAGAATGTCTGGGTTAACGATGCTACTCCCTCACGGTCATGAAGGCCAAGGTCCTGAGCATACAAGTGGAAGATTAGAAAGATTTTTACAGATGTGTGCGGAAGATAATATGCAAATTGTTAATTGCACAAGTCCTGCTAATTATTTTCATGTTTTAAGAAGGCAGCTACACAGAAATTTTAGAAAACCTCTAATTATATTTACACCAAAATCTACACTTAGACATAAATCTAATGTTTCCAATATTGAGGATTACATTAAAGGATCAACTTTCCATAGAATTCTCACTGATAAATTATCTGTTAAAGAAAAAAGAAAAAATAAAAGATTAATAATCTGCTCTGGTAAAATATATTTTGAACTTGCAGATCATATAGCAAAAAATAAAATTAAAAATCTATCCATAATAAGACTGGAGCAGATTTATCCATTTCCATATGAAAACTTTAGAGATGAATTAAAACATTATACGGATGCTGAAATTATCTGGGCACAAGAAGAGCCAAAAAATATGGGTGCCTGGGGTTTTGTGAAAGGTAGATTGGAAAGTGTTATGCAGGAAGCTAAAGTTAAACAAGAAAAAATATTCTATGTTGGTAGAAGTCCAGCTGCGTCTCCTGCCGCTGGTTCTTTAGAAAGACACTTAAGTAACCAAGAAACTATTATAAAAATGGCAACTGAAGATTCGATTAGCAAAATTATCAAATCTTGGGCAGGTATTTCAACAAAATTAAAGACTAATCTGCCAATTGAATAAATTGACGTAAATGTTATTAAGCATTTAATTAATGAGCACTGAATTAATAGTTCCAACACTTGGAGAGTCAATTACTGAAGCAACTGTTTCAAAATGGCTTAAGAGTATAGGCGATAATTTTGAAGCAGATGAACCTTTGGTTGAAATTGAAACTGACAAAATTACAGTTGAAGTACCAGCCCCTCATGCAGGATCTCTAAAAGAAATAAAAGTTTCTGAAGGCACTGACGTTGAAATTGGTGGTATCTTAGGAATCTTAGTTGAATCAAAAGGCAAAACAACAAATCTTAAAAAAACTGAAACTAAAGAGGAAAAAGTAAAAGAAGAAGTAAAAGAAGTTAAGGTTGAAACAAAATCATCGCCTGCCAAATCTTCACCATCTGCAAGAAAAATAGCTGAAGAAAATAATATTAAACTTGAAGATGTTACCTCATCCCGTTCTGATGGAAGAATTAATAAAGAAGATGTAGTTTCTCATCTCTCTTCTTCAAATAAAACAACCACTAACAAAGGTGAAAGAGAAGAAGTTGTTAAAATGTCAAAAATCAGACAGACAATATCTAAACGCTTAAAGGAGGCTCAAAATACAGCAGCCATACTTACGACTTTCAATGAAATTGATATGTCCAAAGTTATGGAAATTAGAAAATCAAAAAACCAAGAATTTCAAAGTCGGTATGAGGTCAAATTAGGTTTCATGTCATTTTTTGTAAAAGCTGTAGTAAAAAGTTTGCAAGAGTATCCAGCTGTGAATGCTGAAATTAAAGATGAAAATATAATTTATAAAAACCATTTTGATATAGGTATAGCTGTTGGAACTGAAAAAGGATTAGTTGTACCAATACTTAAAGACGCTGATCAATTGAGTTTTGGAGAAATAGAAACTAAAATTATTGATCTTAGTACAAAAGCCAAAGATGGAACTTTGACCATGGACGATTTGATTGGTGGAACCTTTACAATTTCAAATGGGGGAGTTTATGGGTCAATGCTCAGCACCCCAATAATCAACAGACCTCAATCTGGGATTTTAGGGATGCATAATATTCAAAAAAGAGCAGTAGTTGTAAATGATGAAATAGTAATTAGACCAATGATGTATGTTGCATTAAGTTATGATCATAGAATTATTGATGGAAAAGAAAGTGTTGGATTTTTGGTGAAAGTGAAAGAACTTCTAGAAGATCCATCCGAATTAGTATTAGGAATATAAAATGGAAGATTTTGATCTAATAGTAATTGGTGCGGGACCTGGCGGATATGTAGCTGCAATCAGAGCAGCTCAACTTGGAATGAAGGTTGCTTGTATAGAAAAAGAGCCATCACTTGGTGGAACTTGTTTGAACATTGGATGCATACCTTCCAAAGCATTATTAAATTCATCCGAAAAATTTGTTGAAATTTCAAATCATGCTGCAGAGCATGGCATAAAAACATCAAAGATAGATTTAGATTTAAATGTTTTGATGGATCGCAAAACTAAGATTGTAAAAAAACTTACAACAGGGATTGGTTTTTTATTTAAGAAAAATAAAATCACGCATATTCCTGGCATGGCTTCATTTGTAGATAAAAATACTATTTCTATTACAAATGGAAAAAATGAAATAACTGCTAGTGCTAAAAATTTCATTATCGCAACAGGATCATCTTCGATTGAGATACCAAATATTCCTGTCGATGAAAAACAAATAGTATCTTCAACAGGTGCTCTTTCTCTATCTAAAATACCAAAATCACTCCTAGTTATTGGTGGTGGATATATTGGATTAGAGATGGGTTCAGTATGGAGTAGATTAGGTTCAAAGGTAACAGTTGTTGAGGCTCTTGACAGAATTGTTCCAACTATGGATGGTGAAATTGCTAAAGAGTTTATGAAAATGTTAACTAAACAAGGATTAGAATTTAAATTATCGCATAAAGTGAGTTCTGCAAAATCTAGTAAAACTGGTGTAGATGTTGAAATGGAAACATCAGATAAAAAGAAAATAAAAGAAAACTACGAAATAGTTTTAATGTCAGTAGGAAGAAAACCAAACACAGAGGGACTGGGTCTCGAAAAAATTGGTATTAAATTAACCGAAAAAAAATCCATTGAAATTAAAGATAACTTTAAAACTTCTGTTGAAGGTATCTATGCCATTGGTGATGTAGCACCGGGACCAATGCTAGCACACAAAGCTGAAGAAGAAGGAGTTGCTTGTGTTGAATTTATAAATGGTCAAAAACCTCATATAAACTATGACGCTATACCAGCGATTGTTTATACCAATCCAGAGATTGCATCTGTAGGTAAAACAGAAGAACAACTCAAGCAAGAAAAGAAAGACTTCAAGGTTGGAAAATTTCCTTTTATGGCAAATGGTCGTGCCCTAACCACTTCTGCATCAGAGGGATTTGTTAAAATTTTGGTTGATAAAAAAACAGATGAAATTTTAGGTGCTCATATAATCGGTCATGATGCTGGACAACTGATTGCAGAAATTGTTACCACAATCGAATTCGGTGGAAGTGCAGAAGATATTGCTAGAGTATGTCATGCTCATCCAACAACTAGTGAAGCGGTAAAAGAAGCAGCTTTAAGTGTTGATGGCAGAGCCATACATATTTAAATTTTAGCTAGATCCATTCCTTTTTTATATTTTTTTGATGATTGTTTTACAACTGCTTGACCGCACCTCATAACTTTTCTTTTATGATCAAAAGTCATTTTTGGTTCACCATGTAATTTCCATCCATTAGAGAGTGCATCTGTTACTCTTTGGCAAAAATCAACAGTGTCATCATCTGTAATAAATCTATAACCTTTCATTTTACCTTCCTTTCATTTAATACTTAATAAATTTACTTCTATAATTTTAATTAAGTACTCAACAAGATCAGTTTGCATATCAACTGTGAATTTATTTTTATCTTTTGATCCCATAGCCAATATTAGATTATCTTCACGAAATTTAATTTTTAATAAAATATATGATTTTATCGTTGCTGATTTATTAGGAAAAAATAAAAGTAAACCTTTAGGATTTTGATTTAAATTTGTAACCATTTTGTTTTTAAAATAACTATTTGCAATTTTAATATCCAGTTGTGATAAGTTTTCTGCTTTAATATTTTCATTTGTAACAAAACAATTAATTTCATCACAACCTAAAATTGTTTTAAGATCATTTTTAATTAAGCTTATTAATTTTTGTAAACTTTTTACATTTAGAATTCTAATTGTAGATTTTAGAATTCTTTTTTGAGCATTTAAATGACTTTTTCCTGCAAGTAGTACTTTTGTCATTTGATTTTGTAGATCTATATTTTGTTGCGATATTTTTTTATATCTATAAGCTTCTAAATCAACAACCTTATCAGAACTATTATCTACGGTTGGAAAATTGAGTTCATTAACTAATTCTGAATTTTTAATAAAAAAATTTTTATTTTTTTTTAAAAAATTTATTATTTGTTTTTCACTAATTTCATCTTCATGCGCCATGACGGTTATTTTGGCAAGATTTGCTGTCCTGTTTTTGCCCAATCATCAAGAAATGCTTTCAGCCCTTTATCTGTGAGAGGATGTTTATATAATTCGTGAATAACTTTAGGTGGAAGAGTTGAAACATGGGCACCAATCACAGCTGCATCAATAAGATGTTGAGTATTTCTTACTGAAGCAACTAATACTTCAGTATCAAATTCATAATTTTCATACATTATTACTATATCTGAAATTAGATCCATACCTTTTTCACCAATATCATCGAGTCTTCCCACAAATGGAGAAATAAATGTTGCACCAACCTTAGCGGCAAGTAATGCTTGAGCAGCACTAAAACACAACGTTACATTTACCATGATATCTTTTTCTCTAAGAGCTTTGCATGTCTGAAGACCAGCAGGTGTGAGAGGAACTTTTACAGCAACATTCTGAGCCAATGATGCTAAGTATTCACCTTCTTCAAGCATCTTATTATATTCCGTTGCTGTCACTTCTGCACTTACTGGACCAGATACTATGGAACAAATTGTTTTAATTGTTTCACCCATATCTTTACCACTTTTTGCAATTAGAGATGGGTTTGTCGTAACACCGTCTATTAATCCACTAGGCATTAACTCTTCGATCTGAGGTATATCGGCAGTGTCTATAAAAAATTTCATTGTTTGTTGTATACCATATACAAGTTATTTAGAAAGTTAACATATAAAAAATACATAAATATAATGTTGTACGATGTAGTAGTAACAAGACCTTTCGACAAAGTTTTCACTTATTCTTCAACAAATGAGCAACTTGAAATTGGTCAAGTAGTCTTAGTTCCATTTGGAAAAAAAATAGAAGCTGGAATTATTTGGAAGAAGAATGTTAAAAATCCTGGATACGAAATTAAAGAGGTTACAAAAATTTGTAATGATCTTATCCTTCAGAATTCTTCAATCGATTTTATAAATTGGATCGCAAGTTATACTTTAGCTCCACTAGGAGCAGTTTTAAAATTATTTCTTATTAATAATGATATAGTTGAATTTGATAAAGTAAAATTAGATAGTTTCAATAACACCAAACCTTCTTTAGTGACCTTGAGTGAAGAGCAAGCAAACTCATTCAAAGAAATTACCCAATCATTTAATAAATCAAATAAACCTGTTTTATTAGAAGGTGTAACAGGCTCTGGTAAAACTGAAGTATATTTTGAAATAATAGATAAATTTTTAAAAGAAAAAAAACAAATATTAATAATGGTTCCAGAAATTAGCCTAACACCACAATTAGAGATAAGAGTAAAGAAGCGTTTTGGAATGGAAGTGTGTTTGTGGCATTCTAAAATTACAAAAAAAAATAGGCAACAAATTTGGCATAAATGTTTTGCTGGAGATCCAGTAATTGTTATTGGCGCTCGTTCAAGTTTGTTTCTTCCTTTTACAAACTTAGGATTAATTGTTGTCGATGAAGAACATGATTCTAGTTTTAAACAAGAGGACAATATACGTTACCAAGCAAGAGATCTTGCAGTTGTAAGAGCTAAAATTGAAAAAAATTTTATATTATTAGCTTCAGCAACGCCATCTTTAGAAACAATAAATAATGTTAAAATTAAAAAATATGATCAAGTCTATTTATCAAAACAATTTTCTGGAACTCCATTACCTGAAATTTCTATAATAGATTTAAATAAAAATAAACTTGATAAAGATAAATGGATATCACAATCAATTATAGATTCTATTTCTCAGTGCTTAGAAAATAAGGAACAAACTCTTATTTTTTTAAATCGTAGAGGATATTCTCCATTAACCTTATGTAACAGTTGTGGATTTAGATATGAATGTGATCAATGTTCATCATGGATGGTTATGCATCAACATAAAAAAGTTTTCTTATGCCATCAATGTGGAACTATAAAAAAATTAAATTTAGATTGTCCTCAATGTAATGAAAAAGATAGTATAAAATTTGTTGGTCCTGGAGTTGAGAGAGTTGCAGAGGAGCTAAAAGAATTCTTTCCTGGGAAAAATATTTCCATAATGTCTAGCGACAACGTTAACACACCAAACAAAATTAAAAAATTTATTACTGATATAAACAACAAAAATATAGATATAATTGTAGCCACACAAATTATGGCAAAAGGATATGATTTTCCAAATTTGTCATTAGTAGGAATAGTTGATGCGGACGCAGGTTTATTTGGTGGTGATCCTAGAGCTATAGAAAAAACTTTTAATCTACTTCAGCAAGTTGGAGGAAGAGCTGGTAGAGGAAAAAAAATTGGTAAAGTTTTTCTTCAAACATATTTTCCTGACCAAGAAATAATTAAGTCGATTCAACTTCGAGAAAGAGAAGCTTTTATTGAAAGAGCTTTAGAAGAGAGAAAGAATTTTAATATTCCTCCTTTTGGTTTTATGACTTCAATAATTCTTTCTAGTCATACAAAAGCTTTAGTTCTTAAACAAGCTTCAAGACTGGTTCAACAAGATCAAAATAGTGAAAATATTAAAATTCTAGGTCCAGTTGAAGCTCCAATTTTTTTGCTTAGAGGTCAATATCGATACAGAATATTATTGAAGAGCAATAGTAGAAAAAATCTGAATAAATTCACAAAAAAAATTGTCGAAAAGACTAAATTACCTTCTTCTGTAAAGTTAATTATTGATGTTGATCCCTACTCATTTATGTAATTTACCCACAATTTTAAAAATATCTTCGATTTAACTCATTTGACGCACAAACTGACAGTTTACCTACTTTTTCTGATGTGTTAATAGCCTATCTCTAAACTTCTTATGAACTTAATTTATGGCATCTAATACATTATCTGGAGATCTTATATCGGAAAGGTACGGAGCTGCTCTCTATGATCTTGCTTCTGAAAAAAAATGTATTGATGATATTCTAAAAGATTTTGATTTAGTGCAAAAAGCATTGAAAGAAAGTTCAGAATTAAGACAGGTAATTAAAAGTCCATTAGTAAATTCAGATGAGAAACTTAATATTTTATTAAAATTATTCTCTGAAGCAAATTTACATAATCTTACGATAACTTTTTTAAAAGTTCTTGATAACAATAAAAGAATTTCACATATCGCTTCTATTATTTTACAATTTAAAAAAATAAACTCTGAAAAAAGAGGTGATATTACTGCTGACATAACATCAGCAAACATATTATCTGATGATGAAAAAAATAATATTACAAATCAACTTAAAAAATCTTTAGGTGAAAAATTATCTTTAAATTTTGATGTTGATGAAGACATTATTGGTGGTTTAATTGTTAAGGTTGGTTCCAAAATGATTGATACATCTATAGCAAATAAAATTAATAAACTTAAAATTGCAATGAAGGGGGTATAATGGAAATTAAAGCTGCAGAAATATCGTCTGTAATTAAAGACCAAATAGCTAATTTTGAAACTAAAGCTGATGTTGCTGAGGTTGGAACAGTATTAAGTGTTGGAGATGGAATTGCACGTGTATATGGTCTTGATCAAGTACAAGCTGGAGAGATGGTAGAATTCCCAGGTGGCATTAAAGGTATGGCCCTCAACCTTGAAATGGATAACGTTGGTGTTTCAATCTTCGGTGATGATACTGGAATTAAAGAAGGTGACACAGTTAAACGTACAGGAGAAATTGTTGATGTTCCTGTTGGAAAAGAATTGTTAGGGCGTGTTGTTGATGGTTTAGGAAATCCTATTGATGGTAGAGGTCCTATTCAATCTTCTGAAAAGAGAAGAATTGAATTAAAAGCTCCAGGTATTATTCCTCGTCAAAGTGTATCTGAACCTATGCAGACAGGTATTAAAGCACTTGATGCTCTTGTTCCAGTTGGAAGAGGACAGCGTGAATTAATAATTGGTGACAGACAAACAGGTAAAACTGCTGTTGCTATTGATACAATCTTAAATCAAAAATCTGTAAATCAATCAGACAATGAAAAAGAAAAGTTATATTGTATCTATGTTGCAATTGGTCAGAAAAGATCAACAGTTGCTCAAATTGTAAAAACGCTAGAAGATAATGGTGCAATGGAATATACAATTGTTGTATCTGCAACTGCATCAGAGCCTGCACCGTTGCAATTTTTATCTGCTTATACTGGCTGTACAATGGGTGAGTATTTTAGAGATAATGGTATGCATGCATTAATTGTTTATGATGATTTATCAAAGCAAGCTGTTGCTTACAGACAGATGTCTCTTTTATTAAGAAGACCTCCTGGACGTGAAGCATATCCTGGAGATGTATTTTATATTCATAGTCGTCTTTTAGAAAGAGCTGCCAAAATGAGTGATGAACATGGTGGTGGAAGTTTGACCGCCCTTCCAATTATTGAAACTCAAGCAGGGGATTTATCTGCTTATATTCCAACGAATGTTATATCCATTACCGATGGACAAATATTCTTGGAAACCAACCTATTCTTTGCTGGTATTCGACCTGCGATTAATGTTGGTCTTTCAGTAAGTCGTGTTGGTTCTGCTGCGCAAACAAAAGCAATGAAAAAAATTGCTGGTCCTGTAAAACTAGAATTAGCTCAATATCGTGAAATGGCTGCTTTTGCACAGTTTGCATCAGACTTAGATGCTTCAACAAAACAATTACTTGATCGTGGTGCAAGACTAGTTGAAATTTTAAAACAAGGTCAATATTCACCACTAACGGTTTCAGAGCAAGTTGTATCTATTTATGCAGGTGTACGCGGATATCTTGATAAAGTTGCAGTAGGCGATGTAGTCAAGTTTGAAACAGAAGTTTTAAATGAGATTAGAACTAAGCATAGTGATTTATTAGATGCAATTGCCAATGAAAAAGAATTATCTAAAGATAATGATGATAAATTAAAATCAATCTTAGATGATTTGGTTGGAAAGTTTGCAAGTAACTAATCTATGCCAAGTTTAAAAGATATCAAAACTCAGATCAATTCAGTTGGATCTACAAAAAAAATTACATCAGCAATGAAAATGGTTGCTGCAAGTAAGTTACGTAGATCACAAGAAAAAGCTGAAGCGGCAAGACCATATTCATCAAGACTAGAGGAGATGCTTTCCTCTCTTGCATCATCTGCCGCATCTGGGGAAGGTATAATTAAACTCTTAACAGGCACTGGCAATGATCAGAATTATGTCGTAGTTCCAGTAAGTGCTGATAGAGGTTTATGTGGTGGATTTAACAGCAGCATAAATAGAGAAACTTTTAAGTTAGTTAAATCACTTGAGGGTAATGGAAAAAAAGTTCAACTAATGCCAGTTGGGAAAAAAAGTAGAGACTTTTTTAATAGGGTAATGAAGGATCAAATTATAGAGAGTTTTGTCGACTTAAATGTTTCAAATACTGGTTACGAGTCTGCATTAAACATTTCTAATAAGCTTCAAGAATTATACTTTGATGGTAAGTTTGATAAATGCATATTAGTTTTTAACAAATTTAAATCAGCTATTTCGCAAGAAGTAACACAACAACAATTAATACCATTAGACGTTTCAAATTCTGAAAAGGAAGAAGAAAAAGAAAATTCTTCAAATGCAATTTATGATTATGAGCCTGATGAAGAAACAATTTTAAAGGATTTACTTCCAAAAAATGTTTCTATTCAAATATTTAAAGTACTTTTAGAAAGTGATGCAGGGGAACAGGGGGCAAGAATGGCCGCAATGGACAACGCAACCCGAAACGCAGGTGAAATGATAGATAGTTTAACGTTAAAGTATAATAGAACGCGACAAGCGTTCATTACAAAAGAATTAATAGAGATTATTTCTGGAGCTGAATCAATATAAAGGGGGATATATGGCTAACAATTTAACTGGAAAAATATCACAAGTTCTCGGAGCTGTTGTTGATGTAGAGTTCGATGGTGAACTTCCTGCAATCATGAATGCTCTAGAAGTTGACAACAACGGAACAAGATTAATGCTAGAGGTTGCTCAGCATTTAGGAGAAAATGCTGTTCGTACAATTGCTATGGATACAACAGATGGACTAGTTAGAGGTCAAACAGCTACTGATACAGGTGCCCCTATTTCAATGCCTGTAGGCCCGGAAACTTTAGGTAGAATTATGAATGTTGTAGGAGAGCCAGTTGACGAAAGAGGCGATATTGGAACGAGTAAATCTTATCCTATTCATAGACCAGCACCAGAGTTTGTTGATCAATCTACAGAAACCGAAGTTCTAGTAACAGGAATTAAAGTAGTTGATCTACTAGCACCTTATGCAAGAGGTGGTAAGATTGGATTATTTGGTGGAGCTGGAGTTGGTAAGACAGTTTTAATTATGGAATTAATTAATAACATTGCCAAGGCTCATGGAGGATATTCTGTATTTGCTGGTGTAGGTGAAAGAACTCGTGAGGGTAATGACTTGTACCACGAAATGATTGAGTCAGGAATTATTGATCTAAAAGGTAAGGACTCAAAAGTTGCACTTGTTTATGGTCAGATGAACGAACCACCAGGAGCAAGAGCAAGAGTTGCTCTATCAGGATTAACCCAAGCAGAATATTTTAGAGACGAAGAAGGACAGGACGTTTTATTTTTTGTAGATAATATCTTTAGATTTACTCAAGCTGGATCTGAAGTGTCAGCTCTCCTAGGACGTATTCCATCTGCAGTTGGATATCAACCAACACTTGCAACTGATATGGGTGCCCTGCAAGAACGAATTACAACTACAAAAAAAGGATCAATCACATCAGTGCAAGCAATCTATGTTCCTGCGGATGACCTAACGGATCCCGCACCTGCTACATCTTTTTCACACTTGGATGCAACAACAGTTTTAAATAGGGCCATTTCTGAAAAAGGAATATATCCAGCAGTTGACCCACTAGATTCTACTTCAAGAATTTTAGACCCACAAGTTGTTGGTGATGACCATTACAGAGTAGCCAGAGAAGTGCAGAGAGTCTTACAAACATATAAAAGTCTTCAAGATATTATTGCTATTTTAGGAATGGATGAACTTTCAGAAGAAGATAAGCTAACAGTTGCTAGAGCAAGAAAAATAGAAAAGTTTTTGAGCCAACCATTTTTCGTAGCAGAAGTTTTCACAGGTTCACCAGGTAAATATGTTGATCTTGAAGATACCATTAAGAGTTTTGATGGACTGGTAAAAGGAGAATATGATCATATGCCAGAAGCTGCATTTTATATGGTAGGTGGCATAGATGAAGCAATTGAAAAAGCTAAAAAATTAGAAGCTGAAGCCGCATAATGGCAACAATTTCTTTTGATTTAGTTTCTCCAGAAAACCTTGTCTTCAATGATGAAGTTGGTACTATAATTGTCCCTGGTAAAGATGGCGACTTAGGCATTTTACCAGGACATAGTAAGGTCATGTCCTCTCTTAGACCAGGAAGAGTAATGGTATACAGTGAAGATAAAAATTTAATTAAATCCTTTTTTGTTTCTGGTGGTTTTGCAGAAATCAATCCTGAAAAATGTATTGTTCTTGCAGAAAGTGTTGTTGAAGTTAATTCTTTAGAAAAAACATCAATTGAAAAGGAAATACAAGAATTAGAAAATAAAGAAGGTAAAGAATCAGAGGAACAACTTTCTGTAGCTAAAGCAAAATTAGAAGCAATAAATGTAAATTATTACGATAAAATTTAATTTCTTTCTAAATTAAACTTTAACTAAATTACTTCTAAATTCTTTTTGAATTTTTATATAAACATTTCTTTTAAATGGAACTGCGTTTTGGCTAATTTCATCATAGTCCATCCATTTCCATTCACTAAACTCAGGATTTTCTGTTCCTACATTTATTTCGTTATCAATTCCTGTAAAACGAAATAAAAACCACTTTTGAATTTGACCTATGTATTTATCACCCCAAGGTAATGTCTTGAGTGTTTCTGTAGGTATGTCATAAGAGATCCATTCTTGAGATGAATTAATCAAAGATGCATTATTTGTACCAATCTCTTCCATCATTTCTCTCCAAACTGCTTCTTTAGGATTCTCATTTTCATCGATACCACCTTGAGGCATTTGCCAATATCCACTTGGATGATCTAATCTTCGACCAACTAAAATTTGATTTCTTGCATTGAGAATCATCATTCCCACACATTTTCTATATTTTTTTTGCATTATTATTCTTGAGTTTCATTAAAGAGACTTACACCTTGCACAAGATCAAAGGCTCTTCGAAGTTGATAATCAATCTCTAAACGTTTTTCAAATTCACTTAATTCATTATCTTCATTTTCTTCTACATCTTCTTCATTATTTTTTTCTTCATTATTTTTATCAAGAGAGTCTTTTAGATCTGATTCAGAAAATCTTTTATAATCAAAAGATTCAAATTCTCCTTGTTCAATGATTATATCTGGTACGATACCCTTACCTTGGATTGATTCACCTGAAGGAGTATAATATCTGGCGGTAGTTAATCTTATACCAGTTAGATTATCACTATTTGAAACTTGAAAAGGAATTATTGTTTGAACCGAACCCTTTCCAAAAGATTGTGTACCTATAATGATTGCTCTTTTATGATCTTGAAGTGCGCCTGCAACAATTTCAGAAGCTGATGCAGAACCACCATCAATAATTACAACAAGTGGTTTTCCATTAGTTCTATCAGATTTTTTTGCACGATATCTTCTTATGTCTTTTTTATCTCTACCTCTTGTTGAAACAATTTCTCCTCTTTCCAAGAATATATCCGTTACCTTAACTGCTTGTGTAAGAAGACCACCTGGGTTTGACCGTACATCTAAAACGTAACCCTTTATTTTATTTTCTTGTTCAATCTTTTTTATAGCATTTAGAAGACCACTTTCTGTTTGTTCATTAAAAGATGTTATTCTTAAGTATCCAATATTGTTAAGCACTTCACTTTTAACTGATCTAATTTTGATATAATCTCTGATAATTTCAATCTCAAAGGGTTCAGTATTTGCTCTTGAAATAGTAATTACTATTGGCTCACCTTTTTTGCCTCTCATTAATTCAACAGCTTCATTTAGAGTTAGACCAAAAACAGGTGTTTCGTCTATTTGAATAATATAATCACCTGCAAGAACTCCAGCATCATATGCTGGCGTATCTTCTATCGGAGCAATGACTTTCACAAAACCTTCTTCCATAGTAATTTCAATACCTAATCCACCAAATTTACCCTCTGTATCCATTTGCATTTCTTGAAATACTTCTTCATTCATAAAACCAGAATGAGGATCTAAACCTGACAACATTCCATCAATCGCTTTTTCAATTAATTCTTGATCCGTAACCTCTTCCACATAGGTGGATCTTACCCTGTCAAACACTTGTCCAAATAGATCTAAATATTTATATTTTTCTTCATCTGAAGAAGATCCATATGTTTTAGGTGCAAGAAGTGTAATGAGGGTGAAAAGTAGTATTACTTTTAAAAAAACATTTTTTGAAATTATCATATATTTTAAGCTAGTTTAGTTTGTGAAGAATCAAAGCTTACTTCCCATAATTTTTCTAATGCATATAATTCTCTAATTTCTTGTCGAAACAAATGAACAATAATCTCACCTGCATCAACAATTATCCAGTCACATTGAGGTCTTCCTTCAGGATTTGGACACTTTATCCCTGCTTTTTTTAATTTTTTTACCATTTCGTCTGCCGTAGCATCTGAATGTCTAGTTGACCTACAGGTAGCAATCACAAAGGCATCAGCAACGGATGATTTATTAGATAAATCAATAACTTTTATATCTTCAGCTTTTGCATCACTTAGTATTGATACAATATTTTCTATCAATGAAGTAATTTTATTAATATTTGCCTCTTAATATATTTCTTTGATTTCTAATTTCAGATGATGAAATTTTAATTTCTTTATTTTGTATCAAAGTCCATGCAGGAATTTTTTTTGAAACATGTTCTATGTCTTGAGCTATATATTTATTATGAATAAATTTTTTTGCTGCAACACTTTTCAAAGCATTTGTATTATATCCATGTCTTCTAAAAATAACAATAGAGATAATATGAAAAATTGATTGCCATTTTTCCCATTCGTGGAAATTAACTAAATTGTCTGCACCCATTAACCAAAAAAATTTAATATTTTTATAATATTGAATTAGAAATTTAATTGTTTGATAAGAATATTGAGATTTAATTTTTTTTTCTACCTCTAATATTTTTATAGGAAAATTTTTTGTAATTTGTTTACAATTTTGTAATCTTTCTTCGTATGTTGCGGGTTTTGAAATCTTTAAAGGATTCTGAGGTGTAACCAACCACCAAATTTCATCAAGTTGTAATACTTTTTTAGCTTCATTGGAAATAAATAGATGCCCACGATGTGGTGGATCAAAAGATCCTCCAAGAAGTCCGATCTTTTTCAATTAAGGTCTTTCCTGACCATTGCCATTAACTACATATTTAAATGTAGTCAAATGTTTTGTTCCCACTGGTCCTCTTACATGTATTTTGTCAGTTGAGATTCCTATCTCAGCACCAAAACCAAATTCACCACCATCTGCGAATTGTGTAGATGCATTTTTAAGTATTATTGCGCTGTCAATTTTATTATAAAATTTTTCAAAGGTTTTTTCACTTTCTGTAATTATACTTTCCGTATGTCCAGAAGAATAATCATTTATATGTTTAACTGCTTCCTCAACACCAGAAACAATTTTTACTGATAAAATTTTATCTAAATATTCTAATGACCAATCTTCTTCACTGGCAGTTTTAAAATCACTATCTAAAGACTGAATATATTCATCACCTCGAATTTCACAATTTACTTCTTTTAGAGGTTTCAATATTTTCATTGCTTCATATTTAATTTGTTCATCGATTAAAAGTGTTTCGGCAGCACCACAAATTTCAGGACGCCTCATTTTACTATTAAAAACCACTTTTTCTGCAACACTTAAATCAGCATCTTTATCTACATATACATGACATATGCCATCTAAATGTTTGATGACAGGAATCTTACTTGCTGAATTAATTTTTTCAATCAAACCTTTACCACCTCTAGGAATAATTACATCAACATAATCTCTCATACTAAGTAAATGATCAACCGCTTCTCTTTCAGGTGTATTAATCATTTGAACACAATGTTCAGGGAGGCCAGCTTCCGTGAAAGCATTTGTAATATTATTTACCAATTCTTTAGAGGAATGAAAACTATCACTACCACCCCTTAAAATTATACAATTACCAGATTTTATGGAAAGACAGGAAGCATCAACAGTGACGTTTGGTCTGGATTCATAAATTACACCTAATACACCAAGCGGTGTTGAAATTTTACGAAACTGCAATCCATTAGGTCTTTCCCATTTTTCTAGTGTAATACCAATAGGATCTGGTATTTCAATTATATCTTCAATTGATGTAATCAATCCATCAATTGATTTTTCTGTTAATGTAAGTCTATTCATTAAAGGTTTAGCTAAAGATTTTTTTTCTCCATTTTCTAAATCTATCTTATTAGCCTCAAGAATTTTATCTCTATTTTTATCTAAATTTTTAGTGAGTTTTGTTAAAGCAAGATTTTTTTGATCGCTGCTGCAAACCTTCATATTTAGAGAGGCAGTTTTTGCTCTTTTGCCTAATTCAACAATATTATTTTCAATACTCATGCAGAAAGCCTAACTAAATTATCTTTATGTACCACTTCATCTCTTCCTTCAAAACCTAAAACTTTATAAATTTCTTCACTTTTCTTTCCAATAATTTTTTTCGCATCATTAAAATCATAAGCTGATATGCCTATAGCTATCTTCTGACCATTTTTGACTAATATAGAAATTACATCGCCTCTTTTGAATCTTCCTTTGATATCTATTACACCTGCAGGAAGAAGACTTTTATTTTTCAAAATCGCATTTTTAGCCCCTGAATCAATAATAATCGATCCTGATGGTTTTAAATGATTTAATAACCATTTCTTTTTGGATGAGTTTGTAGAAGTTAAGGGATAAAAAATTGTTGAATTTTTTTTACTAATATTGCTGATTGGCTCGTTTTTATCACTATTAGTGATTATCGTAGCACAACCGTTTCCAGCACATATCTTTGCTGCTAAAATTTTTGTGGCCATTCCACCACTACCTAGCTCAGAAGATTGATAATTTCCAAGTTCTTCAATTTTTTTATCAATTTTAAATACTTCTGAAATTTTTTTAACATCCTTATCTTTTTTTGGATTACCTTGATATAACCCATCAATATCACTTAATAAAATTAATAAATCAGCTTCAATCATTTGTGCTACTCGTGCTGCAAGTCTATCATTATCACCATAGCGAATTTCTTCAGTAGCAACAGTGTCATTTTCATTAATGATTGGGATTATGTTTTTGCTTTGTAGTGATGATATTGTATTTCTAGCATTTAAATATCGTCGTCTTTCTTCACTATCTTCTAATGTTAATAGAATTTGAGAAACACCTATCTTGTATTTTCCTAGTTTATTTCGCCATTGGTGTGCTAATTCAATTTGACCAACTGAAGCTGCTGCCTGTTTATCTTCTAATTTTCTTAACTTAGTATTTGAAATACTTTTTGCACCTAATGCAATAGCGCCAGAACACACAATCACAATTTTTTTTGTTTTATTCAATTCCGCAATGTCTTTACATAAATTATCTAACCATTTAGATTTGATTATTTTTGTTTTCGAATCAACAATTGAATTTGAACCAATTTTTACAACTACTTTTTTATATTTTTTAATCATTTGTGATTTCTTTATATTTGAATAAATAATCAATTAGATCGTTTATACCTTCATTATTAAAACTTGATATAAAAAGAATCTTCGAATTTAATTTTTGATTAATTTTAATT
>CACBLW010000022.1 GCA_902540265.1 uncultured Alphaproteobacteria bacterium
AAATTTAATGCACAAGCTGCAGTTCGACTTGCTAATACAGATTGGTATGTAATCAAAGCTGCAGATGTTACTAGTTATTCTGTACCAAGTAATATTACAACATACAGAGCAGCAGTTAGAACAAAAGTAAATTCTATGGAAACACAGATTGATGGATGTTCAGATGTAGATGCATTAATAACTTTACTAACTTACACCACAGATAGTGAGGGAGTTACATCAAGACCACTAGGCGAGTTTCCAGACGAGGTAGTGTAACATGGTATTTCCTGTAGTAGGGGGAAATGAATCTAAGGGTTATGAGATAAGTAATTCTCTTAGATTTAATAGAGGAGATAATCCTAAGTTAGAGTTTACTCCAAGTTCAGTAGGTAATAGAAGAACTTTTACTTTTTCTTTTTGGATAAAAAGAGCTGCTAATTTTGGAAACACCCAATACATTTTTTATACTGATAATAATGGAAGTGGCTCAACAGACTTTTTGTTTTACTTAACTGATAATAATCAATTTTCAGTAGGATTTTTAAGTGGCTCTCAAAAATATTTAATAACTAATAGAGTTCTTAGAGACCCTTCAGCATGGTATCACATAGTTGTAGCAGTAGACACTACACAAGCAACAGCGTCTAATAGAATCAAAGTTTATATAAATGGTGTTCAAGAAACATCATTTGGAACAGACCAAAGAAGTGATTTATCACAAGACACACAATTAGATTTTAGCAGACAAGCTGTTCATAGAATAAGTGGATATAGCACAAGTTCTAGTCCTTTAGATGCTTATCTAACAGAGTTCCATGCTATAGACGGCACTGCAAAAGCACAAACAGATTTTGGAGAGTTTGATGATAACGGAGTTTGGATTCCAAAAAAATACACAGGAACATATGGCACTAATGGTTTCTTTTTACAGTTTAAACAAACAGGAACAAGTGCAAACTCTAGCGGTATAGGTGCAGACACATCAGGTAATGACCATCATTTCACACCTAGTAACCTTGCAGCTTTAGATGTAACAGAAGATACTTGTACTAATAATTTTGCTACATTAAATGCTGTTTTAGCTGATGGTCAATTTAATACCTCTGAATTATCAGAAGGCAATACATTTTATAATGAGGGTCAAGGAAATAACGGAGCAGGTCAACCTACAGCGACATTTGCATTTAACAGTGGTAAATGGTATTGGGAAGTGCAAGTGCCTTCAGAACAAAATAATAGAGCAATAGGATTTTGTAGAATGGACAGAGTAGGTATAGACCAACCACCACAATTACATGGCACAGGTTTTACTGCTACTAATTCAGTTGTAGGTATAAATTTACAGGATGATACTATAGACCAAGTAGATAATGCAGGAACCCATACACAACACGCAAGTGGATTAACAGGAATGTCAAACAATGACATATTTGGTGTGGCTGTAAATTTAGATGATGGCAATTTTCAATTTTATAGAAATGGTTCTACTTATGGTAGTTCTTACAGTTTAAGTAATTTAAGTGAGTGGCAGGAACATGGTGCAGTGCCATGTGCTAGTGGTAAATCATATCAAGCATATAGATTTAATTTTGGTAACCCTGCATTTTCAATATCAAGTGGCAACAGTGACGGCAAGTATGGTAACTTTGAGTATGCAGTACCATCGGGGTATTATGCAATATGTACTAAAAGATTAGCGGAGTTTGGATAATGGCTTATACAACGATAGATGACCCTTCAGCATTTTTTCAGACAGCATTATATACAGGTAATGGAACAGCCATAGGAAGTGGTGGATTAACTGTTACTAATGATGGTAACTCAGATTTACAACCCGACTGGATATGGCATAAAAACTATGGTGCTGCTGAAAGTCATGCTGTTGCTGATACAAATAGAGGAACACACAAGGGATTATTTCCCGATTTAGAACAAGCAGAATCAACTGGTGGCAGTCAGTATGTTAATTCTTTTAATACAGATGGTTTTACAGTGGGTAATGTTGGTTGGGCGAATGACAGTGGACAAAATTATGTAGCATGGCAGTGGAAGTGTAATGGTGGAACTACAACAACAAATGATGCAAGTGCAACAAGTGTAGGCACTATAGATTCAGTTTATCAAGCTAACACTACAGCAGGATTTAGTATTGTGACTTATACAGGAACAGGAAGTGCAGGAACTATTGCTCATGGAGTAGGTGCGACACCACATTGGGTTCTTGTTAAAAATAGGTCTACAGGCGACAGACAATGGTACAATCAACACATAGGAAACTCTTCTGCAAGTAAAGGACAAACACTTAGCACAAATGGTGCAGAACAAACATTAAGTGCAGTATTTGGTGACACAAGAGCATCAAGCACAGTATTTACAGTAGGAGATAACAACTCTATTAATGATAGTGGAGATAATTATGTTGCGTATGTTTTTGCACCCATACAAGGCTACTCAAAGTTTGGTTCTTATACAGGTAATGGTAATGCAGATGGAGCATTCGTCTATACAGGATTTAAACCTGCTTGGCTTATGATAAAAAGAATAGATTCAGCAAATCATTGGCTTATGTTTGATATTAAAAGAGATATTAACAATGTTGGTGAAAAATGGTTAAGGGCAGATACAAATGATGCAGCATCAACTGGTATTTATTGGGATGGTTTATCTAATGGTTTTAAAGCAAGAACAAATGACCCAATTATAAATGCCTCTGGGGGAACATACATTTACATGACATTTGCAGAACATCCATTTGTAAGTAGTAAAGGAGTGCCAGTAACGGCAAGATAGGAGGACAACGACATGTGTGAATACTGTGGCGGTGGTTGTGTTGGAGGTTGTTAATGAAACCTAAAACACAAAGACTACCAAAGAAAAAACAGCAGGAAGAGGCAATCAAACAGGCTCAACTAAAGTCTAAGATTAAGCCTCAACCTGCACCTGAACAACCTAAGATAGTTGCAAAAACTACCGCACCTATGAAAAAAAGAATGAAACCTATTCGTGGTGCTATGGTAGAAGAGAAGCAAACATCTAAACCCATGTCTCCTAAAATGAGAACAGATGTAGCAGCTAAACCCACTGCAGGTAGAATGACTGCTGCGGATATGTTTGAGAAAAGAAAGAAAGATAAGAACAAAGCAATGATTCGTAAAATGAAACCTTTAAGGATTCAATAGTGAAACAGTTATTAATTATACTAGCTTTATTTACAACAGTAGCAATATTTACTGATGCTAAGGCAGGTGATTCGAATACGGTGTCGAGCACGGTTGTCACAAACAATACACCACCTACAGCAAATAGCCCATCCGTGGTGGTCAACAACAGTGATATATGTAAATCGGCCTATTCGGGAGCAATTCAAACCCAAGTATTAGGTATTAGTAGTGGCGTTACCGTAAGGGACCTGAACTGTGAGATGATTAAGTTAAGTCGCTCATTATATGGAATGGGCATGAAAGTTGCGGCAGTTTCTACATTGTGTGCTGATTACAGAATCTTTGATGCTATGTGGATGTCGGCTACCTACTGTCCGTTTATGGGGGCCATAGGTGAAGACGCAAAGAAGGGGTGGGAAACTCACAGACATTTAGTTCCTGCAGGTAGTAAAGTATTCTTATCTATAGAAAAAGCAGAATTAGAACAAGAAAAGGCTGCACAAGAAATATTTAAATTAGAACAAGAAGAACAAAAAAAATTAGAAGAAGATAAACAAGCATTGCTTAGAGAACTAGATGCAGGGATAAATAATGAAACTAAAATTAGTGCAGCAACTATTCTTAGTGGTCTGGCTTTGCTTCTTTTACTCTAGTTTAAAAGCTGATTGCACGACAACCACTATAGGTTTATGTACACCCGGAACTGAAGAGGTTATTGTTGAAACTATTACTGAAGAAGTAGAACAAGATTCTACAGGTATAACAACAACCACAACCACAGTTCAAGACATAACTACTACAACTATTACTAATCAAGATTCTGGAGATATACTAGATGGAAGTAATGGTTATGTGTCATCTAATAAAGAAGGTGACATGGACATAGACTGGGGTGGTCAAGGTCCTGCTAACATGCCTACTGGCTCTAATTGTTATGAGTTGGGTACAGATAGATGTGCACAGATTACTGGTAGTGGTAATTCTACATCTAGTATGGGTGTAACAGGCATGGGTACAACATTTATACAAACTATAGATATAAGTGATTTAACAGTAACTCATGGTGGTAGAACTAATTATACTATTAAAGTAGATAAGCGAGACCCACAAGATAGAATCTACATGCATGTTACAGGTAGGTATGGCAACACTTCAGTGTTTAGTGGCACAGATATCTTATCAGAAACAGGAGTAACTACAGGTTATCAAGAATATTCTGGTGGATTTAATTTTGCAGGTAGTCTTACAACACTAGTAGTAGAGGTTGGTGGTAGAGATATTAATCTAGCAATCGGGCCACTGTTTGATGATGTTACTATAAATGTTTTATACAATGTCGTAAATACAATAGTCACACAAGAAATTACAACTGTAGAAATGTTTGTAGCTTTAAACACAGATGTTTCTACGGAAATACTAGAAGTTGTAGAAACTATATTCGAGTTTAACGAGCCTGTACAAGACGCTCCTGTTTTTACATTAGAACCTGTAGATGAACCTATACAAGATTTTACATATGAATCTGTAGAAATGGAAATAGAGTTTGAAGTAGATTTTGGTATGGAAATAGAAATGCCTGAGTTTGATATGCCCATAGAAGTAGACACAGAAATGTCAATGGAAATGGAAGTAGCAAGTTTAGAAATGGAAATAGAAATGCCAGAGGTAGAAGTTAATGTTGAACCTGAAACACAAGAACCGACTATGGATATACAGGAATCTACAAACGAAGAACCTGTTATGGAAAATGATGTGGATAGTGGACCAGATGAAACAGAAGAAATCGAACAACCCGATAGCGAAACTACTGAAGAATCCCCTGTGGAAGATGAGGGTGGTAATGAGCAAGAAGATATACAATCGGAAGAAGTTGAAGAACCCACTAAAGAATCTGTAGAAGAGACTGCAGAAGAACCTAAACAAGAAATAAAGCAAGAGCAAAAACAAAAAGCTGCTACAAAGATTGTTAAGAAGATGGGTGATAAAGGCAGATACGAAGCAAACAACCAAATAAAAACTTTGATAGTGATGCAAGTATTAGCAGACAGTAAAAGTTTTTTTGTAGATACACAACTACCTGAGATAGAAGGATTCTTTACTGATGGAGTGCTACCAGACAGTATTATAGAGGATAATAATCTAGCACAATATTATTTAATGATGAGCAATGACGCAAAACATTTAGAGTTGGAGAACTTACAATATGGCAGAAATTGAATATAAAGGAGTTAAAGTAGGTGGCTCAAAGCTACTACTTATAATACCTCTAATAGGTACACTTATTGGTGGCCTTTGGGGTGGCTTCGAAGTATATCAACGATACCTCTTGATGGAAAAAAAGATAAATTCTTTTGTCAGTCCTGACCTCTCTGACTATGATAAGAGAATAGAATTAGTGCAACAAGAAGTAACTATGCTTAAACAAGAAATGACCATGATACTAGAAGAAGTACAGCTTGTATCTGATGTAGCAAAAGAATTAAAAGATGATTTAAGATTAGACTTGCGTAATATGCAAAAAGATAATAGACATATAGAATCAATCGTAAATGCAGTCGAGGATTCTACTAAAGAAAATCATAGAGAATTATTAGACGATATCAAAAAGCTAGAAGAAGATTTAGAACTAAAAATACAAAAGGCTCTAAATAATCCACTTAACGCATTAACAAACTAACAAGGAGATAATATGTCATTAACTAAATTAGAAAAACAAGTACAAGAATTAAGAAAAGAAAATAAAGAATTACAAACACATAACAAGTTTTTAGTGGAAAGACTAGAGAGATGGGCTGAAAGAAATTTTCAGTTGAGAACAGACTTAATAAACTCGCCTATGGCTGAGAAGATTAATAAATTAAATGAGATGATTAAGGAAGCAAATGAAACTAGACCTTAAAATAATATTACCATATGTCGTCATAATAGCAAGTCTTGCTATGACATGGGGCATGTGGAGTGAGAGATTAGAAGCAGTTGAAAAGAAAGCTGATTCTGTAACTCAAATGCAACAAGATATTGCTATTATTAAGGAAAAGATTATGTGGATGGAATCATACTTAATAGGAGATAATTAATGGCATACAAACCTTACGCAGAACTTACACCTGAACAAAAGCAACAGTTCCCAGATGAAGCTGCATACAAACAATTTATGGATGCAACACAAACTTCTACTGAGCAGACACTGACAGACCCATCTGATTTTGTTCAAGCACAAGTTGGTTCTCAAATATTACAGCCACAACTAGCACAAGGTACAGCAGTCACACCAGGTTTAGCATTACAAGCACCAACTGCAGCCACAACACAAACAACTCCAGGATTAACTGGACAAGTTACAGCGGCAGCACCAACACCTGTGACTGCACCTACAATGACATCAGTAGATATTCCTAGTGCAACACAAATACAACAAACTCAAGCAACAACTGCACCACAGTATGAAGCAGTAACAGGAGCAACAGCACCACAGATGACTGCAGCTCAAGGTACAGTCTCACAACCTATGGTAGCGGCACAAGAAGATATTACAACTTTGCCACCTGAAGCTACTGTTCAAGGTCAATTAGCAAACATATCACAAGCAATACAACAATCAGTGGATGAAGGTAAGCCATTACCTGCATATGCTCAAGGTGCAAAAAGAATAGTAGATGCTGCTATGCAACAAAGAGGTCTTAGTGCTTCTAGTATTGCTGCAGAGGCACTAGCACAAGGTATTGTTAATGCTTCTATCCCTATTGCTAAAGCAGATGCAGACACATATAAACAAGCTATCTTTGCAAACTTAAATAATAGACAACAAGCAGCTTTAACAAATGCTCAAGCATATTTAAGAATGGATATGCAGAATCTAGATAATAGACAAAAAACAAATTTAGCAAATATTCAACTAAGACAACAAATGCTTTTATCTGACCAATCTGCGAGTAACGCTGCACTACAATTTAATGCTAGAAGCCAAGCACAAACAGACCAGTTTTTTGCAAGTTTATCTTCACAAATAAACACAAACAATGCACAAAGAACAGATGCTATGAATCAATATTCTGTAGCAGAAAGAAATAAAACTGCAGCACAAAATGCAAATAATCAGATAGCAGTAGACCAAGCTAACGCACAAAGAGAAGCAGCTATTAACCAGTTTAACGCACAACTAAAAGACCAAAGAGAAAGATTTAATGTAGAGAATCAAAGAGTTATTGACCAATCAAATGTAACTTGGAGAAGACAAATTAATACTGCAAACACAGCAAGTATTAACGCAGCTAATCAAACAGACACACAAAACTTATTACAGATATCTAATTTTGCATTGTCATCTTTATGGCAACAGTGGAGAGATGAAGCATCATGGGTAAATCAATCTTCTGAGAATGCAAGAGATAGAGCACACAATATTGCTATGGCTGCATTAGATAGAGAAACTGCCATATCTTTATTAGATGAACAGGCACAATCAAATCTAAATCAGTTGATAGGAAGAATAGGATTAGAAGTTATAGGAGATATGGTAGGAGGTTAAAATGGATATAGGAACAATTATAGGTATAGGTAAAACTTTTTTAGATAGAGGAAGTAGTGGTGAAGGTTCTGCAGGACAATTAACTCCACTAGAAGCATTTAGATTAGCACAAGGGGGTAGAGGAATGATAGATTCACAGCCTTTAGACCCTGCAGGAAAAGTATCACCACCCCAACAAATCGGGTATGACCAAACAAGACAGTTTTGGGCTAGTTTATTAACAGATTATTTAAGAGGATAACATGGCAGTAAGAGAACAAAATCCATTTGATACACCTATACCAGGCCAATCTTTAACAGACGAACCAGGTAATTATCCTTGGGAACATGCCCCACAGTTTGCTACTGTAGAGGATGCTTCTCATGCAATATGGAATGGTATGCACAAAGAAGAAACTATGGAAAAAATATTAGTTCTTTTAGATGCAGGATTAACAGTAGAAGAAATAGTAAAAGTTATAGTTTTTGCAGGATTTGTAGAAGGTAAATTTAATCCTGATGTAGGGTTATTATTAGTTCCTATTGTATCAGATATGGTAGTTGCTATGGGTAAAAAGGCAGGTATTGAAAAGATTAAATTAGAAAGACCAAAAGAAGATACTACTCAAGAATTAATTGAAACAATAATACAACAAGAACCTGATGATATGGAAGAAGAACCTAAAAAAGAAAAAAAGATGTCAAAAGGTCTAATGAGTAAAAAAGATGAGGAAGATAAATAATGGGATTACTAAGTGGTAAATTTTTAAGAGATGTTGCAACTGGTGCAGGTGAAGCATATTTAGAAAAAAGACAACAAGCTAGAGATAATATTGTTGAGTATCAAGAAAGAGCACTAAATAAATATAACAATTTACAAAGCAAGTATGATGAAGGATATAAATCCAGACAACAAAAAGCGAAATCATTTAAGTTATTAGCCACTAATTTAGGAAGTAGTTATTTACCTGTATTAAATACTTTTGCACAACAAGGTGGAGATTTAGAATCTTTAGCGTCTTTGGAGGACATTAATCAAATTAGACAAAATTTGGATGATATGAAATTATCCCCTACAGATACACCATTTTTAGAAACTTTAAAACAAGAAGATAAATTACAATCTGAGACCTTAAATAAAAACCTTAATGATTACTTAGGTATCTTTGATAATACAGCAAATGTATTTACAAAAGGTATTGTACAAGAAGGAATGGCAGGTATTAGAGAAGATGTAGGACCAATACAAACTCAAGACTTGGGTTCTACTGCTTTACCTGTAGGAGAGGGATTTAGAACAACTTTAACAAGAGATGAATATATATCTCAAATGTCTAGTAAAATATTAGAAGACCCAAACACAGCTTTTAATTTTCAAGCGTTATATGGAGACATAACCCCTGAAGTATACTATGGAGACCTGTATGACAAATTATATCCAAGCAATCAAAAAAATCAAAAAAATGTAGATTCCACAATAAACACTGAAGAAGATATAAACAAAGCATTTAGTGGCTAATGCCTACATATACATACACAACATCAACTGGTAAAACAATACAGTTTGACCCAGATACATTAGATGAAACAACTAAAAATAGTCTACAACAACAAATACAAGTAGACTTAAAAAAGAAAGAAAAAGAAAGTAAAGTTTTATCAGATACTGGCAGTACAGGAGATGAAGATGAATTTAATGATATAGCCACTTTAACAGGTTTTAGACAAGCATATTATGGTAGTCAAAAAGGTTACTATGATTATTATGCTAGAAATTTATACCACACCCTAGCAAATATACCTGGAGCATTTTTAAGCGAAAGAGAAAAGCAAGAATCTAGGATGAATATAGAACGTGGAGACAATGAAAGTATGCTTAAGTCTTTTGCAAAAAAATCTTATGATAAACTAAAAGATGCAGAGGATATTGTAGTAAAAAAAGCAGAAGAGGTTTCTGAAAAATCACCTGATGATTTTTACACAAAATTATATGCAGGAGTAGGAGCAGCACCTGGAACAGTGGCCATGTATTTAGGACCTATTCGTGCTTTAAAATCTAGTGCTTTAGGTATCGCTGCAGTTGATGCTTTATCTGCATCCGACCAAGGTATAAAAGAAACAGTAAAAGCAGGAGTTACAGGAGCAGCTCTTGGTAAAACTTTAGATGCAGTAAATACTCTTGCTCCAGTCAGCAGAATATTATCTTTAGGAGCAATAGGATTTGGCTCTCCTTCCCCCGATTTAGAACAAAGATTTGTAAATGGTTTAACATTTGCCAGTTTTGGTGCTATTGGACCATTAAGAGGACAACAAACATTTGTAGAGAGAAACATTGCAAAAGTAGTAGAAGCAAATCAAAGAAGAAAATTTGAAAATGAATTTAAAGGCCATGTAAAAGATAGCACTAAAAATTTAAGTGCCGCTATAGACACTTTTAATTTGTTACAAGATAAAAAAAATAGATTACAATTAGATATTAATAAATTAAACAAAGATTTAAGTAGAGCTAGAACGAATGAATCTAAGATAGCTATACAAAACAATATAAACTCTAAACGAACAGAAATTAGAAGTGCTAGTGCATCACAAGGAAAACTAAAACCTCAATTAAAAATATTAGATGATTTTTTGGTGCAACAAGAAACTTTTGTTAATAATATAAATAGAGAAAGAATTGATTTAAGAAGTCCAACAGAATTTAAATTAGACGCTGTAAAATTTGATAAAGAAACAGGAAAATTATCTAGGAAATACTCCGACATACCAAATAGTTTAGTTAATAAATATTTAAGAAGAGGTGTTCTTCCTAGAGAATTTATGAATGAATATCCTGTATTTAAAAAATATGTGGATGAATTTAATTTATACCGTGTAGCTACAGAGGACATGGTTATAAAAATATTAGATAACCCATCTATGATAGGCAAGAGTGGTTTAACTGCTCTTAAAAAAGCAAAATTATTACCATCAGATGGTGGTATGATAGTTAGATTTAATAGATTATCTAAAAAAGAAAAAGAAGATTTAATAACAAAAACTTTTGAAATAGAAAAACAATATGATTTATTTTCAAAAATAAAAAAAGAAGACAGAACTTTTGATAAATTTGACGAACAAGGAATTGTACAAGATTCTTATCTTAGACAACTAGGATTTAACAATGAACAAGTTTTAGCATACAGAGATGTAATGAATGGTTTTGAAGCTGTTAGAACTTATTACAATCAAATGGCAAAACAGTATGGTGGTTTTAAAATAGACCCAATACCAAGAAGACCTAATTTTTTCCCTCACATATTTACAGGTGAATACAGAGTATTTGTAAATCAAAAAGGTAAATTAGTTGAGGCACAGGGAACAACAACTGAAGTTGGTGCAAAACTTTTATCTAAAAAATTAAAAGAACAATATCCTGATGCAACAATTAATTATAGAAAAATTAAAAGAGGAACTAACTCTGATGAAACAATATCTGCGTTTGCTGAAGTTTCTGCGTATTTAGCTAGAAGAGATAACACTAAACTAACAGAAGACATAAAAAAAATATCTGATGATTTATTTGCAAAGTCTGGCTTCAACATACACAAATTACCAAGACAAAGATTTGAGGCAGTAAAAGGATTCTTAGGAACTAAATCAGGTAAAAAAGGTGTAGATGATTTTAATCTAGCTATAAAATTATATGTAGAGGGAGCAGTAAAAGTTGCAAACGGTTTTAGACTTAGAAAAAGAATAGCAGATTTTTCTAAATCAGAAATAAGACCGGGAACTCATATATCTTTAAAAAATTTATATCCTGAATCTGTACAAGCGGGAGAAAACTATATTAATAATGCACTAGGAAGACCAACGACACCTGTGCAAGAATTTTTAAGCGTTGCTGAACCTGGATTATTTAAAAAATTATACACAAAATCTGCAGCTTTAGCTAACCACTTTTATTTATTACAGTTAAATATAAGATTTGCACTTGCACAAGGTATTCAGCCTTATCAAATGATACCTAATAAACTTGCTCATCTATCAGAATTATCTGGAAAAAATAGTGTAGATGCTATTGCAGACGCATATTATACAGTTGCTTTAATGCAAAAAGAATTAATAGCACCTGGAAAATTTAGTCAAGAATTAATAAAAACTGCTGTAAAAAACAGAACTATTAATGATTCATTTTTAAGAGAGTTTGCAGGTGAGGGATATTATCAAAAGGGTAATTTTGCAGATGCTAAATCTTTACCAAGAAGAACACTAAGACTATTAACAGGCAGGGCTCTCGCATCAAACCTAGAACAATTTTCTAGATTAAATGCAACTCTTATGTTTGGTCACCACTTAAAAAGATTAGGCACATCAGAAAAAACTGCTGTCGAAACAGCTTGGCAACTAGCAGATAAGTACATGGTTAGGTATGATTTAGCAGAAAGACCTCACATATATAATCAGTTAGGAACTGTAGGAAGAGCAGCAGGATTATTTAAAACCTTTGCACATAACTATCACGCACAATTATTAGAAGGTATAAAAAATGCAGGTAGAGGACAACCCGCACAACTTGCAACACTAGTGGCTAGTAGTATTGTTGCAGCAGGTTTTTCAGGAGCTTTGTTTGTAAAGTCTGCAGATTCTTTGATAGGATTATATAATAGACTGTTTGATGATAATGTGTCGACACTGAGTATGATGTTTATAAAAGCAGGATTACCAGATTATTTATTTTTTGGTGTACCCTCAGCAACCATAGGAGCAGATTTAACGGCAACACTTGCAGCACCTAGTGTAAATCCTGCAGAATTAGTAAGTTTTCCTGCAATGGAATTTTCCTATGATATAGGCGTTAGTGTAGCTATTCTTGGTGATTATATATTGAATCATTTAATAGCAAAACAATTAAGAGAAGACGGAAAACCTTTTATTGGCATAGCACCAACTGGAACACAAGTAAGAGACGCAGTGAAAAAATTAACTCCTAATTCTCTTCACGGTGTTGTAGAGGGTTTTTACCAAAAATATTCAGACAATCCATTTTATATAGACAAAGGAAATGCTAGAAGACAAAGAGAACTATCTGATTGGTTAGCTAGATGGCTATCATCTTATTCATTAGGAGAATCTTTAGAAATAAAAAAAGCATTTATAAGTTCTAGACAAGAAAGATTTGCTAAAAAAAATTATAATACTTTAGTAAATTATGCTGCAGAAAATGTTTTAAGATTTGATGGTAAATTTATGGAACAATGGATGTTTGATTTAGCTCTAGAATTTGGATATACACCAGATAAATTTATCACATCAATTAAAAGAAGAATTAAAAACATGTCACAAACACTAGAAAACAGACTTTTAAGAGGTGGGCTAACTTTAAGTGAGAAGAAAAAATTTGATTTGTTAAATCAGCAAACAGAAAGACAAACAGGTGAAGGTGGCTTCTTGAAAAAGATAGCGGGTGTGTTTGGTAAAGAGTAGTGGAATCAATATTAGCGTTCCTACTATCGACAGTAGGAATCGTAGAAATAATACAAGTCGGTGAAGCGGTAACTGAAAAAAATACAGGAGGAAATGTAATGGGTGGTTTACCAGTTGAAATGATAACAATGCTAGGTTCTAGCCTACTGGGGGGCATGATGTCAATCTGGGGGCAAAGCATCAAAGCTAAACAAGAAGAACAGAAGATGCTCATGGAAAGAGCAAACTTCCAAATGAAATCTATTGAAAGTGCAAGAACATATGATAACAAAGGCTTTCAATGGACAAGAAGAATCATTGCATTAACTGCAGTATTCTTCATCATAGCTTGGCCTAAGTTAGTGCCTGTGTTATTTGATGTGCCAGTTATTTTAACATGGACAGAATTTACAAATGGATTCTTATTCTTAATAGATAAAAAAGAAATACTATTAGATAGAGAGTTCTTGGGTCTAGTAATTACACCACTAGATACTCACTTAATGTCTGCTATTGTTGGACTATACTTTGGTGGGAGCTTGGTTAAAAAGTAATGGAACAATCTTTATTATCTATAAGAGAATACTTTAAAAATAATAATGCAGGTAATGTAAAATTTTTTGCATCAAAGCAAGAAGACAGTAGTGGAAAAGCACTACCTAAAGAAGAAATAAGAAAAGCACTATCTAAATTAGGAGTAGAGGGAAAAGATTTTTATATGGGAGAGCCTTTCGGATATAAAAAATTTTCTACAAAAAAAGCAGGAATTAAAGATATAATGAATACTGCTAAAAATTATAATACTAATGATTTAGAAACTATTATGGGGACATACTCTAGAAAAGAAAAAGTAAATGGGAAAGAAAGAATTCCCACTAAATTTAAAACACTAAAAGATAAATTTAAAAAATATGGTTTAGATAAAGATACCTTAGATTTTTCAAATAAAGAGGACATGTTTGCTTTTACTAAAGCTGTTATAGAGGTAGAAAATTCTGTAAAAAAAGACGGAGTAACTCCTACTGGTTGGGAAAAATATTACACTGATGACGCTATACAGGAGGCAGTCAATGAATTTGTAGCCTTTGATTCTCCTCAAACAGCCCAACAAAATAGGCCTTTATCTTCTATACCAGGGATGAATTTGCAACAATTACCATTGCCTAAGATAGATATTACTACCAATTAAGCAATAAGCCTATTCAATAGTTCCTGACTACTCTTATAACTCTTATTTGTATGTTCTTGTAAATGTTTTGTAAGTGCCTTTAGAATAAAAGGCAACGGTGTTCTTAATGTATTTTCTTCAATATGGATTCCTTCCCAAGGGTCCTTCTCATCAGGCTTAAATCCATAGTATTTTAATACGCCATACTTATCTTTAAATGCTTTGATAAGTTCTTGGCCGTCAATACAATCCTCATCCCAATAAAAATTATTATCCTCAGAACAATACCACACATTTAAATTATACAGAACAAAATCATTTTTTGTTTTCTTTGGAGAGATTCCTTTCCTCATTTTCCTTTACCTCTGATGCTATTGAGCCTAGTATTTGATTAACTTGATTCCACGGTAATGTGGATAGAAAGTTAACTATTGCTTGTATTAGTTTTTGACTTATTTCGTATTTTTGCATGTTGTTGTTTCTCCTTATGCAGTTGTATGTTTTTTAGTTCCTCTGTAATTATTGCAGACAAATCATCATGCAGTAATTTTAAACTACCAAAAAAACTTATTCCAGTGGATATCTTTATATATCCTTTATCTTTTACTTGCTTTGATTCAAAAGTATTTAGAGACAATAACAAGTCTCCTGTAAAGGGGTCTTTAATTATTCGCATAGTCTAATAATGCCTCCTTTGGAATTATGTGACCTCTTGCTTCCCAATTATCTCCACCATTTTTAATGGGATATTTTTTCATTAATTTTTTTAAAAGTTTAGTTGGAATAAGAACCCAGATTTGTTTGTCTCTTTCTGGTTTATATAAACAGAAAGCATAAAACGTAGCTTCAGTAATGCTAATGCCTGATGGGTTTTTTGCATCTTCAAATTCAACAAATACATTACCGGTGCGTTGACAAATTTTATCTGTCTTGCATTCTACAGTTTCTTCTCTGAATATTTTTATAAGTTCGTTTTCTTTTTCTTGACCGAATTTTAAATCAAAGTCAAAGTTAGGTCTTGCTTTTGTGCTTCTCATTAGTGTAACTTTTTCCTCCACTCTTCTAGTTGAATTATTTTATTTTCTTCTTCAGTTTTTTCTAAATCAAATACTTGTTTACCTAATCCATAAACTAAATCAGGGTCATCAATAGATATTTGTCTTAGACCTAAAGCTACAATATAGGCCATTTCTTTTTCAGGAGTATCAGCTTTGAATGTATCATCTACACCACAAGCATATTTATGTTCACCATATGGTTTTACAAAGATTCTTACTACAGTGCTATCATTTCTTTTGACTTTCTTCACTTTCTACCTGCCTTGGATTATTAAGTTCGACATACCAATAGTATGTGGGATTAGCAGATTTAGACTGTTGTTGTGGAAGATATTGGATATCATCCCCCCAACATTTATGTTTATACTGACAGTACGAACATACCGTACCCAAAACCTTATTCCCTGTTTCATTCCTACCAAACTTTTCATTTTTTAATTCAAACTGCCTTTCAAATGGTTCATCCTTCATTAGAGCCTTTATATTTGTGTTGGCTCTTTTTAATGCTTCTCTTTTAAATTTAGAATCTTCTTGTGGTGGCTCTGTAATTAACATCTCACCAGTTTCTTTATTAATAACAATCCAACCCCCAAAATTCTTTTTTAAAGATTGTGCATATAAATATCCTTGTGGTAAATACCCAAACACATCATCATTTGCTATTGATTGAAAACCTTGACCGAATTTATTTCTAAAAGAAAAAGACGAAGCTGACTTAATATCGTATACTTTGTCGTCTATTATAATATCATATGTGCCTTTGATGTCAAAGTATTTTGTCTTTAATTTTACTTTTCCTTGAACGCCTTGTATATTAACTTTTACAACTCTAAGAAGCATCACCACTACGGCTTCTATTATATCCCCATATAAATTTCTTAATTTAGTATTATAATTATCTGCATATCCCACTGTAGAATCTGTGGCATATTTTTTTTCCATTTGTAGTTGACATAAGGGGCGACCAATGTTAGACATCCTAATTCTAAATTCAGATTCTCTTTTGTCAGTAAATTGTTTTTGAACGGCACTCAAACAATCTTTTGCAAATTCTTTCTGAATCTCATCAGGTATTTTTATTGGTCGCCTCTGTGATTCTACTAAAAGAGATTTAACTTCTTCTAGGAAAGTCACTTTTGATTTACTTCTGCAACTATGTCATCATCTAGTACCTCACCTTTCGCTTTTTGTTTTGCGTTGTGTTCGGATAGTACATAATCATTTTCACTTTTTACAATTTCAAGAAAACCTTTTAAAGTTTCTTTATCTTTGTCTGTGAAGTCGGCATGTTTGAAAGTGTCTCTAATCTTTCCAATATACCAAGTATTAGAGCCTTTTGTTTGTTTTTCTGTATCATAAAACTCAATAATACTATTATACATTATCTTCCCACGCTTACTTAGACCACGCAATACTTCTACAATAGGTAAAAAGTTTGTACCCCTTGCCGTGTATAATACAGGCTCGTCAGTCACAGATAGTTCTTTACCTTCAGGCGATAACCCTTTCATAGTAGCTAAACCCCATGTATGTTTATAGCAAGTAATCTTATTTTGCTCTAACTTTTCAATAGGGTCTAATTTATCTCTATCTGCTTTTGCAACACTACCACATTTCTGTGTTCCGTTTGTATCAGGAATCGGGTCTGTCCATGATGTAAACATTACAGATTTGTAGTTGTTTTCTTCGTTGTCCTCATCATACTTTTTGTATTGATAAGTCGTAAGTAAAGGTCTAAATAATATTGGCTTTCCAATTACTGTTCCTGCAGTCGTGCCATCAAGTCTAAAAGTTCCAACTTGTAATTTATTTCCTGCGTCATCCTCGGATTGTTTGTTGATAGATAGCTTTGCAAGTTTAGGGTCTACTGAAGCATCTTGTCCAATAAAACTCATAATCTTGTCTGAGGATAAGTTATCTAGGTTTGTTATTTCGTTTGACATATTTGTCTCCTATTTGTTATTAGTGTATATTATGCGACATTTAAGTCAAGCCAGTTGGAGCCCTTCTTAATTTCAATATCTAAGGGAACATTGAAGTCGCAATCATAAAGTTGTAATAAAGAATCTTTTACTCTACTACAACCCGTTTTAATTATAGATTCAATAGTGTCTTCTTCCCCAGGATATACATCTATCACCACAGAATCATGAACAGTATTGATAATTAAACTTTTTACTTTTTTCTCTTTCATTAAAGACCAAATGTTTATACAAGCAATAGGAACTATATCTGCAGTTGCAAAACCCTGAACAGGATAATTTTTTACAGTTGTTGAATGACTACAACTACCCCACTTTGTTCTATATGCGTTTGGAAAATGATATTCCCTACCACTTGGTATTGATATTAATTTATACTTAATGGCCTTTTCTTCTAAGTTCTTGTGCCAAGAAGCTATATCTTTATACTTTTCTAAAAATTTTTTATAATATCTTTTTTCATTTTCATTACCCATGATACCCCCATACAAAGGTTTAAAAGTATGTGCCTTAGCCTCTTGTCTTGTACAACCTATAATATCTGCAGTGAATTGATGAACATCTACACCATTAGCAATATCTTCCATGCCTTGTTTATCTTGTGCTAAAAATACTGCAGTTCTAAATTCTAATTGTGCAAAGTCTACCTCAAATATTTTTCCGTCTTTGAATCTAGAAACAATAACTTTTTTTATACCCCCGTCTCTCGGTAGGTTTTGGAAGTTTGGGTCAGAGCTAGATAGCCTTCCTGTTGCAGTTCTTACTTGATGAAAAGAAGGATGTAGTATTCCACTAGGTCTTACATTATCTTTTAATGCAGAAACAAAAGTATTTAATAGTTTTTCATTGGCACTAAATTTCATTAAAGAATCTACAAACTCTTTTATTTTGCCACGACCAAATACACTTATTCTTTCTAAAGTAAACTTATCTGTTTTGAATCCTCCGTCACAAGTATCTTTATAAGAGTATGGTTTGTACCTAAATCCTGCTACTGCGTCTGTTTTAACATAAAGTTTACCTTCACCTTTACAGTCTTTGCATTTATTCATGGATTTGTAGGGTGTTCCGTCTATTTTGATATGTCTTACTAAGCCAACGCCTTTACATGTAGAACAATCATTAGCTATTGTTTTGTAAACTA
>CACBLW010000023.1 GCA_902540265.1 uncultured Alphaproteobacteria bacterium
GAGTAATAATTTTCTTAAAATATTTTTCAATTAGTTGACAATGTATGCCTCCAATCGGTCCAGAAGCCCCCCATCCTATCCCAGCTGGAATAAAAGTTAATAAAAAATAAAGATATGATGAAGATGTTATCGATAACAATGAAGAAAAGGTAATTAGTGGAAAGGCCAAAGACATAACTAACCTTGTTCCATATTTTGGGACTAATATTCTTCCAGCTATTTGATTTGATAACACAAAAAAAATTCCAAAAATTAATATTGAAAAACTCAAATCAGTTTCATCAATTGACAATCTGTTCATATTCCACGGAGTAATACCAAAGTAACATCCAACAACTATCATGGGATAAGTTGATGTTATTATTGATGCAAGAGTTGCTCTTCTAAATATCTTAGTTTCTTCTACCACAAAATTTATTACCAACGATGATGTACATCATCATAGAAATATTTTGTATAAATTTTATTTATTGCATTCATTAAAGAAGAAATTTCATTAACTTCACTGGATGAGGTGTTTAGATCTACATGATCCTTATTTTTTGCACCCGGAATAACAACACTCACAGCTTCATGCATTAAAATCCATTTAAGAGATAATTGAGAAAGAGTTATTTCATTTGGAATAATATTTTTAAGTTCTTCAACTGCTTCCAATGCTTTTGAATAATTAACACCGGAGAATGTTTCACCAACATCAAATGCATCACCGTTGATATTATAATTTCGGTGATCGTCAGAGGCAAAAGAAGAATTTTTATCAAATTTTCCTGATAACAAACCGCTAGCAAGAGGAACTCTAATTATAATTGCTACTTTTTTTTCTTTTGCTATTTTAAATAATTGTTCCGCAGGTTTTTGTCTAAAAATGTTAAAGATAACTTGAATAGACTTTGTTTGAGGTTTTTTTATACATTCTAATGCTTGATCAACTGTTTCAACGCTAAACCCATAATTTTGTATTTTTCCTTTACCTACTAAGTAATCTAACATTTCAAAAGTATTATCTGATGAATAAACTTCTGTTGGAGGACAATGCATTTGTAAAAGATCAATAGTTTCAATATTTAGATTTGATAATGATCGGTCTACAAATGACTCCATTAAATCTTTATCATAATAACCATTTGCAACGTGTGGGTTAATACGTCTACCAGCTTTTGTTGCTACATAAATTCTCTCAGAAATAGAATTTATAAAATTTCCCACAAATTTTTCACTTCTACCATCACCATAAACATCAGCTGTATCAAAAAAGTTTACTCCATTTTCAAATGATGATTGTAATACTTCATTTGCCTTCTCTTCACTAACCTTTCCCCAATCAGCGCCAATCTGCCAACAGCCTAAACCTATTTCAGATACATTCCATGCAAGAGAGCCAAATTTTCTATATTTCATACTTTAATTTAAGATTATCTGTTCTGTTACTAAAGTCCCATTATCAACAACTAAACCTGCTCCACCTTTAAGAAAAGGAGAATGATCATCCTCAACTTCAATAATAACTTTATCATTAATGTGTCCAATAATTTTATTTTTTATTACTGTCATTTTTAAATTATATTCTTTAAAAAATTCTACTCCAAATTCTTCTTCTTTTAATATTTGATAATCATTATTCATCTTTCCAATGCGTAACTTGTTCCCTTTACAAATTTCAAAGGTGTAGTATTTATTTACACCTTGGACTCTTGATACTATTCCTCCAGAGTTACTAGACTGCAACATAATATTTGATGCAATTGAGTAATTTCTCCATAAATCTGTTCCAGTAAATAAAATTCCCCTACCATTATTTTGGCAAATTCTAAAATTTTTACCTCTCTTTTCCCATTTGTCTAATGATTGAACCCATGCATTTCTCCAAATTTCACCATAGTAGCCCTCTTTTTTTTCTTTACCTCTTTGATAATTCTCTACGTGATCAGGTCTTTTAAATATTTGTTTTGGTTCTCCTTCAAAATTAACGTAGTTAATAACAACTTCTCCATCTTTTTTTTCCTTAGATGCGATATTAAAGCCGATTTGACCAATAGGGTTTGAGCTAGTGTCAGGCACATCCCAAGATATTTGTTTTTTTTCATTTCCACTTAAATTAAAAATATTTGAAGAAATTTTTTGGAGTTTATCATTTTCACCCCAATATTTTGAGAATAATGTGATTGAGATTTCATGAGAAAATATATTTTCTATTTCCAAAGTTACTTTCTGACCTGGAAAAATAGTTGGACAAGAAATATAATCGTAATGAAAGAAATCATCTCTTTTTTTTCCTTTTAAATCTAAAATAACCTCAGGAAAAAATGTTTCTACATAAACTTCTGAAGTTAAATCTTCTGAAAGATTTTTATATGCAATTTTTAAACCTCTTTCTCCTAATGAAGATTTGTATTCAACATTACTGATTTTTGTTTCACAAAAATTATTTCCAACTCTTGTTCGCCAACCTTGTGTTGAGTCTTTAATATCAAAATGAAATCTAGCTCCATTTTTAGGTAAATTTTCTTCTAAACCATTAATTTTTCTAGTTGTATTAATTATTTTGTAAGTTTCTGTCAGTGCATCAGTAAGTGTTTCACCTCCTGATGCAGAGGGGCAATATAAAATATCATTGATAGGAGATAAATAATCAGGACCTGATTTAAGTCCTTCTATTCCATTTTTAATTCCTAAAATACAACCAACATTTCCTGAATTACAATCTGTATCCCAACCTGCTGTATTCACAATCATCATAGTTTTTTGAAAATCATCATCTCCAAATAATAAAGCCATAATAATTAAAGCATGATTGGGTACCATATGGCAGTTACCTAAATATTTATCGTATCCGTAATTCTCAGCAATTTTTTCTCTTGCTTGTTCCCAGCCTAAATTTCCTGATCGCCATTCTTGAATGTCAGATATTAATCTAAATATTACGGAATTATCTGGGATAAACTTTTTAGCTTGCTCAACTAGCTTTGTTAAATCACTTTCGACAAAGGCCATTGACTCTAGCGCAGCTACAACTTGTGCGCCATAAATTGCCTCTCCATCATGACTAACGCTTGCAGCAAGTTTAGCATAATGAACTGCCCTTTCTGGATCACCAGGTGCTACCATGGCCCAACCATCAATAAAAATTTGAGCTCCTATTTGTTCAGCAATTACCTTACCATTAGTTTTTATTGAACCGCTATCAGGCGCATCGATGCCCTGTTTTAAATTTTGAAAAGCTGTATCCTCTGCTGAATGTCCCTTTCCTCCCCACCATAGAATTGTTTTATCTTCAATAATATTATTTAACCACGTTTTACCTATATCTTTAGCAGTAATATTTTTTTTAAAATTGCACTCTCTAAAAGCACGTAAAAAGGTAAATGTACCAGTAATGTCATCATCGGAGACAGGTAAAGGGAAATCTAATTTTTCGTTTACATAGTAATTAATAGGTCCCAATTCCTTCATTATTCTTTCATAAGACCAACCTTCAAATGGACGACCAAGAAATACACCAATTATTTTACCCAAAACACCTGCATAAACTTTTTCTTCATAATTTTTATCTAACTTATAAGTCATTTAACCTTTTAATCCTCCACTAGTTAAACCAGAAATAAATCTCCTTTGAAATAGCATGAAAAGAATTGCCACAGGCGCAACCATCATTATCGCTGATGCGCTTTGCAGTGCGTAATTATTTTCAAATCTCCACTGAAATGCAAATAATATAGTAGCCATAGGTTTAAAACCTTCTTCACTAATAAAAGTTAAAGCAAATAAAAATTCATTCCAAACTGCAAGAGCTATTATTAATCCTGCAGTTAAAATAACTGGCCATGAAAGAGGTAGCGCAACTCTAAAAAAAAGTTGAAAAGTATTAGCTCCATCAAGTCGTGCAGCTTCAAATAGCTCATCTGGCAATCTAATCATGTAAGATCTAATTAAGAAAGTTGCAAATGGTGCATTTAAAGCTGTGTAGATTATAATTAATCCTATATGTGTATTTAAAAGATGTATCTCCTTCCATAATAAGAACAAAGGCACGATATAAAGTTGTGCAGGAATACTTATGCCAACTAAAAGATAGACAGCAATTATTGCAGAGCCTTTAGGGTTTAACTTTGCAAGACTAAATCCAGCTGCTAGTGAAACGGCAAGACACAATAATACTGATCCAGCAACTAACTTTAAAGAATTAAAAAAAACTTTAGCATATTCTCCCTTAACCCAAGCTTCACTAAAATTTTCAAATCTTATTTCACTTGGAGGTCCAAGTGGATTTACGCCAAACTCCATTTGAGGCTTAATTGAATTAAATATAAGAACAGCTAATGGAAGAATCGCTATTAAAGCAAATATAATAAGAATTATATAATTGGATATCACTTCTCTACTTCTATATTTTGCAACTATCATTATATGTCCCACCCAGCTTTTCTAAAAAGACCAAACAAAGCAACTATAATCATAACATAAAAAAACATTAGTGTTCCTATTGCAGAAGAGTATCCAACATCAAATCTCTCAAATGCTTGAGAATACATATAGTTTGCTATTACTTCTGAACTGTATGCAGGACCACCACCTGTTAAAATATATACATAATCAAACACTGGAACAGACCAAATAATTATAATCATAATACTAAAAACAAAAACTGGTCTAATCATTGGTAAAGTTATGTATCTAAATTTTTGAAATTTTGTAGCACCCTCAATATCTGCAGCTTCGTAAAGATGATTATCAACTTGATACATTCCTGTTAAATATATAACCACAAGAAAACCCCAAAAATGCCAACCATCTACAAATGCTACTGCAAATAAAGACGTAGATTTCATAGTAAATGGAGATACTGCTAAAAAATCCCAACCAATCCTCTCAAAAAAACCTCCAAGACCATGAATTGGGTGAAATAAATATTTCCAAATTTGACAATTAATTACACTTGCAAGCATGTAAGGAAAAAAGAAAGCAAGTCGAAAAAACATTTGGCCTCTTTTAATTCCTGTAAGTAAATAAGCGCAAGTTAATGCAATTCCAACAGGGACAGTTAGGAAAGCAATAGTCCAGATTACATTATTTATAATTGCTTTTTTAAGATACCTATCATCAAATAGTTCTATAAAATTTTCAAAACCTATATAATTTATTTCACCAAGCCCTCTCCAGTCAGTTAAACATAAAGCTAAACTTGCAAGTGATGGAATGCCTATTACAAATAAATGAATGAATGCAACAGGAAAGACAAAATACCAGGCAACAAAATTTTTATTAGAAAATATTTTCATTTTAAATACAGTGAAGCTTTGAAGCTTCACTGTTTGTATATTTATTTTAGTTTCTTAATGGAACTGGTAAAGTGTCGCCATTTTTTCTAGCTTTATCCCACATCTTTTGATGATCATATAAGAAATCTTCAACAGATATATCGCCAGCCCATACAACTTCCATATCTTTCCAAATATGAACGCCAGGGTCAGCAGGCCAAAAAGTCCAAGTACAATATCCATAATTACCTTCACCAGTAATTCTTGCATATTCGCTAAGATAATCTTGAACTTGAGGAGCAATATCAGTTGGAATGTCACTGCTAGATAGAGTTAATGGAACTACCATTTCTCCAAATTGAAAGTCTTTTGCAATATCAAGAACTTTGTCTTTGTTACTCATTATCCAGTTTAAAACATCTATCGCACCATCTTTGTTTTTACCATTTGCATTGACTGACATAGTTGTGCCAATTGCAATCATAAAATTAGGATCTGGAGATTGCGAAGAAAGAGATGGAAGTGGAGCCCAACCCCATTCATCATCACTCGCACCAATACCCAATTGTGTTGCTTGAAAAGTCCAGGTACCAATTGTCATCATAGCTGCACCTCTATTTGCAAATTGAGCATGAAAATCATCCCATCCAATAGCATAATAATTTTCTAGGCTTCCAGACCAATATCCCTCGTCAACCATATGTTTTTTAAGTAACTCAAGAGCTTCAACAAAAACAGGATCTGTCCATTCTCTTTCACCAATTATTGCTTCATATACAGCTTGAGGACCTGCATAGTTGTTTAAATAAATTCCTACAAGGTGTTCATGAGTTGGTTGCCATCCATCTGATCCGTAAGAAAAAACATTCATCCCTTTTGCTTTAATTTTTCCTGCAACATCTTCTAGTTCTTCCAATGTTGTTGGCACTTTCCAATTATTTTCTTCAAATAAAGTTTTATTATAAAGCATAACCATTGATTCATGAGTTTTTGGAATTGCGTATAAACTTCCTTCGAAAACTCCTGAACTATAAGCCCAAGGTATCATCTTGTCTTTCCAGCCAAATTCCGCAGCATAAGAATCTAAATTTTCTAACATACCAGCAGCATGATATTCTTTTACATAAGATGGACCAGGTGTCTCAACAATATCAGGCCCCATACCACCTATCATTGCAGTTCTCATCGAAGTTAATCTTGTTTCATTATCTTCAAATTCGATAACAAGTTCATGATTATCTTGCGAGTTGTTGTAGGCATTTTGTAATTTTTCTATCATTATTGGATCTCTGTCTGCATTTGACTCCATCGACCAAGTTACTTTGGTTTTTGCTAGTGCAGAAAAAGATGTAGATAGAATAATTACAGATGCAAAACTAATTATTGTTCTAATCATAATTCCTCCATTTAGATAATATCTTAAAGAAATTTAGTATCACTGCAAGTTGATATTACAAATGTGTCAATAAATATCCTAAAATAGCCAATTAAATAAATATTAGAATTTATTTTTAATAGTATTTTTATAAAAAAAATATTAATGATTAATCAAATGAAAAATAAATTAATTGATATATGGAGTAAAGGTGAGGCTGCTATTAATGGTTGGCTATCTATACCTAATTCTTTTACGGCAGAAGTTTTTGGAAAAATGGGTTGGGACTCAGTAACTATAGATTTACAACATGGTCAAAATGACTACTCAACCTCTATCTCCATGATACAAGCACTTGCAAATGGTACAGCAGTTCCTCTTACAAGAGTTCCATGGAGTGAACCTGGTATAATAATGAAAATGTTAGACCTTGGCGTATTAGGAATAATTGCTCCAATGATAAACACAAAAGAGGATTGTGAAAAATTTGTATCTTATTGTTATTATCCACCTATTGGTCAAAGAAGTTTTGGTCCAATGAGAGCGCAGGTTGCTTATGGATCAGACTACTATCAGCACGCAAATAAAAATATAATAAGTTTAGCAATGATTGAAACTAAAGAAGCAGTTGATAATTTAGATGCCATTCTTTCAGTTCCAAATTTAACAGGTATTTACATTGGGCCTGCAGATATGAGCTCTTCTTATGGTTTACCGCCTAAGTTTGATGTTAAAGAAGATCCAGTTTATTCAAATATAAAAATGATTGTAAAAAAAGCTAGAGATAAAGGTAAGGTAGCAGGTATTCATAATGGCTCGGTTCAATATTTGAAAGAAATGATTAAAATTGGATTTCAATTTACAAGTTTATTATCAGATTTCAGAATTATGTCATCTCATGCAGAAAACTTGTTAAAAGAAATAAAAAATGTTGATACTAAATCTGATAATACTAGCGCATATTAATAGTAACTCAATTAGTAACTAAATCCTCTTCCATTTTAATTAATTCATACCATCTATTCTCTTTTGTATTGAGATCATTATTAAGAACTTTCATTTTAGAAGTTATTTCTTGATAGCGTTCATAATTTTCTAAATATAGATTTGTATCCTTCAATTCATTTTTAATATCTTCTAACTCTTGTTGAATATTTTTTATTTGGTTTGGAAGTTGCTCTAATTCATATTGAAATTTATATGATAATTTTGGTTTCAAACTCTTGATCTTGTTACTCTCTGAATGTGATTTTTTGGTTTCTTTATTTTTAGCAACTTGTTGATTTTCAGATTTTAAAAAATCACTGTATCCACCAAAAAATAATGATACATTGCCATCTTCTTTAAAATGTAAAATTTTATTTACAGTTTGATCTAAAAAATCTCGATCATGTGATACTATCAATAACGTTCCATTATAATTTGATAGCATTTCTGTTAACAGATCTAGCGTTTCTAAATCTAGATCGTTTGTTGGTTCATCTAAAATAAGTCCAGTTTTGGGATTTGCTAATACTTTTGCTAATAGTAACCTATTTTGTTCTCCCCCTGATAATGTTTGTATCGTATGATTGACATTTTTAGGATCAAACTGAAAATCTTTTACATAACTGCAAACATGCCTATCTCTTCCTTGAACTTTTAAATAATCTCCTCCAGAGGGAACTAAAATATCTTTAATGGATTTTCTTCCATTAAGATCATTACGCATCTGATCAAAATAAGAAAATTCTAAATTTTTTTTCAACTTGATTTTACCTTTAGTAATTTTAATTTCATTAAGAATGGTTCGAAGAAAAGTTGATTTACCACTTCCATTATTACCTAAAAGCCCAATACGATCATTTTTTGAAATTTTGATAGATAGATTTTTAAAAACAAATTCACTTTGATTAGGATATTTTACGAATACTTCTTGAAGCTCAGCAATAAATTTAGATTGATCGGTAGATTTTTTAGATACTTGAGGTCTTAAAGATTTTATTGCACTTCTATAAGATGCTTCATCTTTTTCTAATTGCAATTTTAATTCTTTCGCTCTTTTTAATCTTTTTTCATTCCTCTTTACACGAGCTTTAACGCCTTTATTTGCCCACTCAAGCTCAATGTTGACAAATTGCTTTCTATTTCTTAATTCTCTATATTCTTGATCGAGTAACTCCTCTGACCATTTGTCAAAATCCTTAAATCCTTTTGGGCTTACTCGTAATTTTCCTCTATCTATCCAAAAAACTTTATTCGTAAAATTACTGAGAAAAGTTCTATCATGACTCACACATATAATTGTCTTATTTAAATTACGTAAATAACTTTCTAACCATTCGATGCATTGTAAATCTAGATGATTGGTAGGCTCATCTAATAACAAAACATCTGAGTCTTTTAATAAAGATCTAATTAAGTAAACTTTTCTTTTTTGACCTCCTGAAAGATCTTCAACATTAGCAAGTTTATCTAAATTGAGTTTATTACAAAATATATCAACAAAATGTTTATTTTGTTCATTAAGTAAGTCTGAAAAATTCTCTTCAATGGTTCTGTTATCTAGTTTTTCAAATTTTTGATTAAAATATCCAACTTTAAGGCCAGGGAAATTCCATAATTCTCCTGCATCTAAATCTTGATCACCATAAATAGTTTTCATTAAGGTAGTTTTTCCAACACCATTTTTACCAACGAGTGCAATCATATCACCCTTGTGTAAATTAAGATTTAAATCTTGAAAAATTACTTTTTTTCCAAATTTAATTTCTACTTCTCTGAGTGAAAATAATAAATCACTAACCACTTATTTAAATTTATATAATTTTATAATAAACAACTATAAAATCTAATATCATGAATATAATAAACAAGATAGCAACTCTGGTAAGAGACCATCGACCTTTAGGAAAGATGTATTCAAAAAATTTCATTAGATATATTATAATAGAATTTTTATTTTATTAAAAATTAATTTAGCGGGCAAATGCCCGCATATTTAAGCTCTACTGTATACGTAAAAAGCTAATGTAAATAATGCAGTTAAAACCACATTTACATAGGGTGTTGCGCCAGCAATTACTCCTGTAACAATATGGAATAAAATTATTCCGGTAAATAAAAGACTTCCAAGGGCGAACAACATTCCAATTGATTTAAGATTTTCAGCTGCAATGTCAGGGAAACGCCAACTCCAAATACCGATAACAAAAAGAACAACACCTGTAAATTGACCAAATGTAATTAAATCTGGTGTAGCTTCCCAACCAGTTCCAAGTGCAATCCAAATAGATCCTAAAAATAATGATCCTAAACCATTAACTATTAAGACGACGCCTTGAATTTTAAAAAGTAAACTTAGATTCATTTGTACTCCTTTGCATTAATTTACTTAAATATCAAAGATAAAGATTCTGCAAAAAAATTTTATTTAATACAAAATATTAAAATAAATTACTTTTGATTTAATCGTATCCACTTAATACAATCTTCTAATCTATCATCTCCCCAAAATACTTCTTCCTCAAAGATAAATGATGGACTTCCAAAAACTCCTTTATTATATGCATATTCTGTATTGCTTAAGTATTTATCCTTTATTTCTTGTTGATTGGCTTTATTTATAGTTTCTGCATGATCTAAGTTAAGTTCTTTAAAAATTTCAGTTAAGTTAGGTTCGGTGGCAGGTTCTTTACCTTGCTGAAACCATCTTTGATATGTTTTAAAAACATATTTAACTCCCCACCCTTCATTCATTCCAAGAATTGCAATTTGATTTGCTAAATCAAATTCTTTTAGTGGGTATGGTGCTGGTACCTTAGCTTCAAAGCCATAAAATTTTGCTCGTCTTTCAATATCTCTCCACATGTAATCTGATTTTATTTTTTTAGCTGGTGGAGTGAATGGAATATTATCCATATCCATCATAATTTTTCTTACACTAAAGGGGTGCCAATTAAATTTAATATTTTCTTTTTCTGCAACCTCATGCAACCTATTGACTGTTAGGTAAGTATAAGTACTGCCAATTGAAAACCAAAAATTTATTTCTTCCATAAATATAGTTTTATCAACTTAATTTTATCAATCAATAATAATCTCATCAGGTGTTGAATCTATTTCTTTTTTATGATCCCACGTTATTCCATTTTTACCAGATCCAAACTTAGCAGATTTATTCGTGAAAGGAAAATGATATAATATTGAATTAAAATATTTTTGCATCTTAGGAAGTGATTTAAAATTTAAAAAAAATTTAGAAACTAAAGGAAATCCTAATTGTTCAAAAAAATTATCACAGTTTATATTTTTTGCAAATCTATAATGTTTCAAAAATTCATAATAAAGTTCTAGTGTGTCAAACAAATTAAAATCAGGTGAAGAAATATTATTACCTATTAAAAATAGTTTAGTTTCTTCGTTACTTTTTGAACTAAGCCAATGTTCAAATTTTTGTAACTTCCCTACATTTGAATGTTCAAATGCTTGATTAAAAACATTTGATGCTTCAGTTAACTCATCATTTTCATTTTCAAAATGCGTATAAGCAAATCTTGTAACTATATTCCTTAAATCAACTGTTTCTTGAAGTAATTGATTACATTCTAATTCTTCTTTAGAATTTTCTCCAAACATATTAAATTTTTTACCAAGAAAAGATAGGCAAGTAATAGATTGAGCAATTATTATTTCTTTTCCTCCTTCACGAAATTGTAAATAAGGTAAATTGATTAAACTATTTTTTTTCTTTAAAATAATTTTATCTTTTTCGTGCCATTCACTACCATCATAAGTTAGGGAATTATTTTCTAATTTTGGAATTAGTCTATAAATTTTTGAAATAAGTGGAACCCCAGCGTAAATAATCATTTGTCTAGAAGTAGATCCCAAGCCTTTAGTGCTCCAGTAACCAAGTATAATTTTATCCACAGTCATAGTAAGTAATTGTTAAAATTAAATATTTTTAATATTTCATTAATATTTTCATAATACCTTAAAATTGTAATCTTTAAAGGAGGTAATATGATTGTAGCAAATTGGGATTATAAAATTACAGCATCTAAGGCTGTTGATGCATATAAGACAGCAACAAAGTATTTTGAAAAATACGGATCAATAGGAACCGCATTACAAAATCATATTGGTAAAGATACTGGTCTTTATACTTTTTTTGCAGGTTTTAATAATAATGAACATTTTGGAGAAATTGATGACAAAATTAGTTATGATGAAGACTTCCAAAAAGAAATGGAACCGTATTTTGAAATTACATCATGGGAAAAAATGAATTTTTATACTCCCAGATTACATAATATGGAACCAGATCCTGGTGTCAAAAATTGTTTTGCATTCTGGAATTTTAGTCATGAAGATGAAGATTTAATACTAAAAGATTCAGAAACATTTTTTAAATATTGGATGGATGCAGGAGCCAATGGAGGCACTGTTGGTACACTTAGAGGGTCACAGAGCAATTGGGGATTTGGTATACGTTTTCAAAGCATGAAAGATTATGGTAAGGCTCAAGATAAACTTGATCAAGATGGTGTGTGGGCAAATCATAAAAATTTTTTTGATGGTATTACATGGCATGGCTTTAATTTGTCTAGAGTTCTAGAATCTAACTGGGATTAGAAAGAGGTAATTAATGAAAATTTTAATAATAAACTTTAATTTAAAAGGACTTGAGGTAGATGCTTTTAAAGCTCAAGCCCACATCGATGCGATGGATTTCCGTAGTGTAGAAGGTTTAATATCTAAATACTTCATCGGTGATGAAAATGAAAATGTTTATGGAGGAGTTTATATTTTTAAAGATGAAGATAGTCTGGAAAAATATAAAAATGGTCCAATATTTGAATTTTTATCCACTCATGAAAACTTTGATAACTTTACTACTAAAGAACATGGTGTAATTGATGGGCCATCTATAATAGCTGGAGCAAAAACAGAAACTATTTGTTAAATAAAGTTAGCGGATTTGTATCCGCTAATTACACTTCTTTTCATTAAAAAATTTTGTGATATTACATAAATTGAGCTGATATAGTATAATGGTTATTACAGGCCGTTGGTAACGGTCAGACCCAAGTTCGATTCTCGGTATCAGCACCACTCTTGATGAAATATATATTTATAATATTAATTTTATTTATAAATTTTGAAATAATGGCTAAACAAATATCAGAACTCAATTGGGAAAAAAGATTGCTACTTGTATCTTATCAAAACGAAAATGATCTGATATTTAATCAAAGTACAAAATTTATTTCCAATTTTAAATGTGAAATTAATGAAAGAAATTTAAAAATTATTTTTTTTAAAAATTTTAAAAATAAAGAATATACAACTCCCATTTTTATTGAAGATAAATATGGTATCTGGCTAATTGGTTATGATGGCAATATAAAAGATTATACAGAAGATGATAAAATATTTTTAGGATTGTTTGATCTTATAGACTCGATGCCAATGAGAAAAAATGAAATGATTAATGATAAATGCTAGAGATCTATTTTTGAATATTTTCGTAAATACTTTTCTCAATTTCAGAATAGGCTCTTAAAGACACTTCATTCATATATGGTAACATTTGCATAAAAATTGCACATCCTATTTTGTTTTCAAAATCAATCCAAAAAAAACTATTAAAGATGCCTGTCCAAAAAATACTTCCTATTGGCCTCCCTTCAAGAGTTTTATTTTTATTTATCATAAAACCATATCCAAATTTTTTTTCAATGTTATCGTCGTAATCTAAGGAAGCTGAAAACTCTTCATCAACTGAAGGCATCCTTTTTACTTCAAGATCTCCTATTTGATTAGTTTTCATTAAATTAATAGAATCTTGAGATAATATGTCATTTTTTTCACTCAAAAATATACGCATAAATTTTGCATAATCTTGTGCGTTTGAAAATAAACCACCTCCTCCTGCATGAAATAACCTATTAATTTTTTCTTCTTGAAAAAAAGTAATGTCTTTATTAAGCGTTAAATTATTATCTAAATAATCATAAACGTAAGTCAAATTTTCAAATTGATTTTCATCCAAATGAAAGGTAGTATTATTCATTCCAATTTTATCAAATAAATTTTCTTTCATATAATCATTTAATTTTTTATTAGATAATTTTTCAATTACATGGCCAAGTAGGTCAATACCAATTCCATAATTCCATCTTGTACCTGGTTCAAATAAAATAGGAGCATCAAGAAAATCCCACCCATCATCTTTTAAATTTTGTAATAATTGGTTATCTACTAAATATTTAATTTCAGAATTAAGAAATTGATAACCATATCCAGAGGTGTGAGTTAACAGATGTTTGATTTTAATTTTTGATTTAGGTTTTATATATTGAACATTACTATCAACTATTTTAATAATTTTAACATCAGCGAAACGTCTATCTATATCCTCAAGATTTGTTTCTAAACTTATTAAATTTTTTTCAATAAGTTGAAAAATACATAATGAGGTGATTGGTTTAGTCATTGATGCTATTCTTACAATTGAGTTTTCATTAAAATTTGTCATTTTTTTTAAATGTGTGTGGCCATGGTATTGTTCAAAAATATTTTTATCCTTATTTGTAATTATTACTGATAAACAAGGAATCTTATTAATATCAAAGATATTTTTAATTTTGGTACTTAGTATTTTGAAATCCATACAATAAAAAAGATTTTTGAATATTCTACTATAATAATATTATATTTTTTTAAAATTATTTATTATCAATAATAAATTTAGAACAGTGATTATAGAAAATAAAAATGCATTTATACTAATTGTTTGTAAGTTAGTTTCCCCTGGGCTGTTTGTAATTATATATCTCCAGAAATTAATAGATACTAAAAACTGTAATACGAAAATACAATAAATAAGAGGTGATTGTTTATCAATTCCTTTAAAAATAATTGTTATCAGTGCTACTACAAAAGATAAAAAAATTATACCAATTATCTCAGATAATCCTGCAACTGCATGATTAAAGAAACCTAAATTATTTAAAGCAAATTCATCAGTGAATACAAGAAGTTGAATTCCATAGTATGCAAAAAAAATAATATTAATGATGATAATGAAAAGATCTATTTTTTTGATCATAACTGTGTATCATAGATCATAATAAAAAAATCAATATGGAAATTACGTTATACTATTTTAAAATACCTTTCTGGAGAGCAGAAGTAACTAGATTAGCTTTATTTATAGGGGATATTCCTTTCAAAGATTATCGAGTCGAAGGTAAAGAAATAGATAACTTGAAAGAAACGGGATTATTACCTAATAATCAAATAGCTCCTTTTAAGCAATTGCCAGTATTAGATGTTGATGGAAAAATAATTGCACAAACTGGAGCAATTGCAAGGTTTTGTGGGAAGTTATCTGGTTTATATCCAAAAAATAATGATTTTGAAGCAGCACAAATTGATCAAATTATTGATGCAGCTCAAGACATTAACTATCTTGTAACTCTGTCCGGTAGAGATAAAGAGAAGGAACGATTAGCATTAGCTAGAAAAATATTAGCGACAAAACATTTACCAAAATGGTTTCAGTTTCTTGAAAACTTACTTAAGGAAAATAATGAGTCTTATTTTTTTGTTGGTAACAAAATTTCTATTGCTGATTTAGCAATTTGGAGATTACTCGGATGGTTAAGTTCAGGACTTTTAGACGGTGTACCAACTAATATATTAGAGTCATACGAAAAATTAAACAAATTGAGAGAAGAAGTATATAAGCATCCAAAAGTTAATGAATGGATGCTTAAAACATATGGAAAAAAAATTTAAAGTAATTCTTAAGTTTTTTTATAAGTTCCAGAAGCTTCCGCTGCTTTTTTTACAGTACTAACCATATCAAATTTTGTATCTAAAATGATTAATTCATTCAACATTCCTGATTGTAAAGCTGTAACCTTCATAGCTAGCATTGATTCATAATCGCCTTCTGCTGTAGCAATCATATCAAAGTCACCTCTTACAAATTCTAAACTATGTAATTTACCTCCTGCTTTTTCAGCAGCACTTCCAACAATCGCAGCTCTATCTTGATCTGGATTACTCATATATCCTTTAACGTATTCTGGACTTAGTTTTCCAATTAAATAAAATTTATTCATATTACTCCTTTCTATTTGATGTTATTGATAAATAAAAATAATAAGTGAACTTAAAATAAAAAAATTAATAAATTATGACAGCTTTAAGCGTAAATGTGAATAAATTTGCTTTAGTGAGAAATGCAAGAGGTGCTGACCTACCAAACTTGATTGATATTAGTAATAAATGTTTAAACTTTGGTGCTGATGGAATTACAGTACACCCTCGCCCAGATGAAAGACATGCGAAATTTTCTGACCTAGAGCCATTAAAAAATTTATTGGCAAAATTTGAAAATAAAGAGTTCAATATAGAAGGATATCCATCAGATTTTTTTGTTAAAAAAGTAATTGAGGTTAAACCAGATCAAGTCACCTTAGTGCCAGATCCACCTGGTGCATTGACCTCTTCATTTGGTTGGGATTGTCATGAAAATAAAGAATTTCTTCGAGATATTGTTAGTGAATTTAAAAAAAATAAAATTCGTGTTTCAATTTTTATAAATCCATCGATTAAAACATTGGAAAATTTAGAAATTATACAAACCGATAGAGTTGAACTTTATACATACGATTATGCTCATAATTTTATAGACAATAAAGATACTGCCATAAAGTCCTACATAGATGTATCTACATATTTAAAAAAAGAATTTCCTGAGATTAAATTAAATGCAGGACATGATTTAAATTTGGTAAATTTAAAATTTTTCTTAGAAAATATTAATAATGTCGAAGAGGTTTCTATAGGTCATGCACTGATCTGCGATACCTTTGAATATGGTTTAGAAAAAACAGTTAAAAAATACTTATCTCTAACAAAAAATTAAATGACTTTTATCTTTTGGCTTCAATTTGCCTTCGTATGTATTGCTGGAGCTATGTCTCCTGGACCAAGTTTAGCATTAATTATCAGAAACAGTATTACAGTTAATAGATTTGCTGGCATTCTGACCTCTATTGGTCACGGGATTGGTATGGGCGTGTACGCAATTTTTGCAGCAACTGGACTAATAATTATTTTAACAACAAATGAAATACTTTTTCAATTTATACAAATTATTGGAATTCTATTTTTATTATTTATAGGCTTCGAATTTCTTTTTAAAAAAAATCAAGAAATTGAACATATAAATAATCAAAAAAATTTTAATTCATTCTTACAGGGTTTTTCTATAGCAATTTTAAATCCTAAAATTCTCATATGGTTTTCAGCAGTATTTTCACAATTTGTAAAAATAGATGCATCCTTTTTTTCACACTCAATACTTGTCATCACTGCATCTGTTATAGATGGGATTTGGTATATTCTAGTTTCAGTTGTAGTAACAAGTTATGGAATGGGCAATTTTTTTCAGAGAAGAAAAAATTTTATACAAAAAACATCAGGAGTAATTTTAGTTTTAATTGGTATACTTCTAATTATAGATTTCTTCCAAAACTCTTAAGATATTTTTTCCCATAATTTTTTCAATTTCAGCATTTTTATATCCTCTTTTTTCTAAACTTTCTTGAATTATCATGTGATCTAGACAATCATTCCATTTATTTGGAAGACAATCTAGACCATCATAATCACTGCCTATTCCGACATAATCAATACCTATTTGATTAATTACATACTCAATATGATCAACAAATATTTCAATACTCGGACATATATTTGCTA
>CACBLW010000024.1 GCA_902540265.1 uncultured Alphaproteobacteria bacterium
CACAAAGATTAGATAAAGTACTCGTTTCAAAATTAGAAGGATATTCAAGAACACAAATAAAAACTTTAATATTAAATGGTAATGTAAGTCTTGATGAAAAGGAAATAAAAGATCCATCTTACATAACTAAAGAAAATGAAAATTACTTTATAAATATTATCTTTAAACAAGAAACAAAACATTCAGCTGAAAATATTGACTTAAACATTATTTTTGAAGATGAAGATCTAATCGTTATAAATAAACCTCCAAATTTAGTAATGCATCCAGCTCCTGGCAATGAAAGTGGCACTCTTGTAAATGCTCTTATGCATTACACTAATAATCAACTAAGTAATTTAGATAATAATGCTAGACCAGGAATAGTCCATCGTTTAGATAAAGACACAAGTGGAATTCTTGTTGTTGCAAAAAATAATAATGTTCATATTAATTTAGCCAAACAATTCAAAGAACATTCGATATCTCGTAGATATAAAGCAATAGTTTGGGGAATGCCTGATAATCAATCAATTGAAGGGTACATAGAGAGAAATAGAAAAAATAGAAAAAAAATGAGTTTAAATAATAAGGGTTTTGGAAAATATTCTAAAACCGATATAAAATTAGAAAAAACTTTTGGTATTGCTAGTATAGTTGACTGCCATTTACATACTGGAAGAACACATCAAATTAGACTCCATCTAACTTCTAAAAATTCCCCTATAATTGGTGATAAGATTTATGGAAAAAGTAAAATTAATCAATTTGGAAAAGATAAAAATACATTTAATAAATTCATGATTTTAAAAAATTTTGAAAGACAAGCATTACATGCCTATCATCTAGGTTTTGATCATCCAACATCAAAAAAAAGGATGAATTTTGATATTGAAATTCCTGAAGATTTTGAGAATTTAATAGAATTGTTGCTTAAATATTAAATTATATTTTATTTGTGGTATAGGCGTATTATGAATTTACCGGTACTATCAAGTGAAGGAAATTTAGCAGTATACTTGCAGGAAATTAAAAAATTTCCGATGCTCACAGCCGAAGAGGAATACATGTTAGCTAAACGTTATAAGGAACATGGAGATTCAGAAGCTGCGCATAAACTAGTTACAAGTCACCTTCGATTAGTTGCCAAAATAGCAATGGGGTACAGAGGATATGGCTTACCAGTTACAGACTTAATTTCAGAAGGTAATGTTGGTATCATGCAAGCAGTTAAAAGATTTGATCCAGAAAAAGGTTTTAGATTAGCAACATATGCAATGTGGTGGATAAGAGCTCAAATTCAAGAATATGTTTTACATAGTTGGTCTTTAGTAAAAATTGGAACTACTGCTGCACAAAAAAAACTTTTTTTTAATTTACGTAAAATTAAAAATCAACTTACCTCAATTGACTCAGGTAATTTATCACCAGAAAATGTTAGAGAAATTGCAACTAGACTCGATGTAAAAGAAGGTGAAGTAATAGATATGGAAAATAGACTTTTTACTTCGGATCAATCTTTAAATGTTAAGCTAGGTGAAGAACATGATACTGAATGGCAGGATTTAATAGAAGATAAACAAGAAACTCATGACAGAATTATTGAAAATAAAGATGAGCTTAATTATCGTAGAAGTTTATTTTCAAAAGCTTTTGAAGTTTTAAACGAAAGAGAAAAAGAAATTATAAAACTTAGAAAACTAAGTGAAAATCCATTAAAATTAGAAGACTTGAGTAAAAAGTATAAAATCAGTAGAGAAAGAGTAAGGCAAATTGAAGAGAAAGCATTAGAAAAACTTCAAAAAGAAATTTCAAATATTAGATAAAGTTCCATTTATATCAATCGTCTCTTTTCTGTCTGGCCCTGTTGAAACAACTGAAATATCAGTTTCCATAAGATCCTCAAGTATTTTAATATATTTTTTAGCATTTTCTGGAAGATCGTTAAATTTGTTAATTCCTGCAGTTGATTTTTCCCAACCATCAACTTTTTTATAAATTGGCTTTATTTTATCAAATAAAAATTCTTCACTTGGTAAATAATCATAATGTTTGTCATCAATTAAATATCCAGTACATACATTAATTTCTTTTAGCTCATCTAAAACATCGAGTTTAGTAAGTACAATATCCGTAATACCATTAAGTTTGATAGATTGTTTTAAAAGAACACTATCAAACCATCCACACCTTCTTTTTCTTTTTGTGACAGTGCCAAATTCTTGACCTTTTTCACCCAGATGTTCTCCAATCTTATCCATTAACTCTGTTGGAAATGGACCTGATCCTACTCTAGTTGTATATGCTTTTGTAATTCCTAAAATTTTGTGGTTTTTTCTATCACTAAAACCTGTGCCAGAGAATATCTGCCCTGATATTGTATTTGATGATGTAACATAAGGATATGTTCCGAAATCAATATCTAACATTGAACCTTGTGCCCCTTCAAAAACAATATTTTTATTTTTTTGACCTAATTCGTTTATTATTTTCCATAATGGAACACTAAAAGAGTTAAGATAATTAGACATGGATATAAGTTCTTCATAATAATTATGTGTAATTTTATGAATATGTTTTGAAATTTTATCTTTATGAAATTCATAAAGATTGTCAATTTTTTGTTTTAAAAATATTGGATCTTTTAAATCGCAAATTCTTATTGCTCTTCTACCTACTTTATCTTCGTATGCTGGACCAATGCCTTTTTTAGTTGTGCCTAGTTCTTTTTTACCTCTAGAGCTTTCATTAATTTCATCAAGAAGTTTATGAAGAGGTAAAATTAAACATATATTATCAGCAATATATAAATTGTCTTCGTTTACTTCTATTCCTTGTTCTTTAAGGTTATCAATTTCATTAATTAGTGCCCACGGATCTAAAACAACGCCATTACCAATAGCACATTTTTTATTATTAATTATTCCTGAAGGTAATAAATTAAGTTTATAAACATTATTATCTACTTTAATTGTATGACCTGCATTATTTCCACCTTGATATCTGACTATCAAGTCAGCTTTAGAAGAAATCCAATCAACAATTTTGCCTTTGCCTTCATCTCCCCATTGGGTTCCAACTATCGTATAAAACATTAGATTTGCTTAACTATATTATTAATCAGATAATACTTGATTCCAAACTTTTTTGCCTCTTTTTTTATATTAATATTATCCTCAAAAGTTTTGAATAAACTATAACCTTTATTTATTAATTTTTGTTTAATTTTATCAGTTGTATTGAATGCGATTAAAATTTTTTTATTCTGATTGATTAACGATGAAGATCTTAAAATTGTATCCATGTAACATGTGTATCCTATAGCAGTCTCAGAATTACTACCATATTTTAAATTATATCTGCCCCCTCCAGCTATTTCACCTCTTACATTTTTCGAAAAAAATGTAAATTTTATCCCCTTGTAGTAATTGTTGTTTTTTTGTAAGTCAAAAAAATCTACATTTAAAGAGTCGTTCTTTGAAGTTTTAATTAAATTAGCAATTTTTACCAGTCTTTCAACTTCATTTGAAAATCCTATTATTTTATTTAACTTTGATATATATTTTTTTTTGGTTTGAATTGAACCAGAACATAAATGTAAAGTTTTAAATGAATTATATAATTCATTTTTTTTCAATAAATTTAAACAATTATTAATATCTTTTAATTTGATATATTTTTTTAATTTATTTTTTAAATCTTTATTAGTTATTTTTTTAAGTAAACTATCGAGAAAAAATGGTGCTGTAATTTCAATAACGATATTTTTAACTCCAATTTTTTTTAAAGTTTCGTAAGCAAGATTAATAATTTCTACATCCGCCTTGTAGCTTTCAGATCCTATAATCTCAGCGCCAACTTGTTGAAATTGTCTTTCAGGTCTTAAAATTGATCCCATTTTTCTGACAACTTCACCATAATAACATAGTTTAAGTGGTCGTATTTTATTGGCTAGTCTAGATGAGGCAATTCTAATTATTTGAGGAGTTATATCATTTCGAATACTTAATTGATCATTTTTTTTGTTAGTTTTTAAAGTTAGAGTATTGTGATCTAAATTTTTACTAAACTCAACTAGTGGAGTCTTAATTAAAGTAAAACCATTATCTCTAAAATAATTTATTATACTATTTTTGTATTTATGCTCAATAGATGCATCAAAATTAAGACTATCTTTAAAACCTTCAGGTACTAAAAATTTATTAACCAAGATAAGGCCTTACTAATTTTTTTATTTCTAAAGACTTCTTTTTAACCTCGGTAATTTCTTGTCCTTCAACTAGTATTCTTACTAATGGTTCAGTTCCAGATAACCTAACAAGAGATCTTATTTTTTTATTATTATATAGTTTATCATTTTTTAACTTACCAAGAATTTTTAACAGTTTGGTATTTTTTGTTTTATAGCGTAAGTTAATTTTTTCCTGAGCAAAGTCATCATACAAATCAAAAAGTTTACTTGCCTTATTTTTATTTAATATCAAAATTTCAGTAATTTTTAGAGCTGCTAAAATTCCATCGCCAGTATCAGAGTATTCTGACAAGATTATATGCCCAGATTGTTCACCACCAATTATAGATTTGGATTTTTTCATTTGATTTATAACGTTTATATCTCCAACAGTTGTGCGTTTTATCTTTAATTTTAATTTATTTGTCAGATATTTTTCTAATCCCATATTAGACATGACCGTTATAATAACATCGTGTTGATTGGATTTTTTCTTAGGTTTCACATAACTTTTACATAGCAATCCTATAATCTTATCACCATCAACTTCTTTTCCTTCTTCATCTACAACTATTAACCTATCTCCATCACCGTCAAATGCAAATCCAATATCTGCCTTTTCTTTTATGACATTTTCTGAAAGTGATTTAACGTCAACTGCACCACAATTTTTATTAATATTCAAACCATCGGGATTATTATTTATGGCTATTACATTGTGACCTAATTCCCAAAATAAATTTGGAGCTATATTGTATGTAGCACCATTCGCACAATCTAAAACAATTTTTAATTTTTTCTTGGATGACATTTTATTTAAAGTACTCTTTAAAAATTCTGAGTACCTACCTGAAGCATCTTCTAGTCTTTTTGCATTTCCAGAGACAAATGTGTTGTTTGTTACTTTAGAATATTTATTATTATTTAAAACTATATTTTCAACCTTTTGCTCTATTGATGAACTTAATTTTGTTCCAGTACTGTCAAAAAATTTAAGTCCGTTATATTCATATGTATTATGAGAAGCTGTAATCATTACACCAATATCAGCTCTTAAAGTTTTAATCATCAATGGTACAGCAGGTGTTGGAAGTGGACCAACTAAAATTACATCCATGCCCATAGAAATAAATCCAGCTGTAACAAGAGGCTCGTATAAATAACCAGATAATCTGGTATCTTTACAGATTACGACCCTACTATTTTTAGAATTTTTCTTTTTGAGAAGAAATGCTACTGTCTTTGATATTTTTAGACAGGTTTCTGCAGAAAGAGGCTCCTCATTAACTAAGCACCGTATACCATCGGTACCAAATATTTTAGACATTTATGTCTTTTATTCAAAAAAATAAATAAAGTGAAGTACTTAAATTAATTTGCTGGAGCAGGAGCTGATCCACCTGTTTTTGGAACAGAAGTAGCAGGTTTTTCAGGTTTATTTAAATCATTATCAAAATCATCTCGAGTTGGCTTGATGCCTTTGATTAAATCTTTAATTTCATCACCTGATAATGTTTCATACTCTAAAAGTCCCTTAGCAACTATATGCAATTCTTCAATATTATCTTGAAGAATTTTTCTACAATTATTCTCAGCTTCTTCTGCAAGAGATCTAACCTCTTCATCAATTAATTTTGCTGTTGAGTCAGATAAATTTTTGGATTGTGCAACAGAATGCCCAAGGAAAACTTCCTCACTATCACTGTTATATCTCAAACGCCCTAATTTTTCACTCATACCCCATTCAGTAATCATTTTTTTTGATAAATTTGTAACCATTTGTATATCGCTTGCCGCGCCATTAGTAATTTTATCTTTACCAAAAATCATTTCTTCTGCAATTCTGCCTCCAGTAGCTATTAATAAATGAGCTTTCATTTGATCTTTTCTCATAGAAAGTTGATCTTTTTCAGGAAGTCTCATAACCATACCTAAGGCCCTGCCTCTTGGAATTATAGTTGCTTTATGTATCGGATCAGAGGCTGGTGAGTGAAGGGTTGCTACTGCATGACCGGCCTCATGATAAGCTGTAAGTTTTTTTTCATCTTCTGACATGACCATCGATCTTTTTTCAGCACCCATCATCACTTTATCTTTAGCACTTTCAAAATCCTCAAGCGTGACCATTCTTTTATTTTTTCTAGCGGCTAATAATGCTGCTTCATTAACTAAATTTGCTAAATCTGCTCCAGAGAAGCCTGGTGTTCCCCTTGCAATAATTTTTGAGTCAAATTTTGGTGAAACTTTAATTTTTTTAATATGAACTTTAAGTATTTTGTCTCTTCCCATTACATCGGGGTTATTAACTGTTATTTGACGGTCAAATCTTCCTGGTCTAAGCAAAGCTGGATCGAGAACATCAGGTCTGTTTGTTGCAGCAATTATAATTACACCTGCATTTGCTTCAAAACCATCCATTTCGACAAGAAGCTGATTAAGTGTTTGTTCTCTTTCATCATTCCCGCCCCCAAGACCAGCACCACGATGCCTACCAACAGCATCAATTTCATCAATAAAAACTATACAAGGTGCATTTTTTTTACCTTGATCAAACATGTCTCTAACTCTACTAGCTCCTACACCAACAAACATTTCAACAAAATCTGATCCTGAAATTGAAAAGAAGGGAACATTTGCTTCACCTGCAATTGCTCTAGCAAGCAATGTTTTACCAGTACCTGGGGGGCCTACTAGAAGTGCACCTCTTGGAATCTTGCCTCCTAATCTAGAAAACTTTGAAGGATCTTTTAAAAATTCAACAACTTCTTCTAATTCTTGTTTAGCTTCATCGATACCTGCTACGTCGTCAAATGTTACTTTACCTACAGCCTCATTTAATAATTTAGCTTTAGATTTACCAAAGCCCATTGCTTTTCCGCCGCCACCTTGCATTTGGCGCATAAAGAAAATCCAAACTCCAATTAAAAGAAGCATAGGAAACCATGATAGTAATATACTTAGAAGTGGATGCATTGATCTTTCAGAAGGTTCAGCAGTAATTTTTACCCCACTTTCATTTAATTTTTCTACTAAATTGGGATAATTGGGAACATATGTGTTAAACGATCGACCATCATTTAGAAATCCTGTAACGTTGCTTCCATTAATGTTAACTTCAGAAACATTTCCACTTTCTGTTGCTGCAATGAAGTCAGAAAAGGATATTTTTGAAGTATTTCTATTATTGGAAGTTCCTTGGAAAAGATTGAAGAGCACAATTAAGAGCAATCCAATTATAATCCATAATACAACATTTTTACTGATGTTTTTCATTTATTTATTACATAGGAATTTATTATAAAAACACAATAGTTTTGTAGAAAATTAAACAGTTTTTCTCAAAAATGTAAGAAAATCATCATTTTTTTTAACTATCATACCCTTAATATTAAAATTATTAAAATTTAATTTCTTCATTTCACTTATTAAGATTCTAGTTTTTTTTGATCGTGGTGCGTTAGATTTATGAAATAAAAATTGATATATTCTTCGTATAATATTTTCAGAATTAATTTCATTCAAATTTTTCATACTATCAAGACCAACAATAATTTTTTTACTTTCAATCTTAACAATATTTTTGAGAAGTATCTCAAATATCATTTGAATGAAATATGGTGAATAAAAAAGTATGCTCTCAAAATCTTTATTTATTTCTTTAATAGTTTTTTGGTTAGATTTTTTAAGAAAATTTCTTATTGTAGGACGAGTATAATCTAAATTAAAATTTGATGGATCATTAATATATTCTATTTTATTTTTCTTGTTATAATTCAGTAATGCATTTTTAGAAAAATTTAAAAGAGGTCTAATTATGCAAACTTTATTATAAAGTGAGAATTCAGACATTGATTTTAAACCATAAAAATCACTTCCAGCTATCTTTCTATTCAAAAAAGTTTCTAAATTATCATCTTTGTGATGAGCAACAAATAAATGCAAAAAATTATTTTTAATACAAAAATCTGTAAGTAAATTATAACGATTATTTCTAGCCTCATTCATACTTTTCTTACTCACATTAACATGATTTACAGTCAGAATTTGACAGGTAATATTTTTTTTATTCAAGTAAGTAGAAATATATTTTGCTTCTTGATTAGAATTTTTTCTAATACGATGATCTACAATTAAAGCCATCAAGTTTCCTTTTTTGTGTTTTATAAAAGCATTTACAAGGAATAATAATGACATACTATCCGGACCACCTGAAACTGCGACAGCGACAGATGGGTTTTTTTCAAAAGTATATTTTTTTTCTATGTTTTTAATGAATTCTTTATTTGTAAGCTTCATTCATTATTTTCTAAGCAATTATACTCAACAATTTGTTTTTTTGTTTGAGGAATTATTTTATTTTTTGGAAAATCTATAATTAATTTTTCCATAGTTTTACAAGCTTCAATTGTTTTTTCAACTTGGTACAATGACTGAGAAAGTTTGAAAAGCATTTCCGCAGCTTTAATACTGTTTGGAAATTTTTGGAAACCTTCTGCAAATATAAGTGCTGCTTCTCTGTAATTTTTTTCTAGAATATATAATTCTCCAAGCCAATAATGTGCTGAACCTGATAGTTGATTATCAGGATTATCTGAAATAAACTGTTCAAATGAAGCTTTGGCATCCTGCCATTTTTTATTTCTTATATTGTCAAATGCTACTTGGAATTGATCTTCCGGTGATAACACCTCCTCTTTTTTATTAGAATTTAATTCCTGATCATCAATTAAAGCTGCTTCATTTGTATCATTTGTATTTTTTGAAATATTTAATGTTCCAAGTGTATTTTCAGTTTCAGTATTACTTAAAGTATTATTTTTAACTTCAGAACTATCTTGTGAAACTTCATCGGTATTTACTTCAATATTGTTTAAAGGAACTGATTGTAAATTATTAATAACTAATTGTAAGTTTTCTAACTTATTAAAAATATCATCTAGTTGAAAGTACAATTCCTCTAAGTTAGAGTTTAAATTTTTTATATCACTTTCAATATCATATATTCGCAAATCGATTGCAGAAAGATTCTGCACAAAATCATTATTTGTGCCACTTGATTGACTTGATGAATTTGAAAACACTTCTTTAGAAAGATCAGAAACCTCTCGTTGTAATCTCTCTAATTGCTGTGAAATAGTTAAATCACTCTCATTAGAGTAAACATAACTTGATAAAAATAATATTAAAATAGTGAGTATGCATTTAAACATTTAAGGATTTTAATTTCTAATTAAGATAAAAATGTGGCGCTATATTTCTATAGCGCCAAAGTATTAAGGAAAGTAGATTAGTTGACTATAGTTACTGATCGTCTATTTTGAGCCCATGCTCCATCATTAGATCCGACGACAGCCGGTCTTTCTTTACCATAACTAATAGTTGAAACTCTATCTGGATTTATTCCTAATCCAATTAGATAATTTTTAACAGCTTGAGCTCTTTTTTCACCAAGAGCTAGGTTATACTCCCTTGTTCCTCTTTCGTCACAGTGTCCCTCAATAGTAACAGAAACATCACTATTTTGCTTAAGCCATGCAACTTGATCTTGAAGTAACTCTAATGCATCAGAGTCTAAATCAGAACTATCATATCCAAAAAATACTCTATCACCAACATTAACAATTAAATCTTCCTGTGATCCAGAAATTATTCCACTACCTGCAGTTTCAGTAATCGTTCCTTCTGAAGAAACATCACTTTCAGAACTACTTGATCCAGAGCCTGAGGAGTCAGCTGAGTCTTTTGGTGTTGTTGCACAAGCGGCAACGAACAAAACCATAAATATAGAGATAAGAAACTTGTAAAACATAAATAATTGCTCCCTTAATACTTTGCGTAGATATACTAAATTATTTAGAACTCCTTAACATTTTTTTTAGAATTTCGTATATTTTTTTGTATTATATTGAATTAATGCATCAAAGGAGACCATGCTGGATCAGACCCGCCCAATGGAGTTATTACTTTTCTCTCATTAAAGCCAGTCAAATCAATAGAATACAGACTAGATTCTCCTCCTGACCCGTCTTCAGCGGTTCTTTCTTCCTTAAAGTACATCAAAAATCTTCCATTTGGAGCCCATGTAGGCCCCTCTACATGAAATGACTTTGCAATCATTCTTTCATTGGATCCATCAACCTCCATAACACCAATATAGAATTGCCCACCTTCTTGTTTGGTAAATGCTATCATATCTCCTCTTGGAGACCAAACTGGAGTGAAGTAACTTCCTGCCTCCCTGCTAATTCTTTTAATATTTTTTCCATTATTATCGCTTATATACAAATGCCTTCTTCCACTTCTATCTGAATTAAAAACAATTTTTTTACCATCAGGAGAAAAACTTGCAGAAACATCTATTGAAGAATTATTAGTAACTCTTTTTGAGATTCTTGTTTTAAGATCAAGAATATAAATTTCAGAGTTACCAATTTCTGGATCAGTATAAGACATGACGATTTGATTACCATCAGGTGAAAAACGAGGGGCAAATGTCATTCCAGGAAATTCACCTACTATTTCTTGCTTACCAGTTTCTATATCAAAAATGTAAACCCTCGGATTATTTCTATTTACATAAGACATATAAGTAATTTTTTGTGAATTAGGAGAAAACCTTGGTGTTAATACTAGATATGATCCGTCTGTTAAAAAACGATGATTTGATTGATCTTGATCCATGATTGCTAATCTTTTTTTGTTTATTTTCTTTTGGACCTGTCTCGGCAACATAAACTATTCTTGTATCAAAGTATCCGCCTTCGCCAGTTATGTTTTTAAAAATGGAATCTGAAATAATATGAGCAACTCTTCTCCAATTTTTTTCACTAGTCTCATATTTTTTTCCCACTATTTGCTTTTGTTGAAAGACATCAAACAATCTGAATTCAACTGATATTTTTCCATTTTTTGTTGAAATTTTTCCAGAAACTAAATGTTGAGCTTTTATTAATTTCCAATCTTCAAATCTAGTTTTGTTAGTTAAAGACTCACTATCTTGAATAAAAGATCTTTTATCAAGTATCAAAAATAACCCCGATCGTTCAAGGTTATCTGATATTACGCTTGAAATATTTTTTCCAACTTTACTTAATTGTGAATTTTTGGAAAATAAATCAGTAACAGCAATGGGTGTTGGTTTTACACTACCCTGTGTTAAAGTTACATCTAGAGCTTGAACTTGTGAAACTAAAAGTAAAAAAAATATTTTTAAAATAAAAAATTTCATATTAGAATAAACTAAAACTTTCTTTTTTTATATTCAATATTTTGTCGACATCCCATGTCATTGTAATTGTTTTCCATAAATTATAATGCTCTTCAGGTAAAACAAGATTACAAGTATTAAGAGCAAAAATAACTCTACTTTCAATATATTTAGATATTGTATAGTTTATGTTTATGTCAACAATACGAATAGATTTTGGGACAATATTTCCATTTTTTTCATATTTTGCCTGAGTTTTAATAAATTGGTCTTCATTTGATACGTAACCTCTTAGTTGACCAGAATCGATACTGACACATCCTTGTAACTGCTGCATTGCTGCAGTTGCCAATGTTAAACTAAGCTCAGCATTGTTAGCATCATTATTATCCTCACCACTTTCATTTGATTCTTTAATAGTTTCTTTTTCATTTTTTGAAATATTATTATTAATATCATTCCTAAGATCCTTCTGAGTTGTAGCTAACATCTTATTAAAATCATCTTCATCTTTAGGTTTAGGTTTATCTTTTAATTCTGCTTTAACAGTTTTATTTTCCTGTTTAATTTTTGGTTCAATTTCAAGATCAGATTTTACACTTGTAGACTCTTGTGATTTAGGCCTTGGTTTAATTTTTGGTTTTATTTTGTCTGTTTTTATAGTCTCTATTTTTGGTTTTGGCTCAATATTT
>CACBLW010000025.1 GCA_902540265.1 uncultured Alphaproteobacteria bacterium
TATTTTCCTGCTCAAAAAAAGTTATTTTTTCAGTTTCTGAAAATTCATCGGGAATGTTTTTGTAAGAATTTTGTAAACAACTTACCCATTGATTTATGTATTCAAAATCATTTGTATTTTTTTTTTCTATTAATGTTTTGTAAGAATACTCAACTCCACCGCAATTTGAATGACCTAAAATAATTAAGTTTTTAATTTTTAGAACTTTTAATCCGTATTCTATAGCAGATAATGTTTGAATATTTTGATTCTTATCATTTTTTGAAGGTACTATATTTGCAATATTTCTATGTATAAAGTAATCTCCAACACCTCCACCAAATATCGAATTTTCAAGAATTCTAGAATCACAACAAGTAATTATCATAGCAATTGGTTTTTGAGCAGTTTTAGAAGCTTGCTGGTATATATCTTTATAATTTTCAAAGGTATTCTTTTTCCAGAATTGATATCTTTCAATTAAAAATTTTGGTATTTCCATAATATTATTATTTTAGAAAGTATTTATATAGCAAAATTAAATGAAAAAGGAAATTAGTAGAAAATTCTGTGTAGCTCCAATGATGGGGTATACAACACCATATGCCAGAAAACTTTATAGAATTTTATCAAATAATAGTTTTTTATTTAGTGAAATGATAGCAACAAAATCACTGATTTATTCAAAGAATAAGGATAATATTATTGATAATGATTTTAACAACCCTGTTGCTCTTCAGGTAGGTGGTTCTGAAATAGAAGATTTAGCAAAAGCTTCAAAAATAGCAATAGATTACAATTATGATGAAATTAACTTAAATGTTGGTTGCCCAAGTAAAGCAGTACAAAAAGGAAGTTTTGGAGCATGTCTTATGAGGGATAAAATTCTAGTTAGAAATTGTATGGAAGCTTTACAGAACGACAAAATTGAAGCTTCATTAAAGTGTAGATTGGGGCTAGGCAAAGAATTAAATTATGAATTCTTTGAAGAGTTTATTGATGAGATATCAAAAACTGGAATTAAATTTATTTATGTACATGCTAGAAATGCAATTTTAAGTGGTATTAGTCCACAAGAAAATAGAACGATACCTCCCCTTAGTTATGATTTTGTAAAAAAAATCAAAAATAAATATCCAAATATAACATTTATTCTCAATGGAGGTATAAATAATCTTGATAAGGCAGAGAACCTATTAAAGGAATTTGATGGAATAATGGTTGGAAGATTAATTAAAAATAATCCTTTTATTTTAAAAGAGGTTGATAAGAAAATTTTTAAAGAAAAAAATAGATTAATTGATGAAACAATAATTAATAGTTATATTGATTATATAAAACCAAAATTAGGTTTTGAATCAATATTTAGATTATTAAGCCCTCTGCTTAATATCTTTTTTTCAGTTCCTCATAGCAAAACTTATAAATCTAAAATCAATGATTACATGAAAGATCAAAAAAATTAATTTAATTGAAGATTTATTAATAAAATTTGTAAGTGAAAGAAATCTAAGTTAAATTTTTTAATAAGGTATATGATAAGAAAAACTTAGAATTTCAACTCCCGGATTTTTGTCACCTAAATTTGCGTTTGAAATATGACTAAATGAGACACCAATTCTATTTTTATTCTTTAATTCATAACTCAGCTCAAATGAAGTTCTAAACTGAAGATCGTTTCCTAATTTTTTTCCAGAACCATCATGATAAATACCTGCTCCAAAACTGGGTGTAAAAAAAAATTTACTTTTATCTCCCTCAAATAATTCACCTAGATTATCTTCAATATAAATACCAGTTAAAAAATAAGAAGCAGAATCGTTAGTATATTCAACACCAAAGAAAGGTTTCAAGAAAAAAAAATTGTCCTCTTCAGGTCCAATATCAAGTAATGATTTATCACTTCTATATTCATATCTAAAGTCTGTAGCTTGATTTTTTTCAGAACCATCAAACTTTATATCATAAATACCTAATCCAAATACATTTGTTCCTTTACTTGCTAAAGAGTTCGAGAAAAATATAATCAATATTGATATAAATATTCTGGTCACAGTATTATATTATAATTATTTGATTAGGCTATCAAATAAAAAATTCTTTATTTTGTTGAGATATATCTAATAAAGCTTTTTTTAATTTATCTAGTGCTTTAGTTTCTATTTGCCTTACTCTTTCTTTGCTTATTTTTAATTTTTGTCCTAGTTCATCCAGAGTAACGCTTCTCTCTCGAAATTTTCTAAGACGTATAATCGTTTTCTCTCTTTCATTTAAAGTATCAATTGCTTTGTTGATAAAATCTTTTTTTATATTTTTATCTTTAAAATCTTCATATGTTTCTTCAGGATTTTGACGTTCATCTGCTAGAAGGCTCATAAGATCATTTTCAGTCTCATTATCAACTTTTTGATTAAGATGTAAATCACCTCCAGTAAGCCTTGATTCCATATTTTGGACTTCTATTGATTTAACATTAAGCATATTTGATACTTTGTTAAGCTCTTCTTGGCCCATAAATTCTCTAGAAACATCATTAATTTGTTGTTTGATCTTCTTTAGATTGAAAAATAAAGCTTTCTGAGAAGCAGTTGAACCGGTTCTTACCACAGACCAGTTTTTTAAAATATAATCCTGAATAGAAGCCCTTATCCACCATGATGCATAAGTTGAAAGTCTGAAATCTTTAGATGTATCAAATTTTTCTAAAGCATGCATTATACCCAAAACGCCCTCGTGAATTAAATCATCAATTGGTAAACCATAGCTAGAATATTTTCTTGCATATGATACGGCTAATCTTAGATAAGAATTAAGAATTTTTTGAAGCGATTTTGGAGTTTTATTATCTCTCCAATCATTAATTAATTTAAACTCTTCATCTTTTTCAAGAATTGCTGCTTTCTTTGAAAGTTCTATAAGATTGTTAGAAAAGAAAAAATTTTTAGAAACCATATATAATTATACGTAGGATATTTAAATTGGATCATTTGTTTTCAAATAAATCTAAAATTTCACCATTTTCTGAGAAAATACCGCATAAAACTGTGTTATTTGATAAAGGTTGCTTGAACAAAGTACAAACAATATTGTTTTTTGAAATTTCCTTTTGGTTTAAGTGCTCAGATTCATAACCTCTTACAATTCTTGAAAATGTTTTGTATGGCTTAGCTATTGAAGAAAAGTTTTGAAAACCCCACCAAAAACAATCATTTTGTGCAGAAAGAGGTCTAGTAATATCCACACCTCTATTAACAAATAATATTTTTTTTGTGTGTGAATATGCAGCATGTTTCAGATTCAAAAAATATTGTGTATGACCAGGATTGTTATGTATTGCTTTATTTAAAATTGTTGTCCATTTTGATATAGTAATAGTTCCAGAAGAAGCGATGTTTTTGACTTCATTCTCAGAAAAACCATAAGAGTTAATGGTCTTATTCACACCATGATCAAACATCCATTCAATAATTTCATTTGGATTAGGGGCTAGTTGAAGTTGAAGTAATTTACTAAACATTTCTTCTTGTGCTCCTCTTAAAAAAACTATCGAACTAGGTTTTAGTTTAAACTTTGACATCAAATTAAACCTCAGGTCTATAACACTACTTAAAGTTTCTTTCGAATTATTTCCAAGTCCGATAACGTTACCAAGAAATACTAATTTATCGTTTTCCTCAAAATTATCTAAAAGAAATTTTTTTATAGAAGTAAAAGATTTTAAATTTGAATGAATAGAGCCTATGGCCCATATTTTATTAGATTTTTTTAATTCTACAAAGTTACTTATTTTATCCAAGATATTATTTATTACTCAAAATTTGTTCTATTTTTTCAGTCGATTGAAAATAATCAGTTTTTTCAACAGCCGCAACTTCTCTTGCTAAACGCTCAATTGCAACTTGAAACATTTGCCTTTCACTATAGGATTGTTCAGCTTGACTACTTTTTCTAAATAAATCTCTAACTACTTCAGAGATTTTTATAGGATCCCCAGAAAAAATCTTTGTTTCATATTCTTGTGCTCTTCTACTCCACATAATTCTTCTAATTTTTGGTTTAAGTTTTAAAGTAGAATAAACTCCCTCTATAGTTTTTTTTGAAGAAATTTTCCTAAGACCTACCTCGTCTTTTTTATCAAGTGGTACCCTTATTATTAGTTTAGACTGTTCCATTTTAACAACATAAAAACTTGTTTTAATATTGGCTACTTCCATATTTTCAATTTTTGTTACCTCACCTACTCCATGTTTAGGGTAAACTACTATCTCACCAATTTTAAATTCAGAGTTTTTTTTTGTTTTCATTTATTTTCCTGGTTTTTCACTAAAGTGATTATTAAACTTATCCTTTATATTCTGCCACTCTTCTGCATCAGCGGGTGGTACTTTTTTTTCATTAATATTAGGCCAAATTTCTGAGTATTTCCTATTAATTTCTGCCCACTTTTCCACTCCATCTTCAGTATCTGAAAAAATTGCCTCAACAGGACATTCCGGCTCACAAACGCCACAATCTATACATTCATCTGGATGTATAACGAGCATATTTTCTCCTTCATAAAAACAATCGACAGGACAAACTTCTACACAATCCATGTGTTTGCATTTTATACATTTTTCATCAACAACATATGTCATATTACTTTTAACTTTTATCTAGAGCTCTTTTCTTTGCATTTCCAGAGTCTACATCAGAAATATAAAGTAATCCAGCCAGTCTTCTAATAAGATTTGACTCATAATCATGAATCTTTCCATCAGATAATACAATTTCCCATAAAGCTTCAATAAGAAGAATTTTTTTATCATTATCAAAATTTTTGTTAATATATGAGGTATAATAGTGAAGTGAATTTGAGTTACTTTTATTTTTTTTTGCTTCCTCAAGAACTGAATTTACTTCCTGTGGATCTTCAGCAAAAACATTAATTAAGCTCAACTTAATTTTATTTAATTCATTTTCATCAATTTGACCATCTGTATATGCAGCCTCAATCATCAATCCACAAAGTAATTCTAAATTTTTGTTATTATTTTTATCCTCTTGTAAATTTTGATTATTTAAAATATTTTTTAATAAGTTTATCAATTTATACCTACAATATACCTTTAAAGAAGTTTTTCTAAAACTGCAAAAGGAGAATTGGGATCTCTTTTGATTTTATTTTCGTTATTTTTTTTATATATTTTTTTGATAGATTTATTTTTTGTTACTTTTCTTGTTTCTTTTTTCTTGTTTGATAGAAAATAAAGTTTCTTTTCATCAGAAATAGTTAAATATTCATAACCACAAAAAATCATTATATCTTTCAACTGATTACTATTACATCCTATTGGATTCATAAGATCAGATGACTCTAAAAATGGGCCTTTCTTTAATTTTTGTCTTGCAATGTAAAAAACTTTTTCAAAAACATCAATTCTGAATATAAAATTTTTTAAATTTATATAACCAATGGATTGCCAATAATTGTCAGGCATTCTAATATTAGATGTGAAGGATACTCTGCCATTTAATGGTAATGGTAAAAAATCATCAGCTTTATTTTTATAAAATGTTTTCCATAAAATCGCACAAAACTCTAATGGTTTCTTCTTTAATAAATTTGGTATAAAAAAATACTTTGCGCCAATTCTTATTCCTAGCTTAGATAATTGGTTTCTGCTTTCTTGAGAAATTTCTTTTAAGAAGTTTTTAAATTTCTCAATTGGATAATTACCAAAATTCTCAAGACAATTAAAAGCGATTGCTCTTATTTCTGAATTTATATTTTCATCCAATTTTTTATTAAGAGGATGCAGTGTATCACTAATTTCCTTATCTATCCATTTTTGAAGTTTTGCGGAAACCAACAATTTATTTTCTGATGACAAATATTCTGAATTTAAAGCATCAGCAATTGGTCTATAAATTGATTTACCTTTTTTTAATTTACCTACAGGTTCATCTCCCCAATAAATAAATGTATCATCTTTTATTTTAGAATTACTGATGTCACCTAAATTTATTGAGTCAAATGGTGAGTTTAAAAAATTTTCTACTTTTTCATTAATCATATTTCTTGCTGACTTTTTTATATTACTAATTGAAAAAAGAGATTGTGAAAATATTTTTTTATCTTTAATTAGATCAAAACCCTTAATAATTCCATATTTATTCTTTTCTAAAAATATTTCATTGTTATTTTTTACAAGAATATCCTCAATATTAAGAAATTTTTTTTCTCCTATAAAAAATTTTGAAGAATAGTCTATAAATTTATTTGTAAGACTATTATGTAATTGATCAGATAGTTTATTTTCTATTTGCTGCGTTTTTTCTTTCCAATAGTATGTGTTCTTAAGCCAGTTATGATTATTTGAAATATATGTCCAAGTTCTTATTTGGGAAATTTTAATTGAAAGTTCAGGTATACCTCCACCAAAGTTGTCAAGCTTGCTGATCTTAGTATTAATCCATTGTTCGGGAATGTAATAATTATTTTCAATTAAAACTAAAAATATATCTTTTAAAAGTAATAAAAAATTATCATTAAACAATTTTTCAAAATCTGGAATTTGGCAGATATTCCATAATAACTCTAAATTCCTTTTTGATACTAAAAGCCTTTTTATTTCACTATCATTTATTAAATTTCGAAAATTAATTTCATCTAATGCATTCTTTTTGTGAATAAAATAACTTTTTGTTGGGTATTTCTTTAATGAGGATAATAATGAATTAATTGAATTAAAATCTAAATCACTATTCCTCCAATATAATTTTTGAATATTATCAAAGTTATGATTTTCTATTTGTTCTATAATTAAAGGATCTAAGTTACCTGCTTCCTTAGTATGACTAAAAGTGCCATCTTGTTTGTATCTGCCAGCCCTTCCGGCTATTTGACCTAATTCGCTAGAACTAAGATTGCGGTTATATCTACCATCAAATTTTTCTAAAGATGAAAAACTTATATGATTTATATTTAGATTTAAACCCATTCCTATTGCATCTGTTGCAACAAGATAATCAACATTTTTATTTTCATATACTTCAACTTGAGCATTTCTTGTTCTTGGACTCAGTGATCCTAAAACAACTGCAGCCCCACCTTTGTGTGTCCTTATATTTTCAGCAATTTCGTAAACTTTGTTAATATTAAATGCAATTATTGCAGATCTTGGTTCAAGTTTTGAAAAATTTTGCTTTCTAAGAAATGTTAATTGAGAAAACCTATTTTTTTTTTCTATTATGATATTTGGGTAAATTTTTTTTAATATATTTTGAATATTCGATGAGCCTAGAAAAATAGTTTGAAAGTTACCTCTTAAATTTAAAATCCTGTCAGTAAAAATATGCCCTCTTTCATAATCGGCGGCTAATTGAATTTCATCAATTACCACACAGTCTACAGAAATATTTTTGGGCATTGACTCAACAGTACAAAAAAAATATTTTGCTTCTTTGGGTAAAATTTTTTCTTCACCAGTAATTAATGCTACGTTACTAAGCCCGATTCTTTTCACAGCTTTATCATAATTCTCTCTGGCAAGTAATCTTAAAGGAAATCCAAAGATACCTGACGAATATGAAAATAGTTTTTCAAACGCAGTATAAGTTTTTCCAGTATTAGTTGGCCCAAGTATAGCTAATAAATTATCTTCTTCATTGGGCATTATTAACTATGCAGCTTTTGTAATAATATCATTTAATACGTAGTTTAAAATACCTCCAGCTTTGTAGTAAGCTAATTCCTTATTCGTATCTATTCTGCATTTCAGCTTAATATTTTTTGTTTCTTTAGAAACAATTTTACAATCAAGTAAAATGCCTGGTTTTAAAACTTCTATACCTAATATAGAAATTTTTTCTTCTCCGATTATTTTGAGATTCTTTTTATTTTGACTATCTACAAACTCTAAGGGCAAAACTCCCATTCCTATAAGATTAGATCTATGAATTCTTTCAAAACTTTCTGCAATAACAGCTTTTACTCCAAGTAATTTTGTTCCTTTAGCAGCCCAATCACGTGAGGAACCTGTTCCGTATTCTTTTCCAGCTATAATTATAGTATCAATTTTATTGTCAATATATTCTTGTGAAGCGTCATAGATTGACATTTGTTTATTAGAAACATAAGATTTGGTATAACCTCCCTCTACGTTATCTAATATCTCGTTCTTAATTCTAATATTGGCAAAAGTACCTCTCATCATAATTTCATGGTTTCCCCTTCTAGAGCCATATGAATTAAAATTATTAAAATTTATTTGTCTATCAAGTAAATAAGATCCAGCGGGACTTTCCTCTTTTATACTGCCTGCTGGTGATATATGATCTGTAGTTACACTGTCTCCGAGTAATGCTAAGATCCTAGCATTCTTGATATCTTTTAATTCAATGTTATTTTTTGTATCAAAAAAAGGTGGATGCTTTATGTAAGTGCTTGTTTCATTCCAATTGAAAGTTGTGTTGTTAGAACTTTCTATAGACTTCCAATTATCATCGCCTTCGTAAATTTCCTCATATCTTTTTCTAAACATTTCAGGGGTTAATGAAGAATTTAATATATTATTAATTTCCTCATTTGTTGGCCAAAGATCTTGTAGAAAATATTCTTTACCATCATTCGATTTGCCAATAGGTTCATTAGTAAGATTTATATTAATGTTTCCTGCTAAAGCGTATGCAACAACTAAAGGTGGAGATGCAAGAAAATTGGCTTTAACATTTTGATGAACCCTTCCTTCAAAATTTCTATTGCCAGATAGTACTGAACAAACCGTAAGATCTTTTGATTTAATTTCATCTGATACCCAACTATCTAAAGGGCCAGAATTTCCTATACAGGTGGTACAACCATAACCTACTGTATTGAAACCTATTTTATTTAAGTAAGGCGTTAAGCCTGCTTTGTCTAGATAATCACTTACAACTTTACTACCTGGGGCTAAACTAGTTTTAACCCATGGTTTAACTTTTAAATTATATTGTACAGCTTTTTTTGCAACTAAACCAGCTGCTACCATAACATTAGGGTTGGAAGTATTTGTACAACTTGTAATTGCAGCAATGACTATATCTCCATTATTAATTTTTTGATTAAAATTATATTCATATTTTTTTTCTATTTTTTTAAATTCATCAGGAACATTCTTTAGCAATATCTTGTCCTGTGGACGCTTAGGTCCTGCTAAAGATGGCTCGATACTACTTAAATCTAAAACAATTTTTTTGCTATAGATTGGATTATAATTTTCATCTGCCCACATATATTGTTTCTTTGCGTACTCTTTTACTATTTTTAAATGATGATTATTTTTTCCTGTCAATTTTAAATAGTTCAGTGTCTCATTATCAGTTGGAAAAAAACCACACGTGGCGCCATACTCTGGGGCCATGTTTGAAATTGTTGCCCTATCAGCAAGAGATAAATTGTGAAGACCTTTCCCATAAAATTCTACAAATTTACCCACTACTCCACTTTTTCTTAAAATTTGGGTTATTGTAAGAACTAAATCGGTTGCAGTGATACCATCTTTCAATGAGCCAGTTAATTCAAAACCTACAACCTCTGGGATGTTCATAGAAATAGGTTGTCCAAGCATTGCAGCTTCAGCTTCTATACCACCTACACCCCAACCTAAAACTGAAAGAGAGTTGACCATAGTAGTATGACTATCTGTTCCAACCACAGAATCTGGAAATAAATATTTTTCATTATTAATCTCTTTAATCCATATGGTTTTAGCTATGTTTTCTAAATTCACTTGGTGACATATTCCTGCACCTGGTGGAACTAAGTAAAAGTTATTGAACGTTTCTTGACCCCATTTTAAAAATTCATATCTTTCTTTATTTCTTTCAAATTCTTTTTTAACATTTTGTTCTAAAGCATTATGAGTTTTATATTTATCTACCATCACCGAGTGATCAATAACTAAATCAACTCTAGATAAAGGATTTATTATATTTGGTTTCAACCCTCTTTTTTTTAGAGCATTTCTCATTGCTGCTAAATCTGCAACAGCTGGCACACCTGTGAAATCTTGCATTAATACTCTTGTTGGGAAAAAAGAAATCTCTTTTTTTTCATCATCATTATTATTCAACGATCTAAAAACAGAGGAAATCATATCTTTATTAACACTTTCCCCATCCTCATTTCTTAATAGGTTTTCTAATAGAATTTTTAATGAAATAGGAACTTGTAAAAGATTGAGATTAAAATTCTTAGCAACTTCATTTAAATCGTAATACTTATAAGTATTATTATCGATATCCAGAGCCTTTTCAGACTTAAAAGAGTTTTTGCTATT
>CACBLW010000026.1 GCA_902540265.1 uncultured Alphaproteobacteria bacterium
AATAATACTAGTTTCATTATCAAATTTCATTTTATTATTTTTCTTATATATTTTTTAGTTATATAAAAAATACATATAAATGGAATATCTAATAACAAAAATATTAATTATTTCTTTTTTTAGCTCGATATTAATTTCGTTATTTTTAAATACAAGATACATTATTTTTTTTAAAAAATTTTCAAAAAATAAAAAAATCTTATTAAATTTATTTATTTATTCTTTTACTTCTTTGATATTGATTTTTATTAATTATTTGTTGAGTCTAAATGGATTAACTTCTTTAATAATTTTTAATGCTGCAATCATTACACTTATATACTTTGAATTAGCTCTATATTTAGAAAAAGTTTTTTGGGATGATTTTTTAGGAAATTCACTCCCTAAATCGATCAATATGCTTATTAGTTTTGTTGTAATGATGAATTTTGGTTATTTTACTCTTATGTTTTACATAAAGATTTTAGATATTGATTATTTTGTCACATAAATATTATTGTAAATTTATATACAAAATACTTATGATTTTTATGAAATTATATTTTCATATTAATAAAATATTTATTATTAATAATTTAGTATGAATAAAGTTTTGTTTGTTTTACATCAAAAAACTTCAGTTCCAGGAGATGTAGGAAATAAATTTAGAGATAGGGGGTATGTTGCTGAAATATGTAGACCGCCTCTAGGTGAAGAACTTCCTTTAAATATTAATAAATACTCAGCTATAGTTGTATTTGGTGCGCCAGGAAGCATAAACGATGAAGATGAGTATATAAATAAAGAATTAGAATGGATAAACAAAGTTATAAAAACTGACGTTCCTTATCTTGGAATTTGTTTTGGCGCACAATTATTAGCTAAATGTTTAGGCTCAGAAATCACAAGTAATAAAGATGGACTTTCAGAGATCGGTTTTTATAAAATTGAACCAACTGAAAATGCAAAAAATCTTTTTAATTCTCAAAAGATTTTCTTTCAATTCCATTCCGAAGGATTTGATCTTCCTACAGGCTGTGAGTTATTGGCAAGGGGTGATATTTTTAATAATCAAGCTTTTAAATATCAAAATTGTTATGCGCTCCAATTTCATCCAGAAGTAAATTTTAAACTTCATATGAGATGGTTATATTTAGTATTACTAAAAAATCCTAAAAAATTATTCGTCAAAGGTGCTCAAAATATATTTGTTCAACTTTATTATCGTTACAAATATAATAAAAATATATCAAATTGGTTAGATTCATTTTTAGATCAGTATTTTTTAAAAAAAACTTGAATGCTAATATAAGTGAAAATTAAAAACCTATATTTTTCACCTGTAAAATCTCTTTCTTTCAATAATGTAGATAACTTAGAGATAATTAAAAATATTGGTATAAAAAATGATCGAATATTTGCTTTCACTAATAATCTTAATGTTAAAGATATAGAATTAATAAAAAATAATCCTTTAAAACGAGAAATATACAAATTTTTATCATTAAAAAAATATCCTGAATTAAATCAATATAATTTTTTATTAGAAGATAATTTTTTAATTCTAGAATTTGAAAATAAAATAATTTTAAAAACAAATATTGATAATCAACATGAAGTAAAAATCTTATGTAGTAAACTTGAGGATATTTTACCAAATATAAATAAAATTAATTTATTAAAAGATAGAGTGAATCCTTTTTTTGATACAATGCCAAATAAATCAATATCATTAATAAATTTAAACAGTATTAAAGACTTTGAAAACCTATCTAATCATCAAGTTGAACATGAGCGTTTTAGAGGAAATATATATGTAGAAGATTTAGATAAATGGGAAGAAAGGAAGCTTGTAGGTAAAGTTTTATCAATCAGTCATATAAAATTTAAAGTTATTAAAGAAATTCCCAGATGTTCAGCAACTAATATTAAGCCAAAAACTTCTGATATAAATCTTAATATTCCTTTAAACCTAAAAAAAATATACAACCATATAAATTTAGGAATATATTTAGATCCTTTAAATGATGGTAAAATAAATAAAGGTGATCTTATAAAAATTAATGAATAAATTCTTATTAAATCATTCAGAAAAACTTACAGGATATCTATTAATTCTTCCTGCTGTTTTAATAATCAGTCTATTTGGAATTTTTCCTGTTTTTTTTGGAATGTACATGAGTGTACACAAGTGGAAAGTTTTTAAAGGTAGATTTTTAGGATTTGAGAATTACCAAAGAATACTTGGAGACATACCAGCTTTTTGGTTATTTGTTTTAGGATTATTATTATTGATATTGAGTTATGGACTGTGGAGTGAATTTAAAAATAAAGTAAAAAATAAAATCTATTTAGCATTTCTATCTATAGCAATATTAATTATTGGAATAATATTAATTAATATCAACTGGGAAAAAATGCTTTTAACAGGCGATGAAGACTACCTTTACTCTCTTATTTATACTTTTTATTATTCGTTTTTCACTATAATTTTTGAGGTTGGATTAGGATTAATAATAGCATTTGCTTTGTATCAAAAATTAGCTGGTAAACAATTCTTTCAAATGATTTTACTATTTCCTTACATTACTCCAGCAGTAATGGGTGCTGCAGTATTTTTTTTAATATTTGGTAAAGCTGAAAATTCTTTTTTAAATCAACTAATAGGAATATTTGGTTTTGAGCCTCAAATGTGGTTATTTGATAAAAGACCTATAACCGAAGTTTTATTTGGTATCAAAATAGAAGGTCTACTAGCTGGACCAAGTTTAGCTCTAATGTCATCAATCATATATGGAATATGGTCTTATACTGGCTACTATGCAATAATTTTACTCGCGGGTTTATCAATTATACCCTCTGATTTATATGAGGCTGCGAAAGCAGAGGGAGCTAGTAGATGGCAAACATTTATTAAGATTACCATACCACTATTAATGCCTATTATATTTTTTCTAATGTTGACTGGTTTTATAAATACCTTTCAAGCTTTCAATAGTATTTTTGTTATGCAAACTTCTTCTGCTGGAGATACAATGGATGTCGTTACAATAGAAATTTTTGATCATTTTTGGGGCAGGGTGAAATATGGTTATGCTGCAGCTGAAGGAGTAATTTTATTTATACTTCTAAATATATTAGCAATATCGCAATATGTAATTTTTAGAAAAAGGTTAAGTTATGACTAGAATTATTAATGCTGATACAAGGATACCTTATTTAATTTTATTAATAGTTTTTATTATTTCAATTTACCCATTTTTTTACATGATCTCAACATCATTGATGACAGCTGGAGAAGCATCAAATCAATATTTATTTCCTAAAAAATTGATGTTTGAAAATTATTATGAAGTTTGGACATCAAATAGATTTCAACGTTATACATTTAATAGTTTAATAATAAGTTCAATAATTGTCATTGGTGTTTTATTAACTAGTATTCCAGCAGCATACTCTTTTGCTAAAATAGAATTCCCATTTAAAAATATCATATTCTATTTGTTGTTACTTTCATTGATGATTCCAGAAATCATTACATTATTACCTCATTTATTAATCATTAGAGGGGAAATTATTCCATTGCCATTTGGACCTTCTTGGATGAATAGTCTTCAAGGCTTAACAGTTCCATTTATGGGAAATATTTTTGTAATTTTTTTATTAAGACAATATTTTAAAAAGATACCTAATGAACTCTGGGATGCTGCAAGACTAGATGGATCTTCTCATTTAAATTTTTTGCTCAAGGTAGTAATCCCAATGAGCAAACCTATTATTGTGACAGTCTCTTTATTTACTTTTATTATAGCGTGGAATAGTTTTGCTTGGCCTTTGCTTATATTAACTAGAGATGATTGGTATCCTGTAACAGTTTCTATCTATAGTTTTGTGAGAGAAGTGGGACCTAATTTTAATTTATTGATGGCTGCTTGCTTAATTGCAATTTTTCCAATTTTAGTATTATACTTTTTTACTCAGAAGTTATTCATAGAAAGTATATCAAACTTTGGATTAAAAGAATAAATCAGTAAATTTTTTGTAACAAAACTTTAATTTTACCTCTATATTAATGAATAATTTTACGGGGTGATTATGAAATTTTATAAATATATTTTAAATTTCTTCTTAGCTTCTTTATTTTTTATCTCCTCTCAATCATTCGCAATTACTGCACAAGATATTGAAAATGCAGATCCTTCAGGTCAAACTGTTGAATTCTGGGTTCAATATTCAGATGAAAGATTAGATGCAATGATGGCAAGAGCTGAAAGATTTGAGGCTGAAACAGGAATAAAAGTTAATGTTGTTCACAAAGGGCATTACGGAAAAGTTCAATCTGCTATGATGTCTGCTGCTGGAACAAAAGATATTGCAGACGTTGCAAGAGGTTATGGTAACGCTGCTGCAGACATGTATTTAATTGGCGCTTCAATTGATCAAAATATTTTAGCAAATAGTAAAAAATGGGGTGTTTCTCAAGATGATATAGCAGATTGGGGTGCAAACTGGACTGTTGGCTTTTCACCATATTTTGATGGAAATCCAAAACTATTACATGAAGTTGGAAAATCAATAGAGATCCTTTATTACAATGCAGATTGGTTAAAGGAACTTGGTTTAGATGCTCCTAAAACTCCTGCTGATTTTGAGGAAGCAGCATGTGCAGCGACCAATCAAGATTATAGTGGCAAAATGGGTGAAGATGTTCCTAGTTATGGGTATGAAATAGATACAGATGCAAGTAACTTTGCAGCATGGGTATTTGCTCATGGAGGTGATGTATTTGACTATGATAATGGTCAGTATATTTATAATGGCCCTAAAGCCATTGAAGCTATGGAATTCATTCAAGGAATGGCTAATAAAGGATGTGCAATAGTTGCAAGAGGTAAATACACTGACCAGCAATACTTAGGACAAGGTTCTGTTTTATTTGCTGCAGGATCTACTTCTGGTATTACTTATTTCCAGAAAGCCATTGAAGAGGGCTACAATGGTAATTGGGATGTAGCTCCATTATCATACACCACTAGTGAACCAGTGCTTAATTTATATGGCGGTGGTTTAATCATGGGAAATTCAGGTGATGCTAATAGAATGGTAGCAGCATATCAGTGGATGAAATATATTTCTAATACTGAGAACTCAGCAGTTTGGTCAACTGAAAGTGGATATGGTTTTGTTAGAACCTCTTCTGCAGATCATCCATTAATTGCTGAAAAAAGAGCTGAATTACCTCAATATGATAAATCATTAACAATGGTTCAATACGGAAAAGGTGAACCATCTGTTCCTGGTTATTATTCAGTTAGAGGCGAGGTTGAAAAAGCTTATGCAGCAATCATTAATGGTGATGATATTATTTCAACATTAAATCAATTAAATGAAGATGCTAATGCAATATTAGCTGATGCAACTGCAGATTAGTTTAATTATTTTACTTTTATTAAGGGTGGTTTATACCACCCTTTTTTTATGATCATAGTTTGTTCTCTTAATGATTTACCTAATGTGTGTGAAAGCATACAGCCCAAATATCTTGTATCAGTAATTGATCCAGGATATGCACCAGAAACACCCAAGGGTGTAAAAAATCATTTAAAGTTAGGATTTGACGATATTATTGAAATTAGTAGCAAAAATAAAATATTTCGATTGAATACAGATGAAATACCACAAATTCTTCCTGGGGAAGAACATGTAAATTCAATAGCTAATTTTACTTCTACATATACTTATGATGAAGATATTGTTATTCATTGTTGGTGTGGTGTCTCAAGATCAATGGCAACAGCTACCTATTTGCTATGTAGAGAAAACAAAACTAATATTGAAAATACAATTAAGTATATTCGGAATATTGCACCCCATGCAAACCCAAATAAGTTATTGATAAATCACTTTGAAAATAAATTAGATATTAGCAATCAAATTTCAAACTCATTTTTAAAATTCCCTTATACTAAAACGTACGATTGTTCTTCAAATTTTGCACCTGTTACTTTATTTGATATAAAAGACATTGAGAAAAACTAATGAAAGAATACGTTCGAACAATTGCTGATTATCCTTTCGAAGGAATTCAATTTAGAGATATTACAACATTGTTGCAAAATGCAGGACATTTTAAACAAGTGATTGATGACATGGTAAAACCATGGCAAAATAAAAAAATAGATGCAGTTTTAAGTATAGAATCTCGTGGTTTCATTATGGCAGGGGCAATAGCTTATTTTCTAAATGCAGCATTTGTTCCTTTGAGAAAACCTCATAAACTTCCATTTGATACTTTTAAAGTCTCGTACGACTTAGAATATGGATCAACTGAAATGCATATCCATACCGATGCTTTAGATGCTCATAAAGATTTACTAATTATTGATGATCTTTTAGCAACAGGTGGAACTGCACTTGCGGCAGTAGAATTAATAAATAAATTCAAGGATAAAAATATTGTTGGAGCAGGCTTTATAATAAATTTACCAGAATTAAATGGTGATAAAAAATTAATTGAAAAAGGAATTGAGATACATTCTTTAATGGAGTTTTAAATGAGAAATGCTGTTATTGTGGGTTACAAAAGATCACCATTTACTTTTGCTCGCAAAGGAGAAATGGCAAATATAAGACCAGAAGACATTCTATCACAAACAATAAATCAATTACTAAATGAAATACAAATAAATAAAAATGACATAGAGGATATCATTACTGGTTGTGCGTATCCTGAAGGAGCACAAGGAAATAATATTGCTAAAATTGTTTCATTCATGACAGATATGCCTGAGCATGTAGCAGGTATGACGGTTAACAGATGGTGTGGTTCTTCAATGCAAGCTATTCATGATGCAACTGGCGCAATTGCAATTAACTCTGGAGATGTTTTTTTATGTTGCGGTGTAGAAAGTATGACATTTATACCTATGAATGGATTAACATACGATCCTCATCCTCAATTAAATAAAGATAATCCAAATGTATATATGTCTATGGGTATTACAGCTGAAAATGTTGCAAAAAAATTTAATATTTCTCGAAAAGAACAACAAGATTTTGCTATTAGCAGCCATTCTAAAGCTAATTTAGCTAGAGAATCAAATTTGTTCGACAATGAAATAGTTTCTATTACAAATAATGATGAGAAAATTAATAAGGATGGTGGAATTCGACCAAACACCTCACATGAAATTTTAGATGGATTAAAACTTGCCTTTGATGAAAATGGAACAGTAACAGCTGGTACAGCGTCACCATTAACAGATGGTGCATCAGCAGTAATTGTCTGTGAGGAAGAATATGCAAAAAAAAATAATTTAAATATTTTAGCTCGTATCAAATCTACAGCTGTAGTCGGTTGTCCACCAGAATTAATGGGCCTTGGCCCAATAAATGCATCTAAAAAAGCTCTTAAGAGAGCCAATCTATCTATTTCCGATATTGATATTGTGGAACTAAATGAGGCATTTGCTTCTCAATCTTTAGCATGTATTAAAGAATTAAATATGGACATAAATAAAGTAAATATACATGGTGGAGCTATAGCATTAGGCCATCCTTTAGGTGCTACTGGAGCAAGGATTACAGGTAAAGTTGCAACTTTATTGCAAAATAATAATAAAAAGTATGGATTATCGACGCAATGTATAGGTTTAGGTCAAGGTATTGCAACTGTGTTAGAAAATATTAATTAAATATCATGCAAATTTATAAAACACCGCTTCGTGAGTTTAAATTTCTAATCGAGGATTTTTTAAATCTTAAGGAAAGTGAAACATTAAAAAAATTAGATTTAGAAACAAGCGATCTAATGCTTATTATTGAAGAAGCAGCAAAACTATGTGAAGAAACCTTACTCCCACTTAATCAAAGTGGAGATAGCGAAGGATGTTCATTTAATAATGGAGTTGTGACTGCACCAAAGGGATTTAAAGAAGCTTATAAAACTTTTTCTGAAAATGGCTGGCAGGGACTAAAAGTAAAAGAAGAATTTGGTGGACAAAATCTTCCTTATATTATGAATATGATTTTAGATGAAATGATAAGCTCTACTAATATGTCATTTGGTCTTTATCCGGGCCTTACAGCAAATGCAATCGATGCCATTGAAAAGAGTGCTAATGAAGATTTGAAAAATACTTATTTGCCAAATTTAACTAGTGGTAAGTGGACAGGAACAATGAATTTAACTGAACCTCAATGTGGAACAGATCTTGGATTAAGTAAAACAATGGCAACACCATTAGATGATGGAAGTTATAGTATTACTGGTACTAAAATTTTTATTACATGTGGAGAGCACGATCTAAGT
>CACBLW010000027.1 GCA_902540265.1 uncultured Alphaproteobacteria bacterium
CAGTTAGACTTAAAAAAAGTAATCTTTAATAAATGGGTTACGGAGACGATTTACTTGTAACAAAGTTAGCTTCAAAAATCAAAAAACAATTTCCAGATAGACAAATTGTAATTGGAGAAGCAAAAAACCAAACCGCTTATCATTCACTCATTTATGATCATAACCCAAATATATCTGATTGCAGAAATCTTGAAAAAAACAAACCAATACATATTATTGACTACCATGAAAATAACAGACCTTATATTGATTATGAAAAAACTACTAATACAAATTATGTTTGGAGGAAATTTAAACCTAATCCTGGAGAAATTTATTTTACAAAAAAAGAAATAACCGATGCAAAGAAAATAATTTCTGAAGCAATTGAATTTTGGAACAGTACAAATAACAAAAATTATAAAAAAATTATTTTTTTAGAAACTACATCAACAAAAATTTATGATTGGCAATTTAGTATTAAGCATCAAAATAAAGATTGGGGTGCAGAAAATTGGCAAGAATTAATTAATATGCTTATAAAAGATTTTTTGGTAATCCAATCAGTTCATAAAGAAAGTAAAAAAAATTTATCAGTCTTTTGGCCTGAGAATATGGATTTTCGTCTAGCATGTGCAGTTTTAAATGAAGCAGATTTATATGTTGGTCCTGAAGGAGGCTTTGGACATGTTGCTGCAGCTTTAAATAAAAAAGCAGTTTTATATTTTGGAGGCTGGATAACTCCTGAAGCGATTGGATATGATTTTCATGAGAATATATATTATGAACATAAGTTATCTCCATGTGGTGAATATAAAAAATTGTGTAGTCATTGTGAGGAAGCTAGAAAAGCAATCTCAGCAGATGTTTTTTTAAAATATATTAATAAAATTAGTTAATCGATTAATCTATTCCTGCATGAAATAGTTGTATTTCTTAAAAGACATGCAATCGTCATGGGCCCTACGCCTCCAGGTACTGGAGATATTGCACTTACCTTATTTTCTACATCGCTAAATAAGACATCCCCAACTAGTTTTGATTTTTCTTCATTTATTTTGACTCTATTTATACCAACATCAATAATAATTGCCCCTTCCTTTACCCAATCTTTATTTACGAATTCAGGTTTTCCAATAGCAGCAATTAGAATATCAGCTTTATTGCAAATACTTTCAATATCTACAGTTTTAGAATGCACTGTTGTTACGGTACAAGATTCTTTTAATAATAATTGAGCCATTGGTTTTCCAACTATATTAGATCTTCCTATTACAACTGCATTTTTGCCAGCTAAATCTATACCAAGTTCTTTAAGAAGTAGTAGACAACCATAAGGGGTACAAGGTATCATTAATTTTTCATCATTCTTATTACTTATTGAAAGTTTACCAACATTTAAGGGATGAAAACCATCAGCATCTTTTTCTGGTATTATGCAATTTAACACTGCTTCTTCATTTATTGTTTTTGGTAAAGGTAGTTGAACAAGAATGCCATCAACATCTGTATTGCTATTTAATTGACTAATTAAACTGATTAAATCATTTTGATCTGTTGTTTCCTCTAGATGATGATCAAAAACATTAATTCCAACTTCTTTTGCAGCTTTTGTTTTAGCTTTAACATAGACACTGCTTGCCGCAACATTTCCTACTTGAACTACAGCCAATCCAGGAGCACGATTAAATTTTGATTTAATATTTTCAATTTCAATTTTAAGATCATCTTTCAGTTTTTGTGCAACTTTTTTTCCATCTAAAATTTGAGACATAACTATCTAGGCCAATACTCAATTAATAAACTTTTTATAAACCACAAGCCTAGATAAACAATTATCGGTGATAAATCTATTGCACCAAAAGTAGGTATGTATCTTCTAACAAAATTCAAACTTGGCTCACATAATCGATATAAAGTATCAAGTATGCTATAAACAAATCGATTACCCGTATTAATTATATTAAAGTTTACTAGCCATGTTAAGATTATGTAAACTATAAGAGCAAATTGGAATAAGTTTATAATTTGAATAATTAAATATAAAAGTGAGTTCATTATAAAATTTTTATTTAATATATATTATGCATTATGGCTTTAATTTAATCAAAAAAAAAGCGGTCTTTAGGACCGCTTTTTATTAAAATAAAATTAGCTTTACATTGAGATATCTCTACCAAACCACTCTTTAGTTATTTCAGCAGTAGTTCCATCTTTAGACATTTCTGCAATAGCAGCATTCCACATCTCTAAGATATCTGTATCTTCTTTTCTAACTGCTCCGCCAACACCATCACCGAATACTCCACCAGAAAAAGTTGGACCAGTAAATGCAACATCAACACCACCATCAGATTCCATAAAATCAATAATTGATCCTACATCTGCTAGAACAGCATCACATCTTCCAGCAGCTAAATCTAAATTGTGATCGTCAACTGCTTGATACAGTTTAACATCAACAGCACCTGACATGTGTTTTTCTAAGAAGTTTTGGTGAATTGTTGAAGATTGAACACAGACAGTTTTACCATCCATTGCGGCAATTAATTGGCCTATTGCAGCTTGTTCTTTTCCACCTGCATTATTAAGATTAACTTTAGCCATACCTGCAATATTTAAATTTGCTAAACCACTATTTTTTAAAACAGCAAATCTTGCACCATCAGTCATATATCCAGTTGTAAAGTTGACTTTTTCTTTTCTTTCTTCGGTAATAGACATTCCAGCAATAATAATGTCGTATTTACCTTGAAGAAGTGCAGGTATTATACCATCCCAATCTTGAGTTACCCACTCACAAGTAACACCCATTCTTTTGCAAGCTTCATTACCAAAGTCTATCTCTGCACCCTCTAGTTCACCAGCTGAGTTCAGATTATTCCATGGTGGATAAGCACCTTCCGTACCAATTCTTATTGTTTGCGAATTTGCAATTGAAGCAACTCCAAAAACACCAATTGATAATAAATATATTAAAATTTTTTTCACATTTCCTCCTTGAAGAAGTATTTCTAAATTATAAGATAACCATATAAGCTAAATAAAAAAAAACAAAATAAATTGTTTCAGACCTTGTTTCCTTTGCTCTTAATTAATACAAAAAATAAGCCAATTATTAGTAATATAAAAGGGAAACTCCAAAGAAAGATATTATTATAATTCATTAATGGTCTAAAAAGAATGTATTCACCATATCTTTCAACTAAAAATTTCTTAATATCTCGCTCACTTTCTCCAGCTTTCAACTTATTTTTAACTATTTTTTTAATATCATTTGAGAATTCTGTATCTGAGTCATAAATGCTTTGATTTTGACAAGTCATGCATCGCAACTCTAAGGTTATTTTTTTTACTCTCTCTTCAATATTTTCAATGGCAAATATTTTAAAAGTAAAAAACACAAGACTTAAAATTATTATATGTAAAAATTTATAGAAGTGGCTCAATTTCATTTTTTAAAATATCCATTGTTATCGGACCCATAAATTTATAGATAATCTTACCATTCTCATTAATTAAATATGTTTCTGGTAGACCAAAAACACCAAATTCTAATGCAATTAAACCATCAGAGTCTACACCAACAAAATCGTATGGATTTCCATCATCCTCCAAATATTTTTTTGCATCAGAAGGTGGATCTTTGTGGTTAAATCCCAACAAATATAGTTCAGGATATTTTTTTTGTATTTCAAAAAAAAGTGGATGCTCTATTTTACAAGGACTACACCAAGAAGCAAAAAAATTAATTAAAGTCTTCTTATTTTTTATATCTTTTGTTTTGATTATATCCTTTGAATTGTACAAAGAACTACTTTCAAAAATAGGAACATTTTTATTTAAGAGTGCACTCGGTGGTTTATTAGGATCTTTTCCACTTAATAAATAAACTAGTGAAAAAATACATATGACTAAAAGTACTATTAATGGTGTTAAAATAAATATCCTATTCATCTTCTATAAACTGCTATTAAACCTGAATACATCATTATTATAACTCCAAGCCATATAAAGCTAACAAATGGATTAATTAAAACTTTTACAAACCACTCATTATTTTTTTGATCACCAAGGATAAAATATACATCCTTATTCCACTGATGTAAAATACCAGCTTCAGATGTAATCATCTTTGACACTGGATAATAATTTTTTCCAGCCTCTATTTCTTTTGATTGATTTTTTTCAATATCAAATAAAAATTTTCCTCTTAAAGATTGAAAATTAATTTCATTAGTTGTTTCTATTTTTTCAAACAAAACTGTTTTTCCATTTACAATAAACTTATCTCCCTCATTAAGGTTAAAATCTAGCTCATTTTGAAAAACACTAGAACAGGTGATACCAATTATAGCAATACCTACACCAATATGCGCTACATGAGGATTAATTATTTTGAAAAACTTAATATTAATTTTAATTTTATATGAAGAAAATATAGCAATAATTGAAGCTAATATTATCCAAAAACCTAAAAGTAACCCAATAAAACCCCATGTATTAAAATCCAAAAAATATGATTGAATTAGAACTAAAACACTTAAGATAATAAAAGCTAGAACATATTTTTTTGAATTATTTATCTTATTTGTTTGCCATGATAAAATTGGTGCAACACTCATTAGTAAAAAACCAGGTATCATTATAGGAATTACTGTTGAATTAAAATAAGGGCCTCCAACTGATATTCTCTTATTATATAAAACTTCAATTATAATTGGGTATATTGTTCCTAAAAGAATAGTTAACGTTGCTATAATCATTAAAATATTATTTATTACAAGTGCTGAAACCTTATTGATAAATAACAAGTTTAAAGCATTTGATTTTTTTGGTTCTTTTAACAAGAAAACTAAAAAACCAAATCCAGTTACAATAAAAAAAATTAGTAATATAAATATACCTCTAGATGCATCTGCTGCAAATGAGTGTACACTTGTTAAGATTCCAGATCTTACTAAAAATGTTCCAAAAACACTTAATGAAAAGCAAAGAATTGATAAAAAAACTATCCATTTTTTAATGGCTTGTTCACCTCTTACCATCATAAGTGAATGAACTAATGCTAGTCCAGCAATCCAAGGCATCAGTGAAATATTTTCGACTGGATCCCAAAACCACCAACCACCCCATCCTAATTCATAGTATGCCCAATATGAACCTAGAGCTATTCCACCAGTTAAAAAAGTCCAACTAATCAATGACCATTTTTTAGCAACATATAGCCATTCATCATCTGTATTTTGAAATAAACCAGCTATTGCAATACTGAAAACTATAGAATAGCCAACATAACCTGCATATAAAATTGGAGGATGAACAGCCAAACCAGGATCTTGTAAAATAGGATTTAAACCCAAACCCTCGTTTACTAATATTGAATTAATGAGAAAAGGATTAGAGGTAAAAACTATAAATAGACCAAACAAAATATGAAGTAAAGATTGGATAATTAATGTCAATCTTTGAAAGCTTTCGTCTATTTTTTTTGTAAAAGAAAAAAAGAAACTAAAAATAGATAATATACTTAACCACAAAAGCATTGAACCTTCATGATTCCCCCAAGTACCTGAAATTTTATATATTAATGGTTTATTTGAGTGAGAGTTTTGAAATACATTATAATTTGAGAAATCAGATACCACATAGGCATACATTAATGAAAAAAAAGATAACAAAGTTAATAATGATGAAAGGCGGATAAATAAATTAAATTTCTGTTTTTGAAATTTAAATATGTATCTCGATAAAAATAAGTAAAAATTAATACCTATCGCAAAAACTAAGCTTAAAAAACCAACTAATGAACTCATTTATATTTTTTATTCCAATAACCTGTATTTTTCAGATTTTCTTTTATTGATGCTGGCATATAATTTTCATCATGTTTTGCAAAAACATTAGTTGCATTAAAAATATTTTTATCAACAAAAGCACCCTCTATTACTGCACCTTGCCCTTCTCTAAATAAATCAGGAAGAATACCTTCAAAAGCAACAACTATAGATGCTTTTTCATCAGTAATTTTAAACTTAAATGAACTTGAAGAAATTTTATTAAAGCTATCATCTTCTACAAAACCGCCTATTCTTATTACTTTATTTATTATAATATCTGATTTATCAATTTCAGATGGTGTATAAAAATACGACACATTTTCTCTCGTATTATATAAAATAAGTAAGACTGCACTTAGTATAATTACCAAAGTAAGCAATATTAATAGCAATCTTTGAAATCTTAGACTCATTTATTTTCTATTCTTCTAAGTTTTAGGTAGCTAAAAAATAATAACAAAAAAATTAAAAGAAAAGCAGTGATATAGGATCCTAAAATATACCAAAAATACATAGCTTCTAATAACAAAAATACTTAGGAATGATACTTAATCCAATGGACTAAAAGTCACAAATTAACTTAAATAAGATTTTCTTGAAATTATCTCAGTTTTTATTCTTAAAATGGCTATTGCTATTCCAATCATTATAAATGCAAATGTCATAATAATTAAAGGTGTCATCATTGAAGGATCAATACTGGGTTTTGACAATTTACTTATTGTTGCTGGTTGATGCAGTGTATTCCACCAATCCACAGAAAATTTAACTATTGGTAGGTTTGCTGATCCAACAAGAATAAATATAGCAACAACCTTTTCTCTTAAAATCCTATTTTCAAAAGATAAATTCATAAAAATAATAATTAGATAAATAATAAAAAGTATTGCAACAGAAGTTAAACGTGCATCCCATACCCACCAAGTACCCCACATTGGTTTACCCCACAAAGATCCACTTACAATACATATTAGAGTAAAGATTGCTCCAATAGGAGCTACTGCTGTGTTAATAATAAACCCAAAAGGTATTCTAAATGCTAATCCAGCAATACTATATAATGTCATTATAGCATATGTAAGTAATGCTAACCAGGCACTAGGCACATGAACATACATTATACGTACAGTTGATCCTTGTTGATAGTCATCAGGAGATAAATAAAATGCAAAAATTAATCCTATAGAAAATAATATAATAGAAGAAATCAACACTGGTAGAAATACATAATCTGCAACCTCATTAAATTTACTAGGATTAATTAAAAACTTCATATTAATTATTTTCTAATGAAAGTTTAATGCACAAACCACTTGCCCAAGGGTTTATAGCAAAAACTATTAATAGTATTCCAAATAATATACTTATTAGAGAATTAAAGCTTTCTTCATGATTAATAATGCCCACAGAAAAAATAATTATTGGAACACTAAATATCATAACTATAACACTTCCTAGCAGGAAATTTCGCTGGTTCATTAGGTTCATAGAAGATGAAATAGAACCTAGGCATGATAGAATGAATGATCCTATTACAAAACTTGAAAACAGATATATAAGTTCATCATTTGTAATATTTAACAAGATACATGCAACTGGTATAGACAACAAAAAAGGTACCTGAATAAAGAAAAAATGTGAAAAAGTTTTTAAAATAGCAATAAAACCAAAACTAAATCCGTTTAAATGCATAATTAATAAATTACCACTCTCAAAGTCATCCTGATAAAATTTCCTTAAAGATAATGTTGAGCTTAACAATAATAATGTCCATATAATGCCAATTCCTATATTTGAAATTGTTTCCTTGTCTGGTCCAATAGAGAAAATAAATATAAATATTGATGTGAAGAAAAAAATAATATTTGTTAAAATATCTTGAAAGCCACTTAGATTTAATTTGTACTCTCTGTAATAAAAAGAAATTATTTTATTTAAAATTAGCATTTTATTTATAGTAAAACTTCCTCTGTCACATTGATTTCTGATTCTTGATGTGAGCTAAATATTATAGAACCTTCTTTTGTGCGATGATCTTCAAAAGTTTGTGCTATTACATCAATTGATACATCATCTAAATTAGATAAAGGTTCATCTAAAATCCAAATTTTTTTGTTTTCTATAATTAATCTTAAAAACTCTAATTTCTTTGTTTCTCCAAATGATAATGAATTTACTTTTTGATTCAAATAAATATTTAATTTTAAAGTTTTTAAAATATTTTCAACTTGAGAATTACTAATATTTGATAAAAAGATTTTTTTCCAAATATTAATATTTTCCTGTACAGATAATTTATTTAAACTTGATGTTTTGTCAGCAATA
>CACBLW010000028.1 GCA_902540265.1 uncultured Alphaproteobacteria bacterium
AATTCTTGCACTCCAGCATTATGAAAATATTTTAAATTTATTAAAAGACTCAAAAATAAATGTACTTATTCTTACAGGAAAGGATAAGGGTAAGGAAAGGAAAGAAAAATTAGATGAAATTGCAAAAGGAAAAGCAGACATTATAATTGGGACACATGCTTTAATACAAGATACTGTAAAATTTAAAAATTTAGGTTTAGCCGTTATTGATGAACAGCATAGATTTGGTGTTTATCAAAGAATGGTATTTAACCATAAAAATCATAAACCAAATATATTAGTAATGAGTGCGACTCCCATTCCGAGAACATTAACTTTAGCAGCATATGGAGATATGAAAGAGAGTAAATTAATTGAAAAACCTTTAGGTCGTAAACCAATTATAACTAGCTCTTTGTCATTAAAAAAAGAAAATCAACTTATTGATAGAATAAAAGAAAAAATTAAAAATTCTTCATCAAAATTTTACTGGGTATGCCCTTTAATAGAAGAATCTGAAGAGTTAGATCTAAAAGCTGCAGAGGAAAGATACAAAATTTTAAAAAAATATTTCAAAAATAATGTTCTTTTAATGCATGGACGTTTAAGTGAAATAGAAAAAGAAGAAATAATGACAAAGTTTAAAAATGAGGATTATAAAATTTTAGTTTCAACAACTGTTATTGAAGTTGGTGTAGATATTCCTTCAGCAACAACAATTGTAATTGAACATGCAGAAAGATTCGGTTTAGCTCAACTTCATCAATTAAGAGGTCGTGTTGGTAGAAATGATATTCAATCATATTGTATACTTTTACATAAAGATAATATTGGGGAAATTTCAAAACAAAGAATTGATATAATGAAGAAAACAAATGATGGTTTTAAAATCGCTGAAGAAGATCTAAAAATAAGAGGTCCAGGAGAAATTTTAGGAAAAAAGCAATCTGGCAGCCCATCTTTTTATGTAGCTGACCTTAGTTTTGATTACGATCTATTAGAAGATGCTAAAATTATGGTAGAAGATATATTATCCAAAAATCCAAAATTAGAAAACATAGAAGGAGAAAATCTTCGAAACTTATTGTATCTTCAAGAAAGAGATGCAGCAATTTTAACACTAACTGCTGGATAATAATTATGGATATAGAAAAAGGTATTAGATTTGAATGCCAGGGTTCTGGAAATTGTTGTGTTTCAAGAGGTAACTATGGTTTTGTTTATTTAAGTAAAAAAGATATTAAAAAATTGTCAGATGGATTTAAAATAACAGAACAAAATTTTGTAAAAAACTATTGTCAAAAAACTGATGGTTTCATTCACTTAAAGGAACTGAAAAAAAATAATGGAAATTGCATATTTTTGAAAGATAACAAATGCACCGTCTATAAGTCAAGACCCATACAATGTAGAACTTGGCCTTTTTGGCCTGAAAATATGAACACAAAAACTTGGCATAAAGATATTGCTAAAAATTGCCCTGGTGTAGGTAAAGGCAAAGTAAAAACAAAGAAAGAAATTTTAAAGCAAGTACAAATTGATTATGAAAACGAATTAAATATTAGGAATAAAAATTAACCGTCAGACTCAAATTCCATTTCTTTAAAATACCCAATATATTTATTAGTTTTTTTCTTAAGTAATATTTTTATTGTTGTTCCTTCAAGAACCACTTCAAGAATGTTGTCGTTTTTTCTTAAAATATCGCAGTTTTTCTCAATACCAGATGAAATATTTTTTATTTTTACTTTTTTCATTTTGGATGGTGAGCCCTGCAGGATTCGAACCTGCGACCCATTCCTTAAAAGGGAATTGCTCTACCAACTGAGCTAAGGGCCCATCGAATGTGTATTCTATATAGTTCAAATATTGTAAGCGCAAGTGATTAACTAAGAGTTTTTTTTATTAAGTTGTTCTAAAGTATTTTTAGAAACAAATTTTGAAACATCCCCACCTAGTTTGTGGACTTCTTTAACAAAATTTGATGAAATGAATGAGTTTTTTTCAGAAGTCATAAGAAATATTGTCTCAATATCAGGATTAAGTTGGTAGTTCATACCTGTCATTTGAAATTCGTATTCAAAATCTGATACTGCTCTTAAACCACGTATTATACATGTGGCATTTTGATCTTTAGCAAATGTTGTAAGCAATCCTGATAATTTCGTAACATTAATTTTTGAATTAAATTCATTTAGATTACTAATATCACTTTTGATGATATTAATTCTTTCTTGAACACTAAACAATGAATCTTTGTTAATATTGTTAGCAACTGCTATTACTAGATTATCTACTATTCTTAATGATCTTTTAATTATGTCCATATGTCCTGCAGTCATGGGGTCAAAAGTGCCTGGATATATTCCAATTTTATTCATCATTTTCAAGTTCTTGTATTCTAGAAACAGAAACAATTCTATCACTTTCAGGAATCTTAAATATACTTACACCTTTTGTGGATCTTCCAGCTATTCTAATTTGGTTTACATTAACTCTAATTATTTGACCCTTATCACTAACAAGAATAATTTCATCATTGTCCTGGACAACAAAACAATCAACAACTTCACCATTTTTTTCAGATGTCATTATTCCAGTTATACCCTTTCCTCCTCTATTTGAAATTCTATATTCATAAGCGGATGATCTTTTTCCAAAACCCTTTGATGTTATAGCTAAAAGAAATTCCTCATTATTATTTAAATCTTCAAATCCATTTTTAAGTGATGAAGTTTCTTTTCTACTTTCAGACGCCGCTCTTAAGTATTCTTGACGAATGCTCATATCAATCACTGAATGTTTTAAAATTGCTAAAGATATAATTGTATTGCCCTTATCTAATTTTATACCCCTTACACCTGATGAATTTAAACCAGAAAATAATCTTAATTTTTCAACCGGAAAACGTAAACATTTTCCATTTGATGAAGAAAGCAAAATATCATCATCTATAGTACAAAGCTTAACACCAATTAATTCATCTTTTTCATCAAGCTTAATAGATACTTTTCCTGAGTCCCTCAATTCTCTTTTTCCACTCTTTGCAACGTCTATTAATTTATTCTTTCTTACCATTCCATTTTTTGTTGCAAAAATAACATAAAGTTTATCCCATTGATTTTCATCCAGAGGTAATGGAAGGAAAGTAGATATTTTTTCATTAGATTTAAATGGCAGTAAATTTACTATTGGCTTTCCCCTAGCCTTTAAGCTGGCTTCAGGAACATCATGCGATTTTAGAGAATAAACCTTTCCTAATGAAGAAAAAACTAAAAGTTTAGTATGAGTATCAGCAAAGTGAATTTCTTTAACAAAATCTTCTTCTCTTGTTGACATACCAGTTTTACCTTTACCTCCTCTATTTTGAGAACGATAATTAGATAATAGTGATCTTTTAATGTATCCATTATTAGAAATAGTTAAAACTATATCTTCTTGTTGAATATATCTTAAATCATCTACTTGCTCATATTCTTGATCAATAATTTCACTACGTCTTTCAGTCGCAAATTCTTTTTTAATTTCAGCTAATTCTTTTTCTATTTCCTTTAGAAGAATATCCCTAGAATTAAGTATAGATAGGTAATTTTTAATTTCTAAAATTAAACTTTCTAAATCTTTTTGTATATCTTCTCTTTCTAAAGCAGTTAATTTTTGTAATCTTAATTCTAAAATAGCTTTAGCCTGTGCGTCAGAAAAATTGAAAGTGTTATTTTTTAACTCTACAGTATCATCCTCAACTGATTTAATAAAATTAAGATTTTGTTTAGATACTTTCCATTTCTTTTTAATTAATTTTTCTTTTGCTTCTTTTGTATCTTTTGAACTTTTTATTAATTCTATAATTTCATCAATATGTTCATTAGTAACAACTAATCCAACTAAAATATGAGCTTTTTCTCTAGCTTTATTAAGGTCAAATAATGTTCTTTTTATTATTACTTCTTCTCTGAAATCTAAAAATGAAGATAAAATTTCTTTTAAATTCATTTGTTCTGGCTTACCTTTATTTAAAGCAAGCATATTTGAATTGAATGTAGTTTGAATTAAAGTATGTTTATATAATTGATTGAGAATAATATTTGAGTCTACATCTTTTTTTAATTCTATCACAACCCTAACACCGTTTCTATCTGACTCATCTCTTAAATCTGAAATTCCTTCAACAATTCCATTTTTTACAATTTCTGCAATCCTTTCTAATAATTTTGATTTATTAACCTGATAAGGTATTTCATGGAGAATAATTGCCTCTCGATCCTTTTTAAAATTTTCAATACTGGTTTTTGATCTAACTACACACCCTCCTTTTCCAGTTTCAAAAGCTTCAGTTATGCCTTTTTTACCAATTATTTGACCTCCTGTTGGAAAATCAGGACCAAAAATATATTTTTGAAGATCTGATATTTTACAATCTGGATTTTTAATAAGATATAAAGATGCATCTATTACTTCTCCTAAGTTATGTGGGGCGATATTAGTCGCCATTCCAACTGCAATTCCCGATGCACCATTAACTAAAAGATTTGGAAATTGAGATGGCAAAACTGATGGTTCTTTTGTTGTGTCATCATAATTAGGCTGAAAAGTAACAGTGTTTTTATCGATATCTTCAACAAGCTTCTCGGATACTTTAGCAAGTCGTGCTTCAGTGTATCTCATTGCTGCAGGAGGGTCTCCATCTAAAGATCCAAAATTCCCTTGACCATCAACTAACTCTAATCGCATTGAAAAATCTTGCGCCATCCTAACCATAGAATTATAAATAGCTGAGTCTCCGTGAGGATGATATTTACCCATTACATCACCCACTATTCTTGCTGATTTTTTATATGGTTTATTAAAATTGTACCCTGACTCACTCATAGAGTACAATATTCTTCTGTGAACTGGCTTTAAGCCATCTCTGCAGTCTGGAAGTGCCCTACTAACTATTACAGACATTGCATAATCCAGGTAGGATTTTTGCATTTCTTGCTCTAAACTTACTGAAGGTATATTAGCAGGTTGTTTATCGTCGTTATTTGATGTATCTATATCGTCAGGCACTAAAAAAATCCAAGTTTTCTAAGAAAAATTAAGATTTTTTTATATCAAAAAGCATAATTTAAACCAATATAAATAAATAATTAAATTATATTAAAAAAACTATATTTTTCAGTAATTAAATTATAATATCTAATATAAAAATTTAAAAAGGGATATCTTCATCTAAATCTTCAGAATCACTAGATTGATTTCCAAAAGAATTGTCTCCAATTGACTTAGATTGATCCATTTCTTGAGAATTATCTGATACCTGAGAATTACTATTTCTGCTATCTAAGAGGGTTAAATTACAATTATATCCCTGTAAAATGACCTCTGTAGTGTATCTATCATTTCCATCTTTATCTTGCCATTTCCTTGTTTGAAGTTCTCCTTCAACATAAATTTTAGATCCTTTTTTTACATATTTTTCTACTATATCGACAAGACCATCTCCAAAAACAACAATGTTATGCCAAGATGTTTTTTCTTTTTGTTCTTGAGTATTTCTGTCTTTCCATCTTTTTGATGTTGCAATTGAAAATGAAGCCATTTTTGCTCCAGATTGCATAGACCTAATTTCAGGATCTCTTCCCAAGTTTCCTAATAAAATTGTTTTATTAACACTACCAACCATAAGATTTCTATATATATCCATATAACATATTAACGTTATTAGATAAAACTAATATTCATGAATTTAGATAAAATTGTTATAAAAGGTGCAAGAGAGCACAATCTTAAAAATATAAACTTAGAAATACCAAAGAATAAACTCGTAGTAATAACTGGTGTAAGTGGCTCAGGAAAATCGACATTAGCATTTGATACAATTTATTCTGAGGGACAAAGAAAATATGTTGAAAGTCTTTCAGCGTATGCAAGACAATTTCTCCAAATGATGAATAAGCCTGATGTAGATAGTATTGACGGTTTATCACCTGCTATTTCTATTGAACAAAAAACAACACAAAAAAATCCTCGTAGTACAGTTGGAACTGTTACTGAAATTTATGACTACTTAAGAGTTCTTTATGCTAGAGTCGGAGTTCCCTACTCTCCCGCAACAGGCAAGCCAATTAGATCACAATCAGTAAGTGAAATGACTGATCTTATAATTAAAAATAATATTGATAAGAGAATTTATATTTTATCTCCGATAGTTAGAGACAGAAAAGGTGAATATCGAAAAGAAATCGAAGATTTAAAAAAAAGGGGTTACCAACGTCTTAAAGTAGATGATGTAGTTTATGATATAGATGAAGTGCCTTCACTTAAAAAAAATTTTAAACACAATATTGATGTTGTTATTGATCGACTTGTTGTAAAAAAAAACATTCAACAAAGATTGAGTGAAAGTATAGAAGTTGCGTTAACATTATCCGATGGTTTGTTATATTTAGAAAATCTAGATACAAATAAAATATCCATATTTTCATCAAAATTTGCATGTCCTGTATCTGGATTTAGTATTGAAGAAATTGAACCTAGATTATTTAGTTTTAATGCTCCGCAGGGTGCTTGCTCTGAATGCGATGGATTAGGAGTTGAAAAATTTTTTGATGAATACAAGATTGTACCAGATGAAACTAGATCTATTTCCGATGGAGCCATTAAACCATGGGAAACAAAAATATTTGGTTACCAAAAAAAATATTTTGTTGAAACAATAGATAAAATTTTAAAACAATTTAAGGTAAAGAAAAATGCACCATGGAGTGAAATTCCAAAAAAAGTTAAAAATATAATTCTTTATGGAGATGAGAATAGTGAACTAAATTTTTTATATGATTTTGAAGGAATAATTAACTTTATTGATCGAAAATATGAAGAAACTGAGAGATGGTGGCTTCAGTATGAATTAGAAAAATATTTATCTGAAAGAGACTGTGAAGTTTGCAATGGTTACCGTCTTAATGAAAAAGCTTTAGCCGTAAGAATTGATGAAAATCATATTGGTAATATTACTAAAAAATCAATTAGTGAGTGCCTAGACTGGTTTTCATCACTTGAAAGTAAACTTGATAAAAATAATAAAAAAATTGCTGAGGGAGTAATTAAAGAAATAAAAGATAGATTAGTTTTTTTAAATAGAGTTGGTCTAGATTATTTATCATTGGCAAGGGCTAGTAAAACTTTATCTGGAGGTGAAAGTCAAAGAATTAGATTGGCAAGTCAAATTGGTTCTGGGTTAACAGGAGTTTTGTATGTTTTAGACGAACCATCTATTGGAT
>CACBLW010000029.1 GCA_902540265.1 uncultured Alphaproteobacteria bacterium
GTAATTTCGTTTATCTCAATATCATCAGCATTAATTGCCGAATATTTTTTTAACCTTCAACCTTGTGAGTTATGTTTAAAGCAAAGACATCCATATTATTTAATTTTAATATGTTTGGTTTTCATATTTTTTTTTAAAAATTTTAATAAAATCTGGCTTTATCTAGTAATTCAATTTGCATCAGTTTACGGACTTTTTTATTCTATATGGCATGTTGGAGTTGAAAATAAAATTCTTAAAGGACCAGCAGGTTGTTCAGCAATGCTAACCAGCAGTGAGAATACTTCAGACCTTAAAGCACAGATATTATCAAAACAAGTGATCAGTTGCGATGAAGTAATTTGGAGTTTTTTTGGAATTTCTGCTGCTTCAATTAATACACTTGTTTTACTAGTTATTTTTATTTTTAATGCTATTTATTTGTATAGAAACAATGGCTTTAAAAAAGAAAAAAATATCTAAAAAAAATTCTTCATCAAGTAAAACAACTCATAGAGAAGTTTTAGAAGAAATCATAAGAGTCGATCACGCCGGTGAATATGGTGCAACTAAAATATATGATGGCCAAATAGCAATTTTTGGGAAAAACTCAAAGCTTGGAAAAACAATTCAGCATATGGCTGACCAAGAACAAGAACATATTGATAAATTTAATGAATTAATATTAGAACATAGAGTTAGACCAACTGCTCTTCTTCCTTTGTGGAATGTTGCGGGTTATGCGCTTGGTGCTTCTACTGCCTTATTGGGTGAAAAAGCTGCGATGGCATGTACAGTTGCTGTCGAAAAAGTTATTGGTGAACATTATCAAGAACAATTGGAACTCTTAGGAGATGACCACAAAGATTTAAAAAAAACAATTTCCAAATTTAGAGATGATGAGCTTGAACATCATGATATTGGAATAGAACATGATGCTGAAAATGCACCCGGATATAAAATTATGTCAAAAGTAATAGAGCTCGGATGTAAAACAGCAATCGCAATATCAAAAAAAATTTAATTTTCCAATTCTGTATCCCAGTATAAATAATCTCTCCAAGTTTCATGCAAAAAATTTGGTGGAAAATTCCTACCATTATTTTGCAATTGAATTGATGTTGGTCGAAGAGGTTTTTTAAAAAGTTTCATATCTGTATTGTGAATTAATTTTCTTCCCTTTTTTAAATTACACGACGTACAAGCAGAAACTACATTCTCCCATGTAGTTTTACCATTTAAACATTTAGGCACTAAGTGATCAAATGTTAGTTCATTAGCAGGGAAACGATTAGTACAATACTGGCAAGTAAAATTATCTCTTAAAAATACATTAAAACGAGTGAACGCAGGTCTTCTTTGAGGGGTTACATAATCTTTAAGTGCAATTACACTTGGTAACTTAAAAGTAAGATTTGGAGAATGAACTTCATGCTCATAATTTTCAATCACTGAAACTCTTTCAAGAAAAACAGCTTTAATGGCATCTTGCCATGAGCATAAGGAAAGTGGGTAATAGGATAGTGGTCGAAAATCAGCATTCAGAACCAAAGCTGGATTTTCTGCAGTACTCATTTTAGTTTCTACTCACCCAAGTCATATTATTCAAATAGTAATATAATATTAAGTTTCGATTACTTTAAATATTTTTTTTAATAAAATTTTGGAATAAAGTTATTGTTTCTTGCGACATAGTATGCTCATCATTTGGTAGAAGGTGAGATTCAAATTTGAAATTATAATTTTTTAGGATTTCAACTGATTGATTAAAATTCAAAACAGGCAGTACATTATCTAGTCCACCATGTGAAATAAATATTGGTGTTTCTAAAAATGAATTTTTAGGAACAAATTCTCTTGAAATTATTCTTGAAGAAATAATTGCTATGCCAGCTAATTTTTTATAAAGATATTGACCCAATTCAAACGCCATTATTCCTCCTTGGGAAAAGCCCATAACAAAACAATCACTCATCTCAATATTTAAATCATTTGTAAGAAGAGATATTGTATTAGAAATTTTTTTAATATTTTCATTTATTAAATTTCTAACATTTTCAAATTCTTTTGGACCAACTTCAGAAATATAAACACCATTTAGGTATAAATCAAACCATTGATAACCCATTGGATTACCAGGCATAATACTTGGTGCATTTAAAGCTACATAGTGCATTCCCCATTCATCTTGGTCTAAAGGTTCTGCTAAATGAATAAAATTAGCAGCATTGTCACCATAACCATGAAGCATTACCATTAATTTCTTTGGTTTGTCGTGTTTTGATATTGATGGGCCTAATAATATATTGTCCATAATAACCTTATGTATGAATTCTTGCTTCATTCAAGAAAAGTTTTATATAGATAGATATATGGGTACAATGCAGATAGTACTAGTTTTATTTATGGCAGCAACTCTAGCAGTCGTGGTCATTGGGGTCATAGCAATGGCTGTAAATGGTAAACTTAATAAAAATCATAGTAATAAGCTAATGCGTTTAAGAGTACTTTTTCAAGCTATAGCTATATTTGTTTTTGTCATTATTGTCTGGCTTGCCAGAAATTAAAATTTAGAGTCTAGATAAATCATTAAATTTTTAGTATATACACGCACATTATGGGAATCCATTTTAATCACAAATCAAAAGCGGGAGACCGCAAAATGCAAAAAGAGCTTAAGCTTAAAATGAAAGCTGAGGAACGCAAAAGAAAACGTGAAGAGCAAGAAAAGCTTAAAATGGAAGAGGAAATGCGTAAACTCGAAGAACTTACAAGACCTGATAAAGAAGAAAATCAGTAATAGCAGAAATATTAATTATTAGAAATTTTTAATATTTACTAACTGGCTAAAGGATAATGTTCAGCTATAAATTTCTTTAGAATTTCTAATGTTTGATCAGCTTCTTCTAAGAGCATCATATGCCCACAATCTTCAATAATCTTTACTTCCGATCCTTTAATATAATCAGCAAGAATTTTTCCATCTTTTAAACGGCACATTCTATCTTGTGCACCTAATATAGAAAGAGTTGGTAAATCCAATTTTTTAGCAATCTCAGGTCCGTTTTTATAATTATCGCATGCTCTAAAATCCACACCTAAGGTATCTTTAATTTCTTTATTTTGAACAATCATGGAACCAACATTTAGGTGATACAAACCTGGAACAGGATGACCTCCAAAATGTCCTGCAGGTCCGTGCGCAAAATCCATCATAAGATCAACAGCCTTAGGATTACTCTCTTCAGCAAGCCTTAATAGTTCAGGATTCATTGGAATGGCAGATGCGCCACCCATAAGAGTTAACGTTTTAATTTTTTCTGGGTGTTGAGCAACACATTCCATTGTTACAAGACATCCTTGGGAATGTCCAACTAGTGAAGCTTCTTTACATCCAACTGCTCCAATTACATCACCAACCCAGTTTCCCATTTCTTCAATAGTTTTTAGACTTTCACCAGAAGAAAGTCCGTGACCTGGTAAATCAACGGCTAAAACGCTGTATCCACGAAATGCAAAGTAGCGTGTTTGTAAAACCCAAACCATGTGACTTAGTCCACTACCGTGAACGAAGATTATAAGAGGTTTGTTTTTATCAAAAGGTCTGCCTCCAGTGGAGGCAAACGTATCAATACCGCGAACTTTAAACTTCATTTATTTGTTTGCAACTAAACGAGGTTTTTTTGCAGCTTTGAATCCATCTTCGAAATCGTTTACAATATCTTCAAAGTCTTCTAAGCCAACAGATAATCTAATCATATCGTGAGATAGTCCAGCAAATTTTAAAGTTGCCTCATCCATTTGTGAGTGCGTTGCAGATGCCGGGTGTATAACTAGTGTTCTCGCATCACCAACATTTGCTAAATGTGAAGCAAGTTTAACATTATTAATAAAAGCTGCACCTGCTTCTTTTCCACCTTTAATTCCAAAGGCAATCATTGACCCAGTTCCTTTAGGAAGAATTTTTTCTGCAAGTTCTTTATCTGGATGTCCTGGTGCGCTAGCATGTGAAACCCAAGCAACACTCTCATGATTTGATAAATATTCAACCATTTTCAAAGCATTAGAACAATGTTTTTCCATTCGAAGAGAGAGAGTTTCTAAACCATGTAAAATATTCCATGCGTTTTGTGGTGCTAAACAAGGCCCCATATCTCTCATACCCTCAGCTCTTGCCATCATTGTAAAAGCTGTTGGACCAAATTCTTCAGCAAATGATAATCCATGATAGCCCTCGTAAGGTTCTGTCATAGAAGGAAATTTATCATTTTGCATCCAATCAAAAGTTCCACCTTCAACTAATATTCCTGCCATAGAAGAACCATTACCACTCATCCATTTAGTTAGTGAGTGTACAACAAGGTCAGCTCCGTGTTCAAAAGGTCTACACAAATAAGGAGTTTGATAAGTACTATCAATAATTAGTGGGATACCAGCTTCTTTTGCTATATTTGAAACTTCAGGCATGTTCATTAATTCATTACCTGGGTTACCAACAAGCTCACCAAAAATACCTTTAGTATTTGGCTGAATAGCTTTTTTAAAACCTTCTGTATCTCTTGGTTTTACAAAAGTTGTTTTAATGCCAAACTTAGGAAGCGTTAATCTAAATAAATTTACAGTTCCACCGTAAAGCTGAGAAGAAACAACCATATGATCACCGGCGTTACAAAGGGTCATAATAGTTAAAAATATTGCACTCATTCCAGATGCAGTTGCAAGAGCAGCTGTTCCTCCTTCAAGTGCACAAACTCTTTCTTCTAGAACTTGTACTGTTGGGTTGGACATACGACTATAAATATGACCACCTCTTTCTAAATTAAAAAGTGCTGCCGCATGATCAACATCATCAAACATATATGAAGTTGTTTGATAAATTGGTACTTGCCTTGAGCCAGCGTTTTTACTTGGTTGATAACCAGCATGTAGACTTAGTGTGTCAAATTTATAAGTTTTTGGATCCATTTATAACTCCTTTGCTTTTGTTCTTAATTCAAACTTTTGTATTTTCCCAGTTGATGTTTTTGGTAATTCACCAAAGATTACATGCTTTGGTCTTTTAAATCCAGCCATATTTTCTTTACAAAACTGAATTATATCCTCTTCTGTGGCATTTTTTCCAGGAGCTAGTTCTACAAAAGCACATGGTGTTTCACCCCACTTCTCATCTGGCTTGGCAACTACTGCAACCAAGGAAACAGCTGGGTGTTTAGCAACAACATTTTCCACTTCCACAGATGAAATATTTTCTCCACCAGAAATTATAATATCTTTCGATCTATCTTTTATTTGAATATATCCATCAGGATAGACAACAGCCAAATCACCAGAGTGAAACCATCCTTTTTTCATCGATGTTTCAGTCGCCTCTTTATTTTTGTAATATCCTTTCATTACAACATTACCTCGAATTAAGATCTCTCCCATGGTTTCTCCATCCATTGGAACTTTTTCATAGGTCTCTGGATCTGCCACACATACTTCTTCGGTATTTGGGTAACGAACACCTTGTCTTGCTTTAATATCAGCTTTTTCAGATTTTGATTGTGATTCCCATTCTTCATTCCAAGCGCATTGAAGAATATGGCCGTATGTTTCAGTTAATCCATATACATGCATAACTTCAAAACCTAAGTTATCCATCTTTTCAAGAATTGCACTCGTTGGTGGAGCACCAGCAGTTAATACATATACTTTATGATTTATTTCTTTTTTATCTTTTTCATCAGCATTAGCAATTAAACTTAAAACTATTGGAGCGCCTCCAAAATGAGTTACTTTGTATTTATCTATTAAATTATAAATATCTTTTGCAACAATGTACCTGCAGCAAATAATCTTTGCATGTATTAAAGCTGCTGTCCAAGGGTAGCCCCATCCGTTACAGTGGAACATTGGAACAGTATAAAGAAATGTTAATTTATTAGGCATGTTCCATGCCGTAACACTTCCTGTAGACATTAAATATGATCCACGGTGGTGATACACAACACCTTTTGGTTTACCAGTTGTGCCTGATGTATAGCTTAATGAGATTGCTTGCCATTCATCATCCGGTAAAGACCAATTATAATTGTCATCACCTGTTTGTAAAAATTCTTCATATGTCATTTCTC
>CACBLW010000030.1 GCA_902540265.1 uncultured Alphaproteobacteria bacterium
TTGTTTTATCTTTTTCATTTTTGGCAATAACGATTATTGTTTCAATAGAATTATATTTATTTGAAAATTTATTAATTTTATCTAAATCTCTTTTAATAATATTTTCTTCTTTAAGAATAAATCGGTCGTTAATGTCTAAATTAGGAATTATAAATAAATTAATATTTTCTTTATTTTCATTAAAAAATTTGTAATAATTATTATTTTTTGTAAACAAATTACTATTTAATTCATTAATTTCATAAATTATTAATAAAAAATTAGAAGGATGATATTCAACATAGGGCATTTTATTTAATCTAAGAAAATCTATAATTTTTTTTTTATCAAAATTTACTCTTATTTTTGAAATATATTTATTATTAATAATTTTTTCATCATTTATGATAATATTTTTAATGAATGTATTGATTAAATCATCTGATAGTTGTGTATTTATATTAGAATAATCTTTTTCAGTTAGTGCATTTTTTAAAATAAATGAAATACTTTTATTTTTTATTTTGTTTATTTCTTGTATTTTATCATCCTCAATATTTTCAGATGTAAATTCAATATTGTAGAAAAATGTATTAAATATATTATTTGAATAAGCACTCTTATTAAATAAAATTAAAAGAAAAATTAATATAAAAATTTTCATTATATTATTGCAATAAGTTTTATATTAATTATTATATAAAACATGGATTACAATAAAGATAATTTAGCCAAAGATAAGGCACAAACATGGAAAACTTTTAACAAATTAACAATTTACACAATTATATTTGTATTAATTATTTTGATTATTATTTTCACATTATTTAATTATTAAAAATCTCACCCTCTTCAAAAAAATAATTTATTTCAACTTTTGCATTTGCATCTGAATCTGATCCATGAACCGAGTTTTCTTGAATATTTAGAGCATACTCTTTTCTAATTGTTCCGTTTTCAGCATTTTCAGGATTTGTAGCACCCATAATCCTTCTATAATTTTCGACAGCATTGTCACCATGTAAAACCTGAACAATTACCGGTCCTGAAGTCATGTATTCAATCAGATCATTAAAAAAAGGTTTATCTTTATGAATTGAATAAAATCCTTCTGCTTTTTCTTTTGATAATTTTATCATTTTCTGAGCAATAATCACTAGATTATTATCCTCTATAATTTTATTAATTGATCCAGTAATATTTCTTTTTGTGGCATCGGGCTTTATAATTGAAAAGGTTCTATTCATATATTCTCCTATAATAAAGATGTTATTTATTAATTAAGTAATTTGATTTTGTCTATAATTTGATAAATTTTGGAATTAATTTTATTAAAAGGATGTTAAAAAGTCTAAGATTTAAGAGTGTTTATAATCTATTTGATCAGAAGTATGTATATTGATAAAATTAAAATTTACTTATTCTCACAAATTACAAAATATTTTTTTTTAATTTTATTTATATTTCTATCGATTGCATGGCTTTTACAAATTACTAGGCTTTTTACAGTAACAAATTTTTTACATATTGAAGTTTTAGATATTTTATTACTTTCTGTATATTTAATTCCAAATTTAATCACAGTTATTCTTCCATTCATATTAATTTTTGGTCTTCTATTGTGTTTTATGAAATTAAAAAGAGATAATGAATTAATTGCTATTTTATCACTTGGCTTTGGTTTAAAGCCTTTTAAAGTTATCTTAGTATTTTTTTCTTTAATAATTATTATTTTTTTTGCATTTTTAAATTTTTATATAGCACCAAAAATATATGAAATTTATAAAATTAAAGAATTAGAGCTTAGAAATACATTGGACTTCAACAAGATGGCTTTTTCTAATTTTCTCAATCTTGATAAAAATACAATTCTGGATTTTGATAAAAAAGATAATCAATATGAAGAGATATTTATAAAATATAATGATGGTAATGAAAATATTGTTTATGCAAAAAAAGGTAATATTATAAGTAAAAATAATCAATATAATTTTATATTAACAGATGGTTTTAAAATTAGTATTAATGAAAATGAGCAAATAGAAAAATTAGAATTTCTAAATTATGTTTTAAAAATTGATCATAAAAATATAAGTAGTAATGATTTTGTTGACAAAAATACTTTCACAATCATTGATGACTATAATACAAAAAATTATTTAAATATATCATTTAAAATTTTAGATATAATTTTAATTATATTTGTAATCTTTTTTTTCTATAAAAATAATCTTAAGGATATAAATTTTAATACTGTAAATAACATTTATTTTTCATTTTCATGTATCTGCATATTGATTTTAAATCAAATATTAAAAAACTCAGAAATTACAATTTATAGTTACATATTTTTAATTTTGACAATAATATTAATTTCTTTAATCACCTCTAATGTTAAAAAAAGATATGAAAAAAATTAATATTTATTTATTTTATTTAACTAATAAGTATTTGATTTTTAACTTTTTAATAATTTCAATTTTCATAATTTTCATAAATTTATTAGAATTATCAAGAGTTATTTCAGAAAATGATAAGAATATATTTAATTTTATTTATCTTTCATTTCTTAAATATCCATCAATTCTAAATGAAATAATTCCATTTGTAACGATATTAGGTGTAGCTTTTTTAACCAGAAATTTAATTAGCAATAATGAGTTTGTTTCAATGAGAAATTTAGGTTTTTCCATTTTAGATATATTCAAACCAATACTAATAGCAGTTTTTATAATGGGCTTATTTTTCTTGTTTATAGTTAATCCTTTAGCAGTTTTTATGGAAACAAAATATGATGATCAGCTTGATAAAAAAGATAATAGTTTATATTCAATTAAAATTACTGATAATGAAATGTGGATCAAAAACAAAATTGATCAAAAAAATTCTAGTTTCATTAATATTAAAAATATAAACTTGAGGGATATGTACGCTTCAAATATTAAAATTTTACAAACTAAAAATGATACAAATAAATTTATAATGGCGGAAAAAGGTGAGTTCAACAATAATATATTTTCATTAAAAAATGTAAAATATTATGATTTTAACAAAGAAGAATATAAAAACTTAACTAAATATAATTTGATTATAAACTTTAATAAAGAAAATATAGTAAATTCTATATCAAAATACAAACTAGTGCCTTATTATAATTATATAAATCATTCTAAAACTTTATCAAAATTCAATCTATACTCATCTGAAATAGGTCTTTATTACTTATCAGAAATTTTAAAACCAATTTTTACTGTTGTATTAGCTTTTGTTATTTTAGGTTTTTCTAGTAAATTTCAAAGAAATGAAAATTTTTTTAAAGTACTCTTTGTTTCTATATCTATTGGACTATTAATTTTTTTATTAAAGGAGATAATTACCAAATTAACAGTAAGCCTTACATTAAATTTTTTACTTTCATATTTGATTATTTTTTTAGTCCCTCTTTTAATTGGTCTTTATCAGATTATAAAAATCGAAAATGAGTAAATATAAAAATTTTTTTATACTTAAGTTTTTTTTAGTATTGATTTTCATTATAATTCCTAGTTTTAATAATGCGAAGGAGATATTAATATATGCTGACTCAATTTCATATGACAATGATGAAAATATTATTGCTAAAGGAAATGCGAAAATATTTCAGGATGATAAGTTAATACTCTCTGATTTAATTATTATTAATAGAATTGATGATAAAATAATCTTGCCAACAAAATTTACTTTTAAAGATGAGGGAAATAATTATTTTGAAGGTGAAAATGGTTATTTTTTTAAAAATCTTGAGTTTGCAGAATTTGAAAATCCAAAAATAAGACTAGAGGATGGTTCACGTTTAATTGGAACAAAATTAAAAAGAAATGGTGAAATTGATATAATTTCAAAAGGAGTATATACACCATGCAATTCTAGAATAAAAATAGGTAATTTTATATGTCCAACTTGGCAGTTGGAAGGTGAAAAAATCCTTCACGATAACGATAATCTATTTTTATATCAAAAACATTCTAAAATGAGAGTGCTTAATACACCTGTTTTTTATATACCTTATATTGTAACACCTTCTCCATTACGAAAAGAAAGAAAATCAGGTTTTTTAACACCATCCATAGCCTTAAATTTTTTTGACACAAAAACTTCTCAGTCTACTTCTTTTCCTTATTATTTTAATATCGATATTGATAAGGAACTATTATTTACTCCAATTATAAATTATGGTGGGGGAGTAGATGCTTCTCAAAGATTTATATTTGATTATAACCAAATTTTGTCAGGGGGTAATCTTACAACCGAACTGACTTTTGATTCTAATTTTGAAAATAGAAATAATAATAAATGGTTAAGTGATGCTAGTTTAATTACAAATTATAATAAAAATATTAATAAAAATTACAGAGTTAATGTAAATTCAGCATTACAAACATCAAAAAATTATATTCAAATTACTAAACCGAATGACGAACTTAGTTACACTAATTCTTTATCAACTAATTTTAATCTAGAGGGTTTTAATTTGAGAAAAATAGATGACCAACTAAATATAAGCTTAAATTTTTATCAAACTAATCAAGAAAATGAAGATAATAAAACAATACCAACAGTATTTCCAAAAATAAAATATTTTTCAGGTTATAATAATAAATATGGAAGCATATCAAATTCTAATTTTGAGTTTTATAATATTTTTAGAGAAACAAGTACTCTTGTTCATGCAAAAAAACAGCAAAAATTTTCTCAACAATATAATATTAATAAAGAAATTATAAAATTTAATTCTAAAATATTATTAAATGCAGAAATATACAATCAAATATTTAATACTGAAAATAAATTAATAAGTAGTGATAATTATAAAACAGGATCTTATTATCGTCTATTTCCTATACTTGGCTTAAGTGTAGAAAGTCCATTTAAGTTAAATAAGTATAAATCAGATTTAACTTTTAAGCCGTCCTTACATACTGTTTTAACTCCAGGTATTTCTAATAGTAATAGACTCTCAAACGAGGATTCAACAAATAATGATTTTAGCTTAGACAATATTTATGTACTAAATAGATATAGTGGGAATGATAAACTAGATAATTCAAAAAGAATTACTTATGGACTATCTGCATACACAACAAATTTCAATACAAATCTATATCAGTCATATGAATTTACAAATAATAGTAATTTTCATAAAGAGCAAGGTAATGATAATAATTTAAGTGATTTACTAGGTTCAATTGAATATTTTAAAAATAATAAAATATCATATAATTTTCGGTTTGATGTTAATGAATCATATTTAAAAAAACAAAATGCAAATATAAATACTTTTACTAAATATGGTGAAATTAATTTATCTTATCTAGATGAAAATTCAAAAACAAATAACATTATAACTAAAGATACTGAAACAATAAATTATTCATTTTTAAGTAAAAAAATTTCAAAATTTTCTAAAATAAATTTATCAGGTTTGTATGATCTTAAGGAGGAAATTAACAAAGAATATACTATAAGTTATAGTTATTTTGATGAATGTTTTGGAATAAATATTGATTTTAATAGAAAATCATACGAAGAAGATAATCTAAAACCTCAAGATATTTTAACTTTAATGTTTTCATTCAAAAATATAGGAAGTTATAAATCAACTAATTTAGCTGTATCTGAAAATGATAAACAAGATATACAGTGGGAAAATATTGGCACCGATAATGAAAAATTTGAAAAAAATTAAATTTAAATTAAGTTTATTAATTTTAGTATTGTTGTTTATTTTATATTCTCAAAATATAATTAGCTCTGAAAATAGAATAATTTTTAAAATAAATGATTATCCATTTACTTCATTCGATTTAGAAAAAAGATTAGAGTATTTAGATTTTGTTG
>CACBLW010000031.1 GCA_902540265.1 uncultured Alphaproteobacteria bacterium
TTTGCATTTTATTCAGGAATTAATGATGATTTTGGTTATCACTATCAAACAATTAAGAATTATAAAAGTCAAAATTTATTTGAGATCAAACATCATAGAATGATAAGTTATAATTCACATTGGTTATTTTTAAATTCAATATACTCAATTAGTTTTTTTACTAGTTCGATATTTATATTATCGTCTTTGTTGTACTCAATAACAATTTATGATTTTATAAAACTAATTAATTCTTCAATTAAAAATAGATATAATTATTTAGTATTATTATCTTTTTCATCATTAATTTTTTGCTTAGGTGTTTTAAATAAGATGAAAGATTTTGGAACTGATGTACCAGGTGTAATTGTATGTATTTATATTTTAATTATTATTTTTTACTATATTTTTGAAACTAAAAACCAAATTACAAATAAATCTTTTTTATTTATTTTATTATTATGTCAATTTGCTTTACTAATAAAACTTACTAATGCACTTATTTTTTTATTTTGTATCCCAATTTTATTTAAAGTTATTAAACAAAAACTAAGTTATACTACTTTATTGGTTTTATTTTTATATCCCATACCCTGGTTATTTCAGAATTATATTATAAGTGGGTGTCTAATTTGGCCTATAAGTTTGACATGTTTCTCAGGTGTGGATGCAGCAATAAGAGAGATATATCTAATAGAATCCTTCGCAAAAGGCGATATTACGACAAATATGAATGTCGATGGATTTGGGTGGATAAATGTATGGTTATCAAATCATTCATTAAAGATTTTAGAAACATATATTGTTTTTTTTGTAATATTATTAATCCCTTTTTTTTATATTTTATTAAAGGAAAATAATATTAAAAATAATCTAAAAGTAATAAGAGATAAGTATATTAATTTTAATTATTTGATTTTTTTTGTAATAATTTTTATATGTAATTTGATTTGGTTTTTGTATACACCAGCTTATCGATTTGGCATTTTTTATAACTTTTTATTTATAATTTTTATTGTGATGCCATTATGGTTTTTTATGTTAGATCATAAATATAAATTTATATTAAGATACTCTAAATTTATTATTATTTTTATATCTATATATTTTGTTTATGAAAATCTAAAAAAAGTTAACTGGTATATTAAACGTTACGACCTATGGCCACCAATAATCAATGAAAGAATATTAGATCAAAAGAAATTTTAATTATCTCTCATTTTTAGTGCATTTAAAAAAGTATTTTGTGGAATATCAACTTTTCCAAACTGCCTCATTCTTTTTTTACCTTTTTTTTGTTTGTCTAAAAGTTTATTTTTTCTTGTTACATCACCACCATAAAGTTTTTGAGTTACATCTTTTCTAAAAGAAGCTACTGTTTCACGGGCAATGACCTTGCCTCCTATTGCAGCTTGAATTGCAACTTTAAATTGTTGTCTAGGAATTAACTCTTTTAATCTTTCACACAGTGCTCTACCTCTTTGTTCTGATCTATCTTTATGAACAATTAAAGATAGTGCATCAACTGGATCACCATTTATAAGTATACCTACTTTAACTAAATTATTAACTTCATAGCCTGTAATTTCATAATCAAAGCTTGCATACCCTTTTGTAATTGATTTTAATCTATCATAAAAATCAAATACGACTTCGTTCAGAGGAAGGTTGTACTCTACTAAAGGTCTATTACCTGCGTAACTCATATTTAGTTGAATACCTCTTTTAGCAGTACATAATTCTAGCACTGATCCTAAAAATTCTTCAGGCACAATTATTGTAGCCTTTATCCAAGGTTCAGAAATGTTTTCTACCTTCACTGGGTCTGGCATATCTGTGGGATTATGTAGATTTACAGTTGATCCATCTTTCATTAAAATTTTGTAAACGACTGATGGTGCAGTAGTAACAAGTTCTAGATTAAATTCTCTCTCAAAACGATCTCTAATTATCTCTAAATGCAATAAACCTAAAAAACCACAGCGAAAACCATAACCTAAGGCGGGACTTACTTCAGGTTCATAAGAAAAACTTGAGTCATTCAAAGCAAGTTTAGACATACTATCACGCATATGTTCATAGTCGTCTGAATCAATTGGAAACATTCCACAAAAAACTACCGGTTGGGATGGTTTAAAGCCTGGAAGAACTTCTTCAGTTGGAAGCTTATCATCTGTTATTGTGTCACCAACTTTACAATCAGAAACACTTTTAATACCAGAATTTATGAAGCCAATTTCACCGGGTCCAAGTTTATCAACTTCCATTGCCTTAGGAGAAAATATACCTACTCTATCAATTGTGTATGTGGCACCTGTTGCCATAAATCTTATTTTCTGGCCTTTTTTTAGCTCTCCATTTATAACTCTTACAAGTACTACAACGCCAAGATAACTGTCATACCAACTATCAACTAACATACATTTCAATTCTTTACTTATTTCACCTGATGGCGAAGGAAGAAGTGTTATGATTTTATTTAATAAATCTTCTATCCCAACACCTGTCTTAGCTGAAACAAGAGAAGCATTGTCAGTCTCAATACCTAGCACATCTTCAATTTGTGATTTTATTTTATCTGGCTCAGAAGAAGGAAGATCAATTTTATTAAGGACTGGTAAAATTTCATGATCATTATTAATCGCCTGATACGCATTGGCTAATGTTTGTGCCTCAACACCTTGTGTAGAATCAACTATTAATAAAGACCCTTCACATGCTGCTAGAGATCTTGATACCTCATATGAGAAGTCAACATGCCCTGGAGTGTCCATAATATTAAGTATGTAGGTCTTGCCATCATTTGATTTATAAGAAAGTCTAACTGTTTGAGCTTTAATAGTAATACCTCTTTCTCTTTCTAATTCCATAGAATCTAAAACTTGCTCTTTCATCTCCCTATCAGTTAGACCTCCACAAAACTGTATTAATCTATCTGCTAAAGTTGATTTTCCATGATCGATATGCGCAACAATTGAGAAATTACGAATAGAACTAAGTTCTGTCATTAGTTTCTTAAAGAGGCATCAAGAGATTTAGATATTTTATCTATTATTTTATTTGATAATTCCTCAATTTCTTGATCGTTGAATGTTTTATCTTGAGGTTGCAGTAATACTCTAAATGCAATACTTTTTTTATTTTCTGGAAGTTTATCGCCATCATAAACATCAAATATTGTTACATTTTGAATTATATTTTTATCTATTTTTTTTACTTTTTTAATTATCTCAATAGCCTTAACATCTTTTGGAAATAGAAAGGCAAAATCTCTTTCAACCATTTGATAAGGATTATTAGCAAAACCACCTTTAGAGGAAGATTTATTTTCTTGAAATTGTGAAATATTCTCCAAATATATTTCAAAACCAAATACCTTAAAATTAACATCCATTGTTTTTAATAAAATTGGATGCAGCTCTCCAAAATTAGCTATTTTGTTTTTACCAAGCCTTAAAGAAGATGATTTGCCAGGATGATAGATTTGACCTTCAAGTTTTTCATAAAACAAATTATCTATTGGCACATTTAAGTTTGCTAATATAGAAAATAAATCAGCCTTTATACTAAATACATCAATATTTTTTTTATTTGATAACCAGTTTTGTTCATCAGATGAGCCATAAGCTATAGCAGTAGCAACATTTTCTTGTTGGTCTGGTAATGATTTAGAAAAATTTGGACCTACTTCAAATACTTTAGCTCTCAAGTACATTCTAGCTTTATTTTGATTAATTGCTTCTAATAAATTTGGAAGTGTTGATGGTCTCATTGTGTTCAAATCGGTACTTATTGGATTTTTTAAACTAATTATTTCATCTGAAATAATTTTTGCTTTTTTTTCATCCATAAATGACCATGTTACAACTTCAGAATATCCATTAAGAGCTATAGTTTTTTTGCTTTTATAAAAAGTTTTTGTTTTACTATTTAAAATCTGCTTTTTTTCTTCATGATTAGTTACTTTTTTTAGAGGAATTTTATTATAACCATAAATTCTAATTATTTCTTCGACGATATCTGCCTCACCAACAATATCTGGTCTAAAAGTAGGGCTTTGAATTTCAAATTTTGAATTTTTTTCATTAACAGAGAAACCAAGTGAAGCTAATATTTTTTTCTGTTCCTTATTATTGATTTCTATTCCACCAAAAGTCTTTATTTTATTTGTATCAAACATAAATGGTTTATTTTTTTCTATATTAATTTCTGAAGAAACGAACTCACTTACTTCTCCTCCACATAATTTCAAAATCATTTGAGTTGCTGCATCTACACCCCAATAGATAGAATCAGTATCAATCCCTCTTTCAAAACGGTAACGCGCATCACTTTGAAGATTTAGTTTTCTTCCAGTTTTAGTTACAGAAATGGGATCAAATAACGCAACTTCTAGAAAAACATTTTTGGTCCCCATGCTACAACCACTGTCAAGGCCGCCCATGACCCCGCCAATTCCATGAAGTTTTTTTTCGTCGTCAGAAATTACAATCATATCACTGTCACATTTATAGTTAACTTCATTTAATGCTAAACATTCTTCATTTTTGTTGGCTAATCTCATTGTTAAATTGCCTGACACTTTATCAGCATCATAAACGTGAAGTGGTCTTCCTAAGTCAAAGGTAATATAATTTGTAATGTCAACAAGAGCTGAAATGGGTCTTAATCCGATTGCAGTTAATCTATCTTGAAGCCATTTAGGGCTTTCTACATTTTTGACATTTTTGAAATATCGACCTGCTACTCCAGGACATAGATTGTTATTTTGAAATTCTTTTTTCCACGTAATTGGGCTTTTGAATGATTCTTTTGATTTTTTATAATTTAAGTCTTTTAATTTACCAATTCCTGCTGCCGCTAAATCTCTTGCGATACCTCTGACCGATAAACAGTCAGATCTATTTGGTGTTAAATTAATTTCAATAACCGGTTCATCTATTGTAAAGATTTTACTAAACAAATCACCAACTTTATAATTATGTTTTATTTCAATAATTCCATCGTGTTCGTCAGAAATACCCATCTCTCTTTCTGATACAAGCATTCCACAAGACTCAACTCCTCTTATTTTGGTTTTTTTTAAATGTAAGTCTGTACCAGGAATATAACTATTTTCTGGTGCAAAAATCCCTAGCATGCCTTCTCTTGCATTTGGAGCACCACAAACAACTTGAAAATTTCCATTTGTTGTTTCAACCTGACATACCTTAAGCTTATCTGCATCAGGATGTTTTTCTGCTTTTAATACTTTAGCTACTGTAAAGTTCTTAAATATTTCTGATTTATCTTCTACACTTTCAATCTCTAAACCAATATTGGTTAAAGTATCTGTTATGGTATTTAAATTTTCAGAAGTATCTAAATGATCTTTTAGCCAGTCTAATGTAAATTTCATTTATAGCCCTGAACGTGTTTGATTATCTAAAATACTAAAACCATAATGATCCAACCATCTATAATTTGGATCAAAAAAACTCCTTAAATCTGTAATACCATATTTAAGCATTGACAAACGTTCAATTCCCATACCAAAAGCAAAACCCTGATACTGTTTTGAATCAATATTACAATTATCTAAAACTATAGGATTGACCATTCCACAACCCAATATTTCTAACCATTTATCTCCTTCACCAATTTTTATTTTATTATTTACTTTGGTATATGCTACATCCATTTCTGCACTAGGCTCGGTAAAAGGAAAGTAACTAGGGCGAAACCGGTATTGTAAGTTTTTTACTTCGAAAAATTCTTCTAAGAATGAAAC
>CACBLW010000032.1 GCA_902540265.1 uncultured Alphaproteobacteria bacterium
CATTTAATTTAAGGAACTTTTTAACTTGATAAACAGTTTCAATTTGTAAAAAAGAACAACTCATATAAATTATAAATCCATTTGTATTTAATAAAAATGATGCTTTTTTTAACATATTTTCCTGTAAAGAAAGAAGTTTGTCAAAATCTGGACTTTTATTTTTAAAAAATATTTCAGGATTTCTTCTTATCGTTCCGATAGCTGAACAAGGAGCATCAATTATAATTACATCATACTTTCTTTTATTATCAAATTGAATAAAATCTTCATTTAAAATTTGGGCACTTAATTTGAGTCGCTTTAAATTTGTTTTAAGAGTTTGAATTCTATTTTTGCTCTTATCGTTCAAGATAACATTTAATTTTTTTGACAAAATTTGAAAAGATTTTCCACCAGGTGCAGCACAAGCATCAAGAAGTACCTTATTTTTATTTACTGCTTTAAAACTGTATAATGGAAGAAAGGAGCTAAAATCTTGTACCCACCAATCACCTCTAATAAAAGAAATTCTATTCTGAAAATTTTTTTCATCCAATAAAAAACCAGATATAAATGATGTTTTAACTAATTTAGCATCAAATTTTTTTAACCTTTCTTCATCTTTAAAAACAATGTGAATATTTGGTTCCCTATGAAAATTTTCTAAGAATTGTTTTTTCTCATAATCAGACAAAAAGCTAGTTTTTTTTTGAAACCATAGAGGTAAATCACTAAAATTAATTTTGATTTGTTTCAAATCATTTTTATTTTTGGCTATTTTTTTTAATGTTGCATTTATAATTCCAGGATATAGGTTTAGTTTTTTTGCTATTTCAACTGAACAATTTATGACAGCATACTCTTTAAAATTTAGAAAAACAATTTGGGTTATGGCACTGATTAATAGGATCTTCTCCTGATCCCTTAATTTTTTTTTTATAAATTTGTCTATTATTTTTAAACAATGTAAATGTAACCTCATTGAGTTTAGGGTTACATTATATAAAAAACCTATATCTTCTTTTTTTTGTTTATTAATTTGTTTTTTAATTAAAGAACTATTTAGTGTTTTATTAAATTTATAAATTGAAAATAATATATTATAAATTTCAAGTCTTATTTTTACACCTTTTATCATTACTAAAAATTTATATTTATTTAAAATAATTATATAATAAATAATAAAAATAAAATATATTGAGATATGCGAGGAAATCTCGAGACAATCGTTGGAGCAATGTTTGCTGGTAAAACAAGTGAACTACTTAAGAGAATTCTATGGGCAAAACATCAAAATAAAAAAATTATAGTAATTAAACCAAGTATTGATAACAGGTACTCTAATGAAAAAATTATCACTCATAATGATTTGAGTCACGAGTGTTACGCAATGAATGATTGGAAAACAACATTAAAAAAATTTATTTTTGAAAAAAGCGAAGTTGATATGGTTTTCTTAGATGAAATTCAGTTTATGGATACAAAAGATACATTAAGCAATGTAGAAATAATATTGAATAAAGGCATAGATGTTGTTTGTGCAGGTCTTGATCAAGACTCAAGAGGGAAACCTTGGGAAACATCTTCAATGTTACTAGGATTGTCAGATAAAATAGTAAAGATTTATGGTTTTTGTAATGTATGTGGTTTGGAGGCAACCAAAACTTTTAGAAAAACATCGGGTGGTGAAAGAACTCAAGTTGGGGCAGCAAATATTTATGAGCCCAGATGTTTAAAGCACTGGGAGCCTCGATAGTTTTTAATTATTTTTTCTATTTTCAATCAAATCATTTACAACTGATGGATCTGCCAGTGTTGATGTATCTCCTAAGTTATCAAAATCATTGGAAGCAATTTTTCTTAGAATTCTTCTCATAATTTTGCCTGACCTAGTTTTTGGCAAACCAGCAGTGATGTGTATAAAATCAGGCGTTGCAATTGGACCAATTTTTTTTCTAATAGTTTCTTTTAAATCTAATACCAAATCTTCTGACGAATCTATACCTGCTTTTAAGGAAACATAACAATATAAACCATTACCTTTAACATCATGAGGGTAACCTACTACTGCTGCTTCAGAAACATCTTCATGAGAAACAAAAGCACTTTCTATTTCTGCTGTACCTAGATTATGACCAGAAACAATAATTACATCATCTACTCTACCTGTAATCCAATAATAACCATCTTCATCTCTCTTACAGCCATCACCAGTAAAATATTTTCCATCAAATTGTGAAAAATATGTATCAATGAATCTTTTATGGTCACCATAAACCGTCCGCATCTGACCGGGCCATGATCTTTTCATACATAACATTCCTTCACATTCTCCTTTTAGTTCTTTACCATTTTTATCTACAATACATGGTTCAATACCAAAGAATGGTTTTGAAGCTGAACCAGGTTTTAATTTGATAGCGCCAGTCTGAGGAGATATCAATATCCCACCCGTTTCAGTTTGCCACCAAGTATCAACAATTGGACAGTTTGAATTACCTGGAATTTCAAAGTACCATTTCCATGCTTCTGGATTTATAGGTTCACCAACAGTTCCTAAAAGCTTTAATGATGATCTACTTGTTTTATTTACGTAATCATCGCCCTCTCTCATTAAAGCTCTAATTGCGGTTGGGGCTGTATAAAAAATATTTACTTTATGCTTATCTACTATTTGCCAAAATCTTGAGAAGTCAGGATAGTTTGGAACTCCTTCAAACATTAAAGTTGTAGCTCCATTAGAAAGAGGTCCATATATAATGTAACTATGACCAGTTATCCATCCTATGTCCGCAGTGCACCAATATATATCGCCATCATTGTAGTTAAAAATATATTCATGAGTCATAGAAGCATAAACTATGTAACCACCTGATGTGTGCATTACCCCTTTTGGCTTACCTGTTGATCCTGATGTATATAAAATGAATAATGGATCTTCAGCATTTAAAATTTCTGGTTCACAAAAATCATTAACTTCTTTAAGAACATCATCATAGAATAAATCTCTATCTTTTATTAATTTTATTTCTTTATTTGTTCTTTTAACAATTAAACACTTCTTAACATCGGAACATAATTCTAATGCTTTATCTGTTGTTAATTTTAGAGGAATAGTTTTACCACCCCTTACTCCTTCATCAGCGGTTATAACATACTCTGATTGACAATCTTTAATTCTACCAGCAATAGACTCTGCGGAGAAACCTCCAAATATAATTGAGTGTACAGCTCCAATTCTTGCACAAGCTAACATTATATATGCTAACTCAGGTATCATTGTTAAATATATGGTTACCCTATCACCTTTTTTTACACCAATTTTTTTAAGTACATTTGCTGCTCTTGATACATTTAATAATAGCTCTTTATAAGTTATTTTTTTTGAATCATTCGGGTCATCACCCTCCCAAATTATTGCAGTTTTATCAGGATTACTTTTAGCATGTCTATCTATACAATTATAAGATACATTTAGATTACCATCTTCAAACCATTTAATGCTTACATCATCCTTAGAATATTTTACATTTTTGATTTTTGTAAACTTATTAATCCAATCCACTCTTTGTGCCTGCTCAGCCCAAAATTCGTCATTATTTTGAAGTGAATGATCATACATTGAAGAATATTTCTCTTCATCAACCTTTGCATATTCTAGCCATTCTTTTTTAATTTCCATTTTAAGAGACTAATTCTAAATTATTTAAATATCAACAAGTAATTATTTTTTTAAGCTAATTCGACATTTTAATTATTATATCCCATTCAGTTTTTTTTAAAGGCATTACTGAGAGTCTGCTTTGTTTAACGAGAGCTATATCTTTCAACTTATTATTTTCTTTTACTTGATCAAGAGAGACTGGGTTTTTTAATTTTTTTATTGCTTTAACATCAACCACAACAAAACGGTCTGTTTTATCAGTAGGATCTGGATAATATTCTTTTACAACCCTAACAATACCAACAATACTTCTTTCTGTTACCGAGTGATAAAAAAAACATAAGTCATTTTTTTTCATTTCTTTTAAATTATTTCTAGCTTGATAATTTCGGACTCCATCCCACATCGATGCACCTTCTTTAACTTGATTATCCCAAGACCATGCATCAGGTTCAGATTTCAACAACCAATATTTCATTTTAATATTTTTAATTCAAATTTTTTACAAGATTATTTTATAGTACACTTCTTATTCCTAATCTAGGCATTGGTTTAAAAAATAAATCATTTCTGTCTTTTTTATAAAATTTCATACATGCCCATGCAATCATTGCAGCATTATCTCCCATCATTTCTTTTATAGGATAATAAACTTCAATATTTTTCTCGACGAAAAAATTTTCTATTTTACTTCGAATATATTTGTTATTTGAGACTCCTCCAACTACGGAAATTGATCTTATATCTATATTTTCAGAACCTAATCTTTTTAACCCTCTTTCTAATTTTTCAATAAGAATTTCAGTAATATTTCTTTGAAATGATGCTGACAGATCTTCTACAAATTTTTTATCAATTTTATTTTTTTTTGTTAAAAGGTTTATATTTGTTTTAATACCAGAAAATGAAAAATTAAAATTTTTTTCTTTAACTAATGGTTTTGGTAAAACAAATTTGTCCTCATTCCCTTTAAGCGCTTGTTGTTCAATTTCACTACCACCCGGATATGATAGACCAATTAATTTTGCTGTTTTGTCAAAAGCTTCTCCAATTGCATCATCAACACTTTGTCCCAATAACTCTATTTCATTCTCACTTTTCATCAGATAAACCTGTGTATGCCCTCCGGTTAAGAGCAAGATGAGATTTGGAAATTTAATACTATTATTAAAACTTGTAGACAATATGTGTCCTTCAAGATGATTAGTTGGAATAAATGGTTTGTTAAAAGAAATTGCTAAAGATTTGGAAAAAGTTGAGCCAACTAATAAACTGCCTATAAGTCCCGGTCCACAAGTAGCAGTAAAAACATCTATTTTTTTTGGTTTTATTTTTTTATTACTAAATAAATCATTTGTTATACTTTGTATTTTTTCCAAATGTGATCTTGAGGCTAACTCTGGAACAACTCCACCATGTATTTTATGAATTTCCTGAGAAAAAGTAATATGTTCTACAATAGATCTATTATC
>CACBLW010000033.1 GCA_902540265.1 uncultured Alphaproteobacteria bacterium
AAAAGAAAGAAATTTTATAATTGATAAAGCCTTAGATTATTTAACTAAAAATAATATTGAGGCAGAAATTATTGCTGGTGGAGAAACTGCTGGAATTCCCTATGCTGCGTTTATTTCTCAAAAATTAGACAAACAAATGATTTACATTAGAAAAAAAACAAAAGGTTTTGGAAAAAACAAACAAATTGAAGGTGAATTTGAAAATAATCAAAAAGCTCTTTTAGTTGAAGATCTAGCTACTGATGGAGGTAGTAAAATAATTTTTATTAAAGCAATGCGTGAAGCTGGATTAAAAGTTAAAGATATATTTGTAATATTTTACTATGATATTTTTAATTTTAAAGAATCAGAATTATTTAAATTAAATGTAAATATGCACTCACTGTGTACTTGGAAAGATATAATAAATTATATTGAAAGTGAAAAAATATATTCTGAGGATAAGATTTCAAACTTAAAAGAATTTTTAGAAGATCCAGAAAAATGGAGAAGTAAGTATGCGTGAAATAGTTGTTGTCAGTGGAGGTTTTGATCCAATTCACAGTGGTCATATAAAATTAATCAAAGAAGCTGCTAAACATGGTGAAGTCGTAGTTTTGCTTAATTCTGATTTATGGCTTCAAAAAAAGAAGGGTAAGGAATTTCTTCCTTTTAATGAAAGAACTATAATTATGAATGAGTTAAAAAATGTTATTGATGTTATAGAATTTGATGACGAAGATAAGACGTGCATCGATGGTCTTAAAAAAGTAAAAAATAAATATCCAAAATCAATTATTAAATTTGCAAATGGGGGTGATAGAAATGATAGTACGACCCCAGAGTCAATATTCTGTGAAAAAAATAATATACAGTTGCTTTGGGGTATAGGCGGTAACAATAAGTCAAATTCTAGTTCATGGATTTTACAAAAATGGAAAGAGGATAATTAAGGATATAATTTTCTAGTAACCCAAAAATCATTTTTCATACTGTATTCAAGTCTGTCATGTAATCTAAATGGCATATCTTGCCAAAATTCTATTAGTACAGGCTTTACTAAGTAACCATTCCAATGTGAAGGTCTTGGCACATCATTATCTGAAAATTTTTTTTCAAATTCTTCTACTCTCTTAGTTAATGTCGATCTATCATCTAGTTCCTCTGACTGTAATGAAGCCCAAGCTCCTATTCTACTTCCTAGTGGCCTTGAATTATAATATTCATCAGCTTCAGTGTTAGAAATTTGTGAAACATTACCTTCTATTCTTATTTGTCTTTGAAGTGTTTTCCAATGAAAATTTAAAGCTACATTATTGCTGTTTTGAATTGCTCTACCTTTTTTACTATTTGAATTTGTGTAAAAAACAAAACCTTTATCATCATATGATTTAAGTAAAACAATTCTTGAGCTGGGTTTGCCATCTGAAGATATGGTAGCAAGGTTCATAGCATTTGGATCATTGATTTCACTTTTCTTTGCCTCTTCAAACCATTCATGAAAAAGTTCAATTGGTTTTTTATCAGAATTGATTAATTTTTGATTTGATTGCATATTATAGATATGAATATTATTTTATAAGTATATATATCTATATTTATAAAAAAACACTGATTTACAATATGTTAATGCAAAATAAAAAAGGTCTGATTATGGGAGTGGCAAACGACAGATCTATTTCTTGGGGTATTGCAAAAAAATTAGCAGAACAGGGAGCAGAAATTGCACTTACTTATCAGGGAGAAGCTCTTAAGAAAAGAGTTCAGCCACTTGCAGAAGAAATAGGGTCTAACACTATTATTCCTTGTGATGTTTCAGACTCAAAAAGTATGAATAACCTTTTTGAAACACTTAAAAATAAATGGGGTGAACTAGATTTTCTTGTTCATGGAATTGGTTTTTCCAACAAAGATGAATTAAGAGGTAAATATTACAATACATCTTCTGATAATTTTAAACAAACTATGCATATATCATGTTATTCTTTTACAGAGGCTTGTAAGCTAGCAGAACCTTTAATGAATAATGGTGGATCAATTTTAACTTTAACATATTATGGATCAGAACAAGTTATGCCTCATTATAATGTTATGGGAGTTGCAAAAGCAGCTTTAGAGGCAAGTGTTAGATATTTAGCAGTTGATTTGGGAGAAAAAAATATAAGAGTCAATGCCATTAGTGCTGGCCCAATTAAAACTTTGGCAGCATCAGGGATAGGTGATTTTAGATTTATTCTAAAATGGAACGAGCTTAATTCTCCACTTAAAAGAAATGTAAATCAGCAAGATGTTGGAAATTCTGCTTTGTATCTCTTAAGTGATCTTGGGAGTGCCGTTACTGGTGAGATACAACATGTCGATTGTGGCTATCATACTGTAGGAATGGTTGCAGTTGATGAGAGTGAAAGTGTATCAGAATTATTAGGTGAATTTACAAATTCTAAAAAATGACTTCTAACTCAATAGGAAAAATCTTTAATTTTACTACATGGGGAGAAAGCCATGGCAAGGCTATAGGTTGTGTTGTCGATGGAGTTCCATCAAAAATAAATTTAACTGAAAAAGATATTCAACCCTATTTAGATAAAAGAAAACCTGGTCAGTCAAAATTTACAACTCAAAGAAAAGAAGAGGATAAAGTTGAAATACTATCTGGAACTTTTGAAGGAAAAACAACGGGTCATCCTATTTCTCTAATTATTTACAATCAAGATCAGAGATCAAAAGATTATGGCGATATAAAAAGTAAATTTAGACCAGGTCATGCAGATTACACGTATTGGGAAAAATATGGCATAAGAGATTATAGAGGTGGAGGTAGATCTAGTGCTAGAGAAACAGCAATGAGAGTAGCTGCAGGGGCAATAGCAAGAAAAATCATAAAAAATAAAATTAAAAATCACGTTGTAATAAAAGGTGCATTAATTCAAATAGGTAATCATAAAATTAATTATGATAATTGGAATAATAATTTTATTCCAAAAAATAATTTTTGGAGTCCTGATAAAGAAATTATTAAAATATGGGAAAACGAAATACAAACTGCAAGAAAATCTGGTTCCTCTTTAGGTGCAATAATTGAAATTAGAGTAAAAGGTTTGCCCGCTGGATTAGGAGAACCTATTTATGAAAAAATAGACTCTGATATTGCTAAGGCATTGATGTCTATTAATGCTGTTAAGGGAGTAGAAATGGGAAATGGATTTAGCAGTGTTTATGAAACTGGAATTTCTAATGTTGATGAAATGAGAATAAAAAATAAAAAACCTTTATTTCTTTCAAATAATAATGGTGGAGTTCTTGGGGGTATTACAACGGGCCAAGAATTAATTACTAGATTTGTAGTAAAACCTACAAGCTCAATATTATCGCCAAAAAAAACAATTAATACAAAATTAAAAGAAACAACAATATCTACTAAAGGTCGTCATGATCCATGTGTTGGTATAAGAGCTGTTCCTGTAGGTGAAGCAATGGTTGCCACAACTATAGCTGATCATTGTTTAAGATTTCTTTAAAATACTATAAATCAAAAATTCTTTATTTCCTTTTGGTCCAGTTATTGGACTTTCGACTAAACCTACAACTTCAGCCTTAATTGTTTTTTTAAACCAATTCGATATATCATTACATACTTGTTCATGAATCAATGGATCTTTCACAATACCTTTTTTCAAATTTATTTTATTAGTTTCAAATTGCGGCTTAATTAGTGAAATAATCTCAGCTTTACTTGATAAAAGTTTCAAGCTAGGCTCTATAACCTTTGTTAGACTAATGAAGCTAACATCACAGACTATCAAATTAATTTTTTCATGAATTATTGAGTTATCTAAATATTTAGCGTTAAAATTTTCTATACTAATAATTTTTTTTTCTTTTTTTAATTTTTCGTGAAGTTGATTTGTACCGACATCAATAGAATATATTTTTTTAGCGTTTTTTTTTAAAAGAACTTCTGTGAATCCACCAGTTGATGAACCGATATCTAGACAAATTTTATTTTCAATATCAATCTTAAAATGATCAATCGCTTTCAGTAATTTGAATGCACCTCTTGATACCCATGGAGGATGAAGTTGTTTAATTTTTATTTTTGAGTTTTCATTAAAACTGTTACCACTTTTGGTAATAATTTTATCGTTTACATAAACTTGGCCGGCCATAATCATAGATTGGGCTTTTGATTTAGTATCAGCTAAGTTTCTATCCATTAAAAGCTGATCAAGTCTTATTTTTAGATTTTTACTCAAATTTGAAAATTACTTAAAATCTTCTTTTGTGACTTTATTATTTTCTTGCTTAATTTTTTTAATTTGGCTTTCAATACTTTTTAATTTTTCCTCACATGCTTTTTTTAAATTCATTCCTTCTTCGTAAAGTTTTACGGATTCTTCTAAATCAACTTCACCATTTTCTAATTTCTCTACAATAGACTCAAGTTTTTTTAAGTTATTTTCAAAATTATTATCTTTATTCATTAGATGTATCTATTTTT
>CACBLW010000034.1 GCA_902540265.1 uncultured Alphaproteobacteria bacterium
ACTAAGATCTGCTTGATCAAGAATCTCATCAATATAATTACTTGCAATGAATTTAAGAGTACTTGAATAAACAGTTTTACCCTTATTAGTAAGCCAATATAATTTATAGTTTGGAAGTCTCGTTTTAATTTCGTGAAGAAGTTGTAATTTAATTATTCCATCTCCAATTTTTTCACCATTTGAAAAAACTAAAATTTTTTTAGTCATATTAAAACACTTTAACACAATTTTTTTAAGAGTCTAATTTTGAAGAATTGTGGGATTATTTAGCGTAAATAAAACAAAACATTTCGAGGGTGATAAAAGGTAACATTTACGACCTAATTAACTAACCAAAAATTATCAAAACTTAGACTTTTATCTAATAAAAACTGTGTAGTTTATGTTTGCGAAAGCAAAAAAGTTACCCTTAAAAAAAAGTAAAAAAAAGTGGTGCCCAGGGGCGGAATCGAACCACCGACACAGGGATTTTCAGTCCCTTGCTCTACCAACTGAGCTACCTGGGCACAAAACATCAGATAAAGTATTTATAATTAAATTCAATTAAAAATAGAATATTTAATCAGATTTTATTTGCAACCCATGTTCATCAGTGAGCCATTTCATCAAATCAAGATTAGCACATTTTTTTGAACAAAAAGGTATAAATGGTTCTTTAGAAATCTTTTTACATGTTGGGCATTTAGATTTTTTTTTTAAAGTAATGATATTATTTTTTTTAGATTTTTTTATTTCCATCTAAAAGTAATTCTGCCTTTTGTTAAATCATAAGGTGTCATTTCTACTGTCACTTTATCACCAGCTAATACTCTTATTCTATTTTTTCTCATTTTACCTGATGAATGAGCTAGAATTTCATGATCATTTTCTAATTTTACTTTAAACATTGCGTTTGGAAGAAGTTCTAAGACAACTCCTTGAAATTCAATTGATCCTTCTTTTGGCATATTTTTATAAGCTTATAGTAAATATTATTTCTTTTGTCTAATTTTAACTGATAATTTATGTCCATCTAAACCTTCAAGTCCCGACATTTTTTGAGTATCTTTTGAAAGAGCATTAAAAGATTTTTTATTCATCTCAACAACAGAGGTTCTTTTCATAAAATCTAAAACACCTAACCCTGATGAAAATTTTGCCGCTCCTGATGTCGGCAATACATGATTAGTTCCTACAATGTAATCACCAAAAGCTTCAACAGAATACTCACCTAAAAATATACCACCAGCATTATTTATTTTTGATAATAATTTTTTATTATTAGAAATGTGAATATGTAAATGTTCAGGAGCAACAAAATTTATAATTTCTGAAGCAAGTTCTATATTATCGACCAAAGCAATAATTCCATTATTATTTAAACTTTTTTCAATTATTTTCTTTTTTGATAAATCTTTTTTAATTTTTTTAATTGAACTTAAGACTTTAGTTACAAAATCTTTACTATCCGTAATTAAAATTGATTGCGCATTTTCATCATGTTCTGCTTGAGCTATTAGATCTGAAGCTACCCAATCTGGATTATTGTTGTTGTTTGCAACAACTATTATTTCAGATGGTCCTGCTAGTAAATCTATACCTACTTTTCCATACAATTGTTTTTTTGCCTCTGCTACATAAGCATTACCAGGTCCAAATATTTTGTTTACTGGCTCAATAGTTTGAGTGCCAAAAGTTAGCGCGCTAATAGCTTGAGCTCCTCCTACAAAATATGTTTCGTTAATACCTAATTCCTTTATTAATTTTATAAAATATGGATTAATTGATTTAGTTGGTGGTGTTATACAAACAATTCTTTTTACTCCAGCTATGATTGCAGGTACTGCATTCATAATTAAAGATGAGGGATAAAAAGCCCTTCCTCCAGGTACATATAAGCCAACTGAGTCAATAGGTTTCCATACAGATTTCAATGTTGCACCATTATTAGTATAGATAATATTTTTAGGTAATTGTTTTTTGTGAAATGATGAAATATTTTTTATAGCTTTTTTAAAACTATTAAATATTTGTGGCTCAACTTTAGATTGTATTTTTATTTTAGATAAATCTAAACTAAGATCATTTTTGCTAATTTTAACTTTATCAAATTTTGCCGCATACTTAATTAGAGATTTATCGCCATTTTTTTTTACATCATAAATAATTTTTTTTACATCTCCTTGAATTGATTTACTTGATAATGAATTTCTTTTTTCAATTATTGTTTGAAGTTGGTTATAAAAATTTGTGTTAAACTTTATTATTTTCATTTTACAAAAGTACCTATTTCAGAAATAATTTCTGAAACCTCATTAATATTTGTCTTATAAGCTGATCTATTAACAATTAATTTAGATTGAATTTTCATTATTTCTTCAATTTCAGTCAAACCATTCTCCTTCAATGTTTTTCCGGTAGAAACTAAATCTACAATTCTTCTACACATATTTAAAGAGGGGGCTAATTCCATTGAACCACTTAGTTTGATAATTTCTACTTGTATTCCCTTATTATAGAAAAATTTTTTTGTAATATTTGGGTATTTAGTTGCAATTCTTATATTACTCCATGTTTCTGGATCCTCTTTTTTTAATAAAGATTTCAGAGCAGCTACAGAAATTCGACAATGACCAATATTTAAATCCAGCGGAGCATATATTTCTGAGTAATCAAATTCATTAATTACATCTTCACCAGCAATGCCTATTTGCGCAGCTCCAAAAGCAACAAATGTACATGCATCAAAGGCTCTTACTTTGATATACTCAATATTTCTTTTTTTAGATTTAAAAGTTAACTTTCTTGTATCTTTATCAAATAGTAGAGGATCAGGGGCAAAACTTGTTTTAAGTAACAAGTTTTTACATTCTTTTGTTATTCTGCCTCTTGGTACTGCAATAACTATTTTGCTCATAAATTGCAGGCTTTTATATTGTGATCAAAGAAAAAACTAGAAAAAGTTAGTTTTTCTTTCTTTTTATATTTACTCCCAAGCTACCTAATGTTTTTTCAATATTTTCATAGCCTCTATCAAGATGATAGACACGATTTAGTGTTGTTTGACCGTTTGCATTCATAGCAGCTAACACTAAACTTATGCTAGCTCGTAAATCACTAGCCATTACCTGCGCACCTTTAAATGTTTGATTACCTATAATTGTAGCGGTATCTTTTTCTACTGTAATATTTGCACCTAATCGATTCAGTTCAGGAACATGCATGAATCTATTTTCAAAAATTGTTTCTTTAATTTTTGAATTCCCATCAGAGATACACATAAGAGACATTAGCTGAGCTTGTAAATCGGTGGGGAAGCCTGGATATGGACTAGTAGAAAGACTAGTAGATTTTAATTTTGATCCCTTAAAAACTTTTATTGAATCTTTATTTACTTTTAATTTTGCACCCATTTTTTTTAAAATATCAATTAAAGATTTTAAATAAATAGTATTAAAGTTATTTATTTCTAAAGCTGAATTTAACATCAAAGCTGCAATTATATATGTGCCAGCTACAATTCTATCAGAAATAATCCCATGCTCTGCTTTTTTTAAATTTGTAACACCTTGCACAAGAATAGTTTTTGTTCCATGACCTTCTATTTTTGCACCCATTTTTATAAGACAGTTTGACAAATCTTCTATTTCTGGTTCTCTTGCAGCATTAGAAATTTTAGTTTCACCTTTTGCCAATACCGAGGCCATTAGTATATTTTCTGTTGCTCCTACACTTGGAAAAGGTAATTTGATTTTATTTCCGATTAATTGTGATTTAACACTGCCAACAACAAAACCATTTTGAATATCAAAATTAGCTCCCAATTTTGATAAACCGGCAAGATGTATATCTATTGGCCTAGTTCCAATGGCACATCCTCCTGGTAAAGATATTCTAGCCTCGCCAAATCGAGAAAGTAATGGACCTAGTATCAATATAGAGGCTCTCATTTTTCGCACAACATCATAATCCGCTGATAGATTCTTAATTTTTGAGGAAGTTATTTTTAATTTATTTTTTTTGTGTACAATTTTTACACCATAATTTTTCAATAATTTTATTAAATTTAGAACATCAACCACCATTGGTACATTTGAGAGTTTTAAAGTTTTTTCTGATAAAAGAGAAGATACTATAATCGGTAGT
>CACBLW010000035.1 GCA_902540265.1 uncultured Alphaproteobacteria bacterium
TGTCTTAGCATTATTATTTGCTCTAGGAAGAGTTTCTAAAATTGCATTATTATCAAGAACAATTGCTAGTTATATTTTTGTTATTAGAGGAACGCCTTTACTTGTTCAAATATATTTAATTTATTTTGGTTTAGGTTCAGTAAAATTTATTAGAGAAAGTTTTTTATGGTACGCATTGAAAGAACCTTTTTGGTGCGGAGTAATAGCACTTACAATTAATACTGTTGCATATGGAGCAGAAATTTTTCGAGGTGGTATTCAATCAATTGAGAAAAGTCAGGTTGAATCAGGCCTATCTCTTGGGTTTGGAAAATTTTTACTTTTAAGAAAAATTATTCTACCTATTGCTATACGAAAAGTTCTACCGTCTTACGGTAATGAATTAATACTAATGGTTAAAGCAACCTCTTTAGTTAGTCTGACAACATACATGGAAATGACAGGTATTGCTAGAAAGATAATGGCTAAAACATTTGCACCTGTTGAAGCATTTATTGCTGCAGGAATTCTTTATCTTTTTTTAAATTTTCTAATGGTTCAATTTGTTAAATATTTAGAATGGAAATATAATCCACACTTAAGTTTAAATAATTAATTTCTAAATTTTTTATGACAAGTGCTACAATTTGCAGCCATTGCTTTAATAGCATCACTTATCATCTCTTTATCTTCTAATTCTATACTTAAAGATATCATTTCGATATCATCTACAAAGTTTTGGTTATATTCATTAAATGTCTCACGATCACTCCAAATATTATCACTAGCTCCTTCTGCTTGACTATTTTCAGGATAAAAATCTTTAAATTCAGATGCTGAATGAAGAAGAGTTTCATTAAGCTCCAACATTTCTTCATATTGATCTGAATTTATTAATCTGTAAAGTTTCGATGATGTGCTTTTAATTTTTTGCATTATTGCCATTCTTTCGTTAACAACTTTTTCTAATGATTTGTCCTCTAAAGTTACTTTGTGAGCTAAAACATATAAAGGAATGAATGAAATTAAAGTACTTATCGTTATTTTAAAGAATATACCCATTTTTTGTTATTATATTATGCAAGTAATTATGTCCTAATTTTGCATATTCAAGAGGGTTTGCTTTTTTAGGATCCTGCTCAGCTTCAATAATTAACCATTTCTGATATTTTGCATCATATAGTATCTTAATTAATGGATCGTAATCGATGCAACCATCTCCTGGAACAGTGAAAACACCATCTAAAAAAGACTCTCTAAAACTTAAGTCATCTTTAATAGATTTTAAAAAAACATCTTTTCTAATATCTTTACAATGAACATGGTTAATTCGAGAAATATAATTTTTTAATACTCTTTCGTAATTTGCTTTGGCAAACATTAAGTGTCCTGTATCGTAAAGCAAAAATGTATTTTGATTTGTCATATCCATAAATCGATCTACATCTTCCTCGGACTGTATAATAGTTCCCATATGCTCATGATACGACATTGGCATTCCTTCATCCATCAGCATATCAGATAATTCACTGATTTTTTTGCAATAGCTATCCCATTCATCTTTTTCAAGTATTGGTCTTTTACTAAGAGCTTTTGATTGATCGCCTTGGATTGAATCAGATACATCAGCAAAAACAAAAACATCTGCATTAATTAACTTTAATAAATTTAAATGATCTTGGAGTGCTATCCATTCTTCTTTTACACTTCTTTCTCTAAGCATTGCCCCATACCAACCACCTGGCATTTTTAAATTAAATTTTTCTAAAAGATATTTTGTTATTCCAGGATTTCTCGGAAATTTTCCACCTAATTCAATACCTGAAAATCCAGATGTGCTTGCATCCTCTAAACATTTTTCAATAGGAGTGTCACCTCCTAGTTCTGGCATATCATCATTACTCCAGGCAATAGGCGCGATACCAAGTTTAATTTTCATGAAGTTTTACATATTTCATGATAGATGAAAAATAAAGATAAATATGAACATATTATTAGTCGATGGAAATGAAAAAGAAGCTTCTGATCGATATACAAAATTGGGTATGGATACTCAATTTCAAGTATATAAAAAAATTTTAAAAAAATATTCTAGTTCAACTATCAATATTACAACAATTCATCCTGCTGTTCATAATAATTATCTTCCTTTAGGCTTAAGTCTTGACGATTTCGAAGCGGTTGCTTGGACAGGAAGCTTACTTAATATATATAACATGACAAAATCCATAACTAATCAAATAGATTTAGCTAAAGAATTATTTAAAAAAAAGAATAAAATATTTGGTAGTTGTTGGGGGCTTCAGGTTTTAGTAACTGCTGCAGGAGGTAAAGTAAGAAAAAATCCAAATGGCCTTGAAGCAGTTTTAGCTAAAAATATTACATTAAATCAAGATGGTGAAATTCATCCCATGTATAAAAACAAAAAAAAATCATTTAATGCACTCTGTTGGCATTATGATGAAGCAGAAAAGCTTCCAAAAGAAACTAAGGTACTAGCTTCAAATAAGATGAGTCAATTCCAATCTATAAGTTTTGAAGTAAATCAATCAAGTGTTTGGGCAGTGCAATACCATCCAGAATTTAATTCAAAATGGATGGCCGGACTTATGGAAATGAGAAAAGATATTTTGTTGGAACAAAAAGTATATGAAAATTTATCAGAATTTGAAAATGAAAAAATGATTTTACAAAACCCTGATAATCTTGAAAAAAAAGAATTACTTATATATGATGATGTAGTTGATGAAGAAATCCATTCTTTAGAACTTTTAAATTGGTTAAATCTTAATAAAAACTATTGACTACATTTATAATTGACTTCCACTTACTAATACTAGAAGTCGAAATGGATTTGTTAATATTTGCTCTTACTGTTTTATCTTTTTCCCAAAGTTTACTTATTTGGCTTGTATTTTTTAAATATCCAGATTGAATTGCTGCAAGATATGCTGCGCCAAGTGAAGTAGTCTCAACATTACTTGGTCTAATAATTTTAATTTGAGAAATATTTGCTAAACTTTGTAGAAAGCTATTATTTTTAACCATACCTCCATCAACTCTTATTTCACTAATCTTTGTCTTAGAATCTTTTTCCATACACTCAATTAATTCATAAGTTTGAAAAGATAGGCTGTCCAAAGTTGCTTTTATGATATCTTCTTTAGACGTGTTTCTAGTGATGCCAAAAAATGTTCCTCTTGCATTAGGGTTCCAATATGGGGCGCCAAGTCCAGTTAAGGCTGGGATAAAAAATAAACTTTCATCTTTATTAGCTTTTTTATACAATTTATCAGTTTCACTAGAATCTTTTATAAATTTTAAATTATCACGAAGCCATTGTATTGCAGAGCCTGCTACAAAAATACTTCCTTCATAGCAAAACATTTT
>CACBLW010000036.1 GCA_902540265.1 uncultured Alphaproteobacteria bacterium
AATATAGTTATGTTTTTGTTTTTAAAATAGATGAATATGATCAAATAGTTGAATCAAAAGTATTCAATACCAAGGATATTAAAAATATTAAATTTTCAAATGATAAAACCTCTAATGAAATTGTAAAAAGAGGTTTGCTAGAAAAAATATTTGGAGGAGTTGGAACTCAACAAGAATTGCCAACTACTCCTTAATAAATATTTAAAGTGATATTGCGGCTAAAAGTAAAAGAGCAACAATATTTGTAATTTTAATCATTGGATTAACTGCTGGACCGGCTGTATCCTTATAGGGATCTCCTACGGTGTCTCCAGTTACTGCTGCCTTGTGAGCTTCACTACCTTTCCCACCATGATTACCGTCCTCAATATATTTTTTTGCATTATCCCAGGCACCTCCTCCAGCAGTCATGCTTATTGCAACAAATAAACCAGTAATAATTACTCCTAGCAATAATGCTCCTAAACACGACAATGCTGCAGATTGCCCAGCTATTAACAATATAACAAAATAAACAACTATTGGTGATAAAACCGGCAACATGGATGGTATGATCATTTCTTTAATTGCAGATTTAGTTAGAATGTCAACACATGTGCCATATTCAGGTTTTCCTTTACCTTCCATTATACCTGGAATTTCTTTAAACTGTCTTCTCACCTCTAGTACAACAGAACCAGCTGCTCTACCAACAGCAGTCATACTTAAAGCTCCAAACAAGAAAGGTAATAAGCCTCCTAGTAATAAACCAACAACTACATAGGGATTGGATAAATCAAATGAGACTTCTATTCCGTATAGAGGACTACTCGGATCTTTAGCAAAATGATCAAGATCTTCAGTATAAGCTGCAAATAAAACAAGCGCTCCTAACCCTGCTGATCCAATTGCATACCCTTTGGTTACAGCTTTAGTTGTATTTCCTACTGCATCAAGTGCGTCAGTTGTCTTTCTTACGTTTTCATCTAAGTTAGACATCTCTGCAATACCGCCAGCATTATCCGTTACTGGTCCATATGCATCTAATGCAACTACCATTCCAGCTAAAGCTAACATTGTAGTAACAGCAATAGCAATACCAAATAATCCGGCAAGAGAATAAGTTGAAATAATTCCTGCAACAATAATTAATGCAGGTAAAGCAGTTGCTTCTAAACTAATTGCAAGACCTTGTATTACATTGGTTCCATGACCAGTTGTTGATGATTGCGCAATACTTTGAACAGGTCGATAATTAGTACCCGTATAATATTCAGTTACCCAAATTATTAAGCCCGTAATAATTAATCCAAGTAAACCGCAGATAAAAAGTGACATTCCTGTAAATTGAGTGGTTGTTCCCTCAACAACTAAAACACTATTTAACCCAACTATGTAATCAGTAACGAAGTATAATAATACTGCTGATAAAATAGCTGAAACTGCAAAACCTCTATAAAGCGCCGCCATTATATTATTATTTTTGCCAAGCCTTACAAAATAAGTTCCAATTATGCTAGTTAACGCACAAACTCCTGCAATAGCTAAAGGAAATATCATCATTGTATAAGAGTTTTCTATGAAAAATATTGATGCCAAAACCATTGTAGCTACTACAGTTACAACATAAGTCTCAAAAAGATCTGCTGCCATACCTGCGCAATCTCCAACATTATCTCCAACGTTATCTGCTATAACAGCAGGATTTCTTGGATCATCTTCTGGAATGCCAGCTTCTACTTTACCAACTAAATCTGCACCAACATCAGCGCCCTTAGTAAAAATTCCACCACCTAGTCTTGCAAATATTGAAATTAATGAAGCACCAAATCCCAATGACACTAAAGGAGCTACAATCTCTCTACCTGGGAATGAACCAGAGTTGTGCAAAACAAAATAAAAAATAGCAATAGAAAGTAGTGCAAATCCTGCAACTAGCATTCCAGTTACAGCACCTGCTTTAAATGATACTGATAAACCTTCAGCTAAACTATTACTTGCAGCATGTGTTGTGCGAACATTTGATCTAACCGATATATTCATTCCAACATAACCTGCAGCACCAGAAAAAAATGCTCCAATCAAAAAGCCAATTCCGGATGCCAAATCAAAAACTATCCATATAAGAGCAAAAATGACAACTCCTACAATTGCTATTGTCATGTACTGTCTGTTTAAATAAGCTCTAGCTCCTTCTTGAATTGCGCTAGCAATTTCTTGCATTTTATCATTTCCAGAACCAAGTGATAAAATTTGCCTAGATGTTACTAGACCATATAAAACGGCTGCTAGACCGCATAAAACAATTAATACTTGCAGTGTTGTCATTGAAAACTCCTTAAAATTTTGGGTGATATGTCAGAAACTATAGAAAAAATCAAGTTTTTAGGAGAAATGATCAAATTTCTTCATATTCTTCATGTCTAAATGTGAATCGAAATGAATTCCTTTTTTACTTATTATTTTTCCTATCAAAGTAATATTTATATTATTTTTATTAGCAATATTAAAAATTTTATTTCTATTTTTTTGATTAGATATGATTATCAATCCATAATCATCACCAGCATTGAGTAGGTCTTCTAATCTAAAATTATATTTATTGTTTAGAATTTTTTTTGTTTTAAAACTTAATGGAATTTCATTTACATTGATTAATGCCCCATATTTATCATTTAACATATCAGTTAAATCTCCTATTAGACCATCAGAAATATCTTTCATTGAATTAACATGATTTGCAATTAGTGGTCCAAGTTTACAAGGTATCGGGTATAAATATTTTTTAATAAAATATTGCTTCAAATTTTTATTTAATGAAATTTTTTTTTTTAAAATTTCTAGACCAATCTTTGACTCACCAATATTTCCAGTTATTAAAATATCATCGTATAAATTAAATTTATTTTGAAATATTTGTAATTTCTTTTTTATAAAACCAAAAAAAGTTGAAGAAACAATAAGTTTATTTGATTTTGATAAATCCCCACCTAAAAGATAAAATCCATATTTACGTTGTATTTTCTTTAATTCATTTGAAAATGAATTTAACCAATTTTCATTAATGTTATTTGGTAAATGTAAATTTAAAAGATAAGAATGTGGTAAAGCTCCCATTGCAAAAATATCTGATAAATTTACTGTTGTAATTTTTTGAGCGATTGACTTAGGGTCGTCATCAAAGAAAAAATCTATATCCTCAGAGATATTATCAGTCGTAACAGTAAGTTTATA
>CACBLW010000037.1 GCA_902540265.1 uncultured Alphaproteobacteria bacterium
GACTTTGTAAATAGTCTTAACTTAATTAGTCTAAAGCCTACTATGTACATATGTAATGTAGATGAAGAATCTATTCACACTGGAAACGAGTTATCAAAAAAAGTCATCGAGTTTGCGAAAAAAAATAATCATTCTGTAGTTTTAATCTCTGCATCAATAGAAGCACAAATAGCAGAATTAGATAATGAAGAAGAAAAACTTGAATTTCTAAAAGAACTTAATTTAGATCAAACAACATTGAATAAGGTTATAAAATCAGGATATGAACTTTTAGGTTTGATAAACTATTTTACATGTGGTCCAAAAGAAACAAGATCATGGACAATAAAAAAAGAAACACTTGCACCTCAAGCTGCTGGAAAAATTCACACTGATTTTGAAAAAGGATTTATAAGAGCAGAGACTGTCTCTTATGAAGACTATATACAAAATAATGGCGATGCTGGAAGTAGAGATTCGGGAAAGCTAAGACAAGAAGGCAAAGATTATATCGTCAAAGATGGTGATGTAATGAACTTTTTATTTAATGTCTAAGTGACGTCTCGCCAAAGTCTGTTTTTTGCTAAGTACACAATTGTTCCTAGAATAATAAAGAATAATATTACTTTGATTCCTAAATTTTTTCTTTCTTCCATTTCTGGTTCGGCAGCCCAGTGAAGAAAATGTGTTACATCAGCCGATAACTGTTCTGCATTATTATCAGTGCCATCATCATAATCTACACTTCCGTCGGCTATAGGTGCTGGCATAGCTATTTGATTTCCAGCCATCCATTTATTGTACCACATTCCATTACCGACCTCCATTCCCTTTGGAGGTTCAACATAACCTAGAAGAAGGTTATAAATATAATCAACCCCATATTTTCTTGCTTTTGTAATTACACTCAAATCTGGAGGATAAGCTCCATTATTATTTGCTCTTGCCTCGTTATCATTAGCATATGGATTGACAAATCTGTCTGCTGGTCTAGCCGGTCTTTCAAACATTTCACCATCATCATTTGGACCGTCTAATACAGTATATTCAGAAGCAATAACTTTTACTTGAGCTTCAGAAAAACCAACGTCAATAAGATCTCTATAATACAGAAGTTTCATTGAATGACATCCTGCACATACTTCTCTGTAAACTTTATACCCCCTTTGAATTGCAGCTCTATCAAAAGTTCCCGTTACGCCTTTAAAAGACCAATCATGTTTTGGCATTTTTTCAGTACTCATTTCTGCAGCAAATATATTTGAAGAGAATAATAGAAAAATAATAAGTAATAGGCGCATTATAGATTTGTATCTTTTTGCATTGCTGGTGAAGGAATTCCTTTTTCTCCTCCACCGATGTTAGGAGCTATATTTTTAGCATAAACATCACTAATACTGAGAGGTAACTTACTTGGCTTCTCTATCCAACCAACAAAAGGTGTAATGATAAAGAAAAAACCAAAGTAGTAAAGTAAACCTACTCTTGCAATTAAAAGATATAAACCTTCAGCAGGAAGCATACCAACGTAGCCTAATGCAAAGAAGTTGACGAAAAAACCCATCATAAACCACTTATATATTGGTCTATAATTACAGCTTCTCACTTTTGATCTATCTAGCCAAGGTAGAACAAAGAGAATTACTATCGCACCAAACATTAGGAGAACTCCTCCCAATTTATCAGGTACTGCTCTTAAAATTGCATAAAAAGGTGCAAGATACCAGTTTGGAACAATGTGAGCTGGAGTAACAAGCGGATCTGCTGGAATATAATTATCAACTTCAGCCATAAGATTTGGTCCAAAGAATATTACTGCAGAAATAGCAACACCAAAAGCACACATAGCTACTGTATCTTTAATTAACATATATGGAAAAAAGTTTACTGAGTCATTGTTAGTTTTAATATCAATCCCATCAGGATTATTTGAACCATGAACATGGACTGCAGCAACATGTAATCCTACAACACCAAAAATAACAAATGGTAAAACATAATGAAGAGCAAAGAAACGGTTTAAAGTAGCATTTCCAACATTGTAATCACCAAGAAGCCATGTTTTTAATCCCTCACCAATAAATGGAATTGCACTAAATAAATTTGTTATAACTGTAGCTCCCCAATAAGACATTTGCCCCCACGGTAATGTGTAACCAAGAAAAGAAGTTGCCATCATTAATAAAAATATGAATACACCTAAAATCCAATTAAGCTCTCTTGGATATTTGTAAGAACCAAAATACATTGCTCTTACTATATGAATGTAAACTATGATAAAGAAAAAGGCTGCACCATTGGAATGGATGTATCGCATTAACCAACCGTAATTGACATCTCGCATTATTCTTTCAACACTATCAAATGCCATATCAGTATGTGGTGTGTAATTCATTGCAAGAAAAATTCCGCTTACTATCATTGTAACAAGTGTAATTGTTGCCAATGCGCCAAAACTCCAAAAATAATTACAATTTTTAGGCATTGGATAATCACCGTATTCTTTTTTAAAGTAAGAAATAATTGGTAAACGAAATTCTATCCAATTGAGGACAGGGTTTTTGAACTGATGTACTTTTCTATTCTTATCCATGTTATCCTATCTTTATAGTATTATCATTTAAAAAGGTATAGGGCGGAACGTCCAAGTTTTTTGGTGCTGGCCCCTTTCTTATCCTACCTGATGTATCGTAATGTGAACCATGACATGGGCAGTACCAACCATCGTACTCACCTTTCATATCTGAAACCTTCTGACCAAGTGGAACACAACCTAAGTGTGTACATACTCCCACTAAAACTAACCATTCTTCTTTTTGTACTCTATCTGCATCATCTTGTGGATCTCTTAAGTCAGAAGCTTGAACCATTTTAGCTGCATTAATCTCATCTTTTGTTCTTTTTTTAATGAAAACAGGTTTTCCACGCCACTTTATTGTTATACTTTGACCTTCTTCAATAGCACTAATATCTACTTCGGTTGATCCTGCAGCTAATGTGTCTTCTGCTGGACTCATACTTTTTAGAAAAGGCCATATAAAAGCAGCTGTTCCAACAGCACCAAGCGTTACAGTACTAAGTTGTAGGAAATCTCTTCTCTTATTTTTG
>CACBLW010000038.1 GCA_902540265.1 uncultured Alphaproteobacteria bacterium
GAATTATTTTTGTTCTACTCCAGTTAGTGCACTAACAAATTGTTTCTGAAACATATAAATAAATACTAAAGGAAGAAATCCTGCAATTGAGGATGCAGCAAATTGCTGATTCCATACCATTTCATATTCAGTTGAAAATCTTCCAAGTGTGACTTGAATAAGATGGAGCTCAGGTGAAGGCGCAGCTATTAGGGGCCAAAGGTAAGATTCCCATTGAAAGACAAATAGAAGTAATCCAGCACCAAGAGTGACTGGTACTGAAAGAGGAAGACAAATTCTCCAAAATACACCAAACCAACTTAATCCATCAACTCTTGCCGCCTCAATAAGCTCTTTTGGAATACCCAAAAAAAATTGTCGATATAAAAAAATAATTAATCCATTTGCTAGCATAGGAATTATTAATGCATAGAAAGTATCAAACCATCCTATTTGCCTCATCATTTTAAACAAAGGAATTGCAATTGCATCCGCTGGTACTGCAAAAGAAAGAAGAACAAAGCCAAAAATTATATTATCACCTTTAAATCTAAATTGTGCGAATGCAAACCCTGCCATGGAGTTAATTAATAGACCACCAGCAACAGAGGTTATAGAAACAAAAAAAGTGTTTAACATCGATCGACCAAAATCATTTTCAAAAATTGCAAAGTATGAATCTAATGAAATTCCTGGAAGGAATGCTTTATAGCTTATAGGAGCAAGATCTCTAAAAATTTCAGAGTTACTTTTAAATGAAGCTGCTACTCCCCACCAAAAAGGAAGAATAGTTATAACTAATCCAATTAAGATAATTAAGTACCATAAATAAACAGACCATTGTCTTTTAAAATGCATTATCATTTGACTTTTATTCCTTCATTTCTTTCACTTAAAAATAATAGCTGAAGACCTATAACTATAAGAGTTATAACAGTTAGAATAGTTATGATTGAAAGAGATCTTCCCCAATCTTGATAATAAAATCCACTTCTGTAACCTTCATAAATTAAAACATTAGTTGATTGTAATGGACCACCTTTAGTTAAAATAATCATTGGAACCATTAAAACAAAATTTGCTGCCGTATCTGCAACGAAGACAAAAAGTATTGTTCTTTTTAATTGAGGTAACGTAACATATCTAAATTTTTGGAAAGGTGTTGCGCCATCAATCTCTGCTGCCTCGTAGTATTGTTTAGGAATATCCTCAAGTCCTGCTAGTAAAAACAACATCCAGAAAGCTACACCTTTCCATGTAGCAATTGCAATTATACACCATAGGGCTTGGTTTTCACTAACCAGGAAAGGTTGTGGCGGAATTCCGAAAAATCCAATTAGACCATTAATTAATCCTTGGTTTGGATCTAACATTAAACCCCAGATAATTGTAGCAATAGGAAGTGCTATCCCAATTGGTAATAGATAGAGTGATCTAATAATTCTTATAAATTTTGATTTCCTCATCAATAATAATGCTAATCCCAATGACATAGCTATTTGAAGAGGGTTAATAATAATTGTTAAAAAAGCAGTTATTTCTAGAGATTTCCAAAATATTTTATCATCAAATAAATATTGATAATTTTCAAACCAAACAAAAATTCTTTTTTCTGCACCACCACTAAAGCTTGTGTATATAAGGCTTTCCCAGAAACCAATAAAAATAGGGTAAAGTTTAAAAGCTATAGTTCCAATAAGAGCTGGTGCTAAAAACAGGTATGGAACCATCCATTGTCTTTTAAAAAAATTCATACTTTAAGATAGAAGATATCACGCGGTAAAAACCGCGTGATAAAAATATATATTACTTATAACGTCTCATAGAAGATTCAATTCTAGATTCAGCATCTGCTAGAACGGAAGCTGGATCACCACCATTTCTTATATCTTCAAAACTAGTGTTAACTATTTCTTCAAATTCTAAGAAACCAGGCGTTCTTCCTCTAGTAGCGCAATGATTTGCTGACTCATATGTAGCTAAGTTCATAACAATTCCAGGGAAGTTGTTGAATTTTGGATCTTCAGCAACATGAAGTATTGCAGAGTTATGTGCTGGTAAAGAATTATGTTCTTCAACATAATGAATTGCTACATCTGGGCTTGCAGTTAAATATCTAACAAGTTTAGCAGCATCATCTTTTTGTTTTGAATAATTCCAAACACCTATGTGCCAACTGTTACAGCCAGTAACAACTTTTCCACCTTCAAAATAAGGGTGTAGAGCTACACCATAATTAAGATCTGTATCAGCCCATCTTCCATTATTCCAAGATCCACCAACAAATATTCCAATTTTACCTAAACCAAATAACTCATGAGTTTGATCTGGCCCTACTCCTTTTGGAGAAATGTTAGAAGTGTTGTGGATGTCATAATAAAACTGACCAGCTTTCATCCATCCATCATTTGTTAGACAGCCCTTAACAGATAATCCGCCCTCACAAACTCCAGATCCACCACCAGCTGATTCAGGTAGTGCTTGTAGCTGATAGTATCTACTAATTTGGTCAAAGATAAAACCATGAACGCCATTAGCTTCATCAGTTATTTTTTTTGCACAATCAACTATTTCCTCCCAAGTTACTCTTTCTGATTCAATCATTGAAGGTTCAGCACAACCTGCTTTAGCAAGTAAATCTTTATTATAATAAGTTAGCTGACCAGAGTTGTTAAGAGGAGGAGCATACATTTCTCCATTCCATGAAGCAGCAGCAATGCCAGCAGGAGCGAATATTGCATTAACACTAGTGTCTGCAAAATATTGATCCATTGGACCGATCATACCTCTTACTGCATAAGATGGAACTAATGGTGCATCAACAAATATTACATCAACATCATCAGCTTGCGCATTTCCCCTGACTTCAATAGTTGCCAGTAAATCTCTAAATGGAAATGTTTGGATGTTTACCTCAATACCTGTTTCTTTTTCAAATGCTTCGACAAAAGGTGTAAGAGGTTCCTCAGCCCACGTTCCAATGAGAAAGTTAATTTCTGCTTTTGCACTAGTAACTATGTTACTAAATAAAAATATAGTGCATAAGCTCGCTAATATTTTTTTCA
>CACBLW010000039.1 GCA_902540265.1 uncultured Alphaproteobacteria bacterium
AATTAAAAAAAAATTTAAAGAAAATTATTATTGATCATAATAGTGTTATAAAAAATGACAAACACTTAAGCAAATGGCTGGATTTACTTCATACATATGGTTTTGCGTTAATCAAAAATGCACCTACTAAAAAAAAATCTGCATTTAAAATATTAAATAGAATAAGTCATCATAGAGAAACATTTTTTGGCACACCATTTGAAGTAATTAATATTCCAAAACCAAATAATACTGCCTATACATCGGATGCATTAAGAAATCATACGGATTTACCATATTTCGAATATGCTCCTGGCTATCAGTTTCTTCATTGTTTAGTAAATGAAGCTAATGGCGGGCTATCATCTGTTGTAGATGGTTTTGCAGTTGCAAATTATTTAAAAAAAAATGAAAAAGATGTTTTTAAAATTTTAACACAAACGTATGTAAAATTTAAAGATACTGATTATACTCAGAAAGCTATTAGAATTCTTCATTCACCAATAATTACACTTACAAAAGATAATGATTATAATGATATTAGATTTAGTATGGCTGCAATGGGAGCTATTGATGTTGAGCCCAAAAATATGAAAAAGTTTTATGATGCATATCAATATTTTGCATCACTTCTTCAAAATAAAAAATTTAAAATAGATTTTAGATTAGAGGCAGGTGATATTTTTTGTTTTAACAATAGAAGAGTACTACATGGTAGAACTGAATTTGACCCAAACTCTGGCAATAGACATCTTCAGGGATATTATGTTGAAAGAGATGAAATCATAGGAAGATTAAATTATTTTAATAATATTAAGGTTTAAATTATTCCCAACCACAAATAGTTTTAATTTCTAAATATTCTTCTAAACCCCAATCACCGCCTTCCCTTCCATTTCCAGATTGCCTGTAACCACCAAAAGGAGTTCCAGGGTCTGCAACGTTACCATTAATGTAAACACCTCCAGATCTTAATTTTCTTGCTACTCTTTTTGCTTTTTCTTTGTCTTGAGTTTGAATATAGTTTCCTAAACCATATGATGTATCGTTTACAATTGATAATGCCTCATCTTCATCCTCAAATGGAATTATAGAAAGTACTGGACCAAAAATTTCTTCTTTTGCAATTCTCATATTATTAGTCACATCTGTGAAAATTGTTGGCTTAACAAAATAACCCTTTTCTAGTCCAGCTGGTTTTTCAGGGCCGCCAGCAACAAGTGTGGCACCCTCTTTGATTCCACTATTTATTAAATCTATGATTTTATCATATTGAGTTTTAGAAATAACTGGGCCTATATGATTTCCTTTTTTAGAGGCAATATCAACTTTAATTTTATTTGCTTCATCAGCAGCCTCTTCTATTGCTCTTTTATAAATTGATTTTTCAACTAGCATTCTTGTTGGTGCATCACAAGATTGACCAGAATTACTCATTATATTTCTAACCCCTTCTCTTACTGCTTCTGAATGTGAATCACTAAAAACAATATTACCTCCTTTGCCACCTAATTCTAGACAAACTCTTTTAATTGTATCAGCAGCATTTTTAGAAATAAGTTTTCCTGCTCTAGTTGATCCCGTAAATGAAATCATATCAATATCAATATGAGACGATAAATCTGTACCTACCCCATCACCATCTCCATTAATTAAATTAAAAACACCCGGAGGAAATCCTGCTTCATGAACTATTTCAGCAAAAAGCATTGCAGATAGAGGTGCAACCTCAGATGGCTTTAATATCATTGTACATCCAGTAGCTAATGCAGGTATTACCTTTAATGTAATTTGATTTATGGGCCAATTCCAAGGAGTGATCAAACCACATACACCAATTGGTTCATATAAAATCTTGTTATTTGAATTTTTTTCAAAAATTCTTTCAAATTCAAATGTCTTTAATCTTTTAATGAAATCTTCAATATGATCACTTCCTGATGCAGTTTGAGCTGATGAAGCCCAATCCAAAGGTGCGCCCATCTCTTCAGACATAGTAGATGTTATTTCATGCCATCTAGATTGATAAATATCATATAATTTTTCTAAAAGAATAATTCTGTATCTTATATCTGTGTTACACCATTCTAAAAAAGAATTTTTTGCTGCACTTACCGCATTATCTACATCAGTTTTATTTCCAAGAGTAATAAATGCATAAGCATTTTCATTAGAAGGGTTTATTACTCTAAAATCATTGTTTTCTGATGGATCTACCCATTTACCATTAATATAAAATTTTCTTTTATCTAACATCACAAATTAATTAATACATTGCATATTAAAATTAATCATTTAATTTAAATCTATTACTAAATTAGAATATATAATACGAGGTAAATTTGAAACTAGAAAATATTAAATTAGATCTAAAATATGTCAGATCTCAGTTTCCAGCATTCAAAGATCCCTTATCAAAAGACTGGTCATTTTTTGAAAATGCAGGAGGAAGTTATGTTCCTATTAATGTAATTGAAAGACTCTCTGATTTTATGACATCAACAAAAGTTCAGCCATATGCAGAATACCCAATGTCTAAAATTGCTGGAGAAAATATGGATAGAGCTACAGATTTATTTGCTAAAATGATAAATGCTAAAAGTCAAGAAATTATTATAGGTGGATCGACTTCGATAAACTTATATGTTTTATCAAATGCTCTCAAGCACTTTCTAAAACCTGGTGATGAAATAATAGTTACCAATCAAGATCATGAAGCTAATATAAGCCCATGGCAAAGATTATCTGAAGTCGGGGCTGTAATTAAAGAATGGAAAATGAATCCAGAAACAGCAGAATTGGAAATTAAAAATCTTGAGAATTTACTTACCAAGAAAACAAAAATTGTAGCTGTAACGCACTGTTCAAATATAGTAGGAAGTGTGAATAACTTAAAAAAAATTTCTGAATTAGCCCATAAAAAGAATGCTATTGTAATAGGTGATGGAGTTTCATATGCCCCTCATGGTTTTCCTGATGTTAAAGAACTAGGTGTTGATTTTTACACATTTAGTTTGTACAAAACTTATGGACCACATCTAGCTCTTT
>CACBLW010000040.1 GCA_902540265.1 uncultured Alphaproteobacteria bacterium
AAATAGTGACCATAGATTATCCGATCCATTTGATTTAAAAATAATAAATGATTCTATTCAATCAATTATAAAAAACTAAGCAGATTTTTCTTCTTGAATTAATACAGGTTGATCAAATTTATTAATCATTTCTTTTGGAACAATCTGCCAGAAGAGTAATTTCTCATTTTCCCAATTTTCGAGTAAATTTTTTGCATACATTGAATTTGTTTCCTTGATATGATCTTCAATTTTTTGATATAAAACTTTTTCCCAATAATTTGTCATTTGTTGTTGATAGAAAATATCCTCAAGATTAATTCGAAGTGGTAGAGTTCCTTCTTTATCGTACACAAATGCCATACCTCCAGTCATTCCAGCTCCAAAATTATTTCCTACTTCACCAAGAATAACTGCACTTCCTCCAGTCATATATTCACATCCATTATCACCACATCCTTCAATAACAGCATGTGCTCCAGAGTTTCTAACAGCAAATCTATCACCAGCAGTTCCAGCTGCAAAAAGTTTACCACGCGTTGCTCCATATAGAACAGTATTCCCAATGATAACATTATTGTTTGTTTTTAGTTGTGAAGATGAGCTTGGTTGAATAACAATTTTACCCCCTGATAATCCTTTTGCAACATAATCGTTAGCGTCACCAAAAACTTTAAGAGTAGTTCCTTGCACACTCCATGCTCCAAAAGATTGCCCAGCAGAACCATGAAAATTAACTGTAAAGAAATCCTCTGGAAGAGAACTCATTCCTTTTGTAGTAGTAATTTCTGATGCAAGTCTTGTACCAATAGCTCTATCAGTATTTTTGATATTATAGTTTAGTTCAATTTTTTGATCTGTTTCAAAGAAAGACTTAGCATCCCCTATGATTTTAATATCAAGGCTATCACTGACTTTATTAATTGTATTTTTCTTTATGTCAAATTCTCCAACTGATGAATCAATGTTTTGAATAATTGGATTTAAATCTAAATCATCAAGATCAGAACTTCCTCTACTGACTTGATATAAAAGATCAGATCTTCCAACTACTTCATCAAGAGAAGAAAAGCCTAGTGATCCTAAAATTTCTCTTACTTCATCAGCAATAAAACTAAAAAGGTTAATTACTTTTTCTGGTGTACCTGTAAATTTTTCTCTAAGTTTTTCATCCTGAGAGCAAACTCCAACGGGGCACGTATTTGAATGACATTGTCTAACCATGATACAGCCCATAGCAACTAAACTTGCTGTCCCAATTCCATATTCTTCTGCCCCAAGCATGGCCGCAATAACAATATCTTTTCCTGTTTTCAAACCTCCGTCAGTTCTAAGAACAACTTTATCCCTTAAGTTATTTAGAGATAGAACTTGATGTACTTCACTTAATCCAAGTTCCCAAGGAAGTCCTGCATACTTAATACTTGTTTGTGGGCTTGCTCCAGTTCCACCATTGTGACCTGATATGAGTATCGTATCAGCTTTTGCTTTTGCAACACCAGCTGCGACTGTCCCAATCCCTGACTGCGCAACTAACTTAACGCATACTTTAGCTCTTGGATTAATTTGTTTCAAATCGTAGATGAGCTGAGCTAAATCTTCTATAGAATAAATATCATGATGAGGAGGAGGACTAATAAGTGTCACACCTTCAGTTGAATGTCTTAGCTTAGCAATTAGTTCTGTAACTTTTCCTCCTGGCAATTGTCCACCCTCACCAGGTTTTGCACCTTGTGCAACTTTAATTTCAATTTCTTCACAATTATTTAAATACTCCGCTGTTACACCAAATCGCCCACTTGCAATTTGTTTAATTTTTGAAGATGCGTTATCTCCATTTGGCTTAGGTTTAAATCTAATCGGATCTTCACCACCTTCACCTGAATCAGATTTAGCTCCTATTCTATTCATTGCTACAGAAAGAGTTTCGTGCGCTTCTGGACTTAGGGCTCCAAGTGATATTCCTGGTGCAACTAACCTTTTTCTAATTTCTTGAGAAGATTCTACTGTGTTAGGGTTACTATTATCATTATTATTTTTGAAGTCTAAAAGATCACGAATATTTATAGGATCCATTTCATCTATCATTGTAGAATATTTTTTAAATAAAGAATAATTATTAGAAGTTACTGCAGTTTGAAGCATATGAATTGATCTTGCTTCAAAAGCATGTTTTTCACCACCAAATCTGTAGCGATAGTTTCCTCCAATTGGTAGCGTAATAACACTTTCTTCATAGGCCTTGTCATGAGCTAATATAGATCTTCTTTCAATACCACTGATTCCGATACCAGATATTTTAGAACTCATATTAGGGAAATATTTGCTCATTAAATTTCTACTAAGACCAATTGCTTCAAAGTTACAACCACCTCGATATGAATTAATCACTGATATTCCCATCTTACTCATAGTCTTAAGCAAACCATTATTTATAGAATTAATGAATCTCTCTACACATTCTTCATATGAGAGATTTTTAAATAATCCTTTTTTATGTCTTTCCGCTATAGCTTGTTGTGCCATATATGCATTCACACTTGTTGCTCCTACTCCTATAAGCACTGCAAAATATTGTACATCTAAACATTCTGCAGATTGAATATTTAAGGAAATAAAAGTTCGAAGATTTTGTTTAATTAAATGATGATGAACAGAACTTGTAACTAATATCATAGGAAGAGCTATTCTTGTTTTAGACATTTCTTTGTCACTTAAAATTATATGAACATACCCCTCTCTAACAGCTTGTTCTGCTTCTCGGTTTATTCTTGAAATTTCTATCTCAAAATTATTTTCAGGATTTGTTTTATCCATTGTTGTGTCAATGATCTTCACGGTATCTTTCATATATCTACGCATAGATTTGAATTGCTCAATTGAAAGAACAGGGGAGTTCAATTGTAAATGATCGCATTGATCTTCATCTTCATCAAGAATATTACTTAAGTTTCCAATTCTAGTTCGAAGACTCATAAC
>CACBLW010000041.1 GCA_902540265.1 uncultured Alphaproteobacteria bacterium
AACTCGAAGATGCTTTCTTATCCCCTTCTAATTCTTTATCTCTAAAATTATTAATTTTGGGTGTTAAATAATTTCTATTAATAATAAAACTTACAGCCACTACTATTAATAAAATAGAATTTAAAATATTACCTGAAATATAACTTAGGATTAATGATAAAAAAGCTATTATAAACCCAAATAAAAACATTCGAGGAAAAATTATTCTTAAAAATTTACTGCTGGCATTAGTACTTAATGTGGCAAAGACTGAAGGCGAGACAACAGCCATAAAGAAAATCATAGACCCTATAAGGATTGTTACAAAAAAATTAACAGTATAAATTATCATTAGTTAAAATTGCTCTTTTATAAAGAGCAATTGTTATATTTATGAATTATCAATTGCTGTTTTTAATTTTCTATATTCCATAGAATTAGTTCCAGCTATTGTTTCTAATTTTAATAACATTTCGTTAGCTTTATTCATATTACCAAGAGTGATGTATAGTTCTCCAAGATATTCGTGTGCACCTAAATGTTCTGGATTTGCATCTAAAGCAATTCTATATGCTTCAAAGGCCTTATCTAGATTCGGCTCACTGTGTTTTCTATAACTAAAACCTAGTAGGTTATATACATCAGCTTTTTTTTCACCAAGATCTTTACGCTTAGCAATTTTTTCAAGCAATTTAATGGATTTATCAAATTTCTTGTAATAAACTAATTCGTAAGCTTTATCGTATAACTTTGTAACTTGTTCACTAGCTGAAATGCTTGTTTCACTATCATCGTAGCTAGTACCAGCGGCAAATGAAGTGGAACTTATAAATAGTAATGTAAGTAATATTCTTATCATGGGATGGAAATATGTCCAATTTAACCAATTTCAATATTAATTTATTAATTAATTTAATTAATGGCAGGCAATATTATATTTTTTTAATCTGTAATAATTATATGGCCACGGCGTTAGAAAACCTGCAAGAAGCATTATAGGTATTACCCACCATACAAGTTTAGCGCCACCCATTATGATCCAGTCAACTGCATTCATGGCTATTTCCATAGACACCATTGAAATTAAACTCATTCCTATGGCTGTTTTAAAAGCTTTGCTGATAATCATTTGTCTTGATAAAACTACAGTCTCTAAAATAATGCTAGTAATAATACCATTAATGATTGCTAGGATCATAATATAAAGAGTAGGCCAAGGAATGCCAGTTAATTGAAAATAGAGTATGGTTCCAAAATCGCCAATACTACATCCTAGCAAACACCAAGCAGTATTTTTAGCACTTCTTCTCCATGTATGTTTACATTTCCAATGAAAACGTGGAGCTGGTTTTTTTAGTATTTCAGCAACAGACATTAAATTATATTCCTTGTTTAAATTCGAATGTGTTATTTATATCATGAATTTCATAACTATCAATTGTACCATTCGTCCATTTAATTGATATATTTTTAATTACTTCGCCTAGACGTAAACCGTAATGTGCTACTGGTTCCATTTGACATAAATATCCAGAGCCGGCATCAATAGTCTTTGCATGCTCTCTTAAATTCGTATGTAAAGTAACAGTTGCACCTCTTGCTGGAGCACCAAAAGTGTTGAGAGGTTTGATTCTAATATAATTAGTATTTGAAACATTTGCCTTGAATAAACTCAGTGGTTGAGCTCCGGATTCACCGTGAGAAATAAGTAATTCTAAAATTCCATCTCCATCAATATCAGCAACAGCTGCACCGGTTCCTAGACCTTGTGCTTCAAGTGCTGCATCTAATTTAATTTCTTCTAGGTTTCCTTCATCAATAATTCGGAAGAGTTTATTTGGTTGACCTATGTTATTTAAAAAAATTTCATCATAACCATCATTATCAAAGTCAGCTGATATAACTGTTCGTATTCTACTTGGTGATCTAAAATCTAATGAAGACATATCAAGAAAAGATTCTTTTTGTTTTACAAAAATACGATGATAACCTTCCCAATTACTTGTTATAATATCAAGTTGACCTCTATATAAAAAATCAGTTAAAGCTGTCCCTCTACCATTTTGAAAAGTATCTTGGACATTTTTTTCAATCGCAATATCTTTAAAATTTCCATTTAAATTTTTATATAAAAAATTTGGACCTCTCTCATTAGCTGCAAATATATCCATGTTATCAGAAACTATATGTCCTGAGATAACAGCTCTTCCTCCAGTTATTTGATCAATTCCAAGCATTGGCGCTAAATCTTGAACTTCATTTTCTTCAATTTCATAAAATCTGGTTGGGCCTCCATAATTAGCAACATATATCCCGTACTTACCTGATCCATTTCTGTCTACACAAACAACAGATCTGCCTGCAGTTAAATTTAAATTTTCTAAATTTTTTTCTAACTGAAAATAATCAAATATTTTGTTATTGTTATCCAGTAATCTATCAGAGTATTTTTTTTCTCCACTATACGTATCAGTATTTAAGAAGTAAATTTCTTCAAAACCATCCTGATCTATATCGCAAGCTGATACACCAATAGTATTTCTATCTTCATCAATGAATAAAGGATCTTGAATTGTATTAATTAGTTTTCCATTTTTATAACTAAGAGCTAGATTAGAGTATCCAAAGCCAGCAACAATAAATTCAAAGCTTCCATCTTTATCAAAGTCGGTTACTGATACTCCATAGCTTAATCTATCGTTATTGTTTTCAATTAATTCTGAAATATTAGAGAAAAATTCTGCCTTAGCCATACTCGATATTAAAATTATAAAAATAAAAACTAACTTACTCATTTCAAGTATTATCAATTTGCCAGTCTGATAAAAATGTCACCCATACCAATATTTAGCTCTTCAAGAGGCATAGTATTTCGGGCTTCACACATA
>CACBLW010000042.1 GCA_902540265.1 uncultured Alphaproteobacteria bacterium
TTTTAGCTTATGAGGATTTTCTGCTAGTTCTAAAGCTTTAATATAATACTCATCTTTATTTTTTAAAATCAATTCATCTAAATCAAAAAATTTTAATAAACTTCCACAGACTCTTGATGAAAAACTATTACCAGGCTTAGTTATTATTGGTAATCCAGTCCATAATGCGTCTACTGCAGTTGTGTGGGCGTTATAGTTAAAGGTATCTAAAAAGAGATCAGCTATGGAATGTCTTGATAAATGATCTTCAAATATTGTTTTTTTTATAAACACTATTCTATCATCATTAATTTTGAATTTCTGCGCTTCAAAATACAAATTTTTTTTCATTTCATTATTTGTTTCTAAAAGCAATAATATTGAGTTATCAATTTTTTGAAGTAGCTTCATCCAAATTTCAAATTCTTCCGAAGTTATTTTGTAGGAGTTATTAAAATTACAGAAGACAAATGAATTTTCTGAAATTTTTAATTCGTTTCTAGTAAATTTTTTCTTTCCAATTATTCTATTATTATCTCTTGGAAAATAGCTTCCCGGTAAATATATAATATTTTCAGTATAAAATTTTTCTTGATTTTCAGGAATAACATATTCATCCGCAACTATGTAATCAATACCTTCCTGTCCAGTTGTTCCTTGATAGCCAAGAAAATTTACCTGAATTGGAGCAATCTTTTTACTAAAAATACTACTTCTAGCATTAACGGTTAAGCCTGCTCTATAAATTGCAATATCAATTTTATTTTCTAAAGATAAATTCAAAATTTCATCATCATCAAGATCATTGACATAAAAAAATTTATTAAAATTCTTTTTTATCCTTAGATGTGTTTCGTCTTTTTTTATATCTCCATAATAAAATCCAATTATTTCAAATTCATCTTTATTATGATTTTTAAATATACCTTCCATATTAATCATACCAGCATGTTGATGAAAATCTGCTGCATAATAACCAATTCTTATTTTCTTATTTAAGTAAGAATTATTATTTTCATTTTTTAATTTAAATTTACTAGAAAATTTTTTTGCTCTTAAATAGTGGTTATTAATATTATCCTCCATAGATAAACAAAACCATGGAGAGATAAATTCATCAGAATTTATTGTTTTGATTAAAAGTGATTTTAAATCTTCTTCATCTGACCAATCACAAGAAAGTCTTTTTAAAAAATATTTTTGAATTCCTGCACTCAAAAGATTTTTATCCAATTGAAATGCTTTATCAAAACACTGCAGAGCTTGTTTGTAATCTTTTATTTGAAAATATAATGCACCTAGATTGTTATAGGCTTTTGAATATATCGGATTTAAATCAATAGCTTTTTTCAAATAATTAAATGCAAGTTCGTAATTATTATTATCTATATAAAGCAAACCAATGTTGTTTAATGCTTTAATATGATTTGGATTTAACTTTAGGGTTTTAAGAAAACAATTTATCGCCTCTTTATTATTACCTTTTTTTGAAAGTGTAATTGCCATATTGTAATATATTTTATCAATCTGGTTATTAAGTTTTATAGCATGTTTATAATTTTTTAATGACTCTTCATATTCCCCTTTATTAAAATTAATAATTCCTAAGTTAAAATAAGTATCATAATTTTTATCATCTAAAATTATCGATTTCTGTAATGTATCAATTGCCTCATCATAAAAATCAATCGCTAAGAGACTTTTAGCGAGATTATTTAATATTTCTGTATTGTTATGGTCTATTGCTAATGCCTTTTTATAAAATATGACTGCATCTTTATGATTATTTATACCTGCATAAGAGGCACCTATCAAATTTGGTATGACAGATAAATTATTTATTTCTTTATATAAATCACTTGCTTCTTTTATAACCTCATCAAATAAATTTTCTTTGAAAGATGTAATAAGGTTTAATATTTTTTTTTCTAATTCTAAATTAATAGACATAAATTATACTAATTTATTTTAAATTACTTTATTAAGAAACAAAATAATGAATATTCTTCTTACCGGTGGGGCAGGTTATATTGGAAGCCATGCAGCACTGTCACTACTTGATGACGGTCATAATGTTCATATTATTGATAATTTGTCGACTGGAAGTGAAATGTTAATTCCAAGTAGTGCAAAATTTACTAATTGTAATATTAATAATGAAGAAGTAATTTCTAATCTTATACAATCTAACAAATTTGATTTACTTATGCATTTTGCAGGTTTTATACAAGTTGAAGAGTCAGTTAAGAAGCCTGAGAAATATTTTGAAAACAATACCAATAATGCCATAAAACTTTTTAATATTTGCAAAAAAAATGGTTTAACTAAAATAGTTTTTTCATCTACTGCAGCAGCTTATGGGTTAGTAAGTGAAGATAAATTAATTGATGAGCATACTAATTTAAATCCACAAAATCCTTATGCAGAATCTAAAATTAAAACAGAAAAATTTTTGTTTGATAATAAAGATAATTTTCAGTTTATTATTTTAAGGTACTTTAATGTTGCTGGAGCCGATAAAAAACTAAGATCAGGACAAATTTCAAAAAAATCAACTCATTTAATAAAAAAAATATCAGAAGTTGTAGTAGGAAAAAGAGATGAAATTAAAATATTTGGTAATGATTATAATACTCCTGATGGAACAGCCATTAGGGATTACATCCATGTATCAGATCTTGCTGATATACACTTAGAAGTAGCAAAATATCTTTTAAAATATTTAGAATCAAATCTATTTAATTGTGGTTATGGAAATGGATTTAGCGTTTTAGATGTTGTAAACACTACAAACAGCATTTATCAAAATA
>CACBLW010000043.1 GCA_902540265.1 uncultured Alphaproteobacteria bacterium
CCAATCCTTTAGGGTATATCTCTTGAATGTCAGGTAAGAAGAGTGCATTACAACCAATATTTTCTAATTTAGAAATATCTTCATCAATTGTCTTTGGATAAGAATTGAAATCATTTTCATTGTTAAATTGAGTAGGATTAATAAATATTGAACAGATCACAAATTCGTTATGTAATTGTGCTTCTCTAATGAGAGATAAATGTCCCTCGTGCAAGTTTCCCATTGTTAAAACTAAACCAATAGACTGACCCTTGTCTTTGATTGAAACTAAATTTGGCTCTAATTCACTAGCTTTTTTGAAAATTTTCATCGATTACATAAGTAAATATTTGACTTATATATAATGAATTCGTATTAGGCCCAGAGATTTATTATGAAACGCACTTACCAACCTAGTAGAGTAATTAGAAAAAGAAGACACGGTTTTAGGGCTAGAATGGCAACTAAAGCAGGTCGTCAAATCATTAATAGAAGACGTGCAAAAGGAAGAGCTCAATTAAGCGCTTAAAAAGGCCAAATGGCCCAAACATTATTTACAATTAAGAAAAGATCGACTTTCGTTATGATACGAAACAAGGGAGAATTTATAAAAGGTAAAAATATGAATATCCAAATTTTACACAATCAAGATCTAGAAAATTCTATAGGTGTAGGATACACAGCTTCCAAAAAAATTGGCAACGCAGTAAAAAGAAATAGAGCAAAGAGAATAATGAGAGAATTAGCTAGAAAAATTATTATTAATGGTAAAATTAATTCATATTATGTGTTAATAGCTAAAACGTCATTGCTCGAAGAGAAATTTGATAAACTTTTATTAGAACTTAAGGGAAAGATAAATGGTTAGTAAATATATTTCATTACCTTTAATCATAATAATTAGATTATACCAGTTATTGATTTCCCCAATACTTGGGCAGAATTGTCGGTATTTACCAACCTGCTCTGAGTATTCTATTAAAGCATTAAAGGAACATGGGTTATTTAAAGGATCAATTTTATCGGTGAAAAGAGTTTCAAAATGTCATCCCTGGGGTTCCCACGGATTTGATCCAGTACCAAAAAAATCTGAGTTAAATAAATGAACGAGCAAAGAAATTTATATTTGGCTATTGGTATTTCAATTGCGATAATTATTTTTTTTCAATTATTATTTCCAACTCAGCCAATTCAAACAACATCTTTTGAAGAAGATGAAGTATTAGAGCCTGCAACATCCATTGACGGACAAAGCAGCCAAGTTGTTTCAGAAATACAAAGTAGAGATGAAGCTTTAATTCAAACCGACAGAGTTATTTTTGAAAATGCATCTATTAAAGGTTCTATAAATTTAAAAGGAGCAATTTTAGATGACCTCATATTATCAAAATATAAAACTAGCTTAGAACCTGATTCGAATAATATACAGCTTTTGTTACCGGATGGGACTGCTAATCCATATTATATTGAAACAGGTTGGAAAGAGCTAAAAAATTCTAACATTGAATTACCTAATTTAGAAACAAATTGGAAAACTAACTCTACCACTCTAAGCCCCTCAAGCCCTGTTACACTTAGTTGGACGAATAATAAAAATATAACTTTCAAAATCAACTATCAAGTTGATGATGAGTATATGTTTACAATTACACAGGAAATAGAAAATAACAGTGGTGAAGATATTGAAGTTTTTCCATACAGATTAATCAAAAGAATAAACACACCAGATACAATTAATTTTTTTATACTTCACGAGGGTTTAATTAGTCTAATAAACGACGAATTATTGGAAAAAAATTATGATGATATTGCCGATGATTGTAATTCATCAATGCAAACAAAAAAAGAGTTTTGCGATAATAAAACACAAGGAGGTTGGTTAGGTTTTACAGACAAATATTGGATGTCTGCTTTAATTCCTGATGCTGACCAATCCATTAACGTCAATTATAGATACGGAAATAATGGACGTGATAGCTATAGGGCAGGTTATGTTGGTCAGATATATAAAATTAACTCGGGTGAAAATATATCTTACGGTGGAAAATTATTTGTGGGTGCAAAAAAATTAAATGTTTTAAGTGCTTATGATGAAAATCTCTCTATACCAAGATTTACTGATGCAATTGACTGGGGCTGGTTTAGTTTTTTAACTAAACCTGTTTCATATGCCATTAATTGGTTTTTTGGTTATGCAGGTAATTTTGGTCTAGCAATAATTGCCTTTACCATTTTAATGCGTTTAATTTTATTCCCACTGGCACAAGCATCTTTTAAATCTATGGCAAAGATGAAAAAACTTCAGCCTGATATGCAAAGATTAAAAGAAACATATCCAAATGACAGACAAAAAATGCAGCAAGAACTAATGGCCTTGTATAAAAGAGAGGGAGCTAATCCTGTTGCGGGTTGTCTACCAATTTTAGTACAAATACCAATTTTCTTCTCTTTGTATAAAGTGTTGTTTGTTACGATAGAGATGTATCACGCTCCTTTTTATGGATGGATTCATGATCTATCTGCGCCAGACCCATTAGGCTTAATGACAATATTTGGATTAGTTCCTTGGGATGTGCCACCTATACTTTCAATAATTGATATTGGT
>CACBLW010000044.1 GCA_902540265.1 uncultured Alphaproteobacteria bacterium
TTCAATTATCCGGAATAGGTGATGAAACGTATCTTAAAAGCTTGGGAATAGAAGTAATTAATAATTTAGTTGGGGTGGGAGAAAATTTACAAGATCATTTAGAGATGTATATTCAATATAAATCTAAAAAAAATGAAACATTACATTCTTTAGCAACAAATTTTCTATATCAAGCAATAGAAGGATCAAAATGGTTTTTATTTAAAAAAGGTAGATTAGCAAACTCACACTTAGAGCTAGGAGGTTTTGTTAAATCTGATAAATCATATAATCACCCAAACCTACAATTTCATTTTTTTCCATACTTAGTTATTAATCATGGTTTAGAAAATCCTAATTTTGAAGCTTTTCAATTTCATGTTTGTCCAAATAGACCAAAAAGTAGGGGGTTTGTTAAAATTAAAACAAATAACTATAAAGATGATCCTAAAATACAATTTAATTATCTTAAGCATGAAGACGATTTAAAACAAATGAGAGAAGGTATAGGAATTGCTAAAAAAATTTTGTCTCAAAAAGCACTTAAAGAATATGTTGGCACAGAAATTAGGCCTGGGAAGAATGTATCTAATCAAAATGAATTAGATGAAGTTATTAAAAATACATCTGAATCTGCGTATCATCCGTCATGCACAAATAAAATGGGTGAGGACAAAACTTCAGTTGTAGATCAAAACCTAAGGGTTCATGGAATTCAAAATTTAAGAGTTGTTGATGCTTCTGTAATGCCAGATATAGTTAGTGCTAATTTAAATGCAACAACTATTATGATTGCTGAAAAAGCTTACGACCAAATAAATAGTACCGTTATTTAGAAAGATAAAATCTAATTTAATTAGATCGTTTTTCTTCTAAGAGTCCAACCGTATCTTTCGCTGTAGTATGCTTCGATACCATCAGCAAGATTAAGGTCATAATTTGAGTCTATAGATCCTTCAAGAACCTTCTTCTCAATAGAACTCTGCTCTAGGCTTTCTTTTTGGTTATTAATATTTTCTGTTAATTTACTATTCATATTTACAGATTTTACAAATACATAATAAAATAAAAAAAAACTAGATTTTTTCTTAGTTTTAATGTAAAGAAAATTACTTTGAATTTATTATTTTTGTAAATTTTGTAAATGAATATTGAATCTGACATAAATTTTGGCCCAAGGTTAAAAAAACAAAGGATAAGTAAAGGTTTTTCACAAGCTGAATTATCAAAAACTATTGGCATATCTCCTAGTTATTTAAATTTAATTGAAAGTGGAAAAAGAAAAATACCACTTTCCTTACTAATTAAAGCAGCTGATAAATTAGATTTATCAATTAAAGACTTCTCAACAGAATCTAGCAAACGACTTCTTTCAGACGTAATGGATGTTTTAAGCAATGAGATTTTTGATGATTTAAAGATAACCAATCACGACACAAGTGACTTTATTGGTTCAAATCCTAACATAGCTAAAGCATTACTGACAATAAATGATTCTTTTAAAAGCTTTAAAGAAGATATGCAAAATCGACTTGAAACGATGGATGTCAATGCAAATCAAATTGAAAAACCAACAAGACTACCTGTAGAAATCGTTTCAGATATTCTTCAAGAAAATAAAAATTACTTTCATGATTTAGAAGTAAGTTCTGAAAATCTAAGAAAAAAAATAGGTCTTGAAACTGGACCTAACATTGGTTCTGGATCTAAATTATCACTTTATCTTAATGAAAACCATGGAATTGAAGTTAAAATAGTAACCATAAACGAAGATGAAAAAATAGTTAAAAGATTTGATGAAAATTCAAAGATTTTTTATCTTTCTGAAATGTTAACTTATACTTCAAGAAACTTTCATTTAGCATCACAAGTTGCTTATTTAGAGGCTAATGATGTTATCAATAAAGTTATTAAAGATAATAACGTCGAATCAGAAGAAGTAGAACCTTTGCTTAAACTATCTTTACTAAATTATTATGCTGCTGCTTTTATGATGCCTTATAACGATTTTTTAAAGAGTGCTAAATTACATAAATATGATGTAGAAATTTTGATGCATCATTATGCTTGTAGTTTTGAACAAGTAACACATAGATTAACAAATCTTCAAAGACCTGGAAACGAAGGAGTGCCATTTCATTTTTTAAAAACAGATATTGCTGGAAATGTCTCAAAGAGATTTTCTTTATCTGGTATTCATATACCAAGACATGGGGGTTCTTGTCCTAGATGGAATGTTTATACTGCTTTTTTAAATCCTGGAAAAATTCATCCTCAAATATCTAAAATGCCAGATGGACGAGTATATTTTTGTATCGCAAGAGCTTTTGAGAAAGGAATTGAAAAACATGGAATGCCTAAAAGCT
>CACBLW010000045.1 GCA_902540265.1 uncultured Alphaproteobacteria bacterium
TAGTTTGGATTGGTGGTTTTATAATTTTAGGAATTTTGTATTTTATTTGGAAATCGTTATTTTCTGCTACAGTTAATTATGATTTAGCTTCAGCAGAAGGAATGAAACCGAACATATATAATATGATCTTTACCCTTCTTCTTGCTGGAGTTATTGCATTGTCTATAAAAATGATTGGAACTCTTTTAATAACTGGCCTACTTATAATACCGGCTGCCGCATCAAGAAATATAACTCACAATCCAAAACAAATGGTATTTGTAGCTATATTAATTGGTATTTTATCTGTCACAATTGGCTTATTTACCTCTTTGAAATTGAATACCTCTTCAGGACCATCAATTATTGTTATAGCGATAATATTATTTATCATTTCTCTTATTCCACTAGAGTTGAGAGGTAAGTTGCAAAAATGAAAACAATTTGGTAATTGAGATATATGGGATTGGCATCGGATAATTTAACTAAGAATCAAAAAACAGTTCTTGGAGTTTTAGAAAACTCTTCTGAACCGATGAAGGCGTACACAATCCTTTTTGATATTCAAAAAAAAGGAATTAAATCTCCTCTTCAAGTTTATAGAGCTTTAGATAAGCTTATAGAAATTGGCAAAGTACACAAAATAGAAAGTAGAAATTCATATGTTGCTTGTAAGCATGAAGGCTGTAATGCAAAAACATCAACATCTTTTTTGATATGTGAAAACTGTGATAGTGTTACTGAGCTAACTGGAAATAATTTGATTTCTTATTTTTCAAAACAAGCAGAAAAGAATAACTTCAATTATAAAAAACATAATTTAGAAATATTTGGTTTGTGCGAAAATTGTAAACTAAAAAACTAATTTATTAAATTATCAATCTTATTCAGACATTTATTTAATCCAAGGTCGTATTTTGTTCGTATGAAATGCTCTTGTACTATCTCAACCCATTTAAATTTTTGTAACGTTTGATGAGATATGTAAAAACAATTTAAAGGAAAAGACATATTAAACATTTTTAATATTTCTTGCCTTATTACATCGTTGGTCAACACTGCCAAAGATTCGTGAATGTATTTTTCTACAATTTTTTGATCACTTAAAGATGTATTAGGTAAATTAAATAAACCTCTAAATCTAAAGTATCGATAGATTCTTAAGTAGTCTTCTTTTATTCTATCCTCTATTTCACCAATAAAACAAATTTTACTTTCATTTAAATCTGATTGGCCATTGTAATAATCATGGAGTTTATTATTGTTTCCAACATATAAAGCATTGAAAGTAAAATCTCTTCTGGCTGAATCTTTTTTCCAGCTGTTGGTGTAAATTACATTTGTATGTCTTCCCATTTGGTTAACATCTTCACGTAAAGTTGTAATTTGTATTTTTCGATTATGAGGATAAGCAATTATAGATCCATATTGAATAGCAAAATCATCATATTCAATATTGTTCTCTTTTAGTAATGACAAAACATCCTGAGGTTCCAAAGTTGTTGCTGTATCAATATCTTTGATTTCTCTTTCAAGAAGAGCATCTCGTATACATCCTCCTACTAATCGAATTTCAATATTATTTTCTTTAAAGATAGATATTAAAAACTTAACATGCTCCAGATTCAATAAATTCGTAATTTTATTTATTTCCATTATCTAGCTATTTCTTCAAAACGATTTATATTACAATAACAATGTCGACTTCTTCAAAAGAAAATGTTGCAGAAATATTTGAGGATATAAAGAAAAATTTAACTAGAGGAGTTAAAGATAGAAAACACGCATTTCATACGCCAGTCTTTAGTAATATTGATAGTGAAGGTGGAATAGATTCTAGAGTTGTAGTCTTAAGAAAATTTGATCCCAGTAGCATGACACTAAATTTTCACACAGACTTTAGATCTCCGAAGGTTCCTAATTTAAAAAAAAATAGTAGTTCTCAATTTGTTTTTTATGATCATAAATTAAAAATTCAAATGCGAATCAAAACAACGTCTTTGGTTAATAATCAAAATGATAAAGCTAAAGAAATGTGGGACAAAACAAGATTGTTTAGTAGAAAATGTTACTTAACATTGAAAGATCCAAGCTCAATCACTGAATTTCCAGAAGATGGTATCCCTGAACACTTAACCGGAAAGGAACCAAGTCATGAAGAAAGTGAAAAAGGATATAAAAATTTTACAGTAGTTGAAAATAAAATTAATGAAATTGATTGGCTTTATTTAGAAATTTCAGGTCATCGTAGATTAAAATTAACAT